>USBK01000023.1:0-36229 GCA_900552895.1 uncultured Collinsella sp.
GGTGGTAGATTTCGGAACGTGTCCGTCGGCCCCGTTCCGAAAAGCGAGCCGCATGCAACGGCCAAGCCACGACAGGCCCCGGGAGAGCGGGGACACCGGCTTAGGTTTATCGCGAGTTCCGCACGAACAGGAGGCCACTTAATGTGGCCTCCGTCGTGAGCAGGACTGTAGAGCAGGAAACCTAAGCCGGTGTCCCCGCTCTCCCGGGGCCGGCGGAATTTAGTTGTTAAGCATGCGGTCGAAGCTTCCCGAGTCGCCATCCCGATAGTCGGCGGTCATCAGAATCTCCTGCGGAATGCGCCCGCCCTCGCGCAGCACATTGCGGAACTGCACGCGCGTGACCATGGGCAGATCCTTGATCGTCGCTGCCAGGTTCTGCGGCACACCCTGGTTGGCAGCCGCGGGCTCGCACTCTCCGCCGGCCTTCACGCGACGCTTATGCTCGGCGAGCATAGCGCGATACATGCCGGCATGCAGGCGAATCTCAACCACATTGGCATTGCGAGTCTGCTCGACGATGCGCGCGCCCTCGCGATCGATATCGCCCACGTAGTAGACGTAGTTAAAGCGATAGCCAATCTCAGCCAGATAATCATCCAGTGCGTGCGAGACGCTCGCCTTGCAGCCGCCGCCAAAAATCACGCCGCCCACCTTGGTACCAAAGAGCTTGGCATGTTTGCGTCCGCGCAGGAGCTTGACGATCTCGTCGTAGGTATCCAGGTTCTCGACCATAATGAACGGCTTGTCGGCACCCAGCGTAAAGAAGCCCGTAAAGTGCACGGGGCGATTGGGGGCGACCTTGATCGCCTGCATGCTAATGCCCTTTTCGGTCATACGTCTGATCAGGCGCTCACCGTGCTTGCCGTCAAAAGCCTTCTCGTCGTTAAAGATCTGGTAGGCACGCTGGCGGCGCGAGGCAACCGGCGTATCGGCACCTCGGTTCTGCTCGATCCAAGCCTGAATGATTGCGATTTCCTCGGCAATCTTGCGGTTGGACATCTCGTTGTGCTGAGTGCGCTGCGGAGCCTTTTTGCCGTCCTTGCCCTCGACCTTTACGATCTGTGTCTGCTGCTCCTTGATCTTAGAGAGCGCCGTAGGCGTAGGGACAACTTTGAGCAGCTGCCTGCCTAAAACGCGGGCAAGGGCAAACGCCGAGACCTCGCCGTGGACTGCCGACTTGGGCTGCTGGGCAGCGGTATCTGCTGCGGTAGACTCCGGCTTCTTCTGAGACTTGCGCTTAGAATCGCCTTGGGAATTGCGCTCGCGCTTCGGCATAGGCGCCTGCTTCTGCGGACGATCGGACTTACTCTCCTTCGCTGGCTGGCGCTTAGGCTGCCCCGAAGAAACCTCGACCTTCGCATCCTCGTCCTGCGGCGTGGTCTTCTCGGCTGCAGTCTCGGCATGGGAACTGCGGCCCCCACGATGGCGACGGCGGCGAGGCTTGCTCGACGCGCCCTGCTCCGCCTGCTCATCAGTAGGCTGCTGGCCCTTGGCCTCGGCATCAACCTCAAGCTGCGGCTCAACAGGCTTCTGTTCGCGAGCCGCCGGCTCAACGGCCTTCTTGTCCTTCTCGTCCTGAGTGGTCGAAGCCGGCTCGCTCTTCTCCTGACGCCTTACGGGATACGCGCGCCCCGCAAAACCACGTCCGGGACGGCATGAACCCGGAGCCTTCTTGGCCGGTTCATCGGACGCGTCAGCAGCCTCGGCGGAATCCTGGACCTCGCATGCAATACCTCGCTGCTCGGCCTTAAAATGGGCACCGCGGCGACGCTTGGGCTCCTGGATCTCAGTATGCTCTTGAGTGCGAGTCGGCTCCTGCATCCCGACGGGCTTTTCCTCGACGGACTCAGCATCCGTCTCACCCTTTTGAGCAACGGCGCGACGGAAGCGCTCCTGCTGGGCGCGGCGCTGCGCATCGCGCTTGCCACCCCCGCCAAAACCGCCGCGTCCCGCCTTGGCCGTAAAGGCACGCACGACGTTCTCATCGAGCAACTCATCGGTATCGACATGCTCACGCGGGGCAACTTCTTCCACAGCAGGCACGTCAGCGGAATCCTCGACGACAAAATCCTCGACGGACTCGGCAGGCTGCTCCTGGGCATCGCGGATCTCGACATTGATGGTATAGAACGCCGGGCGCCCGTTAATGCCGCTACCCTCGATCTTGGTCACAATATTTGCCGCGATAAGCTCATCGCGCATCGCCTTGGTGTCACATTCCTTATCGACGGAGCGAAAAATTTGCGCCAGCGCACTCGACTTAATCTTGAGCGCCTTGCGGCAGAGCAGGTCGTAGGCAACCAGCTTGGCACGCTCGGCAGAAAGCGACGTCTGGCTGCTCAGACGCTCAGCCAGGGCATCGACATTATTTTGGTTATCGGAATATACCGTCTTGGCCACGGGGCCCCTTTCATATGTACACATATACGTCTATATGGTACAACGCGCGCCCTTATCCACGCAAAACATCTGCGAGAACACTCGAGCGTCACCCGCTTTTGCATGAAAAAAGGACCGAGCCCGCGAAGTCGCGGACCCGGTCTTTCCGAGTCATATAGATGTGACGTTCAACTCGTCAGGTCGACTAAGCCTTGGCGGCCTCGGCGTCGGCAGGAGCCTCAGCGGCAGCGGCGCGGCCGTACTCGGCCTTGCCCATCTCGGACCACTCGGGCTCCTCGTCGGGCATGGAACCGGCCTCCTTGCCGAAGAGCTCCTTGAGGCAGTTGACGGCGACGATGAGGCCCAGGACCATCAGCAGGACGGCGAAGACAAGCTGCAGGCCCTTGGTGGCGGCGACGGAGACGGCGGCCGTGGTGGCGGTAGCCGGGATGGTGCCGAAGAAGCCGTAAGCCTGGACAGCGGCCATACAGCCCATGGCGCTCTGGACCAGCGAGGTGAAGGTGCAGCAGAGCAGGAAGACGACGGGCACGTAGAGCATCCAGCCCTTGCGGCCGGTGCACTTGCAGAACACGGCGAGGGTGATCATGGTCATGCCGCCGAGCAGCTGGTTGGAAGCACCAAAGAGCGGCCAGATGTTGGCATAGCCACCAAAAGCGAGGGCGAGACCGGGAAGCAGGGTGACGACCGTGGCGAACCAGGGGTTGCCGAGGACCTTCATGTAGCCGGCCTTGGACTCGATGGCCAGGGCGTCGTTGGTCTGGGCAAAGAACTCGGAGAACGAGGTGCGGGCGATGCGGGCGACGGCGTCGAGCGAGGTCAGGGCCAGAGCGGAAACGTTCATGGTCATAAAGACGGTAGCGAGCGTGCCGTCAACACCGAAGGCCTGCATACCGCGGGAGATGCCAGCGGCGAAGATCTGGAACGGGGTGGAAGCGACGCCGGCGTTGAGGGCGCCGGTACCGGCGGTGTTCATGTCGGAGAACATGATGCCGGCGACGATGATGGCAAGGATGCCGACGAAGGACTCGACGATCATGGCACCATAACCGACCTTGACGGCGTCCTGCTCCTTCTCGACCTGCTTAGAAGAGGTGCCGGAAGAAACGAGGCTGTGGAAACCGGAGAGAGCACCGCAAGCGACGGAGACGAACAGGACCGGGAACATCATGCCGGAGGCAGTGGAGAAGCCGGTGAAGACCGGAGCGGTGATAGTGGCCTGACCGTTGACGCCCAGGACGACGATGCCGAGGACAGCGCAGACGATCATGACGATCATCATGATGGAAGTGAGGTAGTCACGCGGGGTCTTGAGCATCTGGATGGGCATAGCGCCAGCGAAGACAAGGTAGACCATGACGACGGCGAACCACTGGAACTTATCCAGGTAGACTGGGAACTGCATACCGACGGCGAACATGAGAACCATGAGGACAACGCCGGTGACGAACTCGGCAGCGCCGGTGAGGTTGAACTTCTTCTGGGCCCAACCAAAGGCGATAGCGACGAAGGTGAACAGGATGGAGATGGTACCAGCGCAGCCGGCGGCATAGGACTTGGTGAAGTCGATGGCACCGGTAGCAGCACCAGAAGCGTCAACGGCCGGGGTGAACATGAACGTCTTGCAGACCATGTCGGTGAAGGCGGCGATGACGATGATGCAGAACAGCCAGCAGAACAGCAGGAACAGGCGACGGCCGGTCTTGCCGATGTACTTCTCGATGAGCTGAGCGAGCGACTTGCCGTTGTTCTTCATCGAAGCGTACAGGGCACCAAAGTCGTGGACGGCGCCAAAGAAGATGCCGCCGATGAGGACCCAGAGCACGACAGGCAGCCAGCCAAAGGCCATGGCGACGATCGTACCCG
Source organism: uncultured Collinsella sp. (assembly GCA_900552895.1). Taxonomy (GTDB): domain Bacteria; phylum Actinomycetota; class Coriobacteriia; order Coriobacteriales; family Coriobacteriaceae; genus Collinsella. The sequence continues at coordinate 4,264 of USBK01000023.1, forward strand.
TGACAGGGCCAGCACCGCAGATCGAGCTGAACTGGTGCGAGAACGCGGTGAAGGCAGAGACGGGCGAGAAGCTCTTGCCGTCCTTCATGCGCTTGGCCGGCGTGAGGGCCTCTTTGTCAACGCCCCACTTGTTGGCCAGCCATCGGCCATAGCCCAGATAGCCGCAGGCGAGCACCGCCGCAGCCACAACCATGAGCAAAACTCCGTTCATTACATTTCCTCCTCTAAAAAGAACTTCTCAGACATAAAAAATGAGGGCCGTCGGTTGCGCTCGACGGCCCTCATCTTCATCAGCCGCCCGTTATCGTACGGGCTAGCTGTATGTGCTAACCCGCATCAGATAATTACTACGCTGATAATGTTTAGCTGATGCGTGAACATGTCTAAAAAATCCTCTTCAATCATGATGCGAACGATCCGTGCGTGTTCACATCCCCCAGTGGTTGAAAAAGGAGTATGAAACTTTAGTTACCTAAAGTCAACGCAAATTTGTAATGAATTTTCAACTATTTTTGAATTTCTCGGTATAAAACGCCATTGACCTCGGACTTTACCCAACAAAAGTTTTTGCATGAGAGATGCCCCTCGGGAGCGGGCGGGCGTATACAAGGTTTCCTGCTCTACAGTCCTGCTCGCACGGAGAGCACATTAAGTGCTCTCCGGCTCGTGCGGAACTCGCGACGGAGCAAAGTCCTCCGTCCGCCTCCTATGGTTACTTGCTTGTGGGGTACTCGACCTCACGCTGCTTGGCACAAGTGATCTATCTGAAATATCTACCTGTAGGTAAACCCTTGTAGAAAGGTTGACTGTTATGACTAAAGAACTCGATTTTGATGCCATCAAGGCTGCGGCTGAGTCCCATCGTGCTGATATGACGCGTTTTCTTCGCGCAATGATTAGCCACCCCTCTGAGTCTTGCGAGGAGGGTGAGGTTGTCGCTTGCATCAAGGCCGAGATGGAGAGCCTTGGCTATGACGAGGTCAAGGTCGACGGCCTGGGCAACGTCATGGGCTTTATGGGCGAGGGCGACAAGATCATCGCCATCGACTCCCACATCGACACCGTCGGTATCGGCAACATCGAGAACTGGGACGCCGATCCCTATGAGGGCTACGAGACCGACGAGATCATCTACGGCCGCGGCGGCTCCGACCAGGAGGGTGGCATGGCTTCTGCTACCTACGCTGCCAAGATGATGAAGGACATGGGCCTCATCCCCGAGGGCTACAAGATCATGGTCGTCGGCACCGTCCAGGAAGAGGACTGCGACGGCATGTGCTGGCAGTACATCTACAACAAGGACGGCATTAAGCCCGAGTTCGTCATTTCCACCGAGCCCACCGACGGCGGCATCTATCGCGGTCACCGCGGCCGCATGGAGATCCGCGTCGACGTTCACGGCACCTCCTGCCACGGCTCCGCTCCCGACCGCGGCGACAACGCCATCTACAAGATGGCCGACATCATCGCCGACGTCCGCGCCCTCAACAACAACGGCTGTGACGAGTCGACCGACATCAAGGGCCTCGTCAAGATGCTCGACCCCAAGTACAACCCCGAGCACTTCGAGGATGCCCGCTTCCTGGGCCGCGGCACCTGCACCGTCAGCCAGATCTTCTACACCAGCCCCAGCCGCTGCGCTGTCGCTGACTCCTGCGCCATCTCCATCGACCGTCGCATGACCGCCGGTGAGACCTGGGAGTCCTGCCTGGACGAGATCCGTAACCTGCCGGCCGCCAAGAAGTACGGCGACGACGTGAAGGTCTCCATGTACATGTACGACCGTCCGTCCTGGACCGGCGAGGTCTACGAGACCGAGGCTTACTTCCCCACGTGGATCAACAAGGAGACCGCTCCGCACGTCAAGGCCCTCGTCGACGCCCACAAGGCCATGTTCGGTGACGAGCGCATCGGCTGCGAGCCCAGCATGGACAAGCGCACCGGTCGCCCGCTGTGCGACAAGTGGACCTTCTCCACGAACTGCGTTTCCATCCAGGGCCGCTATGGCATCCCCTGCGTCGGCTTCGGCCCGGGTGCCGAGTCTCAGGCTCACGCTCCCAACGAGGTCACCTACAAGGACGACCTGGTCACCGCTGCCGCCATGTATGTGGCTGCCCTGAACCTCTACGATCCGAGCCAGGCCGATGGCGACGCCACCGTGTTCCGCGCCGGTCTGACCAACAACAAGATCGATTAGTCCCATTCCTCGATCTTGTTGAGCCGGGGACAGCTCGTGTCCCCGGCACCCCCTGTTGACTTGGGGCCCGCGGTCGTTATCTCCCATGCTTCCTCAACGGCAGCGGGTCCTCGTCATAGTGCTCTGCATGTTCTAGCCGCACGCGCATGCCGGAGCACATCTACTCATTGCAATCGTTTCATCGTTGGAAAGGATATTTACATGGACGCCAAGTTTACCGAGCTCGTCGAGCAGCTGAACGGCCTCGATTTTAAGGGCATGTACGGCAGCGACTTCCTGCACACCTGGGATAAGACCACCGATGAGCTCAAGGCGCTCTACATCGTCGCCGACGCCCTGCGCGAGCTGCGCGAGAACAACGTTTCGTCCAAGATCTTCGATTCGGGTCTGGCCGTCTCCCTGTTCCGTGACAACTCCACCCGTACGCGCTTCTCCTTCTCTAAGGCAGCCAACCTGCTCGGTCTTGAGCTGCAGGACCTGGACGAGAAGAAGTCCCAGATTGCTCACGGCGAGACCGTCCGCGAGACCGCTACCATGATCTCCTTCATGGCCGACGTCATCGGCATCCGCGACGACATGTACATCGGCAAGGGCGACGCCTACATGGCCGAGGTCTCCGAGTCTGTCCAGCAGGCCTACGAGGACGGCGTTCTGGATCACCGTCCCACGCTCATCTCCCTGCAGTCCGACTCCGATCACCCCACGCAGTCCTCTGCCGACATGCTCTACCTCATCAACGAGTTTGGCGGTCTTGAGAACCTCAAGGGCAAAAAGGTTGCCGTCACCTGGGCCTACTCGCCCTCTTACGGCAAGCCGCTGTCCTGCCCGCAGTCGCTGATCAGCCTGCTGCCCCGTTTTGGCATGGACGTCACCTTGGCCCACCCCGAGGGCTACGACCTCATGCCCGAGGTCGTCGAGCGCGCCAAGGGTTATGCCGCCGAGTCCGGCACCACCTTTAAGCAGGTCAACACCATGGCCGAGGCCTTCGAGGGCGCCGACATCGTGATCCCGAAGAGCTGGGCTCCGTTTGCCGCCATGGAGAAGCGCACCAACCTGTACGCCGAGGGCGACGACGCCGGCATCGCTGCACTCGAGAAGGAGCTGCTCGCTCAGAACGCCACGCATCAGGATTGGTGCTCCACGACCGAGCTCATGGAGAAGACCGCCAACGGCCAGGACACCATCTTTATGCATCCGCTGCCCGCCGACATCTCCGGTGTCTCTTGCGAGCACGGCGAGGTCAACGCCGACGTCTTCGACATGCACCGCGTGGGCATGTACAAGGAGGCCAGCTACAAGCCGTACGCCATCGCAGCCATGATGTTCCTGCAGAAGGTTGCCGATCCCGCCGCTACCCTCAAGGCCCTCGACGAGCGCAACACCGCCCGTTGGTTCCAGGCCTAAAGCTGGGTTGAGGTAAGCCATGTAAAGGGGGCGCTCTGCCAACCGGCGGGGTGCCCCTTTTTGCATCGTGGGCGTGCGGGATAAGCGCTTTCGATGTAGATGCCCCGCGACGCGAGTTATGGGTACGATGGTTTCAGGGGAGGTATCGCCATGAAACTTGGTTGCGTCATTATGGCTTCGGGCGAGGGCAAGCGATTTGGCTCTAACAAGATGCTCGCCGATATCTATGGCGAGCCGCTGATTGCCCGGACCATTGATTCGGTTCCCCGGGGCTTTGACGTTGTGGTTTCGACGCGTTGGCCCGAGGTCGCCCAGATTTGCGAGGACAAGCATTGCCCGTGTGTGCAGCACGATGGCAAGCTGCGCAGCGAAAGCGTCCGTGCGGGCCTTTCGTGGGGAGTCGAACGCAACTGGAAAGGTTGCCTCTTTTTGCCGGGCGACCAGCCGCTCGTGAGTTCAGATTCTTTTGAGGCTATGGTTCGTGCATTTGACGAGCGTGGCCGCAAGCATCCGGTGCGTCTTGCGTGCAACGGTGAGCCTTCGAGCCCGGTGCTCTTTCCGGCGGAACTGTTCGATGCACTTATGTGTCTTGAGGGTAAGGACGGCGGCGGTTCGATCCTCAAGGACCGTACCGACGTGGTGCTGGTCGAGGCGCGTGCCTACGAGCTGTGGGACGTCGATACCGTCAAGGGACAGCGACGCATAACGGAGCATATCGCCGCCTGCTCGTATTTTGATCGCGTGGCCAACTGCATCAATCAATAAGGAGCAATTATGATCATCATCAAAAACGGCGCACTCGTGACGCCCCAGGGGCTTCGCCGCGCCGATCTTGCCATGGATGGCGATAAGATCGTGCGGATCGCCGCGGCGATTGAGCCGGCCGAGGGCGATACCGTCGAGGATGCCGCGGGCTGCTGGGTGTTTCCCGGCTTTATCGACGGCCACACGCACATGCAGTGCTGGACCGGCATGGATTGGACAGCCGATAGCTTTGAGACCGGTACGCGTGCGGCTGCCTGCGGCGGCACGACGACTATTGTGGACTACGCGACAGCCGATCGCGGCGTGACCATGCCCGATGCCTTGGCCGAGTGGCATCGCCGCGCCGACGGAACCTGCACGGCTAACTACGCTTTTCATATGGCACTCGCCGAGTGGAACGAGCGCAATCGCGCCGATCTTTCGGCCATTCGCGAGGCGGGCGTGTCGTCGTTTAAGACCTACTTTGCCTACGATCATCTGCGCCTGGACGATGCCGAGACGCTCGAGGTGCTCGAGGAGCTCAAGCGCCTGGGCGGTATCCTGTGCGTGCATTGCGAGAACGGTACGCTGGTGAATGAACTGCAGAAGCGCGTGTTTGAGCAGGGTATCCACGGGCCCGAGGGCCATGCGCTCAGCCGTCCGGACGTGTGCGAGGCCGAGGCAGTGAGCCGGCTGCTGTATCTGGCGCACTTGGCCGGGGATGCTCCGGTCAACGTGGTGCACCTTTCGACCAAGCTGGGGCTCGAGGCCATTCGCGCTGCCAAGGCGCGCGGGCAGAAGAATATTTATGTCGAGACCTGCCCTCAATATCTGATGCTCGACGACACCTGCTATCTGGAGCAGGGAGAGGACGGCTTCGCGGGTGCCAAGTATGTGATGAGTCCGCCGCTGCGCCATGCCGGCGACCGTGCGGCCCTGCGCGAGGCGCTTGTGGCCGGCGAGATCGATACCATCGCCACCGACCACTGCAGCTTTAATCTGCACGGGCAAAAGGACCGCGGGCGCGACGACTTCCGCGCGATTCCCAACGGCGGGCCCGGCGTGGAGCATCGTCCCGTCGCGATTGCCACGAGCTTTGAGGGACAGCTGGGCCCCGAGGACCTCTGCCGCCTGATGAGCGAGAACCCGGCGCGCGTGTTTGGCATGTACCCGCGCAAGGGCTGTCTTGCCGAGGGCTCCGATGCCGACGTGTGCGTGTGGGATCCCAAGGCGCGCTGGACGATCAGTGCCGCGACGCAGCATCAGGCTGTGGACTACACGCCGCTCGAGGGTTTTGAGGCACATGGCCGCGTCAAGGCCGTGTTTGTGAACGGCGTGCTGGCCGCGCGCGACGGCGAGCCCACCGGAGCCCAACCCGGCCGCTACGTCCCCCGCTAACAGGAAGGCCGCCGGGGTAGCTAATTTGGGACGGGGCTCTTTTAGCTACCCCTTGAGGCTGGTGGCGACGATGGAGCGGCCGAGGGCTGCCTCGAAGCGATCTGCCATCGTTGGATCAGCAAGCGTGTCGACTTGGTTGAGCATGATACGGGCATTGTTGAGGTTCAGCATCTGCAGCTCGGCATTGAGCACCTGGGCGACGCGCTCTGGGGTGGCAGCGTCGGTGGGCTCGCAGCCGCAGCGCTCGCAGAAGAGCTCGGGGCGGTGGACAACCTCGGCGACGGGCTTGCCCAGCCCCGAGGCGCCGACGACCCAGACAAAGTTTGCCGTGGCGGCGGGAATTACCGGCTCCCAGGCGGCATGCGCCTTGAGCGGGAGTCGCTTGCTGCCATCTGCCTCGGTCAACACATAGTCAAAGCGCTGTGCCAGCTGGTCGAGCGGCTCGGCAGGGGAGGAGAGCTTGCCTGTCTCCGGGTTCAAAACACCCGCCTGGCAGATACTTCCGCGGACAAGTCCCGCGCATGCCTCGCAGGTGCAGCCGGGAACATGTAGGGTCCCCGGCTTCCAAGGCGCGGCGTCCAGGCGACGGCTCGACCCGTCCCATGGCACGCCGGCGACGGGAAACATGTGCGTGGTGGTACAGAGGAGCACGCGGCCGACAGTGCGCATGAGCTCGAGACCCAGCGTCTTCAGCAGCGTCGACTTGCCGCCACTGCCGATAATCGCGGTAATGCCCGGCTCGATCCTGAGCGCAGAGGCAAGATTGCCGCTAACCGTTTCCATCTGTTCACCGCCGTATAATACTGTGATAATAAATAATCATCAGAGTAGCGGTCGGACCGCTTTTTCTCTGCTCAAACCGTAGCACAGGGAGGTGCCCCGGGAATGCTCGTTTATGTTCGCGGCGCCGGTGATATCGCCACGGGTGTCGCTGCCCGTTTGGTGCGCGCCGGCGTGTCGGTCGTTATGGCAGATATCGCGGTTCCCACGTGCATCCGTCGCACAATCAGTTTTTGCGAGGCCATTCGCTTGGGCGAGGTCGAGGTCGAAGGCATTCGCGCTCGCTTGGCGCAGACGTCGGCTGAGGCGCTTGAGATTACCGAGGCTGGAGACGTCGCCGTTGTGGTGGACCCTCAGGCCAAGATGCTCGATGAGCTTAAACCCGCGGCTGTGGTCGACGCGATTTTGGCTAAGCGCAACTTGGGCACCACGCGCGACATGGCGCCTGCCGTCATCGCTGTGGGGCCGGGCTTTACCGCGCCGGTCGATTGCGACGCCGTGGTCGAGACCATGCGCGGGCATTTTCTCGGCCGTGTCATTACCCAAGGTTCGCCCCAGCCCAACACGGGCGTGCCGGGCATTATCGCCGGCTATGGCAAGGAACGTGTTATCCACAGCCCCGCCGCCGGCGTGTTTCGGTCCGACCGCGCAATCGGCGACATCGTGAGTGCCGGAGACGTGATTGGCTACGCGGGCGATACGCCCATGTGCACGCAGATCGATGGCTGTCTGCGCGGGCTTTTGGCGAACGGCGTGCGGGTGACTGAGGGCTTTAAATGCGCCGATGTCGATCCGCGCGGCGACGCCAACTATATCAACTATATTTCGGACAAGGCGACATCGGTCGGCGGCGGCGTGCTCGAGGCGCTTGCTATGCTCACCGATGTCTTTAGAGGATAGAAGGCGGCAATGGAAAAGCTCGATGTGGTGAATGCGGCGCTTGCCGCCCTGCGTGCTGACGAGACGTGCGAGCTGGTGGTAGTGGCCGGTACGGCGGGGTCGTCCCCGCGCGGTGTGGGCGCATGGATGACTGTCTTTGCCGATGGCAGCCAGGCGGGCACTATCGGCGGCGGCAAGATTGAGCTCTTTGCGCTGGACGAGGCGCGCGAGCTGCTGGCCGGGGGTAAATCGCGTCTGGTCCGCTACACCATGGGCGGCGAGAACTCCGATACCGGCATGATTTGCGGCGGAGCCATCTGCCTGTGCTATCTGCACCTGGATGCGACCAAGGCGCCGTTGTTCCAGTCGGTTGCCGACATCTTGGCCTATCGGCGCATCGGCGACTTCGTCATCGACTTTGAGCCGTTTATCGCGGGCGTGCTCGAGGGCGATGTGGCCGAGTACCATGGCGAGGAATCGCGCCGCACCATTGCGGGCTGCCCCGGGCTTTCGCTGGTGGAGGAGGGGAGTAAGGTCACCTACACCAACGCGGCCTCCGAGATTCCCCCGGCGCACATCGAGACGCTCTGCCCCGAGGGCCTGGCCTATATCTTTGGCTGCGGCCACGTGGGTGCTGCGACGGCGCGGGTGCTCACGGCGGCGGGCTTTGCCGTCGTGGCTTGCGACGACCGCCCCGGCACGCTGACCCCCGAATGGGTGCCAGGTGTCTACGACCGTCGTCTGGTCGACTACAAGAACCTGAGCAAGCAGTGCCCCATCGGCCCGCGCGACCTGGTGGTCGTCGCCACGGCGGGTCACAAGTCCGATATCGACGTGGTGATTCAGGCCATGCGCGCCAAACCCGCCTATCTGGGCTGCTTGGGTTCGCGCCGCAAGACGGCCTTTGTGCGCGCCCGCCTGGAGCAGGAGGGCTTTACGCAGGAGCAGATCGACGAGCTGCACCTGCCGATCGGCGTTTCCATCGAGGCCGAGGACCCAGAGGAGATCGCTATCTCCATCGCCGCCGAGATGATCCACCTGCGCCGCACCAAACTCGTCCCCCGCAAGCGATAGTCTCATCCCCATATATGAGTTGCGGTGAAATACGGACTGTTTATGCCTGTTAAGCCATCAAACAGTCCGTATTTCACCGCAACTGCTGTTTGTCCCCGGGGGATGCAGGATAGCGGGTCAAAATGCTACCTGTGTCATATGCCCTATAATGTCCGACCGTTGAGCGGCATGGGGCCGCTGCTTAGGGTATGGGAGGCGCAAATGGCAGAGTCGGCAGCAGGGGATGCCCTGTTCGAGCGTACGGGAAAAGTTTCGTTTGTGCAGGTATTACCCCATGCACTGCAGCATGTGCTGGCGGCATTCGCGGGTATCGTCACGCCCGCCATCATTATCGCGTCGGTCTGTGGCTTTACCCCTCAAGAGGAAGCCGCTGTCATCCAGGCGTCGCTCGTCCTCTCGGCGCTCGACATTTTCCTTCAACAGTTCCCCATAAAAGGTGTCGTCGGTTCGGGCCTGCCCATCGTGATGGGCGCGAGCTTCACCTTCGTGCCGGCGCTCAAGGCGGTCGGTCTCGAGCTCGGCTTTGAGGCCGTGCTGGGCGCCCAGGCAATCGGTGGCGCGCTCGTCGTGCTCTTCGGCCTGCTGTTTAGGCGCGTGAGCTTTCTGTTCCCGGCCCCGGTGCTCGGCACCGTCATCTTTGTCATTGGCCTGTCACTATGCCCAGTGGCGGTTGCCTCCATGGCGGGCGGGGAGGGCGCGGCCGATTTTGGCAGTGTCACCAACTGGGCCGTCGCGCTCGTGACGTTTGTCGTTACCTTTATGGCCGGCAACTACGGCAAGGGCGCGCTTAGACTGGGCAGCATCCTGGCCGGTATCTGCGCGGGCTTTGTTTTGGCTGCGGTGTTGGGCATGGTCGATTTCTCGGCCATCGCGACTGCCAGCTGGTTCGCCCCGCCGGCTCTGGGCGCCCATCGCCTGGTGTTCGACCCGGCCGCGTGCGCCGTCGTGGGCGTTGTCGCCATTGTCAACGCCGTGCAGGTCATGGGCGAGTTTGCCGCCGTGTCGTCCGCTGCGCTCGATATCCCTGCGACCGATAGCCAGATCTCGGGTGGCCTGATCGCCAACGGCCTGGTCGGTATGCTGTCAGGCTTTTTGGGCGGCGTCCCCACGGCAACCTTTGGCCAGAATGTGGGCATTATCGCCGAGAACAAGGTCGTCAACCGCATGGTCTTTACGCTTGCCGCCGCCATCTTGCTCATCGCGGGCCTGCTGCCCAAGTGTGCGGCGGTACTCACGTCCATTCCGCAGCCGGTAATCGGCGGCGCCACGATCGGCGTGTTCGCGACCATCGGTATGAACGGTGTGGTCATGTTTGCCCGCCACGGCCTGCCTCAGCGCGATACCACGCTCATGGGTCTCTCTATCGCCTTTGGCACGGGCATTGAGCGCACGGCCGGCGCGCTTGCCGGCGCTGGATTCCCCGCATGGGTTGGCACCGTCTTTGGCGGATCCTCCATTGCCGTCGCCGCGCTCGTTGCTGTGATCCTCAACCTGGTCCTCCCGCGCCAAAAATAACGCCCCATATATGAGTTGCGGTGGAATAGGGACTGTTTAAGCCTTTTAAGCCATCAAACAGTCCCTATCTCACCGCAACTGCTGTTTTCCTCCGTGCCCTAGGGATCAATTTGTGCGGGGGAGTTGTGGAGTTGTGCAGGCAGACGAGGTTTTTCTGGAAATACGCTCCCGATGCGCGTATAGTACCGATTGTTTTGTCGGCTCCTGCTGCGTCGAGTCCAAACCGCGAAATGCCATGAGCGGCGCGGATGCAGCCAGGAGGCACGAGGACAACCCATCGTGGCCACGCCCCGTGCTTAAAACCCCAAGAAGGAGTGAACAATGGCAGAAGAGAAGTATGTGCCGCGTCTGAAGACCAAGTACAACAACGAGGTCAAGCAGCAGCTTCAGGACAAGTTCCAGTACGAGAACGTCATGATGATCCCCAAGTTTGAGAAGATCGTCGTGAACATGGGCGTCGGCGAGGCCGCTACCGATTCCAAGGCCATCGACGGTGCCGTGCGCGACCTGCGCGCCATCACCGGCCAGCAGCCGATGATCACCCGTGCCCGCAAGTCCATCGCTACCTTCCGCCTGCGCGCTGGTATGCCGATCGGCTGCAAGGTTACCCTGCGTGGCGACCGTATGTGGGAGTTCTTCGATCGTCTGACCTCCGTCGCGATTCCCCGTATCCGCGACTTCCGCGGCATCTCCGCCAAGAGCTTCGACGGCCGTGGTAACTTCTCCATGGGCGTCACCGAGCAGCTCATCTTCCCCGAGATCGACTTCGACTCCGTCGATCACCAGCGTGGTATGGACATCACTTTCGTGACCACCGCCAATACCGATGAGGAGGCCAAGGCCCTTCTGGATGCCTTCGGTTTCCCGTTCAAGAAATAGGTTCACCTGCCCTATGAGCGCCGTTCCCAGAAGGGGGCGGCGCTTGGGGCGAACAATACTCTATGTGAGGAGGATATAAGTGGCTAAGACATCGATGATCGTCAAGTGCAATCGCAAGCAGAAGTTCTCTACTCGTGAGTACACGCGCTGCCAGCGCTGCGGCCGTCCGCACTCTGTGTACCGCAAGTTCGGCCTGTGCCGTGTCTGCTTCCGCGAGCTTGCACTCAAGGGCGAGCTTCCCGGCGTTAAGAAGGCCAGCTGGTAAGTCACTACCAGCGTTTCAAGCATCCGTTTGGAACAGGGAAAACGCGCTAGTTAGGCTTTGCCGTTAAGGGCGGCGAAGAACCAAGAGCACGTGTTCATCAAGAACGAAGGAGAATCTGTATGAACCTTACAGACCCGATCGCAGATATGCTTACGCGCATCCGTAACGCTAACTCTGTGAACAAGGCCACGGTCTCCATGCCGAGCAGCAAGAAGCTCGTCGAGATCGCTCGTGTTCTGCACGAGGAGGGCTACATCGAGGGCTACGATGTCGAGGACACCGTTCCCCAGAAGACTCTGCACATCACGCTTAAGTATGGACCCAAGAAGGCTAAGGTCATCAACGGCATCCGCCGCATTTCCAAGCCGGGCCTGCGTAAGTACACCGGCGTTGCCGACATGCCCCGCGTCCGCGGTGGCCTTGGTACCGCCATTATTTCCACCAGCCATGGCGTCATGACCGACCGCGATGCTCGCAAGCACAACGTCGGCGGCGAGATCATCGCTTACGTCTGGTAATTCGCTCGGTAGGTAGAAGGAAAGGAGATCACCGTGTCTCGTATCGGTAATAAGCCTGTCCAGATTCCCGCCGGAGTCGAAGTGGCAGTCAACGGCAACAACGTTGTCGTCAAGGGCCCCAAGGGCCAGCTCGAGCTCGATGTCTTTGAGAAGCTCGCTATCAACGTCGAGGACAACGTCCTCACCGTTTCCCGTCCCGACGACGAGCGTGAGACCCGTGCCCGCCACGGCCTCACCCGCGCCCTCATCCACAACATGGTGGTTGGCGTTTCCGAGGGCTTCGAGAAGAAGCTCGAGCTCGCCGGCGTCGGTTACCGCGTGCAGCAGAAGGGCAAGAACCTCGAGTTCTCCCTGGGCTTCTCGCACCCCGTGATCGTCGAGGCTCCCGAGGGCATCACCTTCGAGGTTCCCGACAACACCCACGTGAACGTCAAGGGTATCAACAAGCAGCAGGTCGGTCAGATCGCCGCTGAGATCCGCGGCCATCGTCCTCCCGAGCCTTACAAGGGCAAGGGTATCCACTACGTTGGCGAGCACATCCGCCGCAAGCTGGGTAAGGCCGCCAAGTAGTCGTAACCGACTCACTCGCATAAGACCAGCACCCCGTCAGGTGCTGGCAAGATCAACCTTTTTAGGAGTTTACGTATGAACAAGCATAAGGCGAAGCTGGAAGGCCTCAAGCGTCGTCAGCGTCGTGTTCGCGGCAAGGTCTCGGGTACCTCCGAGCGTCCGCGTCTTCGCGTGACCCGTACTAACGCCAACATCTATGCCCAGATCATCGACGACAGCAAGGGCTCCAGCCTGACGCTCGTCTCTGCCTCGACCCTCGAGGCCGAGTTCAAGGGCACCCACACCTCGAACAAGGAGGCTGCGGAGAAGGTCGGTCAGCTCGTTGGCAAGCGTGCCATCGAGGCCGGCATCACCAAGGTCGCCTTCGATCGCGGTGGCCGTATCTACCATGGCCGCGTCAAGGCCCTCGCCGACGGTGCTCGTGCCGCCGGTCTCGAGTTCTAGGAGGTATGTAGCACATGGCTCGTAATCAGAAGCAGCAGCGCGAGGCCTCCGAGTTCGAGGAGCGCGTCGTTTACATCAACCGCGTGTCGAAGACCGTCAAGGGTGGTCGTCGCATGAGCCTCGTCGCTCTCGTCGTCGTTGGCGACGGCAAGGGCAACGTCGGCGTTGGCATGGGCAAGTCCGCTGAGGTGCCCCTGGCCATCTCCAAGGCGTCTCTCGATGCCAAGAAGAACATGTTCCACGTGCCGGTGACCGAGCAGGGCACCATCCCGCACGAGGTTCTCGGCCACTTTGGTGCCGGCCGCATCATCATCAAGCCCGCTGTCGAGGGTACCGGCGTTATCGCCGGCGGCGCTGTGCGTCCCCTCTTCGAGCTTGCTGGCATCAAGAACGTCCTGTCCAAGTCCCTCGGTACCGACAACGGCCTCAACATCATCAAGGCTGCCGTCGAGGGCCTCAAGGAGCTCTCCAGCCCTGAGGACGTCGCGGCTCGCCGTGGCCTGACGGTCTCCGAGATGTTCGTCGGTAAGGAGAACTAAGCATGGCTGACACCATCAAGATCAAGCAGGTCCGCAGCACCAACGGTTGCAAGCAGGACCAGGTCCGTACTGTCCGTGCCCTCGGTCTCCACAGGATCCGCGAGGTTCGCGAGATTGCTGACAACGAGTCCGTCCGCGGCATGATCTTCAAGGTCAAGCACCTTGTCGAGATTGTAGAGGAGTAGCAAATGCAGCTTCACGATCTTACTCCCGCGCCCGGTTCCACCAAGAACCGTAAGCGCGTCGGCCGTGGCAATTCTTCGGGTCACGGCACCACTTCTGGCCGCGGCCAGAAGGGCCAGGGTTCCCGCTCTGGCGGCACCAAGGGTGCCGGCTTCGAGGGTGGCCAGACTCCGCTGGCTATGCGCCTGCCCAAGCTTCCGGGCTTCCGCAACCCCCGTCGTATCGAGTACACCGCTGTTAACGTTGAGCGTCTCGAGCGTAAGTTCGAGGATGGCGCTGTGATCGACGGTGCCGCTCTTAAGGCCGCTCGCATCACCAAGAGCGAGTTCGAGCCCGTCAAGGTGCTCGGCAATGGTGAGCTCACCAAGAAGTTCACGGTCAAGGTCGACAAGGTCAGCGCTTCTGCGCAGGCCAAGATCGAGGCCGCCGGCGGAAAGGTCGAGCTGCCGTGCTAAATGGTCTTAAGAATGCTTTCCGCATCAAAGAATTGCGCGAAAAGATTCTTTTTACCATAGCTATGCTCGTCGTGTACCGCATTGGTGCGCACGTTCCTGTGCCCGGCATTCCCTTCCAGGGGATGCTGGGCCTTTTCTCGACCGATAACAATTCGGTCGCCGCAGGTGCTATGGCCCTCCTGAATCTTTTCTCTGGCGGCGCGTTGAGCTATGTGTCGGTGTTTTCGCTGGGCATCATGCCTTACATCACCAGCTCGATCATCCTCCAGATGCTCCAGGCCGTCGTGCCTTCCCTGCATGAGCTTGCCCGCGAGGGCGAGGTCGGTCAGACCAAGATTACGCAGTATTCGCGTTACCTCACCTTGGCTCTGGCAATCCTCAACTCCGTGGGTTACCTCTTCCTCTTTAAGAGCTTCGGCATCAGCTTTAATGGCGCCGGCGCTCCCGAGATCATCTTCGACCTCATGGTCGTCGGCACGCTCACTGCGGGCGCCATGCTGATCATGTGGATTGGTGAGCTCATCACCCAGCGCGGTATCGGCAATGGCATGTCGCTGATCATCTTTGCGAACATCATGGCCGGTCTGCCGCAGGCTATCTTCTCCAGCACCGAGGGCAATGCCGGTGGCATCATCACCATGGTGATCATCTGCGCCATCATCCTGCTGGTTATCCCGCTGATCGTTTTCCTTGAGCGCGGCCAGCGCCGCATTCCGGTCTCCTACGCCAAGCGCGTCGTGGGCCGTCGCATGATGGGTGGACAGACCACCTACCTGCCCATCAAGGTCAACACCGCGGGCGTCGTGCCGATCATCTTCGCTTCGGCGCTGCTGTACTTCCCGGCTCAGATTGCCGTGTTCTTCCCCGGCATCGGCTGGATTCAGGCAGTTGCCTCCGCGCTTTCGACCGGTTGGCTCAACTGGGTGCTTAACGTTGTCCTCATCGTGTTCTTCGCGTACTTCTACACCTCCATGGTGTTCAATCCCGATGACACGGCCGACAACCTTAAGAAGCAGGGCGGCTTTATTCCGGGCGTGCGTCCGGGTAGGGCTACCGCGGCCTACATCAAGAACGCGCTCAACAAGATTACGCTTCCCAGCGCTGTCTTTTTGGCGCTCATCGCCATCGTGCCTTCGATCATCTTCTCCTTCACGGGTAACCATCTGATCCAGGCTTTTGGCGGAACGTCCATCCTCATCATGGTCGGCGTCGTGCTCGACACGGTCGATAAGCTCGAAGGCCAGATCAAGATGTATGATTACGATGGATTCTTTAAATAGGCTAGAGGAGGATTGCTCATGAACCTCGTATTGCTCGGAGCTCCGGGTGCCGGTAAGGGCACCGTCGCACAGGAGCTCGTCGCCGAGTTTGGCGTCGCTCACATTTCCACGGGCGACCTGCTGCGTGCTGCCGTCAAGGGTGGCACCGAGCTTGGTATTCAGGCTAAGAAGTACATGGACGCTGGCGAGCTCGTTCCCGACCAGCTCGTGATCGACCTTGTCAAGGAGCGCCTTGCCGCCGATGACGCCCAGCAGGGCTTCATCCTCGACGGCTTCCCGCGCAACACCGCCCAGGCTGTGACGCTCGATTCCGAGCTCTCCGCCATGGGTCGCGAGATCGACTGCGCCCTTCTGGTCGACGTTGCCCCCGAGGTCATCATCGATCGTCTGTCTTCGCGTCGCACCTGCCGCGCCTGCGGTTACACCGGCACCGCTGCCGATGCTACCTGCCCCAAGTGCGCCGGCGAGATGTATCAGCGCGACGACGACAAGCCCGAGACCATCAAGAACCGTCTCGACGTCTACGAGAAGTCCACGAGCCCGCTCGTCGACTACTATCGTGGCCAGGGTCTGCTCAAGTCGGTCAACGGTGACCAG
This sequence comes from uncultured Collinsella sp., assembly GCA_900552895.1. GTDB lineage: Bacteria > Actinomycetota > Coriobacteriia > Coriobacteriales > Coriobacteriaceae > Collinsella. The sequence goes on from USBK01000023.1 coordinate 19,985, forward strand.
GCTCGCGAGACCGTGTACGGGGATGTCAAAGAGGCTCTCGGTCTATGATCAAGATTAAGTCTGCAACGCAAATCGAGCAGATGAAGAAGGCAGGAGCGCTATCTAAGATGGCGCTCCGCCACGTTGGAGCCATGGTGCGCCCCGGCGTTTCGACTTTTGAGCTCGATCAGCTCGCGGAGCAGATTATCCGCATGCATGGCGGCACCCCGGCCTTTAAGGGTTACGGCGGGTTCCCGGGAACCATTTGCGCATCGATCAACGATGCCGTGGTCCACGGTATTCCCAACCCCGACATGATCCTGCGCGATGGCGATATCATTTCCATCGATACGGGAGCCGTTGTCGACGGTTGGGTCGGCGATAACGCTTGGACGTTTTTCGTTGGCACCCCAACGCCCGAGGCCAAGGCCCTGTGCGAGGTTACGCGCGATTGCCTTAAGGCTGCCATCGAGCAGGCTGTCCCCGGTAACCATATCGGGGATGTTGGTTATGCCGTTCAGTCTCTCGCCGAGTCTCACGGCTATGGCGTTCTTCGTGACTATGTTGGCCATGGCATTGGCCGCGTGATGCACGAGGACCCCAACGTTCCTAACTATGGAAAGAAGGGGAGGGGCGTTCGCCTCCAGGCCGGCATGGTCATTGCCATCGAGCCGATGGTTACAATGGGTTCCAACCATGTGAGCACGGGCTCCGACGGTTGGATTGTTACGACCAACGACCACCTGCCCGCCGCGCACTACGAGAACACCGTCGCCATTACCAATGACGGTCCGGTGATTCTCACCACGGATGCCCAAGGTGCTTGGTGTTCGCTCCAAGGCGGAGAAATGTAACAAGTTCCACTTAGTTGTGGAGCCATTACGAAGTTATTACGATACGTGCATACGTGTTGTAGAATACTCAATCGCTGTCGTTTTCTAGAGAAAGATGATTGCTTGTGAAGAAGGAAGACGCAATTGAGCTCGAGGGTACGGTAAAGGAACCGCTGCCCAACGCCATGTTTAAGGTCGAGCTCGAGAACGGTCATTCGGTTCTATGCAACATTTCTGGCAAGATCCGAATGAATTACATCCGTATTCTCCCCGGTGACAGGGTTGTCGTGGAGCTTTCCCCGTACGACCTGACCCGCGGCCGCATCACCTATCGCTACAAATAGCGGCACGCATACACGCACTCCATTTCCGGCTGCAGGCTTAGCTCAACCTACGGTCGGATTGTGTGTGAAGACCAGCCATAGTTTTAAACGCCTGCGGCTGGGCGAGTAGATAGTAGGGAAGTAGTTTGAGCGCTACCGAAAGGAAGAACGATGAAGGTACGTCCTTCGGTCAAGAAGATGTGCGATAAGTGCAAAATCATTAGGCGCCATGGCAAGGTCCTCGTCATTTGCGAGAACCCCCGTCATAAGCAGCGTCAGGGTTAAGAGAGGAGACTACGTTGGCCCGTATTAATGGTGTCGACCTCCCGCGTGAGAAGCGCGTTGAGATCGGTCTGACCTACATTTACGGCATCGGCCGCACCACTGCGACGAAGATCTGCGTCGAGTGCAACGTTAACGTGGATACGCGCGTTAAGGACCTCACCGAGGATGAGGTTAACGCCATCCGCGATTATATCGATAAGAACCAGATCATGGTTGAGGGCGACCTCCGCCGTGAGCGCAACCAGAACGTCAAGCGCCTTATGGACATCGGCTGCAACCGCGGCCTTCGTCACCGCAAGGGCCTCCCGGTCCGCGGCCAGCGCACCCACACTAACGCTCGTACCCGCAAGGGCCCGAAGCGTCAGATCGGTGCTAAGAAGAAGAAATAAGGAGCGCTAGATAGATGGCTACTGCTAAGAAGAACGTTCGCGCTGCCCGTCTGAAGCGCGCGGACCGTAAGAACATTTCCGTGGGCCAGGCTCACATTCGTTCTACGTTCAACAACACGATCGTTTCGATCACCGATCCCCAGGGCAATGTCATTTCCTGGAAGTCGGCTGGCCAGGTGGGCTTCAAGGGCTCCCGTAAGTCCACGCCGTTCGCTGCCCAGATGGCTGCCGAGGCTGCTGCCAAGCAGGCCATGGAGCACGGTATGAAGAAGGTTTCCGTCTTCGTCAAGGGCCCCGGCTCCGGTCGTGAGACCGCCATCCGCTCCCTCCAGGCTGCTGGCCTCGAGGTCTCGAGCATCCAGGACAAGACCCCCATTCCGCACAACGGCTGCCGCCCCAAGAAGCGTCGCCGCGTGTAACTGAAAGGATCGTATCAATATGGCAATCGACAGGACTCCTGTTCTTAAGCGCTGCCGTCAGCTCGGGATCGATCCCGCTGAGCTCGGTTACAGCAGCAAGAAGGAATCTATCCGTCAGCCCAAGCGCCGTCGCAAGGAATCTGAGTACGGCATGCAGCTGCGCGAGAAGCAGAAGGTCAAGTTCATCTATGGCGTTCTGGAGAAGCAGTTCCACGGCTACTTCAACAAGGCCCGTAAGATGAACGGCGTCACCGGTGAGAACCTCATGATCATCCTTGAGTCTCGCCTCGACAACGTCGTCTTCCGTCTTGGCTTCGCCCGCACGCGCAAAGAGGCTCGTCAGTCCGTCCGTCACGGTCACTTCACCGTGAACGGCAAGCGCGTGGACATCCCGTCCTACCGCGTCAAGGCCGGCGACGTCGTCGCTGTCGGCGAGAAGTTCCGTGACCTCCTCCCCATCAAGGAGGCCCTGATTTCCTCCGAGCGCTTTGAGGTCCCTGGCTGGCTCGAGGTCGATATCGAGAAGCTGTCTGGTAACGTGCTCGCTCTGCCGACGCGTGAGCAGATCAGCGGTGATATCAACGAGCAGCTCATCGTCGAGCTCTACTCTAAGTAGTCCATCCGGGCTGCTGAGGCTGGAGGTAATACATGTCAGAATTCATTAGGCCTCAGGTTCAGGTCGAAGAGATCAACGAGACGTCTGCTCGTGTCTCCGTCGAGCCGCTCGAGCGTGGCTACGGCGATACGCTGGGTAACTCCCTTCGTCGCGTACTTCTGTCCTCGCTCGAGGGTGCCGCCGTCGAGGCTATTCAGATCGATGGTGCACAGCACGAGTTCATGACCATCCCTAACATGGTCGAGGATGTCACCGACATCGTCCTGAATGTCAAGGGTCTTGTCTTCAGGGCTCTCGGCACGACCGACGAGGCGACCGCCACCATTTCTGTTGACGGCCCCTGCGAGGTCACCGGTGCGGACTTCTTTATTCCGTCCGAGTTTGAGCTGGTCAACCCCGAGCAGCACATCGCTACGCTTACCGAGGGTGGCCATCTCACCATGAGCATGCGCATCGGCTATGGCCGCGGCTATGTCTCTGGCGAGGCTAACAAGCGCGACAACGATCCCATCGGTGTGATCCACGTCGACTCGCTGTACTCGCCGGTGTCCCGTTGCGCCAAGCTCGTTGAGGCTTGCCGTGTCGGTCAGCACACCGACTACGACCGCCTTGTCCTCGAGATCGAGACCAACGGCTCCATCGCTCCGCGCGACGCCGTGGTCCAGGCTGCCAATATCATCAACCAGCATATGGCTGCCTTTATGAACCTTGCCGAGACCCCCGAGGTCGAGGAGGAGGCTTCGATCTTCGCTCCCGAGGTCACCAACGACAACGCCGAGCTGGACAAGCAGATCGAGGATCTGGACCTTTCCGTCCGTTCCTACAACTGCCTTAAGCGCGCCAGCATTCACTCGGTCCGTCAGCTCGTTGAGTTCTCGGAGAACGATCTGCTCAACATCCGTAACTTCGGTGTTAAGTCGATCGAGGAAGTGAAGGACAAGCTTGAGTCCATGGGCCTGAGCCTGAAGGCTTAATGCTTCGCATATTTGAGGAGAAACTAGACCATGCGTCACAACGTTAAGAAGGGCCTGAAGCTCGGCACCGATGCGAGCCACACCAAGGCCATGAAGAAGAGCCTGGCCAAGGCCCTCTTCGAGAACGACCGCATCAAGACCACCGAGACCCGCGCTAAGGCGCTGCGTTCGGTCGTCGATCCGATCATCACCTGGGCCAAGAAGGGCGACCTGCACTCTCGTCGTCTGGCCATCGCCAAGCTCGGCGATAAGCAGCTCGTTGCCGAGATCTTCGACAAGGCTGCCCAGGGCATGTGGCAGGACCGCAACGGCGGTTACACCCGCATCATGAAGCTCGGCAACCGTAAGGGCGACAACGCTCCTATCGTTATCATGGAGCTCGTCACCGAGCCTTGCACGCCTAAGGCCAAGAAGGCTGCTCCGGCCCCCAAGAAGGCCGCTGCTCCCAAGAAGGTCGAGGCCGTCGAGGAGGCTCCTGCTGAGGAGACCGCTGAGTAGACAATCCGTCTGCATAGGCTTTATTCGAGGGGTACGTTCGCGTACCCCTCTTTTTTTTGTCGCGATACCGTTGATTGTTTGTTGGGAGCGCCCATGACCGCGCCGTCTGATTTCAATTCGATTCCTGAGCTCGATGCCACGCTTGTATTCCGTGTTGCCTATGATGGCTCGTCCTATAGCGGATTTGCCGAGCAGCCGGGCCAGACGACCGTTGCGGGCGAGTTACGCCGCGCTATCGAGACGCTGCTGCGCCGCCCGATCGATCTGACGTGTGCGGGTCGTACCGATGCCGGCGTGCATGCGGTGGCCCAGTACATTAGCGTGCCCGTAACGGACGCTGAGCTTGCTCTGACGCGCCGTAGGTGGCTGAGGGCTATGGATGCCCTCCTGCCCAAAGATATTGCCATAAACGAGGTCTACAAGGCCCGTAGGGGCTTTTCTGCCCGCTTTGACGCGCGGTCCCGTACGTATACGTACCGTATTGCCGATCGCGATGCGCGCCCCGTGCTCTCGCGCGGTGCGGTGTGGTGGCATCGCTATCCCCTCGACGTCGATGCGATGGCGGCCGCCTGCCCTGCGCTTTTGGGCGAGCAGGACTTTAAGAGCTTTTGCAAGGTTGCCTCGGCCGTTGGCAAGCCCACGCATCGCTGCGTGATGCGTGCCGAATTTGGCCATGAGGTTGCGTTTGGCGAGGACATCCTGACGTTCACCATCGAGGGCAATGCGTTTCTGCATTCGATGGTCCGTACGATCGTGGGCACGCTTGTCGAGATTGGCATGCATCGCCGTGAACCCGAGTGGATGCGCGAGGTTATCGATGCTTGCGACCGTACCGCTGCGGGCCCCACGGCTCCTGCCTGCGGCCTTACGTTTATGGGCGTGGATTACGATCCCGCCGAGCTTGTCGTGCTCGACTAGGGGAGGGCTCGACGTGTCGTGCGTCGACACCTGTCATCTGTGGGCTGCGCGTGTGCAACATCTGTTCTTGGCGTGCAATGCAACCGGTGTCTCATTGCTTTTATTGCCGGGGTGTACCATGAACCACGGTTTGATTCATTACTGTCGAGAGGACGGATAATTTGGTTCGACGTGGCTCGCATCCGCGACTTTCGGTGATCCTTGTGGTAGAAGGTTCGCCCAGCTATGCGATGCGTGCGCTCGAGAGTATCCAGAACCAAGACCTCTACGATTTGCAGATTGTCGTTGTCTGTCGCGATACTGCGCCCGGTGTGCGCCATTCGCTTCAAGTTGCTGCCGACAGGGACATCCATATTGATTTGATTGACGTCGAGGACGCGACGCGCGGCGCGTGTCTTCGTGCCGGTTTTGCTGCCTCGCGCGGCTCTCAAATCATCGCCATGAACGCCGATGAGTGGTTTGCTCCGCAATCCCTTTCCAAGATGGTCGATATCGCGTGCGATACTGCGGCAGACATAGTGTTCCCCACGGTGTCGCTCGACCGCTATGATGCACATCGAGAGCGCCATTCGCGTGTCTTGGATGCTGCCTCTATTGTCATTGAAGACAAGTCTTCGATGGTGGCCGGGCTGCCTCAGTTGATTTTAGGCGGCTTGGTTGCTCAAGTCTCTGGCGTGATGTATAGCCGTCCGCTGTTTGAGGCATGCCTTTTGTGCGACAAGGCGTTTCGCACAGTTGGGTTTATGGCATGCGCGCTCTCGCAGGCGCAGCGCGTCTCCGGATGCGGCGACGCTTGTTTCCACGCGGTGGCGCCTAAGCTTACAGATGCCTTTGATCCCACCATGTATGCCAGGGTATCCGATGACACCCGAGCACTCGACGAGCTTGCGGACTCACTCTCGGAAGCAGATAGCGGTGGCCGGCTCAAGCTGGCAAGCCAAAAGTTCTACTTTGCCGGACTGGTCGCCTGCATCGAGAATTTGTGTCTGAGCCCGCATGGGGTGTCGTCAATCGAGCGTTCCGCCCGCATGCGTGATATGCTCGAGGCGCCTCGAACCCGTCAGATGGTCGCCGCGCTCAAGGATAACCATCGGGGGCTCGGTCTGTTGTTTGGGCCGATCGCTAGCGCCAAGCCCGCGCGTTGCGTGATGTGTACGCATCTGGCAGCTTTTCTTAACCGGACGGGCGCAAAAACCGCCTAAACGGCTCATTACGAAACAAACTTGCATAGAATTGTTTCGAAATGCGTTCTTATACACAAAAGCCTTCAAATAGCGTTAAACTATTCAATCACTGATTGATTGTCTCCGCCATCTTTTGGAGTGAGGGTTTGTATGGCTAAAAAACGCAATGGGCGCCAGGATGCCATTAGAGATATTGTGCGCAATAAGGACGTCCGCACGCAGCGTGTGCTGGTCGATGAGCTCCGTGCTATGGGCTTTGATTGCACGCAGGCGACTGTCTCTCGCGATATTGCCGATATGGGGCTGCGTAAGCTCCCTGAGGGCATCTATGTTCTGGCAGAGGACCTGCACCTGCAGCGCATGGTTTCCGAGCTCGTAACGGGCGTTCTGCGTACCGATAATCTGGTTATGATCAAGGCTCAGCCTGGCACGGCTTCCGGCATCGCCGCCGCCGTTGATGCGGCAGAGTTGCCCGATGTGCTTGGCTCGCTTGCCGGCAACGATACGATTTTGGTTATTGCCCAGACGGCCGAGGACGGCGAGCGTCTCGAGGCGCTGATCAATAAGCTGAGCAATTCTCGCAAGTAGGCGTGCGGGTCGTGCGCTCGGCACTGCGTGCGCTTACATAGTGGCTTGTAAGGGGTGTCGACGTTGGTCGGTATCCCCTTTTTTTGTTTGCTGGTATAACGACCGCCCAGTCGCTTCAAACTAAAAGGCCCCGAGCAGTTCAATAAGCTGCTCGGGGCCTTGTTGGCTTTAGTCGCGTACTTCTTAGCCGACCGTATCGTCAGGCGTGGGCGAGGGGTCGGGAGTGGGAGTGGGCGTAGGCGTAGGCGTGCCGCCATCGCCGCCGGTCGAACCACCAGTGGAGCCGCCCGTCGAGCCACCGGTCGTACCGGTGCCGCCGGTGGTGTCGCCGCCCGTGGTCTCGGTGGTCGTGGTCGTCGTGGTAGTCGTTGTGGTGGTTTCCTCTTCCTCTTCGTCCTTGTCCTTGTCGTCGTTCTCCGACTTCTTGGTGTTATTGGTGCCGTAGAACTTCCAGACGCTGTTGTTCTTGTAGGTGGGCGCCGTTCCGGTCGCAAACTCCTCGCGCTCGGTACCGGTCAGAACGGTGTTCATAAACCGCTTAAAGACAGGCAGGTTGGTGCTGTCGCCCAGCAGGTCCGTGCCGTACTTTTGGATGGGGATCTCGCCCGCGGAATAGCCGGTCCACAGGGCGCACGCCAGCTGCGGGGTATAGCCGCAGAACCACAGGTTGGTGGTGTTGTCGGTGGTGCCCGTCTTGCCGGCATAGGGCTGGTTGACACTCAGGGCGCCGGCAGCACCCGTACCGCTGCCCTTCATGACGCCGGACAGAACATCGGTGACCGCGGCGGCCTCGCCCTCGGTAAGCACCTGTGAGGGATTGTCGGTGTGCTGGTACAGCACCGAACCGGTACGAGAATCAATCTCGGTGATGGCGATCGGCTGGCGATAGTAGCCGCCGTTGGCAAACGTGGCGTAGGCGGCGGCCATCTCGAGTGGCGAGATCGAGCCGGTGCCGAGCGTCATGACGGGAACGTCCTCGATGTTGTCCTTGGCGGGGTCGATGCCGAGCTTTTTGACGAGCGAGATGATCTTGCTGTTGCCGACGGCTTCCGCCACCTGGATGTAGCCGGTGTTGGAGGAGTATGCCGTCGCCTGCTTAAGCGTGATGCTGCCGTAGCTCTGGTTGGCGTAATTTTGGACCTCGGTCGTGGTGCCCTTGGCCTTGAGCGGCGAGTTGCAGTTGAGGGTGACGTTGGGGTTCATGCCGTTTTGGATGGCAGTTGCCAGCGTAAAGGCCTTAAAGGTGGAGCCGACGGGACGCTTGGCCGTGGCATGGTTTACGTGGTTCTCGTCGGCGTTGTAGTCGTAGCCGCCCACCATGCACTTGATGTAGCCGGTCTTGGGGTCGACGACGACCATGCCCATGTCCAGGCCGTCAAGCGAGAGCGTGTCGAGCTGCTCGCGGACGGCATTCTCTGCCACCTGCTGCATCGTGGGGTCGATGGTGGTCTTGACGGTCAGGCCGCCCTTAAAGAGCACGTCGGTCGAGAACTCCTGCTCCAGCAGCTGCTTGACGTAGGAGACAAAGTAGGGCTGCGAGTATACGTCGACGCCGCTGCCCGAGATTTCGGTCACATTGAGGGTGATGGGCTCGGCCTGTGCGGCATCGTGCTCCTCCTGGGTGATGTGGCCCAGGCGCAGCATGTTGTCGAGAACCTTGTTGCGGCGAGACAGTGCCAGATCGGGATTGACCGTGGGGTCGTACTGCGAAGGCGAGTTGGGAAGGCCGATGAGTAGCGCGGCCTCGCTCAGGGTGAGGTCGGCGGCGCTCTTGGACAGATAGGTCTCGGCTGCGGCCTCGATGCCGTAGGCGCCGTGGCCGTAATAGATGGTGTTGAGGTACATCATGAGGATCTCGTCTTTGGAGTACATGTCCTCCATCTTGATGGCGATGTAGGCCTCGCGCACCTTACGCTCAATGGTCGAGTCGAATTGCTCCTCCTGCAGGATGGTGTTGCGCACAAGCTGCTGGGTGATCGTCGAGGCGCCTTCGTGCCCGCCGCCGAGGGTTGCCACCGCAGCACGCGCGATACCCCACAGGTCGATACCGCCGTGCTCGTAGAAGCGCTCGTCCTCGACGTCAACGGTGCCCTGCAGCACGTAGGGGGAGACCTCGTCCTTGGTGATAGACTTGCGGTTTTGCGTGTAGAAGCTCGCGATCTTGTTGCCGTTGCAGTCGACGATCTCGGTGGGCTCGCTCACCAGATACGCGTTGGCGTCGGTGTAGTCGGGCAGATCGGACAGCCAGCGGTTGACGTTGCCGACCATGCCGATGCCAAATGCCACGCCCGCAATCAGCAGAAAGCCCAAAAACGAGAGCAGGATTATGGGCAGAGCATGCGTCTTTGAACGGCTGCGTCCCTGTCGTTGGCGAGGACCCATATATTGACCTCCAGGTATGTCGTGCCGGACGGTGGATGTGCCGTCGGGGCAGGATGGACATAAGTTATTACACGATAAACCAAACGGGGCGCGCGAGGCCTCGTGTATGCTGGAAGACGGCATTTTTCAGAGTGAATGCATACCTTGGTAAGGAGTTTGCCGATGGCGATTCGGGCGATGGGGCCGAGCGGACAATACGAGACTGGATTGGATGCTGCCGGTGCGGCGCTGCCCGAGTTGCTGGCGCCGGCGGGCGGACTCGACCAGATGCTTGCGGCCATCGCCGCGGGCGCCGATGCCATCTATGCGGGGTTGGGCGGCTTTAACGCCCGTGTGGGCGCCCATGGCTTTACGGATGACGAGTTTGCGCGCGGCTGCGCCGTGGCGCATGCCCATGGCGTGCGTGTGTACGTGACGCTCAACGTGTTCGTGTTTGACGATGAGTTGTCCGACGCGGTGGCGTTGGGAGCTCATGCACTGGAGCTGGGCGCCGGTGCTCTGATTGTCGCCGATGCCGGGTTGGCCTGCGCGCTGCGCGCGGCGATTCCCGGGGTCGAGATTCACCTGTCCACGCAGGCGGGCGCTCATAGCGAGGGTGCCGTGCGGCTTGCCGCCGATGAGCTGGGGGTCGAGCGCGTGACGACGGCACGCGAGCTGACGGTCGACGAGATTGCGGCGCTATGTGCCACGGGCGTGCCCATCGAGGTATTCTGCCACGGTGCGATTTGCATCGGCTATTCGGGGGCGTGCGAGTTCTCGGCCTTGCGGCGTGGGCGCTCGGCGATGCGCGGCGACTGCACGCAGCCGTGCCGTCTGGCGTACGACCTAGTGGACGAGGCGGGGCAGAGTGTTGTTGCCGTCGAGGGAGACCGCCTGCTTTGTCCGCGTGACTATCTGGGTATCGCGCACCTGCCCGAGCTTGTTGCCGCCGGCGTGGCATCGCTCAAGATCGAGGGGCGCATGAAGAATCCCGATTACGTATTCAACGTGGTGAGGGTGTGGCGTCGGGCACTCGATATGCTGTGCGACGGCGCGTGGGACTCCGGTGCCGTGGAAGAGCTTGAACGCGAGCTGGGAAGGTCGTTTAACCGTGGGTTTACCGATGCTTACCTGCGGGGTCGTTCGGGTGCCGAGCTCATGAGCTTTGAGCGCGCGATCAACCAGGGCGTGCGCGTGGGCCACTTGGTGGCGGTGGGTCACGAAGAGGTGACGGTTGAGCTTGATGCCGCCGTGGCGGCGGGCGATACGCTCGAAATCCGATTTTACCCGGGTGCCGACGCGCGTCCCGATGTGCCCAAGCGCTGGCCACAGGTGCCTTGCCCCGTGGATGCCGCTGCGGGGGAGCGCATCGTCGTGCATTGCAAACGTAAGGTGGACGCGGGCTGCGAGGTCTATCTGATTCGCAGCGCCGGCGTGTTGGATCAGACGGCGGCGGTGTTGGAGCGCATGCGGGCCGAGGCGGATGCGATTGCGCCCGTTGCGCGTGCCGTTGAGGTGCTGCCCTTTGAGGGCGCTGCGGTGGATGGCGGTGCGTCGACGGAGTTGGTGGGGTCGGCGGGGCCGGCAAAGCGCGAGGATTTTGCTCGTATGGTCTTTGCCTGGGAGCTGATGGATGTGGGTCCGCGCGATGAGCGAGATCTGTCCGATACAACGGTGGTGCTCGACGAAGTGTGCCGCGCGGGCGACGCCGAGCGGACTCGGGCGCTTATGCAGCGTGCCGGGCGCGTCGTCTGCCGCAATCTGGGACAAGTGGCGATGGCCCGCGAGCTGGGCACAACGTTTGACGTGGCGGCGCCGGTGTTCTGTGCCAATCGGGCCACGCTTACCTGGCTGCGCGGACTCGGTGCGGGGCGGGTGTGCTTGTCGGCCGAGTTGCTCGGCAATGATGCGGAGCGTGTTGCCGAACTTGCCGCTTGCCCCGGTGTCTTGGGGCCTGTCGATGCCGACCGTCCCGAGCTCATGGTGTGCGAGCACTGCTTGCTGACTGCCGAGGGCGCCTGCGCCACGGATGCAACGGGGCAGGTCCGTTGCCGTGACTGCTCGCGCCGTCAGCAGGCGCGCTTTTTGGTCGAACGTGACGGCACGCGTTTGCCGGTCGTTATCGACGCGTGCGGCAGGACGAGGATTTTCCTGTCGTAGGTGCCGCGTCGCGCTGTTTTGGTTATTATTAGTGGGTTTATGAACTTCCAGCACCGCCGTATCCGGTGAGGGTGCTATAGCAAAAGGAGGATACCCAATGCTGTCTGTTGACGAGCAAATGCGTATCATCACCTCGGGTGCAGCGCAGATCGTCCCCGAGGCCGACCTTCGCAAGAAGCTTGAGAAGGGCGAGCCCCTCAACATCAAGCTCGGCGTCGATCCCACCAGCCCCGACCTGCACCTGGGCCATGCCGTGCCCCTGCGCAAGATGCGTCAGTTCCAGGACCTGGGCCACAACGTCACCCTTATCATCGGCAACGGCACTGCGCTGATCGGCGACCCCTCGGGCAAGAACTCCACCCGCCCGCAGCTTTCGCAGGAGCAGATCGAGGCCAACGCCGAGACCTACGTGAGCCAGGCCATGAAGATCCTGGACCCCGAGAAGACCACCATCGTGCACAACGGCGACTGGATCCTTTCGATGGACCTGGCCGGCCTGCTGCAGGTGTGCTCCAAGTTCACCGTCGCCCGCATCCTCGAGCGCGACGACTTTACCAAGCGCTACCAGTCCCAGACGCCGATTGCCCTGCACGAGTTCCTGTACCCTGTGATGCAGGCCTTCGACTCCGTGCAGATCAAGGCCGACGTCGAGATGGGCGGCACCGACCAGCTCTTTAACCTGCTCGCCGGCCGCGAGCTCATGGAGAAGATGGGCATGGAACCGCAGATCGCGCTCACCATGCCGCTGCTCGAGGGCACCGACGGCGTCCGTAAGATGTCCAAGTCCTACGGTAACTACATCGGCCTGACCGATGCTCCCAAGGATATGTTCGGCAAGACCATGTCCATCCCCGACGAGATGATTGGCAAGTACTATCGTCTGGCCAGTTCGCTCACCCCGGCCGAGGTCGACAAGATCGATGCCGCCCTGGCCGATGGCTCCGCCGACCCCTACGAGCTCAAGCGCGCTCTAGGCCGCGACCTGTGCGACACCTACCACGGTGCTGGCGCCGGCGACGAGGCTCAGGCCGAGTTCGACCGTGTGTTCAAGGAGGGCCAGCTTGCCGACTTCCCCGAGAAGCACGTTGAGCTGACCGTCAACGACGAGGGCCAGATTTACCTCGCTGGCCTGCTCAAGGACCTGGGCCTTTCGGCCAGCGCCGGTCAGGCCCGCCGCGACATCGACGGCGGCGGCGTCAAGATCAACGGCAAGGCTGTGGCTCCCAAGAGCTACAACATCGATCCGAGCGCCCTCAAGCTGGGCGACACCCTCTCCGTGGGCAAGCGCAAGGGCTTTAAGTTGGTCTAACGAGCGAGTTGACCTCACAAGTGCAATAAGGCCGCAGCCGGGAATCCCGACTGCGGCCTTTTTGGTTGCGACGATCCCTTGGGGACGGAGGGATCATTTGGCGGTGCCGTTAAGCGGAAGGGGTGTTAGCGGGACTTTCTTTTTGGCATACAATGGCTATTGGCTTGCTGCGGTGAAGGTCTGTCCGCTCCGCAGCTTTTTTCTACGGTTAAAGGAGTATGTATGTCCGTTGAGGTCATGAGGTCTGTGATCGATGCTGCCGAGGGGCGCGTGCCCGTCGACACGCTGTTTACCAATGCGCAGATCGTCGACGTGTATGGCCAGCGTGTGGCGCCCGGTAGCGTTGCCGTCAAGGACGGTGTGATCGTCGGCGTGCTCTACGATGGTCGCGACGATGCTGCTGGCACCTACGAGGCAACTGAGGTCATCGACTGCCAGGGTCGCTATCTCGCTCCCGGTTTTATTGACGGGCATTTGCATATCGAGTCCTCGAACATCCGTCCCGCCGAGTATGCTCGCATGGCCGCGACGCGCGGTACTACCACCGCCATTGCCGACAGCCACGAGATTGCCAATGTTGCCGGTCTCGACGGCTTGCGCTTTATGATCGAGGACGGCCGCCGCGCACCCATCTCCATCAAGTACATGATGCCTTCGTGCGTGCCCGCGCTGCCCGACGAGCAGGCCGGTGCCGTTATTTCGGCTGCCGATATGCAGGCGTTTTTTGCCGAGCATCCGGGCGATGTCTTTGGCCTGGGCGAAATGATGAACCTTCCGGGCGTTTTTATGGCCGATCCCGAGACCTGTGCTCGCATCGATGCCGCTAACCAGACGCCGTCCAAGCAAGTCGACGGTCATGCGCCGCTCGTTGCCGGCAAGGACCTCAATGCCTATGCCGCGGCGGGTATTATCGCCGACCACGAGTCGACGATTCCCGAGGAGGCGCTCGATAAACTGTCCCGCGGCATGTATGTGATGCTGCGCGAAGGTACGTGTAGCCACGACTTGGCCAACCTGTCGCCGATGCTGCTAGAGAATCCCGCGCGCGCCCGCCGCTGCTGCTTCGCGACCGACGACCGCGCCCCTTCCGATGCGCTTGCGACCGGCATGATCGACAATGCCTGCCGCGCGGCTATCGAGGCCGGCATCGACCCCGTGGTCGCTATCTCTATGGCGTCCCTCTCCACGGCCGAGGCGTTTGGCCTGGACCACGGTTGCCGCGACCCACACGAGCTGCGTGGTGCGATTGCCCCGGGCAAGCGTGCCGACCTGCTGGTGCTCAACGACCTGACGTTTGCCACGGCTCCGCATCGCGTGTATGCCGCCGGCGCGCTCGTGGCACAGGACGGCACTTTTGTGGGCGAGATTGCACCCGAGATGGCCGAGGTCGCGGCCCTTGCCGATGAGCTACGCGCCTCCGTTAAGCTGCCGAAGCTTTCGCTCGACGTATTCGACTATGCCTTTAAGCCGGGCGAGGCCGTGATTGACGTGGTGCCGGGCAAGGCCATCACGGGCATGGTTCGCCCCAAGAACACCGAGGGCCTGCGCCGCATTATGCTGATTGAGCGCCATGGCCGCGGCGTGTCGCTGCAGGCCGAGGGCGCCGACGGCGACGGCCCCGCTGGCCTGGGCCTGGTCGGCAAGCATATCGGTCGCGGCTGGGTGCGCGGCTTTACCATCACCGGTGGCGCCATTGCCTCCACGATCGGCCACGACTCGCACAACGTGTGCGTGGTGGGCGACAATGCGGCGGATATGATGGCTGCCGTTGAGGCCGTGGGCCAGGGCGGCCACGTGCTGGTGCGCAACGGCGAGGTCGTGGCGCGCATTCCGCTGGCGCTCGGCGGCCTGATGAGCGAGGGCGCTGCCGAAGACGTTGCGGCGCAGCACGACGACTTTATGGTCAAGGCGCGCGCCATGGGCATCGAGCCGCCGCTCGACCCCATCATGGGCATCATCTTCCTGCCCCTGCCGGTGATCCCGACGCTCCGCATCCGTCCCGAGGGCATGTTCGACGTCACAACCTTCACCTACGCCGACTAGTCATCAGGGACGTTCTTAAACGACTAGCCGTTGGGGACACTCTTTGGCGGGCTGCCTGACGTCGCGACCGTGGGGCCTCTGGCGCGCGTGAGCTATTTGCTAGGTCCATGTAACGTTTATAACTACGGGGTCTTATTCGAGCTCCCTTTGGGTACGGTGTTTTCAGATATACATCTGTTTCCACTACTAAGCCCGAAGGGAGCTTTTCTATGTTTAAACTGATTGCATCCGATATGGACGGCACACTGCTTGACGAAAACGGCCAGGTGCCTCCCGAGACCTACGAACTGATTCTGGCGCTACACGAGCATGGCGTGCATTTCGCCGCATCGTCAGGTCGTCGCTACGATCGCCTGTGCGAGTTCTTTGCGCCCGTTCGCGACAAGATGGACTTTGTCGCCGCTAACGGCGCCCAAGTCTACGCCGACGGTAAGATGGTAGACCGTGAGGTGTATTCCCACCTGGCGATTCGAAGGCTCGCCCAAGCCGTCAGGACGTTTCCCAATCTGCATCTTGCGCTCTTTGACCGAACCAAGTCCTTCCTGCTCGATGACGAGTGCAAGTTCGTGCGTGAGGTCGATAAGGACCTTCCCAATGCCGAGCGTATTTGGGAGCTGCCCGATCCCAGCGTAAATATCATCAAAGCGAGTATCTTTTGCGACGACAGTGCGGTTATGGACAGTGCGTACGTGCTACAGCGCGAACTTGGTCAGCTCTTTACTTTTGCGCCTTCGGGCAACGCGTGGATCGATGCCATGCAGCCTGGTGTATCGAAGGCCTCGGGTATCGCGCAGCTCGCGGAGCATTACGGCATTGATCGCGACGAGGTCATAGCGTTTGGCGACTCGATGAACGACTACGAGATCATTCGCTTTGTCGGCACGGGCTGCGCGATGGAAAACGCGCGCCCCGCGCTTAAGGCGGTGGCCGATCGCGTGGTGGGTTGTAACCGCGACCACGCCGTCCAGCAGGAGCTCCGCCACGTTCTGGAGAGCCTCGCCTAATCCGGCAGTTGGGGACGTTCCTTTTCTGCCGGCAGCTGGGGACAGTCCTTGCAGCTTTTTCGCGAAGAGTGTCCCCAACGACTACTGTGACTGGGGCAGCTAATTTGGGACGGGGCTATTTTAGCTACCCCACACAAGCGGGCAGCTAAAATAGCCCCGTCCCAAATTGGCTGCCCTGCCGGGTTGCTGCTGCTAGGCGAGGGCAGCCATGATGGTGCGGGCGACGCCGTCGTGGTCGTTGTCGAACTCGGTGATGGCGTCGGCGGCGTCGCGGTCCTCGGGCTCGGCGTTGATCATGGCCATGCCGTGGCCCGCTGCCTGCAGCATGGGGATGTCGTTGATGTTGTCGCCGAACGCCCAGG
>USBK01000024.1:0-35113 GCA_900552895.1 uncultured Collinsella sp.
GGACGCCGCCCTCTCAAGGCGGAGATCACCAGTTCGAATCTGGTACGGGCTACCAAAATTGAACGCCCGGGCCTCGTAAGAGACCCGGGTTTTGTGTATTGACCGATATTTAAGGCGCGCGTTGAGTCTGCCGCCCGGACCGAGGAGTTGTCATGGACCTGCCTATCAGCTTGGAAGACATCACGTATGCCGAGAACTATCTGGCGCAGGGCGACCTGGCTACGGCGACGCCGCTGCTTGAGCGTCTGGTGGAGCTCGCCGAGGAGTATATCGACGCTGAGTGCAAGACGGAGGAGAAGCGCCAGTACTTTAGCTTCGACAGCAAGTTTGAGCGCCTGGCCTATCGCCGCGTGGAGAAGGATCCGCGCGAGCTGGTGCAGGTCGAGGTTCCCTTTGACCGCCTGTACTCCGACATGGCGTTTGCCTACATCCGCCAGCAGGATTATGTGAGTGCTCGGAATGCCCTGATGCAGGCCGTGCGTTGGGATCCCATGAACTGCAACTATCGCTTGGACTTGGCCGAGCTGTTCCGCGCGCTCGAGGACAAGCAGGAGTGGGCATCGCTCTCGTTCTCGGTGCTGGAGCGCGCGAGCGACGGTAAGTGCGCCGCACGCGCCTACACCAACTTGGGTCAGTACTTCTTGGAGCCCGAGACCGAGAACATTTCGGCTGCCGTGGGCTGCGCGCGTCTGGCGCTGCGCCTGGCGCCCAACGATGCGCATACGACGCGCCTGCTCAACAAGATCCATACCACCTATCCGGATGCCGCGGACGAGAGTGACGACCATGTGATGGGTGAGCTCGCCCTGCAGGGCGTGCCGACCTCGCCTTCGGCCGAGATTGCCATCTGCCTGATCATGTGTGCGACCGACGCTGCGAGCGACGGCGACAAGCAGGAGGCTACGCGCCTGACGGTCCGTGCCCGCGACCTGGTGGGCGAAGAGGCGTGCGCGGCGATTATCAAGCTGGTGCGCGAGAGTGATGCCGAGCTTAACGCCGAGCGCAAGGCAAAGCGCGAGGCTGCGGGCTCAAACGCCGATGGCGCCAAGGAGGCCGGCGATGCCCAGTAAGCGCGAGCGCAAGCTCATTTCCAAGAATCGCTCGGCTCATCACGAGTACTTTATCGATGAGACGTTTGAGTGCGGTATTGAGCTGAGCGGTACCGAGGTCAAGTCGATTCGCGAGCGCGCGTGCCAGATTACCGATACCTTTGCACTGATTCGTGGCGGCGAGTGCTGGCTCGTGGGCCTGCATATCCACCCTTATAGCCATGGTGGCGTGTGGAACCGCGACCCTGATCGCCGCCGTCGTCTGCTGCTGCACCGCAAGGAGATTGACTTTCTCGACGGTAAGCTGCGCAACCGCGGCTATGCGCTGGTGCCGCTGGAGCTCTACTTTAATACCGACGGCCGCGTAAAGCTGCTGCTGGGCCTAGGCCGCGGCAAGAAGCTTTACGACAAGCGCGAGGATATGGCCAAGCGCGATGTCCAGCGCGAGATCGACCGCGCCCTCAAGGAGCACAATCGCTAGGCGTTCTGTATAAGTTGCGGTGGAATACGGACTGTTTTGCCTGTTTGAGGGGCTATTCAGTCCCTATTTCACCGCAACTGCGGGCGTCTCATCTTTCTTACTGTTCTGACACATATGTCTCAAAGGCGGCATCCGTTATGGGCGCCGCCTTTTTTGTGGGTACATACATCCATGAGGTTCCAACCCGGGTTAGGGGAGTGATCGTTATGGACAAAACTGCGTTCTTTACCATGCCGAGCGGTCTGTACGTGGTGAGCGCCGCGGCAGACGGGCTGCGCGCCGGCTGCGTCATCAACACTGCGGTGCAGGTGACGTCCATGCCGCCGCGCATTTCGGTTGCCGTGAACAAGGACAACGTCACCTCGGGCGTCATCGCATCGGCCAAAGCGTTCGCGCTGACCGTGATCGATCAGACCGCCGACATGCTCTACATCGGTAACTTTGGGTTCCGCACCAGCAGCGATTATGACAAGTTTGCCAAATACGAGACCCGCGAGACGGCTCTGGGCATGCCCTATGTGCCCGAGCACGCGACGGCCCTGTTTAGCTGCCGTTTGATCGACACTGTGGATGTGGGCACGCATCTACTGTTTATCGGCGAGGTCGAGGATGCCGAGCACCTGAGCGACGAGACGCCGCTCACCTACGATTACTACCATAAGGTCCTGAAGGGCAAGACGCCTCCGAAGGCGTCCTCGTATCAAGGCTAGAAATGTTCTAAAAATACTTGCATTATATTATTGATAACATATACTAATAAGCGAAGTACATCACCAGTCGCGTTCGAGAGGAGAACATCATGGCTGAGGAGAAGAAGACGTATAAGTTCGTGTGCATCGTTTGTGGCTACGAGGTTGAGGTCGACACGCCCGAGCTGCCCGAGGACTACGTGTGCCCGGTCTGCGGCGTCGGTCCCGATCAGTTTGAGCTCGTCGAGGAGTAGCTCGCAGACACACGGCGAAAGCCGAACATAGCTCTGTCCAAGGGCCTCGGTCGAATTCTCGCCCGGGGCCCTTTTCCTCCGCCCCCAAGGGATCGCGGTTGCTGTTGGCCGATCCTGTCTGTTGTGAGTCCGGCCGACCTTTTGTCTCAATCTGTAACATCTAACGGTGGAAATTTGGCCCACTTGTTACAGATTGAGACAAACGGAGCTGACCCTCGGAATGATCTCGATCTGTAACATCTAGACATCAAAAGCGGGTCTAGATGTTACAGATCGAGACGTTTGCCTGAGTAGGTGCCCCGCCCCATTACATCCCTGTCAACAACACGACATCGAGAATCGTCACGATGGCACCGATCCCTACGAGCAGCGCGTTGAGTGGACGCGAATTGGCGTATTTGCCCATGACGCGGGGTGAACTGGTGAGCCGTATGAGCACAAAGACCGTAATCGGTAGCTGAAGCGACAGCAGTGCCTGACTCCAGATGAGACCTTCAAAAGGATTTGGGACGACCAGGCACGCCGTCACTGCGCCGACGAAACAGGCCGCCACCCCGATCGAGGAATGTCGGTCGTGGATATCGTATTCCTCGTCGAACATGCCCGCAGTGATGGTCCCCGCCGCCATGCCCGCTGTCACGCTGCTCGATAGTCCCGCGAACAGCAGCGCTACCGCAAAGATGGTCGAGCTCGCCGGGCCCAGAATGGGGGAGAGCGTGGCCGCTGCGACGGCGAGGTCGTCTACGACCATGCCGTGCGCAAAGAAGGTCGTTGCGGCCAGGATGACCATGGCCGAGTTGATTGCCCAGCCCACGCCCATCGAAATGAGCGTGTCGAAGAGCTCGTAGCGCAGACGCTCTTCGATAACCTGCTCGCCTTGGCCTTCGAAGTGCATGGATTGGATGACCTCGGAGTGCAGAAAAAGGTTGTGTGGCATAACGACCGCACCCAGGACACTCACGATAATCGCGGCAGAGCCAGTGGGCATACTGGGCGTGATCCAGCTTGCGGCGGCTTGCGGCCAGTCGACCTTGACTAGTGCAAGCTCGGCCAAAAACGAGAGTCCTACCACGCCTACGAAGGCGATGATCCAGCGTTCGGCTCGCTTGTAGGAGTTCGTCATGAGCATCGCCATCGATACTGCCGCCACGATGACGCAGCCCGCACGCACGGGCAGCCCAAAGAGCATTTGAAGGGCAATCGCGCCGCCCAGGACTTCGGCCATGGCGGTGGCGATGGTCGCGAGATAGGCGCTGCCGAGCACCGCGCGTCCCACGATGCGGGGGAGAAAGCGGGTCGTGGCCTCGGCAAGGCAGGCGCCCGTGGCGATGCCCAAGTGCGCCGCGTTGTGCTGCAGCACGATGAGCATAATCGTGGACAGCGTGACGATCCACAGCAGCGCGTAGCCAAACTGCGAGCCCGCGGCCATATTGGAGGCCCAGTTGCCCGGGTCGATAAAGCCGACGGTCACGAGCAGCCCGGGGCCGATATGCCGCGCAATGTCTAGGCCTCCGTGACCACCGGTGCGTCGGGAGCCAAAGTGTTGTTTGAGATGGTTGAGCATGGTGCGCTCCTGCGTATGGGCGGCGTGACGTCGCATCTGGGTCGTGCGGCGCCACGCGTCGGATTTGGGTTGGGGCTACTTGTGCGCTTTGCCCTGATTGGCCACGGCGTCGATCTTGGCGGCGATGGTCGCCGGGTCGCCGATGTAGCGCTTGTCGAGGACATTGAAATCGGTATCGAAGGTGTAGACGAGCGGCACGCCGGTGGGGATGTTGACCTTGAGGATCTCCTCGGGCGTGAGGTGCTCGAGCTTCATGACGAGTGAGCGCAGGGAGTTGCCGTGTGCGGCGATGAGTACGCGCTTGCCGGCGAGCATCTGGGGGCGAATCTCGTCTTCGAAATAGGGCCAGGCGCGGGCGATCGTGTCCTTGAGGCATTCGGTATAGGGCAGCTGATCGGGCGCGACATCACGGTATTGCTCCTGGGTGTGGGGATCGCGCGCGTCGTTCGGCTCGAGTGCCGGCGGGCAGATATCGAAGGAGCGGCGCCAGATGAGCACCTGCTCGTCGCCGTGCTCCGCCGCGGCATCGGCCTTGTTGAGACCCTGCAACGCTCCGTAGTGGC
The DNA here is from genome assembly GCA_900552895.1 of uncultured Collinsella sp. Classification (GTDB taxonomy): domain Bacteria; phylum Actinomycetota; class Coriobacteriia; order Coriobacteriales; family Coriobacteriaceae; genus Collinsella. The sequence goes on from USBK01000024.1 coordinate 4,601, forward strand.
GCTCGTTGAGCTTCCAGGATTTGATGACGGGCAGCCACTCGCGATCCATTTGGCCGAGCACGATGTTGAGGGTGTGGATCGCGCGCTTGAGGCGCGAAGTGTAGCAGACGTCAAAGTCGAAACCGGCTTCTTTGAGGGCTCGACCGCCTGCTGCGGCTTCTTCGCGGCCCGTGTCGGTGAGCTCAACATCGGTCCAGCCGGTGAACAGGTTGAGCTTGTTCCACTCGGACTCTCCGTGACGGATGAGGACGAGTTGCATCGTCTGCTGGTCTGCTTGGTGCGCCATAGGGGCCTCCTTGATCTGGCACGGTGTGCGTGCCGTTTGCTTGACGCCGCAAAGGATACCCGTTTTAAGCTTAAAAGTTAACCAAGACTAACAAAATTGTTGTATTTGAATGGGATGGTGAAAGGGGGCTGCCGAAATGTCTCGATCTGTAACAGTTTGCCGCCAAAACCGACCCTTCGTGTTACAGATCGAGACAAACCAAAACCGTCCCGCAGAAAATCTCAATCTGTAACATCTAGGCGCCAAAATCGGTTCCTCCTGTTACAGATTGAGATGTTTGAAGCGGTGAGCTTACAAGCCGAACTTGGGCGCCTTGTTGCCGCCCTTGAGGTCGGCGGTGCCCACTCGTAAGGTGTGCGTTACGCGATTGTTTCGAAACGGGCGGGAAACACAACGATGCCCTGATGCTCCTACTATGCCTATTCAACTGACTGTCTAAATATCTAGGGGAGGATCGCGATGCAGGCAGATTCCGCTCAACAGCAGGGCCTTTATCGCCCCGAATTCGACCACGATGCATGCGGCATCGGCGCTCTTGCCGATATCAATGGCGAGCGCCATCATCAGATTCTGGATGACGCGCTGTCCATTCTGGTTAACTTGGAGCACCGCGGCGGCACGGGACTCGAGAAGAATACCGGCGACGGTGCCGGTATCCTGTTCCAGGTTCCGCATCACTTTTTCCGCAAAGAGGCTCAAAAGTGCGGCCAGATTCTGCCGGCAGAGGGCGACTATGGCGTGGCCATGCTGTTCTTTCCGCAGGATGACAAGGGCGTAGAGGATGGCCGCCGCGTGTTTGAGGAGGGTTGCGCCGAGGCCGGCGTGCCGCTGCTCTTTTGGCGTGAGGTGCCCGTCGACCCGCACGACCTGGGCGAGACGGCGCGTGCCTACATGCCCACCATCTTGCAGGCCTTCCTGGGCCGTCCCGACGATACGCCGGCGGGTGACGCCTTTGAGCGCCGCCTGTACGTGTGCCGCCGCACCATCGAGAAGAAGGCCGACGCCGAGTTCGCCCTGCGCGACAAGATCTTCTACGTGTGCTCCATGAGCTCGCGCACTATCGTGTACAAGGGCATGCTCGTCGCCACGCAGATGCGCCGCTTCTTCATCGATCTCAACGATGCCGCCGTCAAAACGGCCGTGGCACTCGTCCACTCGCGCTACTCCACCAACACCACGCCCAGCTGGGAGCGCGCACACCCCAACCGCTTTATCATCCACAACGGCGAGATCAACACCCTCAAGGGCAACGTCAACTGGATTCGCGCCCGCGAACCCAACCTGTACAGCCCCGTGCTGCAGCATGATCTTGAGCGCGTGATGCCCATCATCAACCGTGAGGGTTCCGACTCCGCGATTCTGGACAACGTGCTCGAGTTTTTGGTCATGAACGGCCGTCCGCTCACGCGTGCCGCATCCATGCTGCTGCCCGAGCCGTGGGACCACAACGACAGCCTGAGCGAGGAGCGCCGCGCCTACGACGCTTACCAGTCCATGCTCATGGAGCCCTGGGACGGCCCGGCCGCCATCGCCTTTACCGACGGCCGTACCCTGGGTGCCGCCCTCGACCGCAACGGCCTGCGCCCCGCCCGCTACTATGTGACGCGCGACGGTCGCTTTATGCTGGCAAGCGAGGTGGGCACCATCGAGGTGAGCCCCGAGAACATCCTGACGAGCGGCTGTCTGGGGCCGGGTCAGATGCTCGAGGTCGATTTTGCCCGCGGCCGCGTGATCTACAACGATGAGCTGCGTGCCCGCTATGCCAAGGAAAAGCCCTACCGCGACTGGATTGCCGAGGAGACGCTGACCGTCGACGCGCTCGATGAGCCCGTTGCGACAACGCCCGCCGAGGACGCCGAGGTGCCCGCCGCCGTGCGTATGGCCAAGCTCGGCTATCACTGGGATGACGTCGACGAGGTCGTGCGTCCCATGGCCCAGCAGGGCAAGGCCCCGCTCGCCTCGATGGGCATCGACGCACCACTGGCCTGCCTGTCCAAGAAGACGCGTTCGTTCTTTGACTACTTCTATCAGCTGTTCGCCCAGGTCACGAACCCGCCTATCGACGCCCTTCGCGAGCATATGGTCACCTCGACCACGCTCTACCTGGGCAACCACGGCAACCTGCTCGAGGATTCTCGTACGGCCTGCCAACTGGTGCGCTTGGAGCGCCCGTTGCTCAACGAGGAAGAGTTCGAGCGTATCTGCGCCATCGACCGCGTGGGCTTTAAGACCCGCCGTTTCCGCGCCGTGTACCGCCGCGATGCCGGCGAGGGCGCGCTGCAGGCTGCGCTCAAGCAGCTTGCAGAGGACGTTGAGGCTGCGGTCCGCGACGGCGTGAACATCGTGGTGTTGAGCGATCGTGCCGCTGCGGGCGAGGTGCCCGTGCCGTCGCTGCTCGCCGTGGGCTGCGTGCACAACCACCTGATCCGCGCCGGCGTGCGTACCTTTGCCGACATCGTGGTGGAGTGCGGTGACGCCGTGTCCCCGCACGACTTTGCGGCACTGGTGGGCTACTCCGCGAGCGGCATCTATCCGTACAACGCACATGCGTGCATCCGCGATCTGGCGGCACGCGGCGACCTGGACGTGACGGCCGAGCAGGGTATCGCCAACTACAACAAGGCCGCGACTGCCGGCATCGTTTCCATCATGTCCAAGATGGGCATCTCCACGGTGCAGAGCTACCATTCGGCGCAGATCTTCGAGGCCGTGGGCTTTACGCCGGAGTTCGTCAACGCGTACTTCGCCGGCACGGTGAGCCGTGTGGGCGGTATGGGCGTCGAGGACGTCGAGCGCGAGCAGAATGAGCGCTACGACGCCGCGCTTGCTATCCTTAAGAGCCCGGCTCCCGATCAGCTGCCCACGCTGGGTCTGACCAAGTGGCGCCCGCTCGGCGGCGAGGAACACCTCATCGACCCCCAGACCGTCTACCTGCTGCAGACTGCCTGCCGTGAGGACAGCTACGACACCTTTAAGGAGTACAGCGCTCGCCTGCACCGTACCGGCCGTGCCGTGCGCCTGCGCGACTTGCTCGACTTTAATGCCAGCGGCCGCACGCCGGTTTCGCTCGACGAGGTGGAGCCCGCGCTCAACATCGTCCGTCGCTTTAACACCGGCGCCATGTCGTACGGTTCCATCAGCAAAGAGGCACACGAGTGCATGGCCATCGCCATGAACCGCCTGCACGGCCGTTCCAACTCCGGCGAGGGCGGCGAGGACCCGCGTCGCGAGACCCCGCTAGCCAACGGCGACTCCAAGAACTCCGCCATCAAACAGGTGGCAAGCGCGCGCTTTGGCGTGACGAGCCGCTACCTGTGCAGTGCCTTCGAGATTCAGATCAAGATGGCCCAGGGCGCCAAGCCCGGCGAGGGTGGCCACCTGCCCGGCAAGAAAGTCTACCCCTGGATCGCCGAGGTTCGTCAGTCCACACCCGGCATCGGCCTGATCTCGCCTCCGCCGCATCACGACATTTACTCCATCGAGGATCTGGCAGAGCTGATCTTCGATCTTAAGAACGCAAACCCCGGCGCGCGCGTGTCGGTCAAGCTGGTCAGCGAGGCCGGCGTCGGCACCATTGCTACCGGCGTGGCCAAGGGTGCCGCCGACAAGATCTTGATCAGCGGCCACAATGGCGGCTCGGGTGCCGCTGCGCGCGATTCCATTTGGCATGCCGGCCTGCCGCTGGAGCTCGGCCTTGCCGAGGCCCAGCAGACGCTGCTGCAAAACGGCCTGCGCTCGCGCGTGGTGCTCGAGGCCGACGGCAAGCTCATGGACGGCACCGATGTTGCCGTCGCCTGCCTGCTGGGTGCCGAGGAGTTTGGCTTCGCGACCATGCCGCTCATCTCCATGGGCTGCCTCATGCAGCGCGACTGTCAGCAGGATACCTGCCCGGCCGGCATCGCCACGCAAAACTGCCGCCTGCGTCGCGGCTTCCGCGGTAAGCCCGAGCACGTCGAGCACTTTATGCTCTTTGTTGCCGAGCAGCTGCGCGAGGTCATGGCGAGCCTGGGCTTCCACACCGTCGACGAGATGGTCGGCCACCCCGAGTGCTTGCGCCAGATCGAGGTTCCGGGCAACCGCAAGGCCAACCTGCTCGATCTGTCGCCCGTGCTGGCGAGCGCGACCTGCGAGTTCGGTGCCCATATCCCGGGTGCCGACGGTCGCCACTTCCTGCCGCAGATGGCCGCGGACAGCGAGCTCGACAAGACGCTCGACTCCACGTTGTTTGTGCCCTATACGGCCGATGCCCGTGCGCACCTGCGTCCGATTCGCTTCCATGCCGACATCGCCAACGTCAACCGTTGCGTGGGCACCATCCTGGGTAACGCGGTGACCAAGGCACATCCCGAGGGCCTGCCCGCCGGCTCCATCACCATCGATTGCGATGGATCGGCCGGTCAGAGCTTTGGCGCGTTCCTGCCGCGCGGCATTACGCTCAACGTGTGCGGCGACGCCAACGACTACTTTGGCAAGGGCCTTTCGGGCGGCGAGGTGTCGGTGCGCCCCAACCCGCATGCGACCTACAAGTTCGACGAGAACATCATCGTGGGCAACGTTGCGTTCTTTGGCGCCACGAGCGGCCGCGGCTTCATTAACGGCCTGGCCGGCCAGCGCTTTGGCGTGCGCAACTCCGGCGCCACCGTGGTGGTCGAGGGCTGCGGCAACCATGGTTGCGAGTACATGACGGGCGGTCTGGCGCTCATTCTGGGCGAGGTCGGGCAGAACTTCGCCGCCGGTATGACGGGCGGCGTGGCCTATGTCTTTGACCAGTACGGCACGCTCGATGCCCGTGTGAACCACGAGAGCGTTGAGCTCAAGGCCCCGACGGCCGGCGAGCTGGCGCAGATTCGCGCGCTCATCCAGGAGCACGTGGACGCGACACAGAGTCCGCGCGGCATTAAGCTGCTCTACAGCTTTGAGACGATGAGCAAGCACTTTGTGAAGGTCATTCCGACTGAGTACGAGCGCGTGCTGGCGATTGTCGCTGCGGGTGAGGCTGCCGGCAAGACGCATGTACAGGCAGAGGAGCTGGCGTTTGACATTGTGACCGGTCGCGCGAGTGCCGCGGATGTCGCTCGCTTTGATGTCGCGGGCGGTGCTGTGCCCGTGGTCGCTACCGGTTCTGTTGCTTCGACCAAGAAGGAGGCGTAAGTGCCATGGGTAAGCCCGGTGCTTTTCTTGATATCGATCGCATGACCCACGAGCTGCGCCCCGTGGAGGAGCGCAGCCATGATTTTGATCCGCTGTACGTGGAGCTCGACGACGACGCGCGTCGCGCCCAGGCGAGCCGCTGCATGATGTGCGGCGTGGCGTTTTGCCAGATGGGCGCGAGCTTTGGCAAGGCACGCCCGAGCGGCTGCCCGCTGCACAACCTGATTCCCGAGTGGAACGAGCTGGTGTACCGCGGCCGCTGGGACGAGGCTGCCGAGCGCCTGTCGCTCACCTCGCCCATGCCCGAGTTCACGAGTCGCGTGTGCCCGGCGCTGTGCGAGGCCGCATGCAACCTGGGTTCGGTCGATGGCCAGCCCACGACGATCCATGACAACGAGCGTGCGATCAGCGACCATGAGTGGGCAAATGGCGGTCCGCGTCGCTTTGAGCCGGCGGGGGAGGGCGCACCCACGGTTGCCGTGGTGGGCTCCGGTCCTGCCGGTCTGGTGGCAGCATGGGAGCTCGCCCGTCGCGGCGCTCGCGTGACGGTGTTTGAGCGCGACGACCGCCCGGGCGGTCTGCTCATGTACGGCATTCCCAACATGAAGCTCGAGAAGTCCGTGGTCGAGCGCCGCGTGGCGCTCATGCGCGAGCTGGGCATTGTGTTTGAGCTGGGTGTCGACGTTACGAACCCTGCGGTGGCGGCCGAGCTCGACGACTTTGACGCCGCCGTGGTGGCTGCCGGCGCCCGTGCTCCGCGTGGACTTTCGGCTGCGAACATTGATGCCCCGGGCGTGGTGTATGCCGTGGACTACCTGACGGCTTCGACCGTCTCGGTGCTCGATGGCGGTGAGCCTGCTATTGACGCACGCGGCCTGGACGTCGTGGTCATTGGCGGTGGCGATACCGGCAACGACTGCGTGGGTACCGCGGTGCGTCAGGGCGCGCGCAGCGTGCGCCAGTTTGAGTTCTTGCCGGCTGCGCCCGATAAGCGCGCGGCAGGCAACCCCTGGCCGCAGTGGCCCAACGTTAAGAAGACCGATTACGGCCAGCAGGAGGCTATCGCTGCGATGGGTGGCGAGATGCGTGCCTGGGGCGTGGACACCCTCGAGGTGCTGCTGGACAAGAAGGGTGCGGCCGCGGGTCTGCGCGTGGTCGATCTGGATTGGTCGGCCGGCAAGCCCGAGCGCATCGCGGGCTCCGAGCACGAGGTGCCGGCGCAGCTGGTGCTCATCGCCTGTGGCTTTACGGGTCCCGAGCACGACGTGTTCGATGCGGTGGGCGTGTCTGTTGCCACCGCTGGTCGTCCGCTGCCGGTGATGGCTGCCGAGGGCTCGCACCTTGCGGCCCGCGTGGATGGCGTTGCTGCGGATGCCGCGCCGGTGTATGTGGCCGGCGACGCCCGCAACGGCAGCTCGCTCGTGGTGAACGCCATGGCCGACGCCCTTGCCTGCGCAGCCGAAGTCGCCGACGCGCTGGAACTGTAAAGTAGTCACGGAGATACTCAACAATCGAATCGGCAAGGGCTGTCCCTAACTGCCGGCACAAAAGGAACGTCCCTAAGTGCCGGCAGTTGGGGACGTTCCTTTTCTGTCGGCATTCGGGGACACTCCTTGCGGATTTGCGAGCAGTTTGCTCGTTTGTCGACGTACGGATGTTCATTTGTCGACTTTTCGGGCTGTGGTCACCTGTTGTTTCTGTGGTGGCTGCGGGCATCTGGCTCAAAAGGGCGGGTTGGCCGTCTATGTCTACCTGCGGTTTTGTTGCGGTGCGCATTTTCGATCAAGCTTTTCGTCAAGTGTTTGGTCAGCATCTGGTTTGCAGTCGGAGGCCTATTTTGCCCGCGCTGGTCGTGGCTGCCCACCTTCCTCGTAAGCTCAAATTGAGGTCCATCAGTTTGAGGAGGATGCCATGACTGACCACGCTTTTGACCGAGCAGAGCTAGCCGAAGCCGTCGGCAACGATATTGCCGGCATGGCCCATTTTTGGATGCTGCGGAAGTTTCAATTCCTGGAGCCGGCGCGCGAACAGTTCGAGGTCATTGTCGACCCGTGGCTCAGCTATTGCACCGAGCCTTCGCAAAACGAAATCATGGCCTACAACATGGCGTTTACCGATTGGCTGCTGTTTGAGCGCCCCTATCGCCATGACAAAACGCTGCTCGAGCTATATGTTGACGAGCCGCCGGCATCGCTTTCGCCTGCCTCGCTCAAGCGGCTCGAGCAGGTACGCGACACGCAGTATTTCTCGCGCTTTGGCATTTTGGACAAGAATCCTGCGTCCGGCATGGTCGTGCTGAAGGACACACGCACCGATCATCGCTTTGATGTCTACGACCCGCATATCGTGCAGAAGGAGCACTGGAGTGACGGCGCGATTGCGGTGCGCCTCGCCTGCGTCGACGATGTCTGGCTTACGGCGGGACAGCTCTACCTGTATGACATCGCGCGGCTGAGCGATACGGCGGTCGATGGGCCGGGTGCGGTGCATCCGGAGGACCTGCAGGACGGCTTTGACACCTCGTGCATCAGCTTCTTCTTGCGTCTGGTCCGCGACATCATGGGCGCCCAGGGGCGGTACGTAAAGTCGCTCATTATTTACGAGCAAGAATGGGAGTAGGGGATGGGCGGTTGTCGCCTGCCTCGCCTTCTGCCTTTATGTCTCGATCTGTAACGTTTGGGGACAAAAAACCAGTCTATCTGTTACAGATCGAGACGAACGCTTGGGCACCGCTGGTTTGTCTAAATCTGTAACGTTTAGGGGCCTGGAGAACGTCTTGCTGTTACAGATCGAGACGTTTGGCACCTGGCTGGGGGGAATGTCTCAATCTGTAACATCTACAGTCCAAAAATCGGTCTTCTTGTTACAGATCAAGACGTTTGTCGGTGGAGGCAACGGTGACGATGGTCCATTTGTCCGATGTGGTGGTGATGGAAGTGTCTAATACCGTTTTCAAGCACAAGCATACGACTCGCAACACGTTGGCGCGGAATAGGATGCTCGCGCGACTCACGGAGGCGACCGAGCAAGGTGCGCTGCTCGCAACGCATGACAATGCCGAGCTCATGTGGCTGCGGCGTCATGTTGGAACCGACGATATCGCGGAACCCGAGCCGTATTTGTTCTGCTTTCAACATGATTGGGGTGTGCTGACGCCGGCGGAGCGAACGCTGCGTACCATCAAAGGGCTTGCAGAGTTTCATCCCGATTGGGCGTTTTGGGGCTATGACGCGGCGCTTTTGTGGGGTCTGGAGGTGCCGAATGATCTGCTTGGGTCGCGTTTTCTTGTTAAGACGGGTTGTTCGGTGACGTTGAGCGGCGGGTGCAGGTTGTTGCGTCCGCAGATGGCGGGCGCACTCGAGCATGTTGATGGCGTGCGGGTGACGTCGTTTTGGCGCACGGTGGAGGATTGCCTACTGCGTGCGCCGTTCTCCTACGGGTTGGCGATTGCCGATTCTGCACTGCGGGCGAAAGGCGTATCACGTGGGGATTTGTGCGAGCGCCTCCGCGCGGATTGCGAGGGCAGGCGAGGGTATCGCAGGGCACAGGTGATTGCGTCGCATGCAGACGGCCTGTCCGAAAACGGTGGCGAGTCTCGGTTCCGAGCATTCTTTATTGCATATGGCTTTCCGGTTCCGGAGTTGCAGGTGGAGTTTCGCGATCCGCTCGATTCGAGCCAGGTGTTTCGGGTCGATTATTTCTGGAGGCTCGAGGACGGGACATGTGTCATCGGCGAGCTCGACGGAAAGGGGAAGTATACCTTGCTGAACGGTGAGGGTCGGGAGTCGGTTGACCCGTTCGTGGCAGAGCGTCAGCGGGAATCTCATCTGACAATGCTCGGGCACAAGGTGCTTCGGTTCACGTTTGATGAACTCAAGAACCCGGGGAAGCTGGTCGAGAAAATGAGGCTGGCGGGTATTCCGCAGCGGGTCGATTTGGCTGAGCAATGGAAGCGTCAGTGGTATGGGCACTGAGGGGTACGACTAACGCGGATGTGGTTGTTCCGGACGAGTTCGTCTCAATCTGTAACATCTAGAGGCTGTTTGGCATCGTAACTGTTACAGATCAAGACAAAAGGTTGGCTACCGCTAAAAGATCTCAATCTGTAACATCTAAAGGCCGAAAACCTGTCCACTTGTTACAGATTTAGACGCCTGACGATGGGGCTGGAGAATATCTCGATCTGTAACATCTAACGGTCAAAATTCGACCCAACTGTTACAGATTGAGACAAAGGTTGGACGCACGACCGAAAATCTCGATCTGTAACATTTGGAAGGGTAAAGACGGTCTATCTGTTACAGATCAAGACATTTTGCTGGAACGACCGAAACATCGCTGCGCTGGTCTGTTCATCCTCACGCCCTTTTCTTCCTCCCGTTAGCCGATGTGTCCGCAGCAACCCTGCCGCGCTGGGTGATAATGGACAAATGTTCAAGTTGCTCGTGAGGGAGGAGCTCGATATGGCGTTTGCCGATCGTCCCACATTGTTTATCAATGCGACCGTTCTGGATGGTTCGGAGCATATGGAGCCGCAGCCCGATATGGCCGTGACCGTCGAGCGTGGCATCATCACCTGGATGGGACCGAGCGCTGTGGCGCAGGCGCCTGCAGGTGCCGAGGTCATCGACCTGGCAGGTGCATATCTCATGCCAGGCCTCATCAATATGCATGTGCATCTGTGCGGCTCGGGCAAGCCGGTTTCGGCGGGTGATGCGGGCGCGCTGATGAAGAAGCTCGATAATCCGGTGGGCTGTGCCATCGTTCGCCACATCCTTAAGGGAAGCGCCCAGCAGCAGCTGGCGAGCGGCGTGACCACGGTACGTGGCGCGGGCGACCCGCTGTTTGCCGATATCGTCGTGCGCGATGCTATCGATGCCGGCAAGTATCAGGGCCCGCGCCTGGTGGCGCCGGGAACGGGCGTTACGGTGCCGGGCGGTCATGGCGCGGGGCTGTTCGCGCAGGTCGCCAATACCCCCGACGAGGCGGCAGAACAGGTGCGCGATTTGTATGCGCGCGGTGCCGACGTCATTAAGCTGTTCGTGACGGGTGGCGTGTTCGACGCGACCGAGGTGGGCGAGCCGGGCGTGCTGCGTATGCCGGTGGAGGTTGCCGCGGCGGCGTGCAAGGCGGCGCACGAGGTGGGCCTGCCGGTTATGGCTCATGTCGAGAGCACCGAGGGCGTGAAGGCCGCGCTTGAGGCCGGGGTCGACACGATCGAGCACGGTGCCCCGATGACGCCCGAGATCCTGGAGCTGTACCGTGGCGCCGCGGGCACGCAGCTCGAGGGACGTGCGCCCAGCGTTACCTGCACGATCAGCCCGGCACTGCCGTTTGTATTGCTCGATCCGGACAAGACTCATTCGACGGACACGCAAAAGAAGAACGGCGACATTGTGTGCTCGGGCATTATCGAGAGCGCTCGTGCGGCGCTGGAGGCTGGCGTTAAGGTCGGCCTGGGCACGGACTCGAGCTGCCCGTTCGTGACGCAGTACGACATGTGGCGCGAGGTGGCCTATTTTGCCAAGTACGTGGGCGTGAGCAACGCCTTCGCTCTGCATACGGCCACGCAGGTCAATGCCGAGCTGCTGGGGCTGGGCGGCGAGACCGGCACGATCGAGTGCGGTAAGGCCGCCGATATCCTGGTGACGCGCGAGAACCCGCTCGATGACCTGTGCGCTCTGCGCGAGCCGACGCACGTGATGTGTCGCGGTAATCTGGTGCGCAAGCTCAAGGTGAAGCGCATTCCCGAGGTGGACGCCGAGCTCGACACGATTATGGCCATGCCTGCCGAAGCGCTGGCTGAGGAGCTGGCCCGCGACGGTGTGGCGTAGATGTGACAAAGGGGCAGCTCCGTTGCCGCATACAAAAAGCCGAGGTCTCAACACGAGGCCTCGGCTTTTTTATCGAACAAATACTTAAGATTTGGGACAAACAAACCTGATTAATTTATCCCGCGTGCGGGCGTTAGGAGCGGGTTTCCATCTTGGCGTGGCACTTGGGGCAGGTGACGCGGATCTTGCCTTTGCCCTTGGGGACGGAGAGCATCTGGCCGCAGTTGGGGCACTTGAGGTATGCCGTAGTTTTGCGACCCTTCCACATCTTCTTGGCCGTGCGCTTGGCGCGCTCAAAGTCTTCCTTGCTCGTTCCAGCCGCGCGCGAGGTGCTGGCTGCTGCAGCGCCGCCGCCCAAGCTGGCGACGAACTTGCCCAAGCCGGGGACGTTCGCGGCCGCGGCGACAAAGGCAGCGTTTTCCTTGCGACGCGCATCGATGTTTTTGGACAGGCCGCGCAGCACGCCAATCACGATCACGGCGATGGCGATCCAGCTGAGCCACTGGATATGGGCTATCGATCCGATTATCGCGATGACGATGCCGACAAAGCCCATCACGATGGTGAGCTCATCGGCGCCATTGCGGCCCTTCATAAAGTCATTCATGCAAATTGCCTTTCGTTCGATATGCTGCACACCTTTATACCCGATTTAGAGCAAGGGGGACAGGTCAACCTGCACCAAGGTGGTGCAAACATACCTGTCCCCGATGCACCAAGAAGGTGCAAAGCAGTCCGTCCCCAATGCCCCAATTACTTGGAGAGCTTGTCGACGACGCGTTCGATCTCGGCGAGCTTGGCGGCTTTGAGGTCTTCGTCGCCCGATTCGATTGCCGAAGTCACGCAGCCCTCGATATGCGCCTTGAGCACATCGGCGTTGATGCGCGCGAGGAGCGCCTGTGTGGCCATGAGCTGCGTGGAGATATCGACGCAGTAGCGGTCCTCCTCGACCATCCGCAGGATGCCGTCGATCTGACCGCGTGCCGTCTTGAGCATGCGGGTCACCGATTTATGGTCTGCCATCATGGCGGGTCCTCGTTTCTGGTCGGGGTGCGCGTGGGTCGTTACGCGGCGGTTACGGACAGGGCGTGGAACTTCTCGCCGGCGCCCTCGACGGCGGCGGCGAGCTGCTCGGCGGTCACGGTGTCGGCGCACTCCACCTGGACGGTCTGGGTCTCGTGATCGGCGTCGGCGTCGGTCACGCCGGCCACGTTGAGCAGTGCCGTCTCGACAGCAGCGTCGCAGTGGCCGCACATGAGGCCGGAAGTCTTGATTGTGTAACGCATGGGTATTCCTCTCTGTTGTGTCGGCTTTCCCAGGCACCCGACCTTGACCTTCAAGCCGTCGCTCGCGTACCAAAGTACGCGTCGCTCCTCTTTCAGGTCAATCTCTGGCACCTGGAAAACCCGTTCTAAATGGACGTAATAGTGAGCCTATTTTGCCACTTTAGGCTTAAAGGTTCGCAGGCGCAGCGCATTGCTTACGACGCACACGCTCGACAGGCTCATGGCCGCGGCGCCAAACATCGGCGAGAGCTGCCAACCGGTGAGGGGGAAGAACACACCGGCCGCCAGCGGAATGCCGATGCCGTTGTAGAACAGCGCCCAGAACAGGTCCTGCTTGATGTTGCGGATCGTGGCGCGCGAAAGCTCGATGGCGCGCGCAACATCCATGAGGTCGCTGCGCATGAGCACCACATCTGCCCCTTCTTTGGCGATGTCGGCGCCGGTGCCGATAGCGAGGCCAACGTCGGCGCGCGCCAGGGCGGGGGAGTCGTTGATGCCGTCGCCCACCATGGCGACCTTGCCGCCCGCATCCTGCAGTTCGCGCACGTGGCGTTCTTTGTCGGCGGGGAGGACGTCGGCGATGACCTGTTCGCTGGTGAGTCCCACGCGGCGGGCGATTGCTTCGGCCGTCACGCGGTTGTCGCCGGTGAGCATGCGCACGTCGACGCCAAGCGAGCGGAGCGCGGAAATGGCCCCGGCGCTCGTCTCCTTGACCTCGTCAGCCACGGCAATGGTGCCGGTAAGCTCGCCATTCTTGGCAAAGAACAGCGGCGTCTTGCCCTCGGCGGCAAATTGCTCGGCAAGACCCGCGGGCACGGTAACGCCCAGCTCGTCCATCAGGCGTACGTTGCCGGCTGCAATGGCGTTCTGCCCCTCGCGCGCCGTTACGCCACGACCGGGCACGGCGGCAAAGTCCTCGACCATGCGCGCGACAATTCCGCGTGCCTCGCACTCGGCCATAATCGCCTCGGCCAGCGGGTGCTCGCTCGAGCGCTCCAACGCGGCGGCCAGCTTGAGCAGCGACTTTTCGCTCATGGCGGGCGAGCCGTCAGCGCGCGTGGCTACTACGATATCGGTCACGGCAGGCTTGCCGCGGGTGACCGTGCCCGTCTTGTCGAGCACCACGGTGCCCACACTGCGCAGATTCTCCAGCGCCTCGGCACTCTTGAACAGAATGCCCATCTCGGCGCCCTTGCCGGTACCCACCATAATGGCGACGGGCGTGGCCAGACCCAGTGCGCACGGGCAGCTGATCACCAGCACGGCCACGGCGGAGGTGAGCGCCTCGTTCATGCTGCCGGTCAGTGCCATCCACACTACAAAGGTCACGACCGAGATTACAAACACCACGGGCACGAACACGCCGGCGACCTTGTCGGCCATGCGGGCGATGGGCGCTTTGGTGGCGTTGGCGTCCTCGACGAGCTGGATAATCTTGGCGAGCGACGTGTCGGCGCCCACACGCGTGGCGCGGAAGGTAAACGAGCCCGTGCGGTTGACCGTGGCCGCGTTGACGGTGGCACCGGCGGTCTTTTCCACGGGGATGGACTCGCCGGTGAGCGCACTCTCGTCCACGGCCGAGCTGCCCTCGAGCACCACGCCATCGACGGGGATGGACTCTCCGGGGCGCACGCGCAGGACCTGGCCGGGAAGGATACTGTCGACGTCGACGGTGGTTTCGGTGCCGTCGTCGGCAACGACGGTCGCAGTCTTGGGTGCCAAGTCGATGAGCGCCTCGATGGCGCCGCCGGTTTTGGATTTGCTGCGTGTCTCGAGGTATTTGCCCACGGTGACGAGCGACAGGATCGTGCCCGCACTCTCAAAATACAGGTTGTCCATGCCCGTCATCATGGCCTCGTGGATTTGCCCGGCGGCCAGCTGGTCGGCCATGATAAACATGGCATAGAGCGACCAGGCGATCGACGCGGTGGCGCCGACGGCGATGAGAGCGTCCATGGTCGGCGCGCCGTGCGCGAGCGATTTAAACCCGTTGATAAAGTACGCGTCGTTGACGTAGACGATGGGGATGAGCAGGACGAGCTCGGTGAGCGCGAGCGTCATGCTGTGGGTATGGTCGGTGAAAATGCCGGGTAGCGGCCAACCGAGCATGTGCCCCATGCCTATGCAGAACAGTGGGATGAGGAATACGATCGAGACGATGAGGCGGGTGCGCATGGCGGAAGCGGCGGCCTCCAGCTTTTTGGTAGGCGACTCCATATGGGCGGCGCCGGACCTGGCTTGCACGCTGCCGTTTGAGCCAGCGGCGCCGGTGCCCGCATCGACGGGCGAGGCCGAGTAGCCCGCGCGGTCGACGGCGGTGCAGATATCCTCGGGGGAGACCTGCGCGGGGTCATAGTCGACCATCATGGAACCAGCGAGTAGGTTGACCGCGACGCTTTGGACGCCGTCGAGTTTGCTTACGGCGCGGTCCACGTGCGCCTGGCAGGCGGCGCATGTCATGCCGCCCACGTCGAACTTATCTTGAGCCATGGCTTCTCCTTTCTGTAGTTCGGTGTTGGAATTGTTAACCTGCCGATACTATACACCCATACCCCCTGGGGGTGTCCAGTAATAGTTGGAATGTATGACTTTTCATTACAGATGAGGGCGGCTGCTCAATCGGTGGCCGTCTCTGCCAAACATCTCAATCTGTAACGTCTGAACCGGTTTTTGAGCCGTAACTGTTACAGATTTAGACAAACAGTTGACGGGAAACTTAATGTCTCAATCTGTAACATCTAGCAGCAAATATGACCTCTAACTGTTACAGATCGAGACAGAGCGTCCGCGGTCAACTCAAATGTCTTGATCTGTAACATCTAGAGAGTTTTTTGACCCCTTACTGTTACAGATTGAGATGTTGTCTCGCGGGGTTGGGTTTTGTCTCGTTCTGTAACATCTAGATCTGTATCTGCCGAGCTAGTGTTACAGAACGAGACAATTGCCGGGGAGGGGTCCCGTCACGGCAAGACGCCCGCTCCCTAGATGCAGAACCCGGGGATCACGCAGGTTCGCTTGCTTGGCTTTTCCGCAGGCGTTGCGTACGTAAAGACGTCGCCGTCGTGCCCCACGCGGTTCATATAGAGCGTGCCTTCGCTCTCCGATGTGTCGGGGCTCACCGTGCGCTCCCACCAACAAGTGTCCTTGCCCTTCCACTGGCGGACCATCGTCTCGTTCGTGGAATACGGGCTCACCTTGAGCTCGCGGAAGAGTTGGTACTCCTTGCCCTCGCCGTTGTAGATGTCTGCCAGGTAGTGATAGCCCTCGGCAAACGAATCGGGCGGTTGCGTACCGCACAGCTCGACCATGGCGGGCAGCCAAAGGGTTGCGGGCAACTCGCTCAGACACGATGCACTGTTGGCGGCGCCAACGTTATTTGAGATCTTTTTGACAGACTTGATGAGCGCGCGCAACTCGTTGGGTAGCAGCTTAAGGCCGTCGCCGTTGAGCCATCCCCGCAGCTCGCAATCTGCCCAGCCGGCGCTCGGCGGTTCAGCCGTAGCGTTGCGCTCAGCAATACCCGCGTCGAACATAAACGTCAGCCCGGCCTTGCCCGTCCCGTCCAGAAGCTCATCGTGGCGGATGCCCACAAGCTGCGCGCCGACCTGCAGTCCGTTGGTGAGCGTGACACGCTTGGTGCACGGATAGGGGATATGCCCATCAGCGTCGAGCAGGTGGTAGCGCTTGGCAATCTCGCGTGCCTCGCTACGGGTCTCGGCGGCCTTAATCTTGAGCGAAATCTCCTGCAGCTGGTCCCAAGTGTAGTCGTCAAGCGAACCGCGGATGCCGTCCAGGTAGTCGGGGATGCCAAAGCCATGGGTTGCCGCGCCAACGACGCCGAGCCCCGCAACGACCGCAACGACGCCGCCGATAATAAAGCGACGGCGGGTCATGGCGTCGTGCCGGGCCTGCTCCAAGATCTCTCGCGCGCGCTCGCCGGCGACGTCGACCTTAAGGTGCGCGCCAGAATCGATATCAATTGCGGCCTCGTCTCTTGCACCCTCGCGGTCCTCAGATTCTGCAGCGGGGAGGTATGTCGAGAGCACCTCGAGCATCTGCTGCTCGGTAGGGCGATCGCCCTGTTCGACCGAGATGCCTTTCATGATGATCTGGACAAGCGCTTTGTCGCCCTCGCAGCGCGGCTCGAGCGGCGCCGGTTTGGTCTTGGTCTTTATGAGGTAGAACGAGCCGGTCGCCGCGGCACCCGTCGACTCGACATCGAACGGTTTGCGACCGCTGTAGAGCTGGTACAGAATGCTCGAAAGCGCATAGACGTCGATCGCGGGCGAGCGGCGAAGGGCCGCGATGCCTTCGATATCCTGCGTGAGCATTTCGGGCGCGGCGTATGCGGGCGTGGCAAAGCGCCAGATGTCGGCGCGCCGGGTGATCGTGTCGTCGCCGAGGGCCATGGTCGCGGAGCCCATGTCGATGAGACAGGGGTCAAAGGAGCAATCGGCAATCTGCTGCTCGAGCGTTCGGCTGGTGGTGCGGAACATGATATTGGCAGGCGACAGGTCGCGATGGACGACCGGATTCACAAGGCCTTGGGTCATCAAGAGCGCGCGAAGCACGGCGTTTCCGACGGCGGCGACCATCTGGGTGGTCAGCCCGCCCGAGGCGTCGTGCGGAAGCAAGGGCAGCGCCTGTTTGAGCGAGGTGCCCTCGACCCACTCCATGAGGATAAGCGGGTCGTCCTCGCACGATCCGTAGCCATAGACGCGCGGAAATCCGCGCAGGTGCGAGACGGTACACAGATGACGGTACTCCTCGAACAGTGCGGCGGTGTTGGCCAGGTGCGCGGCCGATTGCTCGGCGGAGCGGTCGGGGGCTTGGCCGGAAAGGATGGCGTTGTCCTTGAGCAGCTTGACGGCAAAGACCTCGCCGCTCGTGTTGGTCGCGCGAAGCACATGTCCGATATTGCCGCCGTTGCGGTATGCCGTCTGAAGAATAAGCGTCATAAACCGGCGCTTGGCGTCATCCTCGGCACTGGGGTCGACTGCCACGGCGGTATCGAACGTGTCGAGACGGATGAGTTTGTCGCCATAGGCGCTATCGGTAGTATCCATGGCGTTCCTTTGTCTGGCATGGGTTGCCGCGCGTATACGCGGGCAGTGCGGATATCGGTAAAGTACCATGATAGCCGCACTGCCCGCGTATACCGCTGAGTATTGTCGGTTACGACGCAGAAGGTAGAAGACGAAAGACGGGCGGTGACCGTCTTTCGATCACCGCCCGCGCTAATCCACAATGACAAGGAATGTCGTGTAGAGACCCAGATGGAGCCTGTCGCTGTTTTCGATTTCCACCGGGGGATAGATCTTGCCGGGCTCGCGTTGGTCGCGCGGCGGCTCAATCACAATATCGCCGTCGCCCGCGCCCGATTCGAGCACTGTGCCGTTGGTCGATCCAAGGCCCTGGGCGTACCAGTGCTCACCCTCAAGCCAAATGCGAAGATGCTCGCGCGATGCGTCGGCGCCCACATCGGTGATGCTGGGCGAGGTTTTGGGCAAAGAACCAATTACCGTGCCGCGCGGATCGCGTGTGAGGGGATGGATTTGCATGTCGGCGCAGTTGTCGGCATGGGTTCTGAGCAGACCGAGGTTGGGGGCGACAGTGCGCGGCTGCTCCAGGCTGCTCATAAAGCCACGTCCGACGGTAGTTTCGGTGGTGCCAAAGTGCCCGCCTGTCTTGCTGTCGCAAAAGCGCTCGACGGTGGCCACGCCTTGGATGGGGTCAGCGAGCGCCCCCGTTGCCACAAAGAGCATAAGGTAAAGCGTACTCTTCTCGCGCACGGCATTGCCGTCAAAGTTGTCGATGCGATTGAGGGCATTTGCATATAGGCGGCTGTCCAACTTGTAGCTGGCGAGAGCCGACATCATTTCGTTGGCGGCCGGGCCGCGATAGTGCTCGGCGATTGCCTGATAGGCGGACTCGCCGCTGCCGAGCTTGCTGCAGATTGCCGCGGAAAGATTGAGCGTGGTGATGGCAAAGTCGCTGTAGATGGCGGGCGCGCACTGGTCAGGCTCGCGATGGACGATGTAACGGGTGAGATACGAGCGGTTGGAAGAGCATTTCTCGAGCAGGGTACTGCCGAGATAAGAGTTTCCATTGATGAGCATTCGGGCGATCTCGAGATGTTTAAGACCGCCGAACGAGCGAATATCGTTATAGAGGACCGAGCAAGGCGTCTCTGCTGCCACGGATACCTCCTTTGACTGCTTCCTAGCCAATATGGCGATAGGAATTAATGGCCCCCGGTGGGCGACGTATTAAATGGCTGCGCAATAAATAGCGTAACCAAAGCAACATTATAGGCCACATGTTCGAAATTGCAGGAAGACTGAGAGATTTGGTTTGGACTGGACGGAAATCCCCCTCTGTCTTGTTCTGTAACATTTAGGGCCGATTTTACTCGGTAACTGTTACAGATTGAGACGTTTGTGAACCGTGTCGACCGTTTGTCTCGACCTGTAACACGCAGAGGAAGATTTGCCCTGTAGATGTTACAGATTGAGACAATCGGCCGGGCCCACCTCGAGCCCGCCTCGTCATCTGTGGTTTACGTGGGGGCATGCGAAGCACGGGTATACTAACCCGCGGCGAATCTGCTCCATCGCTTAGAGCTGCTGCGTCTGGACGGCGCGTGATAGGGCTGCCAAAGCGATCGCCAGCGTGCTGAGCAACGTCCTCTCTGTGCGCACCCGTTTTTGTATGTATTAGCGCACTACCAAGCACGCCCCCGCGGCCGCATGCCGTGCCCATTGCGCGTGCAGATAAGGAACAACAACATATGCGTAATTCTGTATCCGACGTCACCGACGCCGAGATCCTGGACGAGACCCGTGAGGCCATGACCCAGGCTGCCTTCGATGCCGCCGATGAGGCCAATGCTGCCCAGGCCGTCGAGTCCGCTACCGAGAGCCTGCCCGCCTTTGACGAGCTGGGCCTTTCCGACGAGATGCTTCGTGCCATCGAGAACCTGGGCTACACGGCGCCGACGCCCGTGCAGGCCGGCTCGATCCCTGTGGTGCTCGAAGGCCGCGACCTGCTTGCCGCCGCTCAGACCGGCACCGGCAAGACGGCCGCCTTTTTGCTGCCGACCATGAACAATCTGGAGCACATCGCTCCGCCCAAACCCGTGCGTGAGCGCGGCGGCCGCAACCGCCGTCGCGGTGCCAAGAAGCCCGAGGGCAACGGCCGTGGCCCCGTGATGCTCGTCATCACCCCTACGCGCGAGCTTGCCCAGCAGATCGACGAGGTCGCGAGCAAAATCGCCGACGTCACGGGCCACGTTGCCGTGACTGTCGTGGGCGGCGTGAGCTACAAGCCGCAGACCGCGGCACTTAAGTACGGTTGCGATATCCTGGTTGCCACGCCGGGCCGTCTGGTCGATCTGATCGAGCAGGGCGCTTGCCACCTGGACGAGGTCAAGGTCCTGGTGCTCGACGAGGCCGATCGCATGCTCGATATGGGCTTTTTACCCGCCGTCCGCCGCATCGTGCGCGAGACGCCGGCCGAGCGCCAGACGCTGCTGTTCTCGGCTACGCTCGACGAGGAGGCCGTGGGCGAGATCACCGACCTGGTGAGCGACCCGGCCCGCGTGGAGATCGCGCCCGCTACATCGACCGCCGACACCGTCGACCAGTTTGTGTTCCCGGTGTCCATCGAGGCCAAGAACAACCTGCTGCCCGAGTTCCTCAAAAAGGAGGGCCCGGAGCGCACTATCGTCTTTATGCGCACCAAGCACCGCGCCGACAGCTGCTGCCGTCGCTTGGAGCGTAAGGGCATCAAGGCCGCCGCGATTCACGGCAACCGCAGCCAGGCGCAGCGCGAGCGCGCGCTTTCGGCCTTCCGCGACGGCACCGTCGACGTACTGGTGGCGACCGACGTGCTCGCCCGCGGCATCGACATCAGCGACGTGCGCTACGTCGTGAACTTTGATGTGCCGGCCGAGCCGACCGACTATATCCACCGCATTGGCCGTACGGGCCGCGCCGGCGAGCTGGGGTGGGCCATCACGTTTGTGACCGAGCAGGATGTCGATGAGTTCTACGAGATCGAGAAGCTCATGGACAAGACGGCCGACATCTACGGGGCCGGCGACCTGCATGTGGGTCCCAACCCGCCCGCGGTTGACCCCGAGCGCGACCCTGCCGCCTTTAAGGTGAAGAAGAAGACCAAGCGCGGCAAGTCCAAGAGCAAGAAGAAGCTTGAGCAGGCGCGTCGCGACGGCAAGCGCAACGGCGACGATTACGGCGATGTTGCCGGTCGTTCCAACCGCGGTCGCGACGAGCGCCGCAGCGACGGCGAGCGTCCGGGCCGTCCCAAGCGCGGCGGCAAGACCCGCGTGCGCGAGGGCGTTCAGGCTCGCGTGGACGAGGCTGTGGAGAGCGTGGCCCGCGAGGTAGCTGCCGAGGAGCGCGGGGGTGCTGCTGCCGTCGAGCAGACCCCACGCGGCAACCGTGCCGAGCGCCGTGCCAAGCAGTTCCAGGGCGAGGCGCATCGCCGTCGCCGCGAGGACGAGGACCGTGGTGGCCGTCGTCGTGTTGAGCGCGAGGACGAGGGCCGCGGTTCGCGCGGCGGCAAGCGCGGCTCGGGTGACCGTCGTCGTTCCGGTCGCAATGACGAGCGCAGTGGCCGTGGCGGCGAAGGCCGTGGTTCGCGTGACGAGCGCGGCGTCCGTGGCGGCGAGCGTCGCGAGGGTGCTCGTGGCAACGGTGGCCGCAGCGGCGCCGGTCGTTCGAATGAGTCGCGCGATCGTCGCGACCCGCGTGCCAGCCGCGATCGTCGCGATGATTGGCGCAACTACGACGACACCCGCGAGGAGCGCCGTGGCGGCTACCGCGGCGGGCGTGGTGACAACCAGGCCGGTTCCCGCGGCGGTCGCGCCGGCGGTCGCGATAACCGTGGCAGCTATGGTAACAATCGTGGCGGCAATCGCGGCGGCAGCTCCCGTCGTCCCGGCGACGGCGGCGGCAAGCGCAGATAACATACGCATCGCACGCTAGCGTGAGACAAACAAAAGGGCCCGAGCAAACAACGCTCGGGCCCTTTTGTTTACCGTGTCCATCGCTAATCCAAACGTGATTTTCTCGGGAATGCATCTGGGGGATGCCGAGGACCTATTTTCTGTCATGCGGCAATGGGTCCCATGGGGTGCGTCGTGCATTTTTTGGAGTATTCAGCAGCTCTAGTTGGTTGCATACGATTCGGTATTGCCAACGGCGGCCTTCGGATATCCCTAGCGAGCGTTCCGAGTCAGATTTCGCCGTTTTCCGGAGCAGGGGCGCGTCATTCTCGCCATGTCGGGACTTAGAATGATACGGCGCCCTACAGTTTTGCCCACCCGCGGCGGTGCTGGCGCGGTCACGTTGCAGAATACTCCGTTTTTTGCACGGGCCAGGATGGGGTACCTCAGGAGAACACGGCGGTATCCCGTAAATATATACAATCTGTACCGTAATTAATACAAAACGAAGAGGCAGACAGCGTAGGGTGGGTGCATTGGGGTGTTTGGTGCACCAAAACGTGGATCCCACGTACCGTATACTCTGGCTGGATGTGAAAACGGCTTGACGCGTCGCCAGGCGTAGGGGGAGGGTGCCTCGATGGACGTATTCGAAATTGTGTTTAGTCCGACGGGTGGAACGCGGAAGGTGTCTGGCCTTGTGGCCGGGGCGCTGGACAAAAATACCGTTACCGTCGATCTGACCGATAGCGGGCTAGATTTCAGCGCCGTCTCGATGACTGAGGACGACGTGGCCGTAATCTCTGTGCCGGCGTATGCCGGTAGAATCCCGGCTGTGGTGGCTGACCGGTTGGGCATAGTGCGCGGCAACGGGGCTCGGACTGTTTTGGTTTGTGTATACGGAAACCGCGCGTTTGAGGACACGCTCGTAGAGTTGGAGGACGTTGCGAAGCGCGCCGGATTTAGGGTGGTCGCAGCGGTTTCTGCTATTGCTGAGCATTCCGTTGCTCGTCAGTTTGCTGCTGGGCGACCGGATGCGCAGGATGCGGCGCAGCTCGCAGAGTTTGCGCAGCAAATTCAGCAGAAGCTGTTGGCTGAGGATGCATCCGAGCCCTCTATTCCCGGCAATCGTCCTTATAAACAAGCTGGAGGTCACCGCATGGCACCCGAGGCAACAGAGGATTGCGTCTCCTGCGGTGCATGCGCCGCGGCGTGCCCCGTTTGCGCTATCGACAAGGGCGACCCCAAGCGAGCAGCTGACGAGGCGTGTATCTCCTGCATGCGCTGCATCGCCGTATGTCCGCGAGGCGCTCGCAAGCTTGATCCCAACAAGCTATCCGCTGTTTCCCAGATGCTGAGCAAGGTTTGCGTCGTGCGGAAGGAATGCGAACTCTTCATCTAGCGCATACGAAATTGGTGCAATGGGGCCAGAGCAAGGAGTGCCCCTGGGTGCCGGCAGGAAAGGAACGTCCCTAAGTGCCGCCTAAATACCGTTTATCGAAGAAAAAATACCGCTCACCGGTCATAATGATTGTTCTGGCTTTGGGCTTGTCTACAATATCTCCCGTAAAAAGAAATGCGGAAGGTTACCGAGTCCCTCGGACGTGGGCCTAACCAAAGTCTTTGAACGGGTGTGTCTCTATGGATGCATTCGTTTGATTTTGGTTGGGCTATATTTATGAAGGGACATGCCACCATGGGTTTCTTTTCTCGCCTTATGGGTGGCTCGGACAAGCAGGCGACTGCGACTTCCGAGTTCGAGATTCTCGCCCCTGTTTCCGGCGAGCTTGTTAATCTAGAAAATACCAATGACCCCGCTTTTAGCAGTCGTGCAGTGGGCGATGGCGTTGCCGTGGTTCCCCAAGAGGGAACGGTGTGCGCTCCTGTTTCCGGTACCGTTGCGGCGCTGTTTCCGACTGAGCACGCGCTGGGCATCATGTCCGACGACAGCTCTGCTCAGGTGATGCTGCACATCGGAATCGACACTGTTAAGCTTGAGGGCAAGGGCTTCCATGCGCTTGTTGCCCAGGGTGACCATGTCGACGCGGGCCAGCCCCTCGTCGAGGTCGATTTCGACGCGGTTCGCGCTGCCGGCTTCGATCCCACGGTCTTCGTTATCGTGTGCGAGCGTTCGGAGAACTCGACTCTTCGTGAGCATGCTTCCGGCCCTGTTGCTGTTAAAGAGCCTGTCGTCTGGCTTTCCGAGTAAATTCTTGTGGTGGGTACCGTGGTTATCAAGCGAGTTTTTAACAACAACGTCGCAATGGTCACTTCGGACGATGGCTCCGAGCTCATCGTCATCGGTCGAGGCCTCTGCTTTGGCCGTCATGCCGGCGATGTCATCGACGAGGCATCAGTCGAAAAGACCTACGCGTTGCAGGAGGGAACTTCTCAGGATTCGCGTACGATCGACCGCTTGGCACATCTTTTAGAGTCCATCCCCACCGTCAACCTCGTGATTTCCGAGGACATCGTTCAGATGCTTCGCCGAGAGCTCAATGTTGATATCAACGACAAGATTCTCATTGCTCTCGCAGACCATATCAGCCTTGCTTTGGAGCGCGAGCGCAAGGGCGTCTCCTGTGAGAATCCGTTGCTGCTCGAGATCCAGCAGTTCTATCGCAAGGAGTATGCACTTGCGGGCCGTGCGCTGCAGATTGTCAAGGAGTATATGGGCATCCAGATGAGCGAAGAAGAGCAGGGTTTCATTACGCTGCATATCGTCAACGCCACCATGCCGCAACGCTCCGATCGTTTGATTGTTTCGGTCCAGCTTGTTCGCGACGTGCTCGCGATTGTTTCCGAGCGCTATGCTACGACCCTCGATGACACCTCGCTGCCTTACGAACGTTTCGTTCGTCACCTGCAGTTTTTCGCACAGCGAGCGCTCGATCCTACGGCCGGGCAAATCAACGGAGACGCGCTGTTCCGAATCGATGAAACGGCGTATCCGTGTGCATTCTCGTGCGCGGACGCCATAGCCGCCCACTTGTCGTCTACCTATAACGTTGTCGTTACCGATGCCGAGAAGAGTTATCTCGCATATCACATTGTTAACCTGCTTGGAGAACCTGGTCTCTAGGCATAACGTGCCCACACATCGATTGATATAAGGCAAGGCTCACGGTCTTGTCTAGGGCACATCTGTCTTAATTTGCGGAAAAGGAAGGGGAGTACCGCTATGACCGCAAAAAAGAAGTTCAATTTCAAAGCGCCGTTGGAGGTGTTCGCGAAGTCGATCGTCCAGCCGATGATGTATCTCTCGGTTGCCGGCATCCTGCTCATCGTGGGCATTATTCTGACCAACAAGACCATCTGCGCTTTGGTCCCCGTACTGGGCTCCGGTCCGTTCCAGCTTGTGGGCGCCGTTGTCTACCAGTCGCTGATGTTTATCATCAACAACCTCTCGATTCTGTTCTGCGTGGGCATCGCCGGCGCCATGGCAAAGAAGAACAAGGGCCATGCCTCGCTGATCGCCCTGATGTCGTTCTTCCTGTTCCTGCAGGCTAACAACATCGTGCTCAACGCCACCGGCTCTCTTGCCGATGCGAGCGGCATGCTCGGTCTTACCGGAACCGGCCAGGCCACCGTTATGGGCATCCAGGTACTCGATACCGGCGTGTTTGGCGGCATCATTCTCGGTTGCATCACCGGTGCCGTGTTCAACAAGTACTCGAACAAGCAGTTCCCCATTGCCCTTTCGATGTTCTCGGGCGTTCGCTTCCCGTTCCTGATTATGATCATCATTTCCTGGATCATGGGCGCTGGCTTCTGCATCGTTTGGCCTCCGGTTCAGGGCGCCATCTCCTCCGTTGCCGGCATCATTAAGGAGTCGGGCAACATCGGCCTCTTTATCTACGGCATGCTCAACAAGCTGCTCGTTCCCACCGGCCTGCACCACCTCATCTACACCCCGTTCCAGTTCTCCGATGTGGGCGGCACCCTGACGCTGGGTGATCAGGTTATTGCCGGCGCCTATCCCATCCGTGTCGCCGAGATGGCAATGACGGGCCAGCCCTTCTCCGATAGCACCTACTTCAACAGCTATACCTTCAACAACCTGTGGCCCTACATCGGTATCGGTCTCGCCTTTATCGTCACCGCTTACAAGGGGAACAAGGATAAGACCAAAGCCGTTATCATCCCGCTGATTATCACCGCCGTGCTCTCCTGCGTGACCGAGCCCATGGACTTCCTCTTTGTCTTTGCCGCTCCCGTGCTCTTTGTCGTTCACTCGGTTCTTTCCGGCATCTTCCTGGTTCTGCTCAAGGTCCTCTCCGTGCCCGCTTCGACTGCAGGCGGCATCATCAACATCGTGGTTTCCAACCTGGTTCTTGGTGTCGATAAGACCAACTGGCCGGTTATGCTGGTGCTCGGAGTCGTCAACGCCGCTCTGTACTTCTTCCTCTTCACCTTCCTTATTAAGAAGCTCAACCTCCACACGCCTGGTCGCGAGGAAGAGTCCGAGCTCGCCGAGTCCGTTGCCGAGGGCGAGGCCGCCGCATCTGTTGCGGTGAAGCAGGGCGCTGTTGCCGCGGCTCCCGCAGAGGGCGTCGATGCAGGTATTGCCGACCTGGTCGCGGGTCTTGGTGGCAAGGACAACATCGAGGAGCTCGAGAACTGCTTTACGCGTCTTCGCGTGAACGTTAAGAACCCGGATCTCATCGATGAGAACCTCATCAACCACGTGCCCAACAGCGGTATCAACCGCAACGGCAACAATATCCAGATCATCTTTGGCATGAAGGTCGCCGAGATGCGCGACAAGGTCGAGAACGCAATTGAGAAGGAGCAGTAAACAATGATCATTACTCTGTGTGGCGGCGGATCCACCTTTACCCCCGGCATCGTCAAGTCCATCGCCCTGCGCAAGGACGAGCTCGACGTTGACGAGATTCGTCTGTACGACATCAACGAGGAGCGCCAGCGCAAGATCGGCGTGCTCGTGGACTGGATTTTGCACGAGGACCTTGGCCTGGACATCAAGCTCACGGTGACTACCGACAAGGAGACGGCTTTTACCGACGCGAGCTTCGTGTTTGCCCAGATGCGCGTGGGCGGCTACGCCATGCGCGAGCAGGACGAGAAGATTCCGCTGCGTCACGGCTGCGTGGGCCAGGAGACTTGCGGTTGCGGCGGCCTTGCCTATGGCATGCGCACCATCTTCCCCATGGTCGAGCTAATCGATGACGTTGAGAAGTACGCTAAGAAGGATTACTGGATTCTCAACTACTCCAACCCTGCCGCTATCGTCTCCGAGGGCTGCCGTGTGCTGCGTCCCAACGCTCGTATCATCAACATCTGCGACATGCCGATCGCGATTATCGACGTGGTTTGCGCCGCGCTCGATATCGACAAGAAGGATGTCGAGTACGATTACTTTGGCCTCAACCACTTTGGTTGGTTCACCTCGATCCGCCACAAGGGCGAGGAGGTGCTCCCGCAGCTGCGCGAGTACATCAAGGAGCATCAGATCCTGCTGCCCGACTCCTACCTCAAGGGCATGGGCTCGCTCATGGCAAAGAAGCCCGAGGAGGCCACTGACGAGCACCCCGAGCAGAATCGCCACACCAAGGGCAGCTGGTACTACGTCTGGAAGGGCGAGTACGAGATCATGGAGTGCTTCCCGGAGTACCTGCCTAACACGTATCTGAACTACTACCTGCAGCAGAAGGAGTTCGTCGAGCATTCCAACCCCGAGCGCACCCGTGCGAATGAGGTTGAGGAGACGCGCGAGAAGAACCTCTTCGACGGCATCGATCACTACGAGAAGACGGGCGAGATCGACGAGAGCACGTTCTATGCGGGCAGCCACGGCGACTGGATTGCCGACCTGGCCATCGCTCTGAAGAACGATACCAAGCAGCGCTTCCTGGTCATTTGCGAGAACAAGGGCGCTATCCCCAACATGCCCTACGACGCTATGGTCGAGCTGCCTGCCTACATTGGCAAGAACGGCCCCGAGGTCATCAGCCGCGACAACATTCCGCTGTTCCAGCAGGGCCTCATGATGCAGCAGCTGAACTCGGAGAAGCTCGTGGTCGAGGCTACGATCGAGGGTTCGTACGAGAAGGCGCTCAAGGCCTTCACGCTGAACAAGACCGTGCCGTCGATGAAGGTCGCCAAGGAGGTTCTCGACGACATGATCGAGGCCAACAAGGGTTACTGGCCTGAGCTTAAGTAAAAGCAACAGGGTCGCTGGCCGCATACCTGGAGCAATGCCCCGTCCACGTGATTGCGTGGACGGGGCATTGTCATTTGGTAACGCGTTTTACCAAATATGGCATTTATCTGCGGTAATGTTCTATTTCACCGCTGAGGGTGACATTTTATACCGCCTGCCGAACCGTATGGAGACCTCACAACTTTTTAGGTCAGTGTTGTGCGTGTAGCAATTTCGCCCGGCCTCGCCTCCGGGCTGCCATGTGAGAGGGGATCTTATGGCTCGACTGCACGTAATGGAACGCAGCCACGCTCAGGCCGTCATGGACGACCTGCACGATGCGCTCGGACGTCGTCTGGCGGTGAGTTCGCTCGCCCCGTGTCCCGTTGAGTTTACGGCAGCGCTCGTCAACCTGTGCTCCACCCAGAGCTGCGGCAAGTGCACGCCCTGCCGCGTGGGCCTGAGCGCGCTGAGCGATCTGCTCGCCGATGTGCTCGAGGGCCGCGCCGACGAGTCCACGCTCAATCTGATCGAGCGCACCGCCCGCACCATCTATCTTTCGAGCGATTGCGCCATCGGTTACGAGGCCGGCGCCATGGCGCTTACGGCTATCCGCGGTTTCCGTGACGATTTTGAGCACCACATCCGCGAGCACTCCTGTGGCTTTGACCGCGAGGCCCGCGTCCCGTGCGTCTCGGGCTGTCCGGCGCATGTCGACATTCCCGGTTACATTTCGCTCGTCGAGGCCGGCCGCTATGCCGATGCCGTCAAGGTCATCCGCAAGAATAACCCGCTGCCGCTCGTTTGCGGCCTGGTGTGCGAGCATCCCTGCGAGATGCATTGCCGCCGTGGCATGGTCGACGACCCCATGAACATCCTCGCCCTCAAGCGTTTTGCCGTTGAGCACAGTGACCTCAACGACCACAAGCCGCATGTAGTGGACAACACCGGTAAGCGCGTCTCCGTGATCGGCGGCGGCCCGGCTGGCCTTTCCTGTGCCTACTACCTGGCCGTGATGGGCCACAAGGTGACCATTTTTGAGCAGCGCCACCACTTGGGCGGCATGCTGCGCTACGGCATCCCCAGCTACCGCTTCCCCCGTGAGAAGCTGGACGCCGAGATCGAATCCATTCTGTCTCTTGGCATTGAGGTACATACCGGCGTCACCGTGGGCCGGGATATCTGGCTGGAGAAGCTGGAGCAGGAGTATGACTGCATCTACATCGCCATCGGCGCTCATAGTGATAAAAAGATTGGTATTGAGGGAGAAGATGCCGGCGGTGTTATCTCCGCTGTCGAATTCCTCCGTGCTATCGGCGACGGCAAATATCCAGATCTTAGCGGCAAGAAGGTCTGTGTCATCGGCGGCGGCAACGTAGCCATGGACGTAGCCCGTTCTTCTGTCCGCCTGGGTGCAGACAAGGTGGCAGTTGCCTACAGACGCCGCAAAGCTGATATGACAGCTCTTCCGGAAGAGGTTGAAAGTGCCATGGCTGAAGGCGTAGAGATCATGGAACTTTACGCACCGGAACGGATTGAAGCAGACGAGGACGGCCAGGTAAAAGCTCTCTGGGTAAGCCAGCAGATGCCGGGAGAAATCCGCGGCGGACGTCCTTCACCGAAGGCTATCGGCACCGACTCTATCCCGGTTGAATGTGATATCGTCATCGCAGCTGTGGGGCAGGGCATCGAAAGCCGTTACTTCGTAGAACAGGGTATCGACGCAAAATGGGGCATCATCCAGGCAACCGGATGGACCTCCATTCAGAATATGCCGGGCATCTTCGCCGGAGGCGACTGTGCAACCGGACCGGCAACCGTGATCCGTGCAATCGCTGCCGGCAAGGTAGCCGCAGCCAACATCGACCAGTATCTCGGCTACAACCACGAGATTACCTGCGATGTGAAGATTCCGGAACCGGATCTCTCCGACCGTACTCCTTGCGGACGTGTCAACCTGACAGAGCGTCCTGCCGGAGAACGCAAATGTGACTTTACACTTACCGAATGCGGCATGAGCCTCAAGGAGGCTGGCCAGGAAGCCAGACGCTGCCTGCGCTGTGATCACTTCGGTTATGGAAACTTCAAAGGAGGGCGGACCACATCATGGTAAATACGAATCTTGTATCCATCAAAATTAATAATATACCACTGCAGGTTCCAGAAGGAACCCGGATTCTGGACGCCTGTCGCGACAACGGTTTTCACGTTCCTTATCTTTGCTATCTGAAAGATATCAATGAGATCGGTGCCTGCCGTGTCTGCGTTGTAGAAGTGAAGGGAATCCACCATCTCGTTACCTCCTGCAACAACCAGGTTCAGGAAGGCATGGAGATTCTCACAAACTCCCCGCGGGTCCGCGAAGCCCGCAAGATCAACGTGGAACTGCTTCTTTCCCAGCATCACACTAACTGTCCCACCTGTGTGCGCAGTTCCAACTGTGAATTAAAACAGGTGGCAAGTGATCTGAACCTGACCGTTGACCGTTATAAAAACGAATATCCGGAAATGATCTGGACTTCTACTTTTCCACTGATCCGCGATGCGGGAAAATGTATCAAATGCATGCGCTGCGTCCAGATCTGCGACAAGATCCAGACCTTAAATATCTGGGATGTGTCCGGAACCGGTTCCCATACAACCGTCGATGTTTCCCACAATCTGGAAATCAAAGAATCCGACTGTTCTCTCTGCGGACAGTGCGTTACCCACTGCCCGACTGCCGCCCTCCAGGAGCGGGATGATGTGGAGGCCATCAATGGTATCCACGGTGACCACGCAGGTGGCGCTGACGGAGGGATCCTTCACGGAGGTGGCAGTGATGT
>USBK01000025.1:0-34762 GCA_900552895.1 uncultured Collinsella sp.
TGAGCGGGTACAGGCGCGTGCCGGACCCGCCGGCGAGGATGATGCCTTTCATTTAATCTGTCCTCTACAATCGAAATGCGCTTTAGATCGAGTGATAAATAAGACTTGTGTATCCTATTTTGCTAAACCCCCTCATTCTTAACGAAATAGGCAAGGTAATGACTGCGGAATATGGCTACCTGAATTGCCCCTTCCATTTTTCAATGCTCGACCAAGGGAGATTGATTCCGGTTATTTCAGGTTGGTTAATCCAATCAGCCATTTTGAGTAAAAAGTCATCTTCTCGTTCGAAAACAGGAAGTCCGGTATCTTCACCGATGATCGCGTGCCAAATGTTGGTAATGGACTCACTTTGCTTTAACGCTATGAAAAGCGCCAGTATCGAAAATCAATTTATAATCCCACAATGATGTGAATTCGTTCGGGCAAATAACGACCGCAAAGTGATACAAGCGAATAAGATCCGGCAAGAGTTAGCGCCCAAACAGCAAATGTCGAAACACCAAGTGGAATGACGAATAATCCAAGCAGTTTCCAAACGGCCTTGAGAACAAGTATATGGCAGAGGTAGATTCCAAAAGAGGCGTTCCCAAGGTCAACAAGCAAAGTAGAAGATAATCGCGACTTGAATGATCCCGGAACCGCCATAAGAAGCGCGATCACAGCTAAAGAGGTCGCGGCAGAACCGAGCTTAAGCTGAGTTGTGGCCATATTGAAATCGCCAGTCAAATACCACCAGAAGCCTGCGACCTCCTGAATTATTAAAAATATAAAGAGCACTGCAACAAGCTGAGTGGTTCGTCCTTCAATGAGCGCAGCCCAACGCCTCCAGTCGAGACCGAAAACATAAAAGATGAGCCACATGGGGCAGAAAACCTGTATTAGAGGCAATGCGATACCGGCAACGGCAGCGAGCTCCCTTAGAAGCAAGCAAGCCGGTGTCACACAATAGACAAAGAACCTATACCGTGAAAGGAGCCTGAACAGTACCGGAGTAAGCAGCACAAGCTGTGAATGGACCAATAGATAGTACATCTGAGCCGATACGGAGCCCACGGCGAACGCCAGAAACCCAGACGCCCATGAAGGGCGGGAAACGCCGCAAGATAGATAACGCTCCAGAACGCATAAGGTCCGGCAACCTTGCTAATGCGGCGTCGAAGACCCCTCCCGCATTATATTTGCGCTCGTCGGTAAGAACACCGGATAAAAACAAGAACAACGCAACAGAAAAGTTGAGGAATGGGCGAATGGCGACCGACGCGGCACATTGAGGAAGACAGTGGATAAGCACCACTGCGGAAATCGCAAGCCCACGAAGAGCTTGAAGGTAGCGATCCTTGGCCATCTAGGCTCTCCTTCCAACGAGTCTCTTTAGTCGTCGTTTAATACCACCAAGCTTGCCGCGGACACGCTGCCAGAGAGTGGGACGGAAATCCCACTTGTCCATGAGATCTGGGATGGAAAGCCCGGCAGACACGTCGTTCAAGAACTCGTCGCGCTTTGGATAAGGCGTGACAGAATGGACGAGGCTAGGGTTGCCCGCGATTACCCCATCAAGCGTCGCCGGACCGTTTGCAGTAAGCCCAGAAATAGCCTCGAATGCCCGCACGCCCTTCTCGGTATTGCATAGGACGGCAGATACGCCCTTGGAGTTGTCGACCTCGGGATGGGTATTCTGGAACCCCCAGAAATCACCGAGCGTGATATCGGCGCCGCTGGAGCGCTTTGCTGGACATGCCAGACAGGACGAACGAAGGCTCGCATTGGCCAGAAACGCTTTCATGTACCAGTCTTTGCCGAATATCTGGGACTCGGTGTCCCCGGTGTTGTCTTTCTCCGCTATGTGCTTGTACATAGCGGAGTAAGACAACCATCCGGTTGTCTTACTCCGCATATTGACGTCGCAGACGTCCGTCCCGAAGGCCTCACCACGGTAGTCGACCCAGCGCGACCAGAGCTCTGGAGACGGAACACCGTGGCAGATGACGTCGACGCCGAGGAAGAGGTCAGAGTCGGCGAGTTTCCCTAGGTATGAGCGCATGCCAGCCACCTGGCATGCAGTACCGGCAAAGAGCGCCGGCCTGCCTTCACGCAGGGCAGCGCGGACGCCCTCGAAGACGCCGCGGCCAACCGCGCTCTGAACGTATTTCGAGCGCATAACGGCGCCGAGCGCCGGCCTGTCCTCCACGAGCACGTGACGAAGCTCGCGGCAACCGTCCGTCCACGCGGCGCCCGCCACAACACCGCCGCGCGAGAGAGCGTCACCGGCGAGTAGACCGAACACGCCGCCCGACGACGATCTATCGAGCAAGCCGACGTCATGAGCCTTCGCCCAGAGGGCGAACTCGCACCCGTCCTCCCCAGGTGCGTTGAGCGCCGGGCATACGGCGTCGCACGCCCCGCAGCCTACGCACCCGGAGGCGTCGACGGTGGGGTGTAGGAAGCCACAATCATCGGGTTCCATGGAGATGCATGACTTGGGGCAGCGGGCAGCGCACGCGCCGCAGCCGCAGCAACGGTCGCCAAGCGAGACGACCCTCGGGGATTTCTCGGAATCATTCATGATGGACCCTATCTAAGGAACGGGAGACGAGAGACGACCGCGATACGTTCGTCCTTCGTTAGGACGGCGAGCCAAAGGGCTATGGCGAAAAGCGCGCTGTAAACGGCGCCCCACTCGAGGAACGCGGGCCATCCGTTGACGGGCAGGACCGCCGTGCCAGCGAGGCAGGCGACGGTGACGGCAGCCCAGGCGAGCAGCACCGGCAGGTTCCGCTTCCAGAAAAAGAGCATGTCGAGACCGACCCGCTTCTGGTAGTACCAGTTCATCCACAGTCCGTTGCCGAGCACGATGCTGACGACATAGGCGATCGCGGGGGCCCACGGCCCCAGCGCCGGGGCGGCCGCGGCGGTGAAGGCAACGTTCCCGACCGCCATCGCAAGGTAGACGAGACTCCTGGCGTGGTGCATGTTCTTGGCCCTCTGGATCTCGATGCCGACGTTCTGACAGAGGGGCACCATGACGGGTAGCGTCATGGCGAGCACGAGCCAGTAGGCCTCGGCGAAGCCCGGGCCCGCCCACCTCGTCACGAAAAACTTCCCGAGAATAGCGAAACCTCCGTACACCCAGCAAAACAGTACCATCTGGTAGCGGCCCACGCGCGTCATAAGGCGAGTGAGCTCGGCGTTGTCGTCCGAGGTGGCGACGATGCGGTTGACCTTCGGAATGAAGACGTTCGACATCGTGGTGGAGAGCGAGTAGAAGACCTGGCGGATGTTCACGGCCACCGCGAACAGAGATACCGCAGTCGCGCCCGAGATGGCCCCCAGCATGATGTTGGGCACGCTCTGATTGACCATCTCGCAGACCTGGTTACCGAAGATCCAGGCACTGAAGGCGGCGATGCCGCGCATGACGCCCCAGTCGGCACCCCTGAGCTCGAAGCGCATGCCCAGCACGACGATGGCGTAGCGCGCGTTGAGGGCGAGCAGGACGAGGTTCACCGCGAGCTGTGCTAGGGCAACGCCCACGGGCCCCATACCGGCGGCCAGCAGGGCCCAGGCGCACAGCGGCGTCGCAAGCGTGGTGACGAGCTGCCTGGTCTGCTGGTAGACGAAGCGCTCGTGCGCCGTGATGTAGGAATTGAACACGACGGTGAACAACGTCGAGGCGACGTTGAGCGTCATGATGGCGAGCAGCTCCCGGGCGAGCGAGACCTGCGCCTCGGTGAACCCGGCCGAGAACACCGCGCCGGCGTTTGCGGAGAAGCCCATGCCGAGGGCGACCGCCGCGGCTGTGACGGCGACGTAAAGCGTGAGGTACATGCCGTTCAGGTGCCGGATGTCGCGCTCGCCGCCGTGCGCCACCGTCTGCGTGTAGAAGCGCACGTAGGCCTCGGAGAAGCCGAAGGACAGGAGCGTCAGCGAGAAGACAAAGGAGTTCGAGCTCTGGAAGACGCCGTAGTCCGCCTGCCCCACGTAGGACAGTAGCATCGGCGTGTAGACGAGGTTGACGAGGTTCTTTGCGAGGATGTTGGCGTAGCCGAGGAGGGCGCCCGCCTTACGCTGGCTAGCCACGGGCGGCCTCCGAGGGAATGCTCAATCCACATCTATCGAGGAATTCAACAACGATCTTCCTCTGAGCTGCCAACCTGTCATACGCCTTTGAATAGTCACTCTCGAGCAGTTCCGAATTACATACGGAAAGAATTGACCGCTCAACGAAAGAAACACCCAGCTCGCTGGCTAGCGTGTCGAATCGGCTGCTCATGTCTGGACCAGTGGACTCACGAGGGCAATAAATCAGCGGCTTCCCGAACAAGATCGAGAAAATTGATCCGTGATATGAATCTGTCGCTACAAGCTTTGCGTGACGGACGGCATAGAGGAACTCTGAAGGCCCGAGGGCGTAGTAGTGCGCATCCCCTAGTAAATCGACCCTCTTGCAGCTAAGTGAATCACAGATTTCGGCAACCCTCTCTTCGTAAGCTGCACTCCCGAGGAAGTACGTCAATACATAATCATTTGGAAGCCCGCAGTGCGGCTCTTTTTCATACCTTTCCCACCAGGAGCCGTCAAACATCAGTGTTGGGTCAATCAACACCTCGGCCTTTAAGCCGTACAGACTGTTTATAAGCTCGGCGCTCTTCTGCTCACGAACGGACAGCCTATCAAACCCGTCGAAATAGCCGTGGAACAGCTCACGCTTCTCCTCGGGAATCGTCGGAGCTGCCAAGCTTGGCGAAAAAGCAATGCGCTTTTCTCTTGGCGAAAACGTGAGAAACATAGTGGAGTTAGCGTCAGGGGAATACGGAGACCAAACTTGGTCGCTCCCAGCAACGAAAAAGTCATAGGATTTAATGTCACGTGGAGGGTTGGAATCAGATATAACCTCCCGGCTAAAGGAAATGTTACGGGAATTGAAATCCTCAAACGAACGATGCCTCTGGATGTGGGCAACGGCAAGCCCCTTTGGAATGAGCGAAGCCAAAGACTTGAGCTTGTATTTGGCAGATCTCGAGTCCTTCTGTCTGAACGTAAGGACATCTGCACCCGAGAGTTTGAGAGTTTCTTGGACAGCAAGGTTCTGGAGCCTCTGCCCATAGTTGTCCCCATGCGTAAATGTGGAAATGCCTATTTTCATGTTCAAACCTGTTCTTCGTCTCTATCAATAATCAAATAGTCTGCAGCCGAGGAATTCCACGACCAAGCCAGCGCTCCACAGAGCAGCAGTAGGCACAAGCAGCAGTTCACCCTTGTAAAGCACTGCGTATACAGAAAGGTAATAAGAATTGTTAGCAAAAGGAGCAAACGAACAATCCGGCCATTAGATCCTTTTTCCTGCTCCATAAACTCACTAACCACGGAGTGGAAAAACGCTACATACGCTGCCGTCTCCCAAACCCCCATGAGAATCAAGAAAGACCCCATATCCGCTTGACCAAAGTGGTTAAACGACATGAACCCGGACGCGTAGAAGCTTGAGGCTCCAAGACCCTCTCCGAGACTCCATGTAGCCGGTCTCAAGAGAGCGAAGCCGATGATAGCAATCCTCTCGTTACTGCCGTCGGCAGCAGTACCGACGGAAGCTGAACTGCCAACCATATCGAACAGACCAAACACTTGCGTATCCACGAGGATCTGGAACGCAGGCACCAAGGCGTATGCAATTGTCAGGATAAAATACAAGGCGACAAGCCAAAAGAAGGGACCCGAAACATCCGCTTCTCCTCTCATGACTGAAATAAGCCAGAACATCACTAAAACGAGAGGAAGGATTATGAAGAGCGCCTTATTATCGTTGAGTGTCGCAAGATAGAAGGACAGGACGATAAGGCAGACGTTGTAAGCGATGGCAAGGGATGGCCAGAGAGGACCCCGAAGCCTCCTAATCCAGACGAAGTTGTAGAGCACGACGAATGAAGTGTAAAGGGCCACCGCATGGACGGACGCATAAGAGAACAGGCCGGAGATATTGTCCTCGAAGTAACTGATGTCGTTCGTTGTCGCAGCGATCATCCCATGGGTAGAGTACTGGATAAACATGATCGCCATATTGAGAAGCAGTATGGCGTTGAAGACCGGAAAACCTGCATCAAAGAGTCCAAGAAGAAAATCCCTCTTGTTAGTGACCAAAAGAAAGAAGTAAAGCGTATAGACAAACGGGTAGAGGAGCAGCAAAATATTCGCCCTAAACGTTTCCATATTGCCACCCAAGAGGGCACCAGACAGCCACCCTGCAACGGTAATCAGCCCAAGTAGTAGCGCTCTACCGCTATATTTCCATCCGGAGAAGAGCGCCCTCACGCAAATCATGCCGGTAATTACCCAGTTGAGGTATCGCCCCAGACCATAGTACTCAAGGAAGAAAACCTGCGCCAAGATACCTATAACGATCGTCGCATCCGCCAGGTCACCCATGCAAACGGTTAGAACGCCTTGCTTATTAGGGAGATACCAACGACCTCTTCGACCAGCCCGCTCCTCCGCTTTATTTATAACGAGCCTCGCATGCCTATGATCTTGCATTGAGTACCTCCAGCAGCACACGTTCAATCAGCCTCGTGTGCATGTGAACTCCCGTGTTGAGACCTACCGAGGAGCATGGAAGCAGGTCTACGATCTCATCTGAATCGACAAGATCGAGCGGACCAGGCTTTCCGCTCCTGAAACGATTGACCTCCCTGATAAGCCGGCTCTTATCCCTAAACAGCCCGATTAGCTCCTCCTCGTTATTCAGCACCAAACCGGACCCATGCTCAACGACAAAGTCGGCGACATTGCCTGCACATGCACTCGAAATCGTATAAGCGTTTGCGGAGTAAGATTCCATACAGGTGTAGCTATAGGTCTCTGGACAAGATGGCCACATGACAACGATGGCAATCTCGCACTCCCTGAGAGAGTCGGTCATGGCATTTGGGTGCTTCTCATCAAATTCGACAAACCGCTTGTTCATCCCTGGATACATATCGTTCGAGCTGTTGAAGACGAAGAACTCGTACTCTTGTTCATCGACCGCAGATACGAGGCGAAGCCAGGTCTCCCAGCCCTTTGTCTTCCTCGGCATCCCCAGAAAGGCAACCCTGATGCGCTCCCCTGCGTTCAGAGGACGTCTGTTGCCCAGATACTCTCCAAGCAGCTTTTGGTGCGGTATTACATCAACAAGGCCCTCGTATTGGGGCCTGAATGAGAGAAACCGATTCTTCGTATAGGTCGAAGGTGCAACAAAACGGAGATTTTTGATGGAGTCAAACAGCCCTTGGATCTTCGACTCCACACGAAGGCTGTTACTGAAGTGGGGGCATTTCTCGCAGGGAGCGTCGCCGAGCCTTGAGCTGTCACAAAAGCCGCTCCTATTTTGGAGGTTATAGCTTGTACAACACAGGTAATAGTCGTGGAGAAAGGCCCTGACCGGTGTTTTGCCTGTAACTTTTAGCAGTTCGGAGACTTTCTCAAGGCTCACGTACAGAAGGTGGTGGATATGAAGCTCAAGAAGGCTGAAGCCGCTTTTTTGCCAGCTGCAAAGGGCCTCGCACACCTGGGCAATACTGAAAACACCAGCCTCCACCCCGTCGACCGTAACCCCGAATTCGCAAAATAGCATCTGGTCGTCCCTGAATAGGGTCTTCTTAACCGAGTGGAGATAGACGTAACTTATGCCGTGCGACGCCATGGCCTGCTGACTCGCCATAATAGCCTTTGGGGTGCCGGTCTTGTCCTTGAGATAGTCGCAAAAGGCAAGCGCTAGGACGTACCCACTATTGTGCGGTTTGGGGATGCTTTTACTCATATCATCGCTTCCCAAACAAGAGGAGAGATCTATTGAAAAGGCCCTCTTGTAGACTGCCGAAATTCAGCCTCGAAGAGAAAGAAACCCTGCACCTAGCCATGAAAGAAGCGTCCATTTTCGATACCAACTCTCCAAGAGCACGCTCTGGAGGAAGAATGCAGTCGGAATAAGTTGAAAGAAGTCCAGTAACTTGCTTTGCAAGAGTAATCTCTCGCGGATGACAAAAACTATTGATTTTCTCAATCACTTTAGATGGTAAATCAGTACTCACACCGACCACATTACGACCATGCTGGCGATATCCCATATGAGGAGAAGCATCGAAAACAATCCGATAACCCAGCAGCACGCATAGATTAGCTATCAGCTTATCATGCATGATGACGGGATGGGGCAGCTCATGCAAGCAAACAACTTCCCAAATACGCCTATCAAATACTTGCGTACATCCCATAGGTGACCCAATGCAAAGCTGGTTGAGAGGGTCGTTATCTCGATAAGATATGCACCTTTGTTGCCCATAGGTTAACCGGCCCATCTCATTACCAGCTGAATCTACAAGTCTTGAATTGCAATGATAAAGAGCCAAATTCTCCTGCTTCTTAAGCTGTTTAATCGCAGTTATCAGTTTATCGCTATCCCAAATATCATCTTGGTCGGAAAACGCATAGTAATCAGCTTCGGGAGCATTCCGCAACAACGTCAAAAACCCTAAAGCAGGTCCTAGGTTTTCTCCTGTTAACAAAGTCAGACTGCCCTCATCTGCATAGCGCTGCAGAAGATCACGAGTACCATCAGATGACCCGTCATCACGGACAAAAAGACGTACGTCAACTTCAGCCTGCGAGAGAATGCTGTCAATTTGTTCTGAAATAAATGGGATGCCGTTGTATGACGCCATTAATACGACGCACTTTGGCACCTTGGAATTACTCAACATATGGATTACCTTATCATTAATGCCTAAAGCAAACGCTCTCGATGTGTTAACCCCTGAGCAAACCCAGTGCAAGCAGTATATCCTTGACCAAGTACTTGGCGCAGTCTTTTGGCCTCGCCCTGAGAACGAGTCGGTTAACCCGTACCCCGTTACGAAAGCCGTCCATAAAGGTATTTCTTTCTATAGGCTTCATCGAAGGACGTTGAAGCTGTTCATTGTTGGCCACAGCTAGACCAGGATCAACCGGCAAAAGCTCAAGGTCCGTCATTTCTAACAGTTCTCGACCCTTGTCTGTCTGCACAAGTGCGAGGGATATCCCGTTCGCGACCTCATCAGAAAGCTCGCTACCCCATGAATCGCCAAGCGTAATATCGGAGACACGATCACCCTTGGCGTAGCGGCAGGAGTAGCAGCCTTCCGTATACGGTAAACCCGAGAGGAAAGCAATCGAGTAGCGATCGCGGACACCCGTCCTACCCACAGTTTCAGCTCCGCGATAGCGGAGCTGAAACTGGACTTTCTTTCGAAAGTCCAGTATCAGCTCATTAGACAGGTTGTTACCTGTCTCTTCCAAGAATCGGCTCAGGACCTTGGGGGACGGTGAACCATGACAGATAAGGTCGATGGTGTAAAGGGAATCGGCTAAACGGCTTCCAACGAAGTTACGCATCGCAGCAACCTGACAAGGAAGACCGATAAAGAGAACCCTTTGACCACCTTGCAGGGCCTCCCTAACCTCGCGGTACGCACCAAGCGGATTGCTTTTGACGTATTTGGAGCCTTGGGCCCTCCTCAAGTAATCCGCATCAGAAGTGAGGTGGAACCGGAACTCACCGCCCTCCTGTGCACATGAACACACTAATCCATTTGACGCCACAAACGCCTCCGAGATGGCCGTAGCCAGACCCCCGGACGAAGATGACATTCTGAGCGATGTATCTTTCGCCCACCCCTGTAGCCACTCGAGAGGACGCAACGAAGATGGGGATACCATCTGGGGACACGTTTTCTCGCACAGTCCACATCCCACGCACCTTGTAGGATCAATACGGGCGTTATACGCCTCAATCGTATCCTCAATGGCAATCGCTCCATGTCGGCATGAATCGACGCAGGCCATACAGCCAGCGCACATATCCTTCTTGCATACCGTCCTAGTGCCAACGTTTGACAATGCCCTACTCCTCAATCATGCTCTTGAGCTGCGCTAGGGACTTCTCCCTCTCCGCACCCATCACATCGTTGACCCGACCAAAGTCAATCTGCTTGGATGCTAACTCGACATCATCTAGATTCTGAAGCACTCTGTCCGTGAGGTCCGTGAGTCGCAGAATACTCACGTTCCTGCTCGAGGTTCCGTTCTTGGGCAGCACTTCTACCAGCGGCGTATTGAGATTTATGGCAAAAGCCGTACCGTGGAACGAGTCCGTGACTAGGCATGCTGCGTTGTCGACATACGAGAGAAACTCAGCAAGCGTCGGCAGCCACTTGAACTTGCCCTCGCGTGAGGCCTGGTGCAGGCTTGCGGAGATCCGTATCAGGGGCAAGCCAAGCTTTTTGGCAACCTTCACGGCGTACTGCCCCACCGTCGGGTCGCTGTGAATCTGGTAGACGAGGATGTATTCGCCCTTCGGAGCAGGTGCCGCCATCCTTCTCCACGCCTCGCCATCAAGCAGCAGCGTGGGATCGACAACCTGTCCGGCCTCTATGCCCCACGAGGCAAGCTGCTCGCGCGCGGCATCCTCGCGTACGAACACGGCCTCATATGCTCGAAGGTCCTCGAGAAACCTGGGGCGCACGCTATCCGGGATATTCTTCTTACCAAAGCTTGCCGCATATGAGATGCGCCTTGAGCCCTCGGGAGCAAACTCAAGCGCGTATGACAGGTCGTATGCGCCCGAGCTGATGGGACCCCACACCTGATCGCTTCCAGTCATATAGACATCGGCCTTGGGCGGATTAGCCTTCAGCTCCTCCAGGGATGCATAGTGAGGGCTCATCTTAAGCAGCTGGGAACGCTCACGCGCAAACCGCTTGCCCGCCACCCTTGTCTCAGGCTCCATCAGAAGTCTGTAGACAGACTTCTTCAACGGGTTCCCGTTCCAGGACGGCTTTGTCGAAAGAAGCGTCCTCACCTGCTGGGATACGTCCTCACAAGCAGGTACATAGTCCATAATCTCGAACTCATGCCCCAAGCTCTCTACCGCTCGTTGTGTCGCATATGCCTGGAGCAGGGAGCCATAATTAGAGATTGCGTGCCTGGTTATGCAGGATACTTTCACGTGTTTCCTCCGATTGATATCGAGCAACCGCTATTTCTGAATTTTTGCATTCGATTTTTCCACCCGGCTGCACTACAGCGCCTCCTCAGTCTCGTACACGTGCGCGTCGGCTCGGCTTGCGTCGGAAAGGCCGTCGTTGATCGCGGCGTGCATGTCGCAGGTGGAAAGAGCGTCCAGCTCCTCCTTCGTCACCTTGCCCGACTCGTAGTCGCGCACGATGGGGAGCTCGTGCATGTCGAACTTCTTGCCGGGCTTGAGCTTGTGCGCCAGCACCCACGACGCGGGTTTCCAGATGTACTTGTGCATGGCAGGAGACACGGAGCCGATCATCCAGCAGTTGCGGTCGCAGTGGCGCACGCAGCCGCGCACTTTCTCGGCCTGGGCGCTCTCCCACAGCTCATCCCAAGACTCGTCGTTAAGGTTGCCCATAACGAGCTTCTCCTTGGTGCCGTTGCAGGGCATGACGTCGCCGTAGGGGTCGATGAAGAACGTGTCGAACGCCATATCGCACGGGAGCAGGCGCTTCTGCCCATAGATGTAGTTGATGAGGCCCATGTTGAAGTACGCGCGGAACCACTTCTTGGGCTCGTTGGACTTGAGGAGCTCGTTTACCAGGTCCTCGAAGTTCTGGGCCACCATGGGACGGTCCTTGATGATGTTCTTCGCCTCGACAAAGTAGAAGCTGTTGTGCAGGCTGGCGGTGGCGAACTCCATGCCGAGCTCGTCGGAAAGCTTGTACAGCGGCACCAAGTCCGCAGCGTTGCGATCCTGCACCGTCATGCCAAAGCCCACGTCCGGGTGCTTCATTTCCACGAGCTTCTTGAGCGTCTCGTAGCCGCGGTTGAAGCCGTTCTGGAGACCGCGGATCTCATCGTTGGTCTGCTGCAGACCCTCGATGGAGATGCGGATTCCCACCTGGGGGAATTCCTCGGCAAGGGCGATGATGCGGTCGGTGAAGAAGCCGTTGGTGGAGATGACGATGCGGTCGGACTTCTTGTACAGCTCGCGCACGATATCCGCAAGGTCGGTCCTGATGAAGGGCTCGCCACCGGTGATGTTGGTGAAGTACATGCGCGGGAGCTTCTTGATCACGTCGAGGGAGAGCTCCTCCTCCGGACGGCTGGGAGCCTTGTAGCGGTTGCACATGGTGCAGCGCGCGTTGCAGCGGTACGTTACGATTACGGTTCCGTTGAGTTTCTTCTCGGCCATGGGTTAGGCCACCACCTTCCGGTCAATTAGTTCTTGATACAGGGAGACGAGATTCCGGATGTATTTCTCTTGATTACAGTTCTCTGCCACGAATGAACGGCAATGCGCGCTCATCGCGGCGTAAGCCGCAGGTTCGGCGGCCACCGCCGCACCCCTACGGATTGCATCTGCGAGTCCTGCCTCATCGTGGGCTTCAGCCAGGAAGCCCGTTTCACCCTCACGTACCAGCTCGGGTATTCCGCCCATGTTCGTACCGATAACGGGCTTGCCCGCGGCGAGTGCCTCGAGAACCGCATATGGCGCGTTCTCGAGCCACTCTGACGGCGCAGCCGCCAGAGTGGCTCGATTCACAAGTCCGCGCAGGGCGTCACCGGTTTTATATCCAACCAGCTCAATCCTCGAGCTTATTTCGTTTGGCATTGCGGAAACTTTGACCTTCACAGCATCACATTCAGGGCCATCGCCTGCAATAACAAGACGCCAATCAGGGATCACCGGTGCCGCCTTCTCAAAAGCATGCACGAGCGTTAACACGCCTTTCTCGCGAGAAAGGCGTCCCAGATACAGCATGTAGGGATCTTCATTATTTTGGTTGGCAACTTCCCGTGACATCGAATCGGGATTCAGGAAATTCCGCATGAGGACAAGCTGACGCTCGGGAAGCCCCGCTTCAATAAACTTGTTCCGCATGAACTCACTCGGGCAGATGATGCGATCGAGACGTGAATAGGTTTTGTGCCGTTTAAGCCACTCCGCCTCAGCCACCGCTAACGCGCTTTTTGCGATCGAACCCTTTACGCACTTCTTCTTAAGGCAATTGCCAAAATGACCCCCGAGACACGAATCGCAAACGTTGCCCTCGGAATCAAGCATAAGATAGCTCGGGCAAGCAAGAATCAAGTCGTGCGAGGTATACACAACCGGCG
Organism: uncultured Collinsella sp.; assembly: GCA_900552895.1. GTDB lineage: Bacteria > Actinomycetota > Coriobacteriia > Coriobacteriales > Coriobacteriaceae > Collinsella. Next base: position 13,153 of record USBK01000025.1, read on the forward strand.
TTGGATGCTGCTTTAGCCAAGGAGCGTCCAAGATGGAAAACGTAATCTGCCTATGAGTGAGATTGAGATGGATTACATCGGGCTGGAATTCACGGCACAGCGCATCGAACTTCTCGCGCGCCTCTTTGGAATACACAAGTGCCTGCGCGGCCTTCGCCTTATCGACAATAGAGCTCGGTCCGTTATAGTCGCGATTCGTTACAAAGTAACGCGACCACTCAGTCGGCTCATTACGCTCATCCTCCATGCTGAAGAAGGCAACTTCATGCCCAAGAGCGCGAAGACCATCGGCAAGAGCAAAGTAGTACGTCTCGCTTCCACCCTTGCGCCAATGAAACTTATTTACAAGAAGGATCTTCATTACGCAACACCCTCATACAAAGCAAGCGTCCTTTGGACGACGCTGTTCCAGTCATAGCCATTAATCGCGCGGTCACGTGCCATGGCGCCCAGCCTCTCCGCTTGGGCAGAATCCGCTATCAGGCCTTCAAGCACGTCGCGCAGCGCCCCCGCGTCTCCGTGTGGGAACGTGAGCCCGCAACCCTGCAGAACATCCGCGCACTCGGGAATATCCGAGGTAACGCATGCCGCACCGTGAGACATGGCCTCCAGCAAGCTCATGGGCAGGCCCTCAACGTCGGAGGGGAGCGCGTAGCAATACGCGTTGGAGTACAGCTCGGAGAGCAGGTTGCCCTCAACGTGGCCCGTAAAGAGCGCGCGGGGGTCGGACGCGGCAGCCTCTTTGAGCGCCACGGCGTAGTCGTCCGTATCGGAGGAGTCGCCCGCGATAACCAGGCGCTTATCCGTCTTTACCTGCTTGTACGCCTCCACCAACAGTTCCGGTCGCTTCTCGGGCACAATGCGACCGAGGTAGAGGACATAGGAGCCCTGGGTGAGCCCCAAGCGCTCGGAGATCTCCTTCGCGGGAAGATCCGCCTCGGGAGTGATGCCGTTGGGAATGAGCGTAGCCTCGCGGCCGTAAGCCTCCTTGAAGTACTCCTGATTGCCCCGGGAAAGCACGATGAGCGCATCCGCGCACTTGGCCGCCGTCGCCTCGCCGAACTTGATGTACTTGGAAGCCAAGCCGCCCCATTTTGCACGCTGCCAGTCCAGGCCGTGGATCGTTGCCACGGTCCTGATGTCCGCGGAACGCGCAAAACGAAGGGGGACACACGGCCCCTCTGCGTGATAGTGAATTACGTCTGCCCCGTCTTTGATGGCGGCCCTTGTTGCGGCAAAGCTGCTCGTGAGCGCAGAGAGCCCCTTGATGTCCAGCGCCTTTACGGGAACGATGCGGTAGCCATCCTTCTCGTAGGGCTCGGAAGGAGCTCCTTCGCCCATACGGTCGTAGCAGGTTACTTGGTGACCAAGGTCTGCCATACGGCGAGCAAGCTCGCCTACCACCACTTCTACGCCGCCCTCGCGCGAACCCGTTCTCTTTTGGCCTATCATGGCGATGCGCATGCTACACGGCACCTTCCCCAGAGAACATCGTCTTCAGCGTGCCGAATATCAACCGCAGGTCCTGGCGCAGGCTGCGATTCTCTATATAGCGAAGATCCAGCTCAACCATTTCTTTGAAGCCCAGGTAGCTGCGGCCCATTACCTGCCAAGGACCGCTGCAGCCGGGTTTTACCGCCAGGCGCTTCATGTCGTGCTCGCTGTACAGGGCAACCTCGCGCGGCAGGCCGGGGCGCGGGCCAATGAGGTTCATTTGGCCCAAGAACACGTTGATGAGCTGGGGCAGCTCGTCGATGCTGTGCTTGCGAATGAAGTTACCCACACCGGGAATAATGCGCGGGTCGTGCTTCATTTTAAACATGGGGCCAGTGGCCTCGTTTTGGGCCTGCAAGTCCTTGAGCATTTGGTCTGCGTTGGGAACCATGCTGCGGAACTTGTAGATCTTAAACAGGTAGAACGTGCCGTCTTTGCGCACGCGGCCCACGCGCCACTGTGAATATAGGGGGCTGGCGCCCGGGCTCTTTATGCAAATGACCACGCTCAGAATTACCCCGGGAATAAAGAGCAACACCAGGGCTCCGCCGGCGGCGACAATGTCCACCGTACGCTTAACAACGCGGTAGAGCCTGTGCCCAAGCTCGGGCTTCACGCCGGAGTTGGCACCGCGCAGCATCTTGTACGCTTCTTCGTTTGTAAGGTAATCCCCCGCAGCACCGGCTGCGGCAGTAACGGAATTCGCCGTGGCGGCCGTGCGCGTCTCCCGCGCGCCCTGTGCCATGGTCATCATCGTAGGCTCCAAGAGCCCCTCCCCTGATACTTTTTGCCTTCGGTCGTCCGCTTGCGAGCTTGCAGCTAGGCGATCGCTCTTCTGTGATTGCGCATAACGCGCTGCTCTTTTGAAAGCACCGCAAGGCCAACGCGGGTGGTTACGCGTCGGCCGCACAAGTCGAGCTCCAAAAAGGCAGTGCTCTTGCGTCTGTTAATGGTTTTGATAAGGGCCTCGTGCCCCAGCAGCGGGCCTGCCGTTACTACGACCTGGTCTCCATCCTTTAGAGCCTCGCTCATGGGCACCACGCGGTCTCCCCTATTGGTAAAGCTGCCAATGAGCTGGGTCTCTTCTTTTGCCAGCGGCACAAACCGACCGTCCTGGGAAAGCACCCGGGCAAAGTCGTCCATGCGCAGCAAATACTGTTGCACGGTGCGCGGATCCGCCGTATCGCAAATGAGATAACCGGGAAAGAGCGGCTTGGTCGTGCTGACCCATTCGCGGTGTAGCTTGATCTCGGTTTGATATTGGGGATAAAAGAGCTCCTGCATGACGCCAGCCGGCACCACGCGCTCGATGCGCTCGCGCATTACGTCTTCGCGACCGTTAATGACCTGGATCACATACCACACGAGCACCACCCCCTTGCTGTCTTACGTGTGGCTCACGGGGTTTGGGTATGGCTTCGCAAGGGCGCTTGTGCGCGAAGGCGCTCCATATTCAAACCCTGAGCCCAGTCAGACAAGCACGTGGCTCTGCCCCACCGTGAACGGTATGTATAAATGCAACGCTGAGGTCACAGACACGTATCGTAAGAATGCCTGCAACCTCAGCTGACTGCGTGCGAGCCGGTCAAGTAATTTCAAAACTGGACCGCACGCAAACAGCTGAAGGACTGCCGTGGTTTGCCGTAACAACTTATTGCACCTTCTAATGCGAACTTATAAATAGCCGCAAAAGCAAGTGCAAAACGTGCATGGCAATCGATATTGGAGCTCGTGGTTTTTCTAACACCGCCGTTACGGCCGGATGCTGATCGACCCTGCGCTTTGCGACTTGCTGGAGCCGCGAGCACAGTTGAACTCATGTAACGTTAGGTATCCTAGCACAAGCTGGTAGCGAAACTGATTTGGCTTGTGGTGGACAACATATCGTTCATTTAGCGTGTTCAAGGGGGTTGTTTTGGGATGTTGTTCACATTGGCGCAGGATATTGGGGTGCTAGCGGAGGTTATGGATGCTCCTGAAGCCCGAATTGACCAGCGAGGCGTACTGGTAATTGCGTTTGTCCAACAAACTATGTACAGACATGGGAAATAAATTGTGCAACTTTTTGTTGGCGTAGGTGGGGTTTGCAGCGCGTGGTGTTTTGGCATGAAAAAAGGCCTTCGGAATTCCGAAGGCCTTTGCATTCACGATGGTGGAGACGAGGGGGATCGAACCCCTGACCTCTTGACTGCCAGTCAAGCGCTCTCCCAGCTGAGCTACGCCCCCGTGACGAGGAGATACTATAGGGGAAGTTGGCGTGGGGTGCAAGGACTTTTTTGGGTCAGACTCTAAATGTCTCTTGATATAGGTAAGCGATGGCGGTGCCGGTATGGACTTGGATCGTGGCTGTTGACCTGACGACGTTGCTGATGCCGGTGTCGGCCAACAAACCCAGCGGGGCGTGATTTAGTTCCCATTCTAGGCCGTGTTCGCTTACCTCGGTGTTAGGGGCAATGGCGATGATGGAGAACGTCTTGCCCTCGTGGCCTTCGATGGTCCACGATTCGCCTGCGCGAAGGATGCGGGCGACAACTTTGTCCTCGGCAATCCAAACTGGGGCATCCTCGTAGCCTGCGAGCAGGCCCAGTACGGATAGCGCCATATCAGGACGGCCACCCGTGGCGCAGGTCGCAACCACTTCGGCACCCGGCCAGCGACGACGGACGGAATCGAGCGCCAGCGCCAGATCGGTATAGTCCTTGTACGGGTCGTGGCGCTCAACTTCAAAGTCGGTGGCGTCATCGACCAACGCGCGACCGGCGTCGCTCACCGTGTCGGCATCTCCTACATACACGTCGCACCCCAGTCCCGCGACCAGCAGCGCGTCGAGTCCGCGGTCCACGGCAACAACGTAATCGCACTCCCCTGCTAGCCTACGCAACAGATCCGCGCTCACCACCACGAGCGAGCCGCAGACCACTAATACCTTGCAAGCCACAGCCCTCGCCTAGCCCTCAAACTCAAGAACGCTGACCAGGTACAGGTCCTCGTAGCTGTCGATAAAGATATCGCAGTTGGCGCGCACATCGTCGCGCTTCATGCGGCCGTGCGGATCATAAATGCCCACGCGCTTAAAGCCGGCGGTGCCAGAGCTCTTAAGGCCAAAGACGGCGTCCTCAAACACCCACACGCGCTCAAATTTGCATCCGTGGCGCTCCTCCAAGCGGCGCAGCGCCAACTCGTAGACATCGGGGAACTGTTTGGAGCGTCCTGCCTCGCCCGTCGTGGTAACAAACTCCATGTAAGCATCGAGCCCGGCACCCGCAAGCGCAGACTTAACCAGCTCGGCCGGTGTGGACGTAGCCACGCACATGGCAATACCGGCCTCCTTCGCCTGCTCCAAAAATGCAAGCAGACCCTCGCGTGGCGGCACCTTAGAGTAGCCATCGATCAGAATGTCGCTCAGCTCGCGATACAGCTCCTCGCCATTTGCGCCAATGCCCCAGGTGTCGTGGTAGGCCTGGCACTCGTCCTCGAGCGACAAATGCTCAAACTGGGCAAAATCGTCGACCGTCACGTCAACTCCGTGGCGGTGCAATAACTCGGGCTGGGCATAGGCCCAAACGGGGGTGCTATTAACCAGCGTGCCGTCGCAATCGAAAATAAAAGCGACATTGGGAGCGGCGGTCTGGGACATAAATGTACCTTTCGATGTCAAATGGTAAACAACCTGCTAAAAACGTTTTACCAAACGTCAAACCAACAATCAAAAAACCCTTATTGGTAAAGCTGTCAAGAGTTTTACCACGGCAATTCTGCCAGTGGTCTAAACATGGCGCTTACCGATTAAACGCCGCCCTAAAACCACTTTCCTTCATAAAAGTAACGTACAGGTGTTATCGTAGTTTCTGCCGAAAGTTCCACCGAGCACGCGAGGTGGAACGAATCATAGAACTATCGCCGTCCCTTCGATTCGTGCAGCCTTGGACCTTTCGCATCTAGTCACCAAGGCAACACGCTGCCGCGTCATGATGGGATCAAACGTGAGCGATACAAAGCTAAAGCCAACGGCTAAAAAGCCCGCAACCCGTAAAGCCGCCCCGCACGCACCGGAGCTCACCAAGGACGATGTCTATCTATTTGGCATCGGCACGTGGGAGCGCAGCTGGGAAAAGATGGGCGCGCACCCCGACACGCAGAACCGTACGCGCGGCTGGCGCTTTTGCGTTTGGGCGCCCGATGTAAAGAGCGTGCATGTCATTGGTGAATTTAACGACTGGGATGAGGAAGCCAACCCTCTGGTGCCCGTGCATACGAGCGCTATTTGGGAAGGCTTTATTCCTGGCGCAGAACAAGGTCAGCTCTATAAATACCTTATCGAGACCAACGAGGGCGAAAAGCTCTACAAGGCCGATCCGTATGCCTTTAAGGCCGAGTGCCCTCCGGGAACGGCGAGCGTGCTGTGGACACTCGACGGCTATAAGTGGAACGACGCCGCATGGCTCAAGCGCCGCGCTGGCCACAACCACATGTCGCAGCCGCTCAACATCTACGAGGTGCATATTGGCTCGTGGAAGCGCCACGGCGATGCGCCGCAGGGCGAGCCGGACGAGTACGGCAACTACCCAGGCCCCATGGACCCCTTCCCCGCGCAGCGCGGCGAGTTTTACACCTACGACGACCTGTCGGTGGAGCTCGTGGACTACGTGCGCGACATGGGCTACACGCATATCGAGGTCATGCCGCTCATGGAGCATCCCTTCGATGGTTCCTGGGGCTACCAGACGACCGGCTACTATGCCGCCACGTCGCGCTATGGCGACCCGCAGCAACTCATGCACTTTATCGATGCGTGCCACGAGGCGGGCATCGGTGTGATCATGGACTGGGTGCCCGGCGGTTTTTGCGCCGACTCCCACGGCCTTGCTACCTTTAACGGCCATATGCTGTTTGAGCACGAGATTCACCCCAACTGGGGCACGCACAAGTTCGACTTCGCCCGTGGCGAGGTCCGCTCCTTTCTGGTCTCCAACGTGCTGTACTGGCTCGAGAACTTCCATGTTGACGGCATTCGCATGGACGGCGTGTCCAGCATGCTGTACCTCAACTTTGGCATTGATGATCCCGGCCAAAAGAAGTTCAACAAGTACGGTACCGAGGAGGACCTGGACGCCAGCGCGTTTATCCGCCAGGTCAACTGCGCTGTGGAGGCCCACTTCCCCGACGTGATGATGATGGCCGAGGAGTCCACCGCGTGGCCGCTCGTGACCTATCCGCCGCAGGACGGCGGCCTGGGCTTCCACTACAAGTGGGACATGGGCTGGATGAACGACACCCTGCACTACATGCAGACCGATTTTCCGTGGCGCCCCGGCAACCACGGGCTGCTCACGTTCTCCATCATGTACGCCTTTACCGAGAACTTTATTTGCCCGCTGAGCCACGACGAGGTCGTGCACGGCAAGTGCTCGCTGATCGGCCGCATGCCGGGCGACTGGTGGCGCCAGTTTGCCGGCCTGCGCACGCTGGCCTTCTACCAGATGACGCACCCCGGTGCCAAGCTCAACTTTATGGGCAACGAGATCGGCCAGTTTATTGAGTGGCGCTACTACGAGTCCATCCAGTGGTTCCTGACCGAGGAGTACGAGACCCACCGTCATCATCAGGCGTTTATCAAGGCGCTCAACCACCTTTACACCGCCGAGCCCGCCCTGTACGAGCGCAGCTACACCGACGACGGCTTTACCTGGATCGACGCGGACAACTCCAAGCAGTCCATCGTGAGCTTTGTGCGCCAGGGCGAGGACGTCGATGACGACCTAGTGATCCTGATTAACTTTGACCCGGCGAGCTACGAGAGCTTCCGCGTGGGCGTGCCGCGCGAGGGTGACTGGGAGGTCATCTTTGACTCCGACCGTCCCGAGTTTGGCGGCAGCGGCTATGCCGGCGAAGAGCCTTACACCTGCTCGAGCGAGCCCTATCCCTGGAACGGGCAGATGGACTCCATCGAGATTAAGGTGCCCGGGCTGGCTGGCGTGGTGCTTAAGCGCCGCGGCCCCAGCAGCTATAAGCCGCCTGTGGTCGAGGAGCCCAAGAAGGCGACGCGCAAGCGGGCGTCCTCGGTGAAGCCCAAGCCTGCGGCTGCCAAGAAGGCTCCGGCTAAGGCGAAGGCCACGACGACCAAGGCCAAGGCCAAGGCTGCCGCAAAGCCCGCTGCTAAGGCCGCAGCCAAGAAACCGGCTGCCAAAAAGGCCGCTACCAAGGCCAAGTCTGCTTCTGTTAAGCCGTCTGCCAAGGATGCGTAACAAAACCGTTACAGCTGTAATTAACCGCCCCGCGGGGGCGTAGGATACATGTCATAACCGTTCCGGGAGAAACATCCCCGGGGGAAAGGAACGTATGAATAAGATCTTCGACAACAAGCAGGAGTTTACCGAGCTCTATCGCGATGCCGTCATGAGCATCAGCGGCAAGAGCGTCGAGGCCGCCAGCGACCTCGACCGCTTTAACGCCCTGGCCAAGCTCGTGGCCGAGAAGGCGCGCACCGTTGCCACCAAGAGTGACGCCCGCGTCACCGCCGAGGGCAAAAAGCGCGTGTACTACTTCTCGATCGAGTTTTTGATCGGCCGCCTGCTCGACAACTACCTGCTCAACTTTGGCGTGCGCGACATGGTCGCCGAGGCGCTCGACGACATGGGCTTTGATCTGTCCGTCATCGAGAACCAGGAGCCCGATCCGGCGCTGGGCAACGGTGGCTTGGGCCGCCTGGCCGCATGCTTCTTGGATTCCATGGCAGCCGAGGGCATCGCCGGCTACGGCAACGGCATGCGCTACCGTTACGGTCTGTTTAAGCAGGAGATCGTCAACGGCAGCCAGGTCGAGGTCACCGACGAGTGGCTCACCCACGGCTATCCCTGGGAGGTCCGTCGTCAGGATAAGGCCGTGACCATTAAGTTTGGCGGCCGCGTCGAGGGCTTTGAGGAGAACGGCCGCACGTTCTACCGCACGGTAGACACGCAGGACATCCTGGCCGTCCCTTATGACATCCCCGTCGTGGGCTATGCCGGCGAGACCGTCAACAAGCTGCGCGTCTGGGCCGCCGAGCCGGTCGAGGAGCACTTTGATCTGGAGGCCTTCAACCGCGGCGACTATGCCCAGGCCGATGCCGAGCGCGCTGAGGCCGAGGCCATCAGCGCCATCCTCTACCCTAACGACGCCGGCGAGCACGGCCGTCTGCTGCGCCTGAAGCAGGAGTACCTGTTTGTTTCGGCCGGTATCTACAGCCTGCTCGACACCTTTGAGAAGGAGCACGGCGCGAACTGGGAGCTGCTGCCGCAGTTTGTAGCCATCCACACCAACGATACCCACCCCGCCATGTGCGGCCCCGAGCTCATGCGTATCCTCATCGACGAGAAGAAGCTCGAGTGGGATGACGCCTGGAACATCGTGACGCAGGTCGTGAGCTACACCAACCACACCATCCTGCCCGAGGCCCTGGAGAAGTGGCCAATCGGCACGTTCTCCAAGCTCCTCCCCCGCGTGTACCAGATCATCGACGAGATCAGCCGTCGTTGGCACGAGTCTTTCGACACCACGCAGGAGGGCTGGCAGGAGCGTCTGCGCCAGACCGCCATCCTGTGGGACGGCGAGATTCGCATGGCCAACCTGTCTGTGATCTGCAGCCACAGCGTCAACGGCGTGGCCAAGATCCATTCCGACATCATCAAGAACATCGTGCTCAAGGACTTCTATGCCCTGACGCCCGAGAAGTTTAACAACAAGACCAACGGCATCTCGCACCGTCGCTTCTTTGCCGAGGCCAACCCCACCTACGCCAAGCTCGTGACCGAGGCCATTGGCGATGGCTGGCTCAAAGACGCCTTTGAGCTGGAGAAGCTCAAGGAGTTTAAGGACGACACCGAGTTCCTGAAGGCCGTAGGTGCCTCCAAGCGCGCTAACAAGGAGCGCCTTGCCGCCTACGTCAAGGCTGAGACCGGTCTGGTCATCGACCCCAACACCGTCTTCGATGTCCAGGTAAAGCGCTTCCATGCCTACAAGCGCCAGCTCATGAACATCATGAAGGTGATGGACATCTACAACCGTCGCATCGCCGACCCCAACTTCCACGTGACGCCGACGACCTTCATCTTTAGTGGCAAGGCTGCCTCGAGCTACACCTTCGCCAAGGAGACCATCCGCCTCATTAACTCCGTTGCCGACGTCATCAACAACGATGCCCGCGTCAACGAGGTCATGAAGGTCTGCTTTATCCCCAACTTCCGCGTGAGCAACGCCCAGCTCATCTACCCCGCCGCCGAGATCTCGGAGCAGATCTCCACGGCCGGCAAGGAGGCCTCGGGCACGTCCAACATGAAGCTCATGATGAACGGCTCCATTACGCTGGGTACCCTCGACGGCGCCAACATCGAGATCGCCGACCTGGCCGGCCGCGAGAACGAGGCCATCTTTGGCCTGACCGCTCCCGAGGTCGAGCAGCTCTGGGCATCCAACAGCTACTTTGCGTGGGATACCCTCAACGGTGACCGTGAGCGTCTGGGCCGCGTGATGGACGAGCTCAAGGACAACACGTTTGCGGGTCTTTCGGGCAACTTCGAGAGCATCTACAACGAGCTCATGAACAACAACGACCCCGACCTGGTCATGGCTGACTTCCGTAGCTACGTGGATGCATGGGAGAACCTCACGGGCAGCTACGGCGACCAGGAGACCTGGAACCGCAAGGCCCTGCTCAACACCGCCTCGAGTGGCTGGTTCTCGTCCGACCGCACCATTCGCGAGTATCGCGACGAGATCTGGCACGCATAAAGCGCGCGAGCTCCCTTTGCCGCACGGCATTACTCGACGGGCGTGACAGTGCGCCGCGCCCGTCGCTAATGGGTTAGGAACATCGATGACAGAAGGAGAAATCGATGAGTAAGAAAGAATGCATCGCGATGCTCCTCGCAGGAGGACAGGGCAGCCGATTGGGGGCACTCACCCAAAAGATTGCCAAGCCGGCGGTTAGCTTTGGTGGCAAGTTCCGCATTATCGACTTTTCGCTGTCCAACTGCTCCAACTCGGGCATCGACACGGTGGGCGTTCTGACGCAGTACCGTCCCTACCTGCTGCATGCCTACGTGGGCTCCGGCGAGGCGTGGGATCTGGACAGCCGCGACGGCGGCGTGTCGATCCTGCCGCCGTACGAGACGCAGACCGGCGGCGCCTGGTATGCGGGCACGGCCGACGCCATTACGCAGAACCTCGACTACATCAAGGCCAACGACCCCAAGTACGTCCTGATTCTTTCGGGCGATCACCTGTATCGCATGGACTACCGCAAGATGCTCAAGACGCACATTGAGAACAACGCCGACCTCACGGTGAGCGTTATGCCCGTGCCGTGGGAGGAGGCCAGCCGCTTTGGCATCCTGACCACCGACCCCGAAGACGGCCGCATCACCAAGTTCACCGAGAAGCCCGAGAAGCCCGATTCGAACCTCGCGTCCATGGGCATCTACATCTTCTCGTCCGACGTGCTGATCGAGGCGCTCGAGGAGGACGCTCTGGACCAGCGCTCGAGCCACGACTTTGGCAAGGACATCATCCCCAAGCTGCTCGGTGAGAACAAGCGCCTGTACAGCTACGAGTTCCACGGCTTCTGGAAGGACGTCGGCACCATCGCCAGCTTCCATGAGACCTCGATGGACCTGCTGGGTAACAACCCCGAGTTCGATTTGTTCGACAAGAACTTCCCCATCATGTCCAACATCACCACGCGTCCGCCGCACTACATTGGCCCGGACGGCCGCCTAGACGACTGCCTGGTCTCCAATGGCTGCAAGATCTACGGCACCGCTCGCCACTCGATCCTTTCGACCGATGTCATCATCGAGGAGCGCGCCGTGGTCGAGGACTCCGTGCTGCTGCCGGGTGCGCACGTTAAGAGCGGCGCGCACATCTGCCGCGCTATTTTGGGCGAGAACTCCACGGTCGAAGAGGGCGTGAAGCTCGGCTCTGTCGATACCACCAAGGATACGGCCGTCGTTGGAAATGACGTCGTTATCGGGAAGGGGGAATGATCCGATGATCAATCGCAAGGCCATCGGTTATATCACCGCTAACTACTCTTCGACCTACGGCAGCGTGCTGCTCAAGGATCGCCCCATCGCGTCCGTTCCGTTTTTGGGCCGCTACCGCCTGATCGACTTCCCGCTGTCCAACATGATGAATGCCGGCATTAAGACTGTCGGCGTCGTCATGCCGGGTAACTACCGCTCGCTGATCGACCACGTGGGCTCGGGCAAGGACTGGGGCCTGGACCGCAAGAAGGGCGGCCTGTTCATGGTGCCCGGCAACGCGTATGGCACCACCAAGAGCGGCATGCGCTTCCTGCTGCGCGACATCATCTCTAACAAGACGCTGTTCCAGCGCTCGGACATGCCCTATGTTGTGATGATGGGCACCAACATCATCTTTAACATGGACCTCAACACCATCATCGAGGCGCACGAGAACTCCGGCGCTCAGATGACCGTGGTGTACTGCAAGGCCACGCGCAACGTCGATGACGAGACCAAGCTCGAGATTAACGAGAACGGTCGTCTGACGGGCGTGAGCGCCGGCGTCGTGTACGGCGACAACGCGTCTATGGACTGCTGCATCGTCAACCGCGAGACGCTGCTCGAGATCATCGACCACTACCAGGCCGCCGACTATCTGGACCTGCTCGAGGCACTCCAGGGCGACTTTGGTAACATCGACGTGTGCAGCTACGAGTACAAGGGCGAGGTCGTGGGCGTGTTTAGCGAGAGGTCGCTATATCGCCGTAGCATGGACCTGCTCGACCAGACCGTGGCCGATCAGCTCTTCGATCCCGAGCGCCCGATCCTGACCAAGGCTCACGACGTGCCGCCTTCGCGCTATGCGACCGGCAGCCACGCGTGCAACTCGATCATCTCGGCCGGCTGCATCATTAAGGGCACCGTGCGCAATTCGATCCTGTCGCGCGGCGTCGTGGTCGAGGAGGGCGCATCGGTGACCAACTCGATCATCAACCAGAGCTGCATCATCAAGAGCGGCGCACGCGTTGAGAACGCCATTCTGGACAAGAACAACGTGGTCCCCACCAACACCGAGCTTCGCGGTACGCCCGAGAACATCCTGGTGCTGGGCAAGGCTCCGTTAACTTCCGACACCACCATCGTACGTTAACGTTGGCACCGCAACATCGCTCGTAACATGTAGAATAGCCGCCCGGTTTATGCCAGGCGGCTATTCTCGAATTGCAACATGGGAGACAATATGGCTGATTCCAGCAAAAAGATGCAGATCGTGTTTGCCTCGGCCGAGTGCGCACCGTTTGTGAAGACCGGTGGCCTGGGCGACGTGGCGGGCTCGCTGCCCGCGGCGCTCGTGCGCGCCGGCGCCGAAGTTATCGTGATGGTGCCCAAATACGCCACCATCAAGGATGAGTACAAGGCGCAGATGGAGCACTTTGCCGACTTTTACGTGAGCCTGGGCTGGCGCAACGAGTACTGCGGTCTCGAGAAGCTCGAGCACGACGGCGTCACCTATATGTTCATCGACAACGAGCGCTACTTTGCGCGCGACTATCCGTACGGCTTCTTTGATGACGGTGAGCGCTTCGCGTTTTTCTCCAAGGCCATCACCGAGAGTCTGCAGCACCTGCCGGCCGGTTTTGAGTGTGACATCCTGCACTGCAATGACTGGCAGACGGCACTGGCGCCCGTGTTCTTGCGCGAGTTCTACCAGGGCCTGCCGCTGTACGACCGCGTCAAGACCGTATTCTCGATCCACAACGTGGCGTTCCAAGGCCAGTTTAGCGACACCGTGATGGAGGACATCCTGGGCGTGGCGCACATTCCGGCGGCCGCCTCGCAGCTGCGTTGCGACGCCTGCAGCATCAACTACATGCTGGGCGCGCTGCGCTATGCCGATGCAATCACCACGGTGAGCCCCACCTATGCCAGCGAGATCCAGACGCCCGAGTTTGGCGAGGGCCTGGACGGCGTGCTGCGCGAGCGCTCGTATGCGCTGCAGGGCATTTTGAATGGCATCGACGTGGCGGGCTTTGACCCGGCGACCGACAAGCGCATTGCCGCCAACTACACCGTGGAGGACCGTTCTGGTAAGGCCGTGTGCAAGGCCAAGCTGCAGGAAGAGCTGGGGCTCGAGGTTCGCGACGATCGTCCGCTCATGGTGATGGTCACGCGCCTGACGCGCCAGAAGGGCATGGACCTGGTCATGTACGCGCTCGACCGCATTTTGGACGGCGGCGTGCAGGTGGCAGTGCTGGGCACCGGCGACCGCGACTACGAGGACGGTCTACGCTACTTCCAGGGCAAGTACCCCGGCACCATGGCCGCACGCATCGAGTTCGATCCTGCGCTGTCACAGCGCATGTATGCTGCCGCCGACATGTTCCTGATGCCTTCGAAGTTTGAGCCCTGCGGCCTGTCGCAGATCATCGCCATGCGCTACGGCACCCTGCCCATCGTGCGCGAGACCGGTGGTCTGAAGGACACCGTGATCCCGTATAACGAGTTTACCGGCGAGGGCACGGGCTTCTCGTTTACCAACTTTAACGGCGACGAGATGGGCGACGCCGTATTCCGCGCGGCGCGCCTGTTCTGGGACAACCGCGATGCCTGGAACCAGCTGGTCACGCAGGCCATGAGCCAGGACTTTAGCTGGACGCGCTCGGCCGACAAGTATCTGGACCTGTACTTCTTTATGCATCCGGAGATTGAGAGGCCAGCGGCTGTTGTCGACGAGCCTGAGGCTGTTGCTGAGCCGGTGGCCGCCGAGGAGCCCAAGGCCGAGGAGAAGTCTGTTGAGGCTGAGCCCGCAAAGGCCGAGCCTGAGGTGAAGGCTGAGGTTGCTCCCAAGGCAGAGGTCGAGGTCAAGCCTGCTGTAAAGCCCGCAGCTAAGAAGACCGCGACTCGTAAGACGACGGCGAAGAAGGCCACGACCACGAAAGCCGCTGCGAGCAAGACCACGACCGCGAGCAAGACCACCGCTGCCAAGACAACGACCGCGCGCAAGCGCACCACCGCCGCTGCCAAGAAAGCCGCCGAGGCCGAGGCTGCTCCCGAGGTAAAGGCCGAGGTCGCAGAGGCCAAGCCGGCCGCCAAGGCTCCGGCAAAGACTGCTGCCAAGAAGACGACCACGACCGCCAAGAAGGCAACGACCGCCAAGAAGACCACGGCAACGAAGTCGACGGCCGTCAAGGCTACTGCGACCAAGGCCGCTCCGAAGGCCGCCGCAAATGCTACTGCGACCAAGGCCGAGGAGGCAGCCGCCGAGCCCAAGGCCGAGGCAGCTGTCGAGGCCAAGCTGACCGCCAAGACCACCACGCGCAAGCGCACTGCAACGACGGCCAAAAAGACCACGACCAAGGCTGCTGCTCCTAAGGCGGAAGCTAAGGCCGAGGCCAAACCCGCAGTAAAGGCCAAGCCCGAGCCCACAATGGAGACCCCGGTCTCCCCCGCCGCCGCAACCGAGAAAAAGGCGCCGTCGAAGAAGACTTCCGTCCGCAAGGCAACGGCCACCCGCAAGCGCCGCTAATCCAGACGATCCAAAACCTCATCAAACCCTAAGCAAGGGGCGCTCCAACCGGGCGCCCCTTCTCTGTAGGTAGTGATAAAACGATTTTCTAGGACAACCGTTCGCCGATGGTAAACGGATGTTGTTTATACACCCTGTGTACTACAGATATACTTACATCTTAGGCGTAAAACCCATGGCCCGCAGGCCATGATTCTATTGAACTGGACCGTACTATGAGATTGATACACAACAGCCGTCTACCGCAGTTTCGCACTCCGTTTGGCGCTGTGACCACTGGAACTTCCGTTGCACTCTCGGTGATTTTGGAGGATGCCGATCCCAACCAGGCAACGCTTACGCTGCGCACCTGGGTCGATGAAGTCGGCGAGACCCTGATCCCAATGGAGCACGAAGGCGATGGCATTTTTACCGGCGAGCTCAAATGCACTGAACCGTGTCTTGTGTGGTACAGCTTTATATGCAATATCGAGGGCCAGCCCGAGGTCCGCTTGGGCGCACCGCAGGGTCGCACCGGCGGAGAGGGCGTAACTTACGACTACGCCGAGGTTCCGTCCTTCCAGATTACCGTCTATAAGCACCGCGAAGTGCGTCCCGAGTGGTACGAGCGTGGCATGGTCTACCAGATCTTCCCCGATCGCTACGCCCGAGATGAAAACTGGCGCGAGCGCACGCTGGCCGAGGTCGAAAAACCACGCAACGGAATCCAGCGCCGCATGGTCGAGGACTGGAACGAGCCGCCCGTGTACGAGCGCGCCGAAGACGGCTCCATCAAAACCTGGGACTTCTACGGCGGGTCGCTCAAGGGCATCCAGGAAGACCTGCCTCGCATCGCCGAGCTGGGCTTTACGGCCATCTACCTCAACCCCATTTTTGAAGCCGCGAGCAACCACCGCTACGACACGGCCGACTACACCAAGATCGACCCGATCCTGGGCACCGAGCAGGACTTTACCGAGCTGTGCCAGGCGGCCGAGAAGCTGGGCATCTCCATCATTCTGGACGGCGTCTTCAACCACACGGGCGATGACTCGATCTATTTCAACCGCTACGGCAACTACCCCGGCGTGGGCGCGTGGCAGAGCGAGGATTCGCCATGGCGCGATGCGTTTTATTTCCACGAGGACGGCTCATACGACTGCTGGTGGGGCGTGGGCAATATGCCCGCCATCAATGAGAGCTCCGAGCTGGTACGCGAGCGGCTTCTGGGCAAGGACGGCGTGATCCGTAAATGGCTACGTGCCGGCGCTCATGGCTGGCGCCTGGACGTGGCCGACGAGCTTTCGGACGATTTCCTGACCGAAATCAAGAAGGCAGTACTTGCCGAAAAGCCTGATGCACTGTTGCTCGGCGAAGTCTGGGAAGACGCCTCCAACAAGATCAGCTACGGCCATCTGCGTCGCTATCTGCAAGGCTCAGAGCTCGACTCGGCTATGGATTATCCCTTCCGCGACATGGTCATCGGCTTTTTGATGGGCTACAAGAACGCCTACCAGGCAGCCGAGGATATCGAAACCCTGCGCGAGAACTATCCCCGTGAGGCCCTGTCCTGCGCACTTAATCTGCTTTCAAGCCACGACCGTCCGCGCATTATCTCGGTGCTCGGCGGCGGCCCCGACGAGTCGCAGCTGCCCGAGTGCGAGCGCAGCAAATGGCGTCTGGACGAGAACTCGATGGGCCTGGCCAAGAGCCGTTTTTGGCTCGCAACGCTCATGCAGATGACGTTCCCGGGCGTGCCTTCGATTTACTATGGCGATGAGTACGGCCTGGAGGGCCTGACCGATCCGGGCAATCGCCGCACGTTGCCTTTGAAAGAAGACCTGCTCGACTTCGATACGTTCGCGATCGTCAAGAACGCATCTGCTGTGCGCCGCGCCCTGCCATTTATGATCGACGGCGAGATCAAGGCCTTCGCGCTCAACGACGAGGTGCTGGCATACAACCGCACGGGCAAGGATGGCGAGTCCGCGACGGTTATCATTAATCGTAGTCTGCGCAATTCGCACCGCGTGACGATTCCGGCGCTCGACGAATGCGCGAGTGACGTGATCAGCGGTCACGAGTGCGAGATCCACAACGGCACGGTCACGCTCGATTTGTATCCGCTGGGCTCGTCGATCATCTATCACCATGCCGAGCAGCGCTTGCAGGAGCCGCTCGATCACGGCGCGGGCGTTGTGTGCCATATCACCTCGGTACCGACCGATGACGGCAAGCCCGGCACGATCGGCGCACCCACGCGTCGCTTTATCGACCATCTGTCCGCTATGGGCATGCGCTACTGGCAGGTCCTGCCTGTCAACCCAACGGACTTCTTCCGCTCCCCTTACGCCGGGCCTTCGGCCTTTGCGGGCAATATTGACCTGCTGCCCGAGAGCCACGAGGAGCTGGCGGCCGACTTTGAGACTTGGAAGGCCCGTGGCGGCGAAGATGCCGATCCGCTCTACACCGCGTTTAAACATCGCAACGCCGATTGGCTCGAGAAATACTGCGTCTACATGGCCGTTAAGAAGTACCTTAAGGGCGAGTCGCGCCACGATTGGCCGACGGATGTCGCGCGCTACAACGAGCACCTGATTGACGACAAGCGTTTCCACGACGAGGCAGAGCTGCAGGCGTACATGCAGTACCGCTTTGACCTAGCCTGGTGCGAGCTCATGAACTACGCGCACAAGAAGGGCATCGAGGTCATCGGCGATATCCCGATGTATGTCTCGGACGATTCGGCCGATGCATGGAGCGAGCCCGAGAACTTCTGGTTGTCCGATACCGGCAAAGCGATTGAGATTTCCGGTGCGCCGCCCGACAACTTTGCGCCCGAGGGCCAGGTGTGGGGCAACCCGACGTTCCGCTGGGGCCACATGAAGCAGAACGGCTACCGCTGGTGGATGGACCGCCTGCGTCGCGCGTTCTCGCTCTACGACCGTGTGCGCCTGGACCACTTCCTGGGCTTCCATAGCTACTTTAGTATCCCCGCGGGCAAGGCTTGCGCCGACGGTCGCTGGCTGGCGGGCCCGGGCAAGGACCTGTTTCAGACCGCCTACGACGAGCTAGGTCCGCTCAACTTTATCGCCGAGGACCTGGGCTATTTGACGCCCGGTGTTCGCGCCATGGCTTCGACCTGCGGTTTCCCCGGCATGGACGTGCTGGAGTTTAGCGACTACGACGTTCGTTGCGGTGTGCATCCCACGCCCGGCAAGATTCTGTACACCTCGACGCACGATACGTCGACGCTGGCCGGTTGGTGCACGCGTTCCTTTGCGGGTGGCGACGTGCCGAGCGGTGTTGAGGTGGCGTCCAAGCTGATGAGCGACGCGCTGGCAAGCGACGCTCCCCTGGTGATGATGCCGCTGCAAGATGTCTTGGGGCTGGGCGACGACGCGCGCATGAACGTTCCGGGCGTGGCCACGGGCAACTGGACCTGGCAGGCTGACGAAACCGATGTTGCGGCCGCCGAGGGCAAAACTTCGCAGCTCCTGCGCAACACCCATAGATTCTGGGGCGAAGCGTGATAAAACCCCCGATATAGGGTACAGTTACAGCTGTTTGAATTTTTGCGGGCAGAGCGATCTGCCCGCTTTGTGCTGAAAAGGAAGTATTATGGCGCGCTACGATTACAAGTGCTCGAGCTGCGGCAACGTGTTCGAGGTTGAGCATCCCATGTCCGAGACCCCCGAGGTCGTGTGCCCCAACTGCGGCGCTCCGGCCGCCAAGACGTTCTCGGCCAGCGGCATCAAGTTTGAGGGCAGCGGCTTCTACAACACTGATCAGCGCAGTGGCGGCTCCAGCACCAGCGCCACCAGCGGTTGCTGCGCCAACTGCCCGCATAGCCACTAGAAACCAATCAGCCCCGCGACCAACACCAATCGCGGGGCTGATTCTTTAGCTGCCCAGGTTCCTTATGAGTTGCGGTGAAATAAGGACTGTTTGGCGGGCAGAAGCCGCTATTCAATCCCTATTTCACCGCAACTTAGTCGTTACTTGTGGACCAGGCGGGCGCAGAAGTGGCCGTCGTAGGAGTCGGCGTTTACCGGCACGCTTTGGAAGAGGCCTCGATCGTTCTGGCGTACGGATACGAGCTTCTTGGCCTGGGCGAACTCAGGCAATTGAAGAATCTGCGCCTCGGAAAGCGGTGCAACGCTAAAGCCGGCACCCTCGGGAGAGCTCAGGAACGCTTCCACGACCTGCGTGTTCTCCTCGTCGAAAACCGAGCACGTCGCATAGATGAGCTCGCCGCCGGCAGCCACGCGCGCGGCTGCTTCCTTGAGCATCGTCAGCTGCAGTTTGGGCAGCTCAACCGTCACATCCTTTTCGGTCAGGCGCCACGGGATCTCGGGATGACGGCGCATGGTGCCGGTGCCCGAGCACGGCGCATCGATAAAGACCGTGTCGAACTTAACCGGCTCGCCAAGCATGGCATCAAACGATGTGAGCACCTCATTAAGCTCGCAGGCATCACCCGAAACCGTGCGAACGCCCTGAATACCGGCCTTATGCAGACGAGC
The DNA here is from genome assembly GCA_900552895.1 of uncultured Collinsella sp. Taxonomy (GTDB): domain Bacteria; phylum Actinomycetota; class Coriobacteriia; order Coriobacteriales; family Coriobacteriaceae; genus Collinsella. Next base: position 32,679 of record USBK01000025.1, read on the forward strand.
GAGATTCAGATCGCACTTGCGATCATGCAGATCGAGCGCCGTATGCTGACGCTCATAGCCCGCACGCTTGGCCTGGCACATCATCACATAGGTCTTGGTGCCACGGCCGGCACCAATCTCAAGGCAGCTACCAGGGCGCGTGGCAGCTGTGGCGATAAGTTGCGCGTTGAGATCAGATGCCACCGCGGCAGCACGTTCAAACGCACCCGAAGCAACGGTAACCTGGGCATCAACCGGGGCAAGGCAACCCGGGAACACGGGCGCCACAAGCTGCGAGATATACGGATCGGGCTTGGACGCAAAGGCGTTCTCATGCAGGGCCAGCGGCGCGGGGGCCAGATTGCCGGCGAAGCCGAGCGCACCCTCTGGAGTGTCAAACGACGCCATAATGCGAGCGCATAGCCAGCGCGGAAGACCCATCAGGCGAGACAGACGAACCAAACGGCGCTCGGACTCATCGGCATCCACCGCGGCGGCAAAATCATCGACGTTGTCCGCAACCTTATGCAGAACGGCGTTCGCCAGACCGGCGGCGGACTTAGCACCGCAGCGAACCAGCTCAACTCCCTGACTTACGGCAACGCGGCCAGGCGTATGCAGGTAGAGCATCTCGAAGGCAGAAATACGAAGCGCCATGCGAACGCGCGCCGCAACCTTTTTGGGCTTATCGAGAAACTGATCGAGCAGCTCGTCCAAAATACCCTGCGTGGCGGCTACACCCAGCGCCAAGCGGGCGGCAAAAGCGGAATCGCGCTGGTCAATAGCCTTGGCCGATGCGCGAGAGGACAGCACGTCGCGTGCATACATGCCGCGGCGATCGGCCTCCATCAGCACATCGAGCGCAAGCTTGCGCGCGGGAGACAGCCTGCTCATGACAAAACACCCCAGATAAGATCGGCACCCTGCAGGCCAGCAGACCAAGCAGAAGCAGTCATAGCACGCTTGCCATCGGGCTTAACCTCGAGCAACTCAATCGAGCCATCGGAAAGACCCAGGTAAACACGCTTGTTCTTAACGTCAACAGCGCCCTCGCCAAGCGAAACATCGGCCAGCGCAGTATCGAGCACGCGAACGGTCTTGCCGGCAATCACGCAGCGAGCAGGTGCGGTATCGGACGAAGCAAGCACATGACGCACGCAATCGAGCGCCGCCATCTGCGGATCAAGACGCATCTCCTGCTTGGAAATCTTCGCAGCATGGGTGACAAGCGACTCATCCTGCTCGATCCACACCGCCGTACCATCGGCAAGCGACGGTAGCGTATCGGCCAGCAGCTTACCGCCAAGCTCACCAAGCTCCATGGTCAGCGCCTCAGCATGCTTACCGGCAACCGAGGTCGAGGCCTGCGCACAATAGGCGCCGGTATCCACGCCATGCCCAATGCGCATAATAGAAACGCCAGCAATCTCATCACCAGCAAGAATGGCACGCTGAATAGGAGCAGCCCCACGCCAACGAGGCAGCAAGGACGCATGAACATTCACGATACCGAGCGGTGCCATATGCAGCACCTCATCGGGCAAAATGCAGCCATAGGCAGCCACACAGAAAATATCAGCCTGGGCAGCCTGGAGCACCTCAACAACCTCAGGCGTCATACGATTCGCCTCAATGACCGGCAACCCCAGCTCCAGCGCCTTAGCCTTAACAGGAGACGGCTCCAGCTTCTTACCACGCCCACGAACAGCATCAGGACGAGTAACAACAAGCGCAATCTCATTCCCAGCCTCAACAAGCGAAGTCAAAGAAGGCACAGCAAAATCAGGCGTACCCATAAACACAATACGCATAAAAGTTAGTCTCCTCTCAATAACGAGCCGAGACGGCTACAAAAAAGCGTTCCTGGTCGCAAGCGCGCCCAGCCGCAAGAATAGTTCAACAGAAACAAATATACCCAAAAACAAAGAAAGAGCCGCATAAAAGCAGCCCTCCCAAGAAAGCACCTATCAGCGAAGACGCCCCTCCCTGGCCCGACGGCACCCGGGCGAAACGAAGAGCGACAACGTAGTCCCTGGGATGGGGCCCACACATATCGTCCCGCGCGCAGTTTCGCAGCGAAGCGAGAATGTTTGAGCACGGGATGA
>USBK01000026.1:0-32389 GCA_900552895.1 uncultured Collinsella sp.
GGATGTTGCCGATGCCGCAGGCGAGGAAGTCGACGCCCAGGTCAGCAATCTGCTTGCACTCAGCAGGGTCAGCGAGCTCGCCGTTGGAGGTCACGCCGTCCTCGGTGCCGCCGATGCCGCCGACCTCGGCCTCGATGGACATGCCCTTGGAGTGGGCAAGCTCAACGAGCTCCTTGGTGCGGTCGAGGTTAAGCTGGAAGGTCTCCTCGTGAGAGCCGTCATACATGATGGACGTGAAGCCGGCCTCGATGCACTTGAAGCAGTCCTCGTAAGAACCGTGATCGAGGTGAAGGGCGACGGGAACGGTAACGCCCGTGGCCTCGACGGCAGCCTTGACCATGTCGGCGCAGACCTTGAAACCGCCCATCCACTTAGCGGCACCAGCGGTGCACTGAAGGATCAGCGGAGACTTGGCCTCCTCGGCGGCCTGGAGAATAGCCAGGGTCCACTCGAGGTTGTTGGTGTTGAAGGCACCGAGAGCGTACTTGCCGGCCTCGGCCTTCTTGAGCATGTCTGCTGCGTTGACGAGCATAAAAGAAACCTCCTGTAAGGTTGCTCCGATAACGCCTGAGATTTTACCACGGCGTACCCGAGCATAAACGTTCGTTTGTTCACGAATATCGTCCAAACAGACTTTTTTTGACCGTTTGCCCTACGGAATCGACCCGTTGGGGAAAAATAGCTTGACGTTTGGACGCTTCTCGTGCTTCAGGAGCTGACTATAAAGCTACACCTGCATGAAAGGGTTCTGCATGAGCTCGCGTGCCATGGTGGTCGAATCGCCATGGCCGGTTAGGCAAACGGTATCGGGCGGGAGAAGCCGGGCGAGCTTGGAGAGCGAGCGCAGAATCGCCGCCTCGTCTCCGCCGGAAAGGTCGGTACGGCCGTGCCCACCCGGAAACAGGGTGTCGCCCACAAAGGCAATGTTCCCCTGCTCGGTGGCAGCAAACAAGACGATCCCGCCCGGCGTATGCCCTGGTGTCTCGATCACCTGCAGGCAGATATCGCCCACCTCGATTGCATCGCCCTCGGCGAGCAGGCGCGTCGGCTCCCCAGGGTCGGGCGTCTCAATGCCCCACATAGCTCGCTGTTCCTCGATGTTCGCATGCGGCACCGCCACATCCTTGGCACACAGCTCATACTGGCAGCCCTCGCCAACGGTGGTTCGTACGCCGGCAACACCACCAACATGATCAGCATGGCCATGAGTGCATACGGCGCCAAGCATGCGTACGCCGGGATGCTCGGCTCGAATATGCTCCACCAAGCGCCCGCCTTCCCATGCGGGGTCGATAATCACGCACTCATTGTCCGAAATAACAGCATAGCTATTGGTCTGAATGGGACCGTTTACGAGCGTCTCGATCTTGACCGATCCCTTGGGAGTTAAATCCAAGGACACAGCATTCATGTCCCTCTCCTCTCAATAGAACTCGAGGCATCGAACGATGCCTCGAGTGTAGCGAATATCGAAAATGTGGCACGTTCGTCGCGACTAAACGCGACGCTTAAGCTGGGCTCCACCCTCGCCGGGCATCAGGCGGCGCGCGTCGTAGACCGAGTCAACGCTGCTGATGGAGGCCAGCAGTGGATCCAGACCACTCGCGTCCGAGATCTCGACCATAAAGCGCAGGGTTGCAATACCCTCGCGGTTGGTCGACGTGGCGGCAGAAAGGATATTGCCGCCTGCATCGCCAATGGCGATGGTGACGTCCTTGAGCAGGCCCATGCGGTCCAGGCACTCGACCACAATCTCGACCTGGAAAAGCGTATCGGCAGCACCATCCCACTCTACGTCAATCATGCGCTCAGGATGTTCCATAAGGCCCTTGACGTTGGGGCAGTTGGCGCGATGCACCGAAACGCCACGACCGCGCGTGATGAAGCCGACGATGTCGTCGCCCGTCACGGGGTTGCAGCAATGAGCCAGACGGACCAGCAGGCCGCTGTTGCTCTCGCCCTTGACGATAATGCCGTTACTGGCACTCTTACCGCGCTTTTGCGGCTTGCGGTTGGAGCCGCGAGCGGGCTGCTTTACGACCTCGGCGATAGCCTCGGCCTTGGTGAGCTGTTCCTCGGGCTTGGGGTCCAAGATTTGCTCGACCTTATTGCCCACAGCGCGCGGGGCGACCTTGCCCGCGCCAACGGCTGCAAAAAGGTCCTCGAGCTGCTTGAAGTTAAACTGCTCCGCCACGGCGTTGAGCGCACGCGTGGATCGTGGCGTAGAGATGCCATACCCGCGCTTACGCAGGTCCTTGGCCAGTATATCGCGGCCGGCGGCAGCGTCGTCATCCTTGGTCGCGGCGGCGAAATAACGGCGAATCTTTGACTTGGCCGAAGGTGTCTTGACGATCTTGAGCCAATCGCGCGACGGCTTAGAGCTCTTGTTAGTCAGAATCTCGACACGGTCACCCGTCTTGATCTCGTGCGTGAGCGGCGCCACCGCACCGTTGATTTTGGCGCCGACACAGTGGTTACCGACCTCGGTATGAACGGCGTAGGCAAAGTCGAGCGGTGTAGAGCCGGCACGAAGCGCCATGACCTCGCCCTTGGGCGTAAAGACAAAAATCTCCTGGTCAAACAAGTCGACCTTCAGCGAGTGCAAGTATTCCTTGGCATCGGTGATCTCGTCAGACGCCGCCCAATCGAGTGAGTGCTTGAGCCAGTTAATCTGGTCGTCCAGACGCTGGGCATCATTGGTCTTAGACGCAGACGATCCGCCCGATTTCTTATACAGCCAGTGGGCGGCAATGCCGTACTCGGCCTGCTCGTGCATTTCGTAGGTTCGAATCTGAATCTCGAGCGGACGGGCCGTGGGGCCGATAACCGTCGTGTGAAGCGATTGGTAGTTATTGACCTTGGGCATGGCGATATAGTCTTTAAAACGACCGGGCATGGGATGCCACAGGGTATGCACGGCACCAAGCGTGGAATAGCAATCGCGCACCGAATGAGTGATGACGCGCAGCGCCACCAGGTCGTAAATCTCGGAGAACTCCTTGCCCTTGCGCTTCATCTTTTGATAGATGGACCAATAGTGCTTGGAACGACCGTTGATCTGAAAGCCCTCAAGACCAATGCGATTGAGCTCATCGGTGAGCGTCTTGATGGTCTCGGCCAGATAACGCTCGCGAACCTCGCGCGACTCGGATACCATGCGCGCGATGCGCTGGTAGGCATCGGGCTCCAAGTAGAAAAAGGACAGGTCCTCGAGCTCCCACTTGATTGAACTCATGCCCAGGCGGTCGGCCAAAGGCGCGTACACGTCCATGGTCTCGCGTGCCTTAAACAGGCGGCGGTCCTCGCGCAGGGCGGCAAGCGTGCGCATGTTATGCAGGCGGTCGGCGAGCTTGACGATGATGACGCGGATGTCCTTGGACATGGCGAGGAACATCTTGCGCAGCGTAAGCGCCTGCTTCTCGTCCATGCTGTCGACTTCAATGTTGGTGAGCTTGGTCACGCCGTCGACGAGCCCTGCCACGGTTTCGCCAAACAGACCCGAAACATCGGCAAGCGAGGTCTCGGTGTCCTCGACGGTATCGTGCAGCAACGCGGCGCACACCACATCGCAGTCCATCTTGAGGTCAGCCAGAATGATAGCTACCTCGACGGGATGGTTAATGTACATCTCGCCCGAGCGCCGCTTTTGGTTGCAGTGCTTCTCGGCAGCAAAGCAGTAGGCCTGCTCCACATTGGAGAAGTCGTCCTCGTTCATATATTTGAGGCACAGACGCTCCAGCTTGTCGTAGCTGTCCGCCATAATCTCGGGCGGCAGCTCATCGGCATGCTTATAGTGCTCCATCTCCGAAAACGGCTGGAGGGTGGAATCATGGGCGGTACGGGCTGCGGCGTCCATCGAGGTCCCCTTCCCCTAGGCCCGCGGTACGATCGGGCGATTAACTTTGGCTAGCATATCAGAAGCGCACGAATCGAGCGCCCAGCTCCGGAAAGCCGAAAACTCCATGCGCGAGCGCAAGCCCTCCAAATAGCGAATTGACCTGCTCAATTGCACGCGGCCGGGGTTTTCGGCCATCGCGATGCGACGAGTGTCGTCAAACCCCGAAACTCGACAGAAACCAAGCTCTTCGAAGATTCCCAGGCCGCTTTCCACCGAACGCTCGTCGACCGGCGTGCGAGCATCGATGGCAAGGCACATCTGCGCGATGTCGATATCGCTCGCGCTAAAGGAATCGTCCCCGGTTTTGCCGCGGTTGGAGCGCCACATGGTCTGCAGCGCGCGATAGAGCGTGACGAGCTCGTCGCGCTCGGGCGCATAGCAGTCGAGCAGGCGCTCGTTAATGCGGGCGTCGCGCGACGAATAGAGAAGATGGATCACGGCGGGCTGGCCATCGCGGCCGGCACGTCCGCTCATCTGGTTGAACTCGATGGCGCCAAACGGCATGTGGTAGAGCACGACATGGCGGATATCGGGCAGGTTGACACCCTCGCCAAAGGCGGAGGTCGAAACGATGCAGCTGAGGCTTCCGTCTCGGAATGCTTCCTCCACGCGACGGCGATCGGAACGCGCAAGCCCCGCGTTATAGAACGCGATATGGGTTGCGCAATCGGGCACACGCTTGCGCAACGTCTTGGCGAGCGCCACGGACTGGTCGCGCGAATTGACGTAAATGACGGTCTTCTCCCCCGTCGCCACGATGGACACCAGGCGGTTTTCGCGGCTCGCAAGATCGCGGTCGTCCTCGAGCTGCAAGTTCTCGCGCACGGTCTCGTCGACCACCGTACGGGTAATCGGCAGCACGCGGGCAAGCTCCGCCACAACCGGAGCCGTTGCGGTGGCAGTCGTGGCCAGAACGACCGGATCGCCCAGGGCCTTGAGAATATCGGGCATGTCGAGGTATGCGCTTCGGTCGCCGCCCTTGGCAAGACCGGCATGATGTGCCTCATCGATAACGACAAAGCCGATGCGCCCCGAACGCGCAAAGCGATCGCGGTGAATAGACAGGAACTCAGGCGTCGTGAGTACGATGCCGGTGCGGCCCGAAGCCAGGCCGGCAAACACGTCATCGCGCGCTGCTTCCACGGTCTCGCCGGTCAACACGCCCACGCCAATGCCGAGCGCAGCCATCGTCGATGAGAGGTGATAGGCCTGGTCGGCAACGAGTGCGCGCAGCGGATAGACAAAGATGCTCGCACGTCCGCGAAGCACCGCCTCACGCGCGGCATGTACATGGAAGATGAGAGACTTGCCGCGGCCCGTTCCCATAACGGCCAAGACACTCTGGTGATCGGCCAAGGCATCGAGCGCCTCGACCTGCGCGCGGTGCGGCTGGTTCGAGCCGATAAAGCTATGGATAAGCGAGCGCGTCAGCTCGGTATAGGAAAGCTGGGCGAGCGTCTCGCGCTTACGCGACTCCAGGCGCAGGCCGGAATCCGCCGGCTGCACACCACGACGAAGTTCGCATGCCGGATCGTCGACGCTGGGCGCCGTGGTATCGCGGACCAAAACATCCTTGATCATGAGCTTTGGCTTTACGCGACCTTGCCAATGCTCGGCCACGGCCTCGAACACCAAGTCGACGGCGCTATCGCAATTGATGAGCTTATCGATCTGCGGCACGCGGAACATAATGGCCGGCACACTAGCGGCGCCATCGGTCGCCACGAAGCGCATGTGCTCGCCGGTTTTGCCCACCACGGCGCGATCGCACATTGTCACGCCCTCGGCCGCCAACAGCGGCACCTTGTTGCCCTGGCCAAACGGCTCAAGACGGGAGATCTGCTCTATAGTCTCGATATTCAACTCGGAAAGGTCGACCGTGGCGGCAACCTCGTCGGTGTCCTCAAAGTCTTCGGCGGGAAGCTCGGACAGCACGGCGGAAAGGCGGCGGCGGAACTCGTCGAGCTTGGATGCCTCGATGGTCACACCCACCGCACCGGCATGTCCGCCGCGACGAATCAGCAGGTCGGAACAGCGCTCGACGGCGTCAAACAGGTTAACTTTGCCCACCGAGCGACCAGAACCGCGCGCGATACCGTCCTCGATCGAGAACAGCAGCGCCGGCACGTGATAGCGGTTGGTCAGACGGCTTGCCACGATGCCCTTGACGCCCTCGTGCCAGCCTTCGCCGCCCACAACGATCGCACGTCCGCCGTCATAGGTCTTCTCGACCTTTGCCATGGCATCGCGCGTGAGCTCCGCCTCGATCTCACGGCGCTGGCGGTTGATTTCCTCGAGCTCAGCCGCCAGTGCGCTTGCTTCGATGGGATCGCGGGCAAGCAGCAGGTCGAGCGCCAGCTTGGGATCGGCCATGCGACCGGCAGCGTTTAAGCGGGGAATGAGCGAGAATGACAGGCCATCCGCCGTAATGCTCGAAAGGTCCGCCTTGGCGAGCGCGGCAAGCGCGATATAGCCTGGACGAGCGGTTACGCGCATCTGCTGGATGCCCTCGGCAACCAGCGCGCGGTTCTCGGGCGTGAGCGGCATCATGTCGGACACGGTGCCCAGCGCCGCGACCTCGATTAGCGAACGCCAATACGACGGCTTGCCCAGGCGCTCACCCAGGACTTGCACCAGCTTGAGCGCCACACCAGCACCGGCAAGTTCACGCGAGGGCCCCTCACCCTCGAGCTTGGGGTCGGTCAGGGGCACGCCCTGCGGCACCTGGTCGGACGGCTCATGGTGGTCCGTAACCACCAGATCGATTCCCAGGCTCTCCAGATAGGAAACCTCTTCCTTGGCGGCAATGCCGTTATCGACGGTCACGATCAACTGGGGGCGAGCGAGCTCGTTAACGCGGTCGAGCGCCGCGCGCGAAAGACCGTAGCCCTCGTCAAAGCGATGCGGAATAAACGGCGTGACATCGGCGCCAAACGTGCGCAGTGCCTCGGTTAACAGGCAGGTCGACGTAATACCGTCAACGTCAAAATCGCCAAAGACCGCAATGTGCTCGTGGTTGCGAACAGCACGCTCGACGCGGTCGGCAACGACCGACATGCCCGGGATAATGAGTGGGTCGGCCCAGTCGCGATCGAGCGAAGGCGTCAAAAACAGCTGGCCTTCTTCGATGGATGTAATGCCGTGCGCAACCATAATGCGCGCCACCAGCCCGGGTATTCCCAGGCCAGCCGAAAGCTCCTTTTCGAGTTCGGGGTTTTGCTGAGCGACCGCCCAGCGATGCGTCGTCTTAAGCGATGACATAGGCGCCCACCCCCGATAGGGGCAGGTCGCCGCGATACCTCTCACGGTTCATAGCGATGAGTCCTCTGTGTATGCCCGCTTCGGCAGGCAGATCTGTTGAACGGATTTATTATACCGTGCAGCGCGGACGCAAATCGCCGCAGCACGCCGCGGTTTCGGTAAACGATGCCGGTAATAGCCTCGAAATATTCGAGCGTTTCTGACGCACGGACGCATGCGAGCGTCTAGCATATCCATTCAAAACGGATTCACGAGCAAAGGGAGTCACAAGAGCATATGAAGCAATGGGTTGGACTGGGCAAGTTTCTCGCGGGGCACATGCAGGTCATCGTTCCGATTTGCGTGACGCTCGGCGTGCTCTTTCCCCAGCGGATCGGCGTGCTCAAGCCCATCGTTCCCGCCCTGTTTGCCTTTATGACGTTCCAAGGTGCGCTCAGCAACACCTTTCACCAGGTTGCCGAGGTGTTCCGCCGTCCGTTGCACCTGGTCTTGGCGCTGCTCGTCTCGGCGGTGCTTATTCCCATCGCGGCGTATGCCATGGGGTCACTCTTCTTTGGCTCCAACCCCAACCTTGTCTGCGGCATCGTGCTCGAGTACAGCGTACCCGTGGCCGTCACCGCCTTTATGTGGATTAGCATGTTCGGCGGCAACGGCCCGCTTGCGCTCACCATTATCCTGACGTCCTCGGTCATCTCGCCCGTGACGATTCCGCTCACGCTCAAGCTCTTGCTGGGCGCCACCGTCTCGATCGATGTGCCGAGCATGATGCAGAACATGGCCTTTATGATCGCCATCCCCGCTGTACTCGGTATTGTCATCAATGAACTCACGCGCGGCTGGGGCCACGAGAAACTCTCTCCCGCGCTCTCGCCCGCCTGCAAATTTATGATGATGAGCGTCATCGCGTCCAACTCCACCGCCATGAGCGAGTACGTGCTACACATGAACGCGGTGCGCCTGGAAGTCGCCCTCTTTATTCTGGTGTTCGCCATCAGCGGTTTTGTCGTGGGCATTCTGGTCGCCCGCGCGCTGCATCTGCCATATAGCGAGACGACTACCATGTGCTTTACCTGCGGCATGCGTAATATCTCTTCGGGCGCTGTCATCGCCACACAGTATTTTCCCGGCGAGGTCGTGTTTCCCGTCATGTGCGGCACCCTGTTTCAGCAGGTGCTTGCCTCGCTTATCGGTCATCTCTTTGAGCGTCTGACCGGCGAGGAGCGCGCCGCCCAGCGCAAGCGGGTCGAGGCCGGCCGCGATGCCATGGAACGCTAGACTGTCCGCATTACGCGGGTGATAGTCTTGCTATACGAGCGTTTCCAGATGCGCACGCAGGCGCTCAGCATCGATATCGAGCGTGGTCTCGGCATTAACCTGGGCCAAACGATATCCGACAAAGTAGGGCGAAACCACCCAACGCGGAAGCGCCTTGGCAATGGTCCGGCCGTCCATGTGGTAAAAGAACAAGTTGTACGACTCCGCGCGGCCGCCGTGGTGCTCGTGCAGGATATAGCGCAGGGCCACCTGAATCGCATCGGCAAACAGGTCCGCTTCGGCTTGGTCGCGGGCGTCGTCGCTGGCGGCGATTCCCTGTGGGACTGAAACATTGACCTCAAAGAACCCCATGATCGGTTCGGTTGAGATGTTGACCGAGACTCTCCCCTGTTGCCAGACATTGACGCCTTCGAAATTGGCGGAAGTCAGCGCCGCATAGCCGTCCTCCTGTTCCAAGCCCACAATCTGCATGTGTGGATGGACGAGACTGCCGCCCGAAAGCGGGCCTTTGTTCTTGTACATGAGCACACTGCGGTACTGTTGGGAATCGATCATCTGCTGCCAACAGCCCAGGGCAAACCGCATCACATGATGCAGCTCATCTGGTTCATAGGTCGCCAGGTCGGCGTCGTGATTGGCCGACTCGATCAATACGGTCTGACGGGTGGCCCGCAAGGTCTTGAACTTATTCTCGAGCCAGATGCAGTCACCATCGCGCTGGATGATGTTGGCGAGCCCCTCCGTGTCGCAAAAGGGGCACGCGGTGCCAGGGCGACGATTATCGTCGGGCTTGCCGCTCGCCTGCTGGACGTCAAATACCAGCGCCACGGGTTATACCCCCAGCGGCACGATCTTGGTGCCATGGAGCTCGGAGACGCCTAGCGCCGCCACGACCGCGTCGCGATTTGCCGTAGTGATGCCGCCGCCGGGAAGGATGGTCAAGCGATCGCCCGCATGCTCGATTAAACGAGCCAGGTGATCGAAATTATCCTCGATCGACGTACCGGCCGCACCGCCATGTGTGAGGATGCGCGTAACGCCGCAGTCGGCAAGTGTATCAATCGCATCGAGCTGAACCTCGGGCGAGAGCTGGTCAAATGCCATGTGGAAGGTGATGTCAAGGGGCTCGCGCTTGCACTCCTCCGTCGCGCAGCCCGTAGCCATAACGAGGGCGCCGAGGGTGAGCTCGTCGAGCGCCCAGCCGCTGGCACAGGGCTTGCAGCAGCCAAAGACCAGGCCGTCAACGCCGGCACTCACAGCAAGGCCCAGGTCCATCTCCATCATGCGCAGCTCGTCCTGGTTGTAATGAAAGTCGCCACCACGCGGACGAATCATGCACATCACTCGCGCGTCATGCTCGTGAGCGTAACTGACTGTAGCGCTAATAACGCCGGCGGAAGGCGTGGTGCCACCGACGGCAAGGTTGTCACACAGCTCAATGCGCCCCGCACCAGCCTCGATGGCCGCCGGCACTCGCTCAAAGTTCTCGGCGCAAAATTCGTACAGCATAGATAGCCCCCAGAAGACATTTCTATTTCCACACGGCATTGTCGCACGTTAAATAGCAACCCGCACGATGGAACAAAACCTTGACAAGGAGTGTCCCAAAGTGCCGGCACATAAGGAACGTCCCCAGGTGCCACCTTGAGCGATGGGCACTCATTTAAGTACGTCCCCAATGAGTACCCGCAGGGGACAGACAGACCAGACTCCCTATACGACAACTGTTGACATCATATACTATGTGTCATATAGTAGGTGTTACACAGTATACTACGAAAGGAGGTGTGCGGATGGAGGCACAGATGAAGCGCGGCTTCCTCGAGGCCTGCGTGCTCGCGGCCGTCTCGGGCGAGGAATCCTACGGCTATCAGATCGTGAAGGACGTGCCCGCGAGTATGGGACTCACGGAATCCACGCTCTATCCGTTGCTCAAGCGCCTGGAGAAGGCGGGCTGCATCACCGCGCGCTCCGCCGAACACAACGGGCGGCTGCGGAGGTACTACCGCATCACGGACGCCGGGCGCGAGCGTATCGCCGAGTTCCTCGCCGAATGGCCATCCGTGCAGGAGATCTACCGTTACGTGGAGGGGGCGCACCATGACGCGCGATGAGTTCTTGAACCGGCTGGGCGAGCTTCTGGCCTGCCTGCCGGCAGATCAGGTAAAGGAAACGCAGGAGTTCTACGCGGAGGCCATCGCCGACCGTATGGAGGACGGCATGACGGAGGCCGAGGCTGTGGCCGCCATGGGCACGCCCGGTGAGGTCGCCGAGGCAACGCTCGACGAACTGCCCGCCGTGCCGCGCGCGATCGCGAGGACCAAGCGCAAGAGCACGGCACTTCTATGGGCGCTCGCCATCGTGGGCTCTCCGGTATGGATTCCGCTGCTGCTCGCGTTCGTCGCCGTTGCCGCTGCAGTCTACATCTGTATTTGGGTTCTTGCGCTCTGCGTGTGGATCGTGGCCGCGGCATTCGGGGGCGCGGGCCTGGTAGGGCTCCTGTTCGCCGTGGACGGCATCATTATCGGGCATGTTCCGTACGTTTTGGCCTCGATGGGAATGGGATTCGCTTCCATCGGTGTGGCGCTCCTCACGGGAGCAGGCGCCTGGACGGCGTCCAAGCAGATCGCGCGCCTCTCTGCCCTTTGGGCGAAGAAAGCCGTTTCGCCCTTCTGGAAAGATCGAGGCAATAAGAGCCGCATGGGCGCTGAAGCGGCGCCGCTCACGGCATAGGAAGGAGTGCAAACATGTCCAGCGTAAAAAAGATTTACCTTGCCGTAGCGGGTGGGCTTGTTGCCACGGGGCTCGTCCTGGCTGCTATCGGATTTGTGGCCTCCGGCTTTAACCTCGCTGTGTTCAACACGCAGATCGACCTGCGCGATGACACCATCATTCTGGGTGGTGTTGAAATGGACGACCCGACAGGGCTTCCACTCATCGAGCAGCTTGCCGAGGTTGGCGAGATCCATATTGGATCTGCAACGGCTGGTTCGTCTTCTACTCGCAAATGATCGAGCTCGTAGCAGCCATCCCCCTTCGGGCACACCACGACGGGCGTGAGCACGCCGCACTCGGAGCCTTTTGACCTAGTCGTTGGGGACGTTCTTAAACGACTAGTCATTCAAGAACGTCCCCAACGACTACCCCCAACGTCGATGTTTTGGCAACGACAGCGAAAGCCCGCCAGAGCGAGCAAGGTGCCTTGAAACGAGGCGGCATTGACCTTCTGGTCATGCCGCCCTCTTTGAATGACAAGTTGTCGCTCTGGCGCTCGCGCAGCGTCGAGCCGTTACGCGGTTTGGTAAAACCGCGTAACTATCTAGCCGCCCAGGTAGGCTTTGCGGACGTTGTCGTCGTGGAGCAGCTCTTGGCCGCTGCCGGTCATGGTGATCTTGCCGGTCTCGAGCACGTAGCCGCGCGTGGCGATTGAAAGCGCCATCTGGGCGTTCTGCTCGACCAGAAGCACCGTGGTGCCGGCCTTGTGCAGGTCCTCGACAATCTGGAAGATCTGCTCAATCAGAATCGGCGCCAGACCCATGGAAGGCTCATCGAGCATGAGCAGCTTGGGGTTGCTCATAAGGGCGCGCCCCATAACGAGCATCTGCTGCTCGCCGCCCGAAAGGGTGCCGGCGACCTGGCGACGGCGCTCCTTAAGGCGCGGGAACTGCTCGTAGACGCGCTCAAGGCCCGGAGCCACCGTGGACTTGGGCTGCGTGTAGGCGCCCATCTCCAGGTTCTCCTCGACCGTCATCTGCAAAAAGGCGCGACGGCCCTCGGGCACCTGGGCCAGGCCCTTGCCCACCAGTTTATCGGCAGGCGTATGGGTAATGTCCTCGCCCATAAACTTGATGGAGCCGGTCTTGGAACGCAGCAGGCCCGAGACGGTCTTAAGCGTCGTGGACTTGCCGGCGCCGTTCGCGCCGATCAGGGCCACGATCTCGCCCTCGTTGACGTTAAAGGAGATGTCCTTGATGGCGTGGATGGCGCCGTACCAGACGTTGATGTTGTAGACGGAAAGCATCGGCTCTGCCATTTAGTTCTCCCCCTTATCCTGCTTGCCCAGATACGCCTCGATAACAGCGTCGTTATTCTGGATCTCCTCGGCCGTACCCTTGGCGATGACCTTGCCAAAGTTGAGCACGCAGATGCCCTCGCAGATGTTCATGACGAGCGACATGTCATGCTCGATAAGCATGATGGCAATGCCAAAGGTGTCGCGGATCTTGACAATGTTCTCCATGAGCTCCGCGGTCTCGGACGGGTTCATGCCGGCGGCAGGCTCGTCGAGCAGCAGTAGCTTGGGGTTGGTGGCAAGCGCGCGGACAATCTCCAGACGACGCTGAGCGCCGTATGGCAGCGATCCGGCCTGCTCGTTTGCCAGGTGCTCCATATCAAAGATGGACAGCAGCTCCATGGCGCGCTCGTGGGCGGCCTTCTCGTGCTTCCAATACGTCGGCAGGCGCAGCACGCCCTCAAAGCCGGAGTAGCGCTCCTGGTTATGCAGGCCGACCTTAACGTTATCCTCCACCGTCATGGTGTTGAACAGGCGAATGTTCTGGAATGTACGGGCAATACCCATGCGGTTGACCTGATAGACCGACTTGCCCGAGGTGTCCTCGCCGTCGAGCAGGATGGTGCCGTGCGTGGGCTGGTACACCTTGGTGAGCAGGTTGAAGACCGTGGTCTTACCGGCACCGTTAGGGCCGATCAAACCGGCGATCTCGGTCTTACCGATGGTCAGGCTAAAGTCGTCTACTGCCTTAAGGCCGCCAAATTCAATGCCCAAGTGGATGCACTCGAGCGCCGGGCGCTGGCCCAGGTCGCGATCGGGAACGATGGCGCCAGAAGGATACGGGACCATCTTGCCCTTGTTGAACTCAAACTTACTGGGCATCGACTGCCACCTCCTTCTTGGAAGCAAAGCGGTCCTTAATGCGTGCGAAGAACGCCTTGAGCTGCGGGTTGTTGGTAAAGATCATGACCAGGATCAGCACGATGGCGTAGATGAGCATGCGGTAGTCCGAGAACTGACGGAGCAGCTCGGGAAGCACCGTGAGCAACGCCGCCGCGATGACGGAGCCGCGCATATTGCCCAGACCGCCCAGGACCACGAACACCAGGATGAGGATGGACGTGTTGAAGTCGAACTTGGTAGCGGAAAGCTGCGAGAAGTTACCGCCGAAGAGGGCTCCGGCAGCGCCGGCGAGAGCGGCGGAAACCACGAAGGCGATCATGCGGTACTCGGTGACGGAGATGCCCACGGACTCGGCAGCGATCTTGTTGTCGCGCACGGCCATAATGGCACGGCCGGTACGGCTGCGAACCAGGTTGAGTACGATCACGAGCGCAACCATGACCAGGATGGCACCGGCGAGGAAGGTCGAGTACGTCGACACGCCCGAGGCGCCCTGGGCGCCCTTGATGATGGCGGTACCGTCCTCGAGCAGGTGCAGATCGTCGATTGTGGAGTTACCCGTGATGTTAAAGATCACGTGCAGGCCGCGGGAATCGACGCCCACAATGAGACAGGTGACGATCTCTTTGATAATCTCGCCAAAGGCCAGCGTCACGATAGCCAGGTAATCGCCGCTCAGGCGAAGGACCGGGATGCCGATCAAGAAGCCCAGGATAGCGGCAGCGATGGCGCCGACCACGATGCTGATGATAAGGCGCACCGGATCGGAGGGAACGGCGCTCTCGAGGGCGACCGCGGTGACGATGCCCGTGTAGGCGCCGACGCTCATAAAGCCCGCGTGGCCCAGCGACAAGTCGCCCGCGATGCCGACGACGAGGTTGAGGGAGATGGCCATGACGATATAGGCCGTGATGGGAACCAGCTGACCGGCGATCATGCGCGGAATCATGTGGTTGGACTGCATAAAGAACACGATGGCGAACGCCACAAGGCACATGGCGTACGTAACAAAGTCGTGACGCGTCTGCTTGTCTTTAAGAAACTTCATAACGCTCACCTACACCTTCTCGGGGACGTACTTGCCCAAGAGGCCGGCAGGCTTGACGAGCAGGACGATGATCAAAACACCAAAGACGATGGAGTTGGCAAGGCTCGTGGAAATGTAGGCCTGCGCCATCGCCTCGATGATGCCGATGAGAATGCCACCGACAAAGGCACCGGGGATGGAGCCGATGCCGCCGAAAACGGCAGCGTCGAAGGCCTTGATGCCAGGCATGGCGCCCGTGGTGGGCTGCAGGACCGGCGAGTAGGAGCACAGGAGCACACCGGCGATGGCAGCAAGGGCGGAGCCGATAGCAAACGTCATCGAGATGGTGCGGTTGACGTTGATGCCCATGAGCTGAGCGGCGGCTTTGTCCTCGGACACGGCACGCATTGCCTTGCCCATCTTGGTCTTACCTGTAAAGAACATCAGGCCGGCCATGATAACCAGGCAGGCGACGATGGTGACGAGCGATACGGCGCTTACATTGAACTTGGCCAAGAACTCCGGCACCTGGAAGGTGACGAGCGAAGTGAAGTTCTTGGGCGTGGCGCCCCACAGAAGCTGCGCGGCGTTCTGCAGGAAGTAAGACACGCCGATGGCCGTGATCAAAACGGCCAGCGGGCCCGCCTGACGCAGCGGCTTGTATGCCAGACCCTCGATGAGAACACCGAGAACGGTACAGACCACACAAGAGAGAATTACAGATGCCCAGCCCGGGAGGCCGAGATACGACGTGGCGCAGAACGAGACATAGGCACCGACCATGATAACGTCGCCGTGAGCGAAGTTCAGCATCTTGGCGATGCCATAGACCATGGTGTAGCCCAACGCGATGATGGCGTAGACGCTGCCCATGGACAGGCCGTTGACCAGGTATTGGATAAAGACCGTCATGTTCCACATCCCCCTTTCGAATAGGTTTCCAGTTAATGTATGAAACAGGGACGTTACACTGTCCCTAGATACCAAGCAAGCAGGGAAGGCCAAAACCTCCCCTGCTTGGGATCAAAACCGCTCTATGTAAGGCGGCTTATTAGGCCTGTACGTACTTGCCGTCGGTGATGACGTACGCCGTGGGCTCCTTCTGGACCTGGCCCTTATCGTTCCAGGTGAGCTTGCCGGTCAGACCGTCAACGGTAATCTTGAGCATAGCCTTAGGCAGCTTCTCGGCGACCTCGGTCGGGTCGGCGTCGACACCAAGACCGGCCTCCTCGAGGGCCTCGGCCACCGCGTGCACGCCGTCGTAAGCGTCGGCGGCAAACTGGTCCGGAGTCTCGCCATACTTATCCTTGTAAGCGTTGACGAAGTCGGCGTTCTTCTCGTCGTCGGCGGAGAACGGGGTCATGAGCAGCAGACCCTCGGCAAGAGAGGTGTCGAAGCCCTCAACGCCCAGGATGCCGTCCATGCCGTCGCAGCCCATCATCTTGACGTCGTAGCCCATGTCCTTGGCGTTCTTGAGCAGGACGGACGCCGGCGTGTAGTAGATCGGCGCAAAGATCATGGTAGCGCCGGCCTGCTTGGCCTTGGTGAGCTGGTTGGTAAAGCTCGTGGCGGAGTCGTCCTTAAAGGTCTCCTCGTCAACAATCTCGAGCTTGGATTTAGCGGCCTGAACCTTAAAGGAATCTGCGATGCCCGAAGAATAGGCGTCGCCGGAGTTATAGAACAGTACGAACTTCTCGTCCGCATACTTCTGCGCCAGGAACTTGGCAGCGTTGACGCCCTGGTTGGGATCGGTAAAGCAAACCTGGAAGACGCAATCCTTGCCCTTGGTGACGTCCTCGGAGGACGCGGACGGAGTGATCATGAACGTCTCGGGGTCGTTACCGCACTCGGCGGCAACGGCAACCGACGCACCCGTGGTGGTCGGGCCGACGAGGGCCTGCATGCCCCAGTCGAGCAGGGTGTTAAAGGCGTTGACGGCCTTCTCGCCGTCGGCCTGGTCATCCTCGGCCTTGCTGGCAAGCGGCAGCTCCTTGGTCGAGAAATCCTTGCAGCCAAGCTCGACACCCTGGGTAACGGACTTGCCGTAGGACGCGTTGGCGCCGGTCAGCGGGCCGATGGTGCCGATCTTAAACGAAGCGTCGCCCGAAGCGGAACCGCTGTCGCCGCCGTTGGAGGAGCAGCCAGCTAGAATAGACATCGCCCCCAGACCTGCTGCGCTCGCGATAACGCTCCTGCGATTCATAACAGGGTTCAATGACTTACCGGTGAGGCTCGACATGCGGCTCTCCTCTCAAATCTCGTCGGGTTTCGGTTACCCAACAGGCCATCCTTCGCCGTGTTCGGCGTTCGCAAAATAGTAGACGCTTTAGTTGAGAAAAGTGGCGATTATTTCAACTTTTCTTTTGTTTTGTCCGTTTATCCATAATTATGCGTATTTCTATTGGTTTATGCAGTTTAGCCACTTTATTGTGTGAAAGTAATGTTTCCATTCCGTTACAAGCGTCCCTGCCCTGAATAAAACGGCCTCACCGGTCGCACTTTTGCGCACTTAGGCGGCGATGTACTTGCCGTCCTGGATCACATAGGCTGTGGCGGGCTTCTCGACTTGGCCCTCGTCGTTCCACGTGAGCTCGCCCGTCAGGCCCTCGATCTTGATCTTGCGCATGGCCTTGGCAAGATCGCCGGCAATGTCGGCGCCGTCGGCCGTGATGTCGATGTCTGCCTTATCGATAGCCTCGACAATCGCATGGACGCAGTCATAGGCATCGGCGGCAAACTGATTAGGCGTCTCGTCGTAGGCGTCCTTATATGCCTTGACGAAGTCGGCGTTCTTCTCATCGTCGGCAGAGAACGGGGTCATGAGCAGCACGCCCTCGGCAAGGGAGGTGTCGAAGCCCTCAACGGAGAGCAGGCCGTCCATGCCGTCGGTACCCATGAGGGTCATGTCGTATCCCATGTCCTTGGCGTTCTTGAGCAAAACGGACGCCGGCGTGTAGTAGATCGGCGCAAAGATGAGCGTGGCGCCGGCCTCCTTGGCCTTGGTGAGCTGGTTGGTAAAGCTCGTGGAGGAGTCGTCCTTAAAGGTCTCGGTATCGACGATATCAAGTTTGGACTCCTTGGCCTGCTCGGCAAAGGCATCGGCAACACCCGAGCTGTACGTATCGCCGGAGTTGTAGAACAGGGCGATCTTGGCGTCTGCATACTTCTCGGCCAAGAACTTCGCGGCGCTGGCACCCATGGTGGGATCGGTGAAGCAAACCTGAAAGACCGTTGTCTTATCCTTGGTCACGTCGAGCGACGAGGCCGAAGGCGTGACCATGAGCATATCGTCGGCGATCTCGCCCGAGACAGCGACGGCGGCACCAGTCGTGACGGGGCCGACGAGCGCCTGCATGCCCCAGTCGCACAGGGTATTGAAGGCGTTGATAGCCTTCTCGCCGTCGGCGACGTCATCCTCGGACTTAAGCGAGAGTTTGAGGTCCTTGGTCGAGAAATCCTTGGCGGCAAGCTTGGCACCCTTCTCGGCCGAAACGCCATAGGTTGCCGCGGCGCCGGTCAGAGGGCCGATGACACCGATCTTGAAGGTCTTGCCGTCATCGGCGGTGCCGCCGTCCGAGCCACCCGACGAGCAACCAGCGAGTGCTGCGGTGCTGCCGAGCGCCGCAGCGCCGGCGAGAAAGTTCCTACGGCTGAGCGTGCTGTTGATGTTGAACATGGTGTCCCCCTTTTTTCGCTGGCCGCGGTGCGGCCGTCTTGCGGTACAGGGCAAACCTTATGGCGCAAACGTTGACAGTTTGTTACGGAAGTCCGTTTGTAGCGAGCGTGTTTCCAATGTTTCCGCAGCGTTTCGGGGGTGCCGTTTTGTGCGGCTCCTGTTGCCTGGCGAGCACGCGCCCCCGGTTCACGCTAGAATGCACTCAACCTTTAAGCGGTTTATCCATCCATAAGATGCACGAAGGAGTTATCTATGAGCGAACCCCTGCGCACCGTGAACGTCGGTCTGATCGGTCTGGGAACCGTCGGCGGCGGCGTGGCCCGTCTGATCAAGAGCCACCACGATGAGTACCTGGCAGCCTACGGCATCGACCTTAAGCTGACCCGCGCCTGCGCGCTTGCTTGGGAGCAGGCCGAGGCGGCAGGCATTGAGCGCGAGGCCTTTACGAGCGACTGGCACGATGTCGTCACCGACCCCGCCGTCGACATCGTCGTCGAGCTGATTGGCGGCGAGCATCCCGCAACCGAGATCTTCACCACTGCCTTCGAGAACGGCAAGCATGTCGTCTCCGCCAACAAGGCCCTGCTGGGCCGCCATGTCGAGACGCTTGCCGAGAAGGCACGTGCGTGCGGCGTG
The DNA here is from genome assembly GCA_900552895.1 of uncultured Collinsella sp. Classification (GTDB taxonomy): domain Bacteria; phylum Actinomycetota; class Coriobacteriia; order Coriobacteriales; family Coriobacteriaceae; genus Collinsella. The sequence continues at coordinate 18,689 of USBK01000026.1, forward strand.
CAGATTAAGTGCGAGGCCAGCTGCGGTGGCGGCATCCCCATTGTCAGCACGCTCGAGCACGACCTGGTGGGTAACAAGATCCTGACCATCGCCGGCATCCTCAACGGCACCACCAACTACATCCTGTCGCGCATGGACGCCGAGGGCGCCGATTACGCTGACGTGCTCGCCGACGCCCAGGCTAAGGGCTATGCCGAGGCCGACCCGTCCGCCGACGTCGACGGCTTCGACGCCGCCAGCAAGACGGCAATCCTCGCTTCCATCGGCTTTGGCACCCGCGTGACCACCGACGATGTCTACCAGCAGGGTATCCGTACCATCGGCGCCGAGGACATCGCCCAGGCCCGCGAGCTCGGCTACACCATCAAGCTGCTGGGCATCGCACGCAACACCGACGCCGGCGTCGACGTCCGCGTGCATCCCACGCTGATCCCCGCCGACCACATGCTCGCCAAGGTCAACGGCGCCATGAACGCTGTCTACGTGGTAGGCGACGCCGTGGGCGAGACCATGTTCTACGGTGCCGGCGCAGGCTCCTTCCCCACCGCGAGTGCCGTCGTGGGCGACATCCTGTCGCTCTCCGAGCAGATCAGCCGCGGCGTTGCTCCGCTGCCCGAGATTGAGCCCTATGGTCACAACCTCGCCTTTAAGCCCATGGACGAGCTCCAGACCAAGTACTATGTGCGCCTGAAAGTCGCCGACCGCGTGGGCGCCCTGTCCGAGACGGTCGACATCTTTGCCAAGCACAACATCTCGATCTCGCTCATCAACCAGGTCGAGGACGGCAAATCGGGCGTCAGCGATGCCTGCTCGGTCATCTTCCTAACGCACCGCGCGCTCGAGAAGGACGTCCAGGCTGCCGCCGCCGAGCTTGCCAGCGTCGACTGCGTGGCCGAGGTCGCCAACGTCCTGCGCATCGAGGACGTTGAAGCTTGGACCGAAGGCGTCATGGCGAACTAGCCCAACGCTCGCCTAGCAATACGCGCCTTGAGGGCTCCCGTCCGATGTGGGACGGGAGCCCTTTTGTCACCTGCCCTAAGCACAACGGCAGAGCACATTTGCGCGAGCCGCTCATCGGTAACGCGGGCTACCGTTCACCGATATGCAAACACGGCCGATTCCGGTTACGGCTACGCTGTGTTGCGAATGTCCGCCCGCGATGAGAGGAAGCACCATGTTGCTCGAGGGCAAGAAAGCAATCATCACCGGAGGCACACGCGGTATCGGCTATGCCATCGCCTGCCGTTTTATCGAGGAAGGCGCTGCCGTCACCGTCTTTGGCTCGCGCCAAGAGACTGCCGACACGGCCGTTGAGAAGCTGACAGCCGCCTATCCCGACGCCAAGGTCTGGGGTCGCTCCTGCGATCTCACCTCGCTCGAGGCCGTGACTGAGGCCTTTACGCAGACTGCAGCCGACATGGGCGGCTTGGACACGGTCGTCAACAATGCCGGTATCTCCCAGCGTTCACCCCTCTTGGACTACACGGCCGAGGAGTTCGCAAAGGTCATGGACCTTAACGTCGTCGCCGTCTTTAATGGCCACCAGGCTGCCGCCAAGATCATGACCGAGGCCGGCCACGGCGGCACCATCACTACCACAAGCTCGATGGTCGCCAAGTACGGCCAGCCCTCCGGCGTCGGTTACCCCACGTCCAAGTTTGCCGTCAACGGTATGGTCCAGTCGCTCTCGCGCGAGCTCGCTCCCATGGGCATCCGCGTCAACGCCGTCGCCCCCGGCGTGACTAAGACCGACATGGTCGCCAACCTGCCCGAAGAGGTCATCAAGCCCATCATCGCCACCATTCCGCTGGGTCGCATGGGCGAGCCCGAGGATGTCGCCAACGCCTTTGTTTTCCTGGCGAGCGACATGTCCTCCTACGTCACGGGCGCCGTGCTCCCCGTCGACGGAGCCGCCCGCTCCTAAGGAGCCACAAGCTTTGGCTTCAAGCTTCAACATAGCTCAACCAAAAAGGCGCGCCGTCTGAATCAACTGCAGACAGCGCGCCTTCTCCTGTTATGAAAGGGAAACTATGTCCCAGTATTTCGGATCAGAACGGGGCACGGTTTCCCCCAGGACCTCCTTGCGGAAACTGCATCCCACTCTGAGCGCCCATTCCGGGACACAGCTTCCCGAAGGGCGGCTGAGTCGTGCCATCCTAATCAAAACGCGACCGCATAGCGCCCCTAAGATAACCAGTTCTCATGCTGGAGCAAACGCATCAGGTGGCGTGACCGCTCACCGACATGCAATTTGTTGCACAGTAAAATCGGCTAGTGGCACCCTTATCCTTTATTTAGCGAATAAGTTCAAGGAAGGGAGAATGTCATGCCAAGACGGCAAACACCGCTCGAGGTCATGTTCTCCCTGTTCAAGACTTCATTTACCCTGAGCCATCGCGCATTTGCCGAACTGTTACTATCCGATCTGCCGTTAACAAATGGACAGCCTACCGCCCAAATGGCACAGGACACCAGCTGGCTTTCGCGCACGATTGTGCACTCGCAGCCGGGCTCCCTAGAAGATCGCTACTTTGCCGACTGGTCCTGCGCATCGAATCAAATCCTGCACAAGCTACGGGAAAAAGGGTATTCGAACGCCGACATCTATACCATGATTGCGGCAGCGACTGACACGATGGCTCAAGCGCTCGGTGCCTGTGGGCGTAATGGGCTCCTTTACCGGAACGCCGCCTCGCGCCTCGTCAGCAGCCAGCCAGACAAAGATGACAGGGCTCTTATCTCAATCACGCTCGTTGTTTCGACCGCCTGTTGGTGCGATCCGGCCCGTGCTATCGCGTACATCAGGGACCGCTTTGAATTCGCAGAGAACGTCAGGTCGTTTACCCCCTCAAGTATTTCTTTCTGTCCATGCGATTTAAAACAAACGGGCACCGAACGTGCGATCGGCCTTATCAGGATCGACAACGAACTCGTCGTCGGGGGCCCTTATGTCATTGAGCCTTCTACCATGGGCTCCATCATCGGAGCGCTCGCACTCGAAGACGGCGCTGTCACCGATGTTGGGCTGGATGTCTCCGCCAAGCATCTCCGCATCTTCGCCGAGAACAATGCTTGGTACGCACAAGACCTCGGTTCGACCAACGGCACGCATCTGATTCGAACAGCCGATAACAGCGAACTCGACATCAGCTCCGGCGCACCCGCCCAGCTGTACCCCGGCGACATCCTGCGCCTGGGTCTCAGCACTTCTTTTGCCGTCGTAGCAACGGCGGCTATCTTAGCAAATCCACATCACTAACCATGGAAGCAGGAGGACTATGAGCATCACGGATGTCATCAAATATGAGGGCAATAACCAAACTTTTATCTGGAAACACCCCTCAGAAGACTTCAATACGGGCTCGCAACTCATTGTTCACGAGACCCAAGAAGCAATTTTCTTCCTTAATGGACAGGCCCTGGATTCGTTTGGACCAGGCAGGCATGAACTTGAGACTCAAAATCTACCGTTACTGAACGGCATTTCGAAGATAACGACCGGTGGTGTCAGCCCGTTTCACTCAGAAGTCTACTTTGTTAACCTCATCGAGCAGATGGGCATACGCTGGGGAACCAATTCCAAGATTCAGTTCATGGAACCGACTTATGGATTTCCGCTCTCGCTCGGGGCGTCCGGAGAGATGGCTCTTGCTGTAAAAGAGCCCCGCAGGCTCCTTCTCAAGCTTGTTGGAACCGAAGCTTTGCTCTCCCAGGACAAGCTGATCAGCTATTTCAAAGCTTTCCTGCAAACTCGAGTAAAAACTCATCTGGCACAAGTAATTACCGAACAAAAACTCTCCATTTTCGAACTTGATGCACACCTTGAAGAGTTATCCGACTCGCTTAAGAACAAGCTGCTTCCCGACTTTGCCGCATACGGCCTCTCATTAACGCAAATGCTGGTCACCGCCATCGTCAAACCCGAAGGTGATCCGGTATACGAGAAGTTTAAGGACCTCCATTTCAAGCAATATGCCGACGTACGCGAAGCACAGATAAAACAACAGGTCAGCATTATCGAACAAGAAACTGCGGCGCAGCGCACCGTAATCTCCGCAAAAGCGCGCGCAGAAAAACGGCAAATCGAAGGCTATACCTATCAACAGGAACGCAGCTTCGATGTTGCCGAAAAGATGGCCCAAAACGAAGCGACTGGCGAATACGCAAACATGGGAATTGGTCTGGGCGTAATGGCCGGTGTCGGCGGGACCATGGGGTCAGTTATGACCGATGCACTCTCACAAGCCACCGGCACGTCCGCGACGCAGCCCATCCCTGCGGATACCAATTCGCAGCAAAGTGCTGCAAAGTTCTGTTCCGAATGTGGATATCGCTTCTCTGGAACCGAGAAGTTCTGTCCCGAGTGCGGAGCACGGAGGTCATAATGAAGAACACACAGGCATATATTGCAGCAATCCCCGTAGCCCTCTTCATAGCTATCGAAAGCGTGACAATACTTTTATTTGGACCCTCAACCACTTTTTGGATTGAGAGCGCATTCTCTTTGGTCATGCTCGCCCTGGTGGTTTCAACCTTGTTATTTGGACCCCAAAAGAATCTTAAGATATTTGGTATCTCAAAGATACTTGTTATTGGCGTATCGTTTGCAGTCCAATTGTTGCTAGGCATACTAGGGTCCGCGTTAAAAACAGAGGCGCTTCCAGCAATTCCAATTCTCAGTTTTCTGCTAGCAAGCGCTGCGACAGCCACGCTCTTCGCAACAGGCGCTTCCGAATCTCACGCATCTACCATTGAAAACCAAATTTCAAGCAAATCGCAATCCATGCAGAACCTTGAACTTCAGCTAAGACTGCTTCTAGATGAATCACCTTCAGAGTTGCGCGCATCAATGACCAGCTTCTTGGAAACTTCAAGCCTTGCCGACCCCGCCAGTTGTGAAGCAAGCGCTCAAGTTGAAGACGAAATATCGAGCGCACTTCGTGATCTATCGCAATCAATCGAATCAAACGATATCGAAGGCGCGAACTCGAAAATATTGCGCATGACTTCATTGATAAGGCAAAGAGCAGCACTGGTTAAAGCAAGCAAGGACAGCTAATGATCGATAAGGATAAATTAATCTCGCTTCTTATTTCAAAAGAAATTCCAGTAAAAACGACCCGGAGATACAAAACTATTGGCTATCGAATAAAGCTCGAGAGTGGAACAGCCGTATATGTCTACGACAGCGGCGGCTTCTTTTGTCAAGGAAATAACGCTGATCAGGTCCGAAAAGCCATCGAAGATGAAATCATTGATGAACCAAACAACAAAGTTTTCGTTGTTTACGGCCACGATAAAACCGCACGAAACCAACTCCAACGTCTTCTCGAAGAGTTAAATCTCGAGCCTATTTTTCTCGATAATCAGCCTATAGGGGGCCGAACAGTAATCGAACAACTAATGGAATACATCCCTTGCGCTAATTTCGGGATAGTACTTATGACCCCGGACGACATAGGCTATCCAAAGAATAAACAGGATCGACCGCAGCCAAGAGCTCGCCAGAACGTAGTTTTGGAGCTTGGGATGCTACTGATGAAATTCGGCAGGTCTAGGACCGCGATCCTTCTCAAAGAAGCCGACCCACCAATAGAAAAACCGTCCGATATAAACGGCATCTTATATCTCCCTTACAAGGAAGACGTTTTTGAGATAAAGCAGAAACTAATACGGGAAATGAACAGCAAGGGGTATGAAATGGAGCAATCGAAATGAAAGCGCTACAATGCGAGCTCTGCGGTAGCACAGAGATTATCAAGGATGGAGACTTTTTCGTCTGTCAAAGCTGTGGAATGAAATATACGCTTGAAACCGCAAAGAAAATGATGGTCGAAGGTGTTGTCCAAGTCGAAGGCACAGTGAAAACAGACCGCACTGAAGATGTCGATCGATATCTCGCCTTGGCCAGAACCGCTCAAAAAGCCGGTAACAACGCTGATGCTGAGAAATATGCCTCCATGGCCCTCGAGATTGATCTTAAGAACGCCGAGGCATGGTCAATAAAGGCAAAAGCGATAGACTGGCAGCTCACGTTTGACAACGATCGCTTGTCGGAATCAAATGCAGCATGCATTAATATGCTAAAGCTGCTAAATCGAGCCCCATCAGATTTTGATGAGATAAACACCGCGCTAAACATAGCGATAGGTTTCATTGAGCATTTGCGAGCTATCGCAAACTCTGAGATAGACTATTTCTGCCAGGAACTTGCAAATCTACCGAATGCGAAGAATCTAGAGTTAATTCAATCGGGGCTCATTCGTCACCTACAGTCGCGTGAACTCCAATGGAAAAATATAGAGGCCGTGTGCGAATTACAAACGGCTGCCGTAAAGAGGCTCAGCAAAGAGCAGGGGGAGAGTGCCAAGATACCCGAGAATATCGAAGATCTCCTCGGCGCCCTTACCGAAGACCTTTCCGGTCTTGCAGCGCGCAACATTTCATCAATGTATTACAATGCTGCAATCACGATCCTAAAGTCTGCGGTCAACGGCTGCTCCACATGGTCGGAACGGTGGAACAAGGTCCGTGTATTTGATTACTACGCGACAGATGATTTCGACTATGACAACGAAAAAGAAGCTTTTGATCTATGCATAGATGCGTACGATAGTTGCATAAAAGCGGCTCGCTTAGCTATCGACCTCTTTGACAATAAAGTCACTAAACAAGGTACTGCCACAGACGAGATGCTCTTAAGATGCTGGGGCATATTGTGCAGTCTCGAGGAGCTATGTATCAAAGTTCGAACAAATCGCCGATACTACGGATACTACGGACACTCCAGCGAACAAATAACAAACGACGGCTTTTTCCTTAGCGATGAGGCAAAGCAGCTTCGGAGAGAACAGTTAGAAAAGGACATGGCAAAGCGTGACGAATACGACCCCGAGAAGAAGAAGGAACGTGAGCGCGCTGAAAAAGAAGCAGAGCTCCAAGCCAAATATTGGTTAGATAATCCTGTTAAAAAGTCGCAAAAACAAGCGCTCGAAGATGAATTTGACCGTTTGGGGAACGAACTTCGAGAGCTTAAGAGCAGACGTTCTTTCTTCAGTCCATTCGAATTCAAAGCGAAACGAGAATGTGACACAAAAATAGAACAGGCCCGCGCGCGCAGGCGGGAAATCAAAGACTCTTTGAAGGCCTTAGACGATGAACTCATGGCGTACGTGTCGAACGAAATTGAATCATAGCTTTCACCGCTTGCCGCAACAGTCCATTGGCGACCTCAAAGGCGCCTCAATGGGATAAGAGCGATTTCACACCATGGAGGAATGGCGGGCAAACGCTCGGAGTGTTCATTTGTCTGATAACCGATGTTCACTCTAGCCCGAGCAGATTAAGTCCCGCCACCGTCATCTTGCACACGAGCGGCCTTGCGGACACCTTTTCTAAATATCCGGCAGCGATTAGGCTCGACAATGACCTACTCGCTGTCGGCTTTGTCACATCGAGATAGCCCGACACACCATCAAGCGTAGATTCACCAAAGGCACCGAAGATATGCATCTGTGCCGCATAAAACAGAATATCTTTTGCCCTTTCGGTAAACGTATCGTCGAGTTCATCGATCGCCCGCTTGAGATCATCGAGTTGTACGCGCTTTTCGGCCAAATCGCTCAGAACGGCATCTTGCGCTTGCTCGACCAAATCAAGCATCATTGCAACAAACGGAGTAGCCTCGCTACCGTTAAGGGGCCTCTCCACCACGTCAAACGCCTTGTAATATGCGGTTTTATTCTCAGCAATCGTCCTAGAGAGCGACAACACCGTAGGCTGCGACAACGTCTCGTTCAGGCTCAACGCGAGAAGATACCTCCCCGTTCTCCCGTTACCGTCATAGAAGGGGTGAATATACTCAAAGAGAAAATGGCAGATTGAGGCTGCATAGAGGCTTGGGACATCTTCGCGATTGCCCAACTCTATCATCTTGCCAAGGAGGTCAATGATTTCGGGCTCCGAGGAAACACCCTGATGGAGAATCTTGCCCCGACTGTTCTCAATCACAACGGGACCCAAACGGAACATCTTGCCATCCGGACGGTCCTTCGGGTCAAGCACGCCCTTAGTGACGGCATCGAAAATCTCGCGAATATCCTCGGGTTTGCCGGGACGACTTGAACCATCCACCAGCTGAAGGTAGAGGCGAGCGAATTCAATAAAAGGAGTGTGCTCCTTTTCGGCGGCACCGCAAAGTTCGGCCGCAGCATCCTCCGCAGACTCCAGCGCCGCTTCAATCTGGCGCCGCGTGCTGTGCACACCCTCCATCTCGTTGCTGAAAACAACCTCCTCAAGCACCAGCGAACGAATCGAGGCCCCCAAAGCCACATAAGGCAAGCTGTTCCACAGGTTGGAAATCTTTCGCTCTTTTCTGAGGATCCGCTCGCTAGCAACGGACAGGTTCAAAGGAACACAAGCGAACAGTTCACCATGCTCAAGGTGAATTCCAGTCCGCACCGTGCCGTCGGCAGTAAGGCGCTCGCGCAGCAGCTCGTCATGGCAAGCATAACGATCGGAGCTTGGATCTGCATAAAAGAGTTTTTCGAGCGTCTTGTACGCCATCGCTTCATCGCTCCTTTGAAATCAAATAGCTTAATCGTCTTTCATTATTTCGAATATATCCGATATTTGCAATTAAGACTCAAGAAATGCATTGTCTAATTTCAGAATTTGAAGTATTGGGAATTAAGGGTTCTTTTTTACATAGCGAGCTAATTTCAAACCTCAGCAGAGCTTTATGCAAGAAGGCACGCTGTCTGCATCAACCGCAGGCAGCGCACCTCCTTCTATTCGAAAAGGAAACTGCGTCCCATAATTCCGGCTCAGAATGGGATGCGCTTTCCCTAACGAGCCTCTCGCGGAAACTGCATCCCACTCTGAGCGCCCATTCCGGGACACAGCTTCCCAACGGCCCCCGTTTCGGAAACCACATCCCGTTCCGAGCCTTCAAAGCGGGACGCGGCTTCCCCGAGAAAGTATCGACTACTTACCGTCGTCGTCTTCGGCTTCTTCGCGCGCATAGAGCTCCAGCATGCGGCGGCGGTATTCGCGCACAGCGAGCTTGGCGCGCTCTAGGCGGCGACGCTCACGCGGGGTGAGCTCGGATGGGTCGACCTCGTCTCCATAGGTCTTATCGGCAAGTAGGTGCGCCGCGTCCACGATGCGGGCATCAATGTGGCCGCTCGCCGCCTCGGCGGAAAGACGCTCGGCAATCGCATCGAGCGTAGGCAGGCCCTCGAATACGCGACCATGGCCATGCGAGGTCAGCAGCTCGTGCTCTCGTGCGAGCAGACTCGCCAAATCGTGATGGGCACGCAGGATATCGAGTGCCTCGGCAGGATGCTCGGCAACCTCTGCCACGGCGGCGACCGGCGCGGCATCGACCACGCGGTAGAAGAGCTGCGCGAGCAGCGGCATCAAGAACACCGTGATGGCACCGGCGGCAACCATGACCGACGCAATATCTTGCGACAGCGCGCCCGCGTTGACGGCCACGCTCGTCACGGCAACGATGATCGGCAGCGCCGTGGTGCAGTACAGGGCCACGGTAATGCGACCATACGCCGACACATCGCGCGTCGCAGGACAAATGCTCATAGAAATAAGAATGGGTACGGCACGAATAATCAACAACGCCACGATAAAGCCCACGAGCAGCCCGGGGCGCGACACCACGGCCGTCAGATCGATCTTTGCGCCCGACACGGTAAAGAACACCGGGATCAAAAAGCCGTAGGCCAGGCCGTCGAGCTTGGTCTCAAGCGTATGGTTGCCCTCGGGGATGATATAGCGCAGGACGAAGCCGGCGGCAAAAGCGCCCAACACGATATCGAGGCTAAAGATGGCCGAGAACGCCACGAGCGTGACCAAAATAAGCACCGTCAGGCGCACGAAGGTCTGCGACGTGGTATCGGCGCGCTCCTCGACAAACGCAAAGAAGCGGCTGCCGACGCGTTTGGAGCGGCTGGGGACCACGGCAAGCAGCACGCACACCACGGCGAACAGGCCCAAGATCAGCAGCGTCTCGATACCCGTGCGGGCAGACAGCAGTACCGACATGGCGAGCACGGGGCCGAGCTCGCCCCACGTACCATAGGCGAGAATCGAATCACCGACGCGCGTTCCGGCAAGCAACCGCTCGCGCAAGATGGGCATGAGCGCTCCAAGCGCCGTCGAGGTCAAGGCGAGCGTCACGGCGATACCGTCGAAATGGCTGACCGAGAACCACGGGGTAAAGCGCACGGCAAGCCAGGCGATACAAAATGTGACAACCCACGTGGCCATACCGTAGCGCCCCTCGACGCCCGTGATGTTCTTTGGGTCGATCTCAAAGCCGGCAAGCAGGAACAAAAATGCCAGACCGAGCTCTGACACAAGCGAGACCTCGGCATCCACATGGATGACGCCAAGCATATGAGGTCCCAACACCGCGCCGAACACGAGCAAAAAGACCGTTTCGGGAACGGGTTTTCCAGGAATCGCCGAAGCGATGAAGGGGCTTGCAAAGGCCACGAGTGCGATGATGGCGAGCGAAACGAATGCCATGTGATGCCTTTCTCTTGTTTGCGCTTCACTGTAGCACCCTCGCCGTCCTCTACGCGCCGCGAGCTGTCGTATCATAGTGAGGTTTACAAACATGTGGCTCAAGGCGACCGCAGGGCAGGCCCCGCAAACCGACCGCTGCCGCATACCGTACCGTACGCCCAACCGATCAGGAAGGCAGGAACCAATGGTCTCTCGTATCTACGTGGAGAAGAAACCCGGGTTCGACGTCGAGGCTCAGCAGCTCAAGGGCGAGCTGACCGAGATTCTCGGCATCAAGGGCATCGAGGCCCTGAGGATCATCAACCGCTACGACGTCGAGGGCATCGACGAGGAGCTTTTCCGCTCCTGCGTGCCGACCGTCTTTAGCGAGCCCCAGGTCGATGTGACCTACGACGAGCTCCCCGCAAGCGACGGCGCCGTCTTTGCCGTCGAATTCCTGCCTGGCCAGTTTGACCAGCGTGCCGACTCCGCCAGCGAGTGCGTGCAGCTCATCAGCCAGGGCGAGCGCCCCGCCGTGCGCTCCGCCAAGGTCTATATGATCTCGGGCGCCCTGGACGAAGCCGCCATCGAGGCCATCAAGCACTACGTGGTGAACCCCGTCGAGGCGCGCATCGCCTCGCTCGACCTGCCCGAGACGCTGTACATGGAGACCCCCGAGCCTCAGCCCGTCGAAGTGCTCGACGGCTTCCGCGAGCTCGATGAGGCCGGCCTTGCCGCCTTTATTTCCGAGCGCGGTCTTGCCATGGACGAGGCGGACATCGCCTTCTGCCAGCAGTACTTCCGCGATGAGAATCGCGACCCCACCATCACCGAGATCCGCGTGATCGACACGTACTGGTCCGACCATTGCCGCCACACCACCTTCGGCACCGTCCTGGATGACGTGACGATCGACGACGCCGTGGTGCAGCAGGCCTTCGACCGCTACATGGAGATGCGCCACGAGCTCGGTCGCGACGCCAAGCCCGTCTGCCTCATGGACATGGGCACCATCGGCGCCAAGTACCTTAAGAAGACCGGCGTCATGACTGATGTCGATGAGTCCGAGGAGATCAACGCCTGCACCGTCAAGGTGAAGGTCGATGTCGATGGCGAGGACCAGGACTGGCTGTTCCTCTTTAAGAACGAGACCCACAACCACCCGACCGAGATCGAGCCCTTCGGCGGTGCCGCCACCTGCGTGGGCGGCGCTATCCGCGACCCGCTCTCGGGCCGCAGCTATGTGTACCAGGCCATGCGCGTCACCGGCGCCGGCGACCCCACCGTCCCGGTTTCCGAGACGCTCGAGGGCAAGCTGCCGCAGCGCAAGCTCGTGACCACCGCTGCCGCCGGCTACTCCAGCTACGGCAACCAGATCGGCCTTGCCACCGGTCAGGTTAATGAACTCTATCACCCCGGTTACGTGGCCAAGCGCATGGAAGTTGGCGCCGTCGTGGGCGCCACCCCGGCAAACCACGTTCGTCGCGAGTGCCCCGCCCCCACCGACAAGATCATCCTGCTGGGCGGCCGCACCGGCCGTGACGGCATCGGTGGCGCTACCGGCTCCTCAAAGACCCAGAACACCGAGTCCATCGAGACCTCGGGTGCCGAGGTCCAGAAGGGCAACGCCCCGGTCGAGCGCAAGCTGCAGCGTCTGTTCCGCCGCGGCGACGCCTGCCGTCTGATCAAGCGCTGCAACGACTTTGGCGCCGGCGGCGTCTCGGTCGCCGTGGGTGAGCTTGCCGACGGCCTGTATGTCGACCTTGACACCGTGACCAAGAAGTACGACGGCCTGGATGGCACCGAGCTCGCCATTTCCGAGTCCCAGGAGCGCATGGCTTGCGCCGTCGCCGACGGTGACGTCGAGGAGTTCATGGGCTACGCCGCCGAGGAGAACCTGGAGGCAACCGTTATCGCCGAGGTTACCGCCGAGCCGCGCATGCGCATGGCCTGGAACGGCGTCGCCATCGTCGACCTGTCCCGCGAGTTCCTCAACTCCAACGGCGCACCCAAGCACCAGGTCGCCCACGTGTGCGCCCGTAGCGTGTGGCAGCCCAGCTGGGCCGGCACCACGCTCGCCGAGCGCATGACCTCGCTTGTCACCGACCTCAACGTCGCTTCCAACAAGGGTCTTTCCGAGCGCTTCGACTCCACCATCGGCGCCGCGACCGTGCTCATGCCCTTTGGCGGCAAGACGCAGCTCACCCCCAGCTCGGCCATGGTCGCCAAGTTCCCCGTGGACGGCGAGACCACCACGGCGAGTGCCATGGCATGGGGCTTCAACCCCTATCTGATGGAGGCCGACCAGTTTGCGGGCGCCTACCTGTCCGTGGTCGAGTCCATTGCCAAGCTCGTTGCCGCCGGCTTTGAGCACAAGCGCGCCTATCTCTCCTTCCAGGAGTACTTCGAGCGTCTGCGCACCGAGGCCGAGCGCTGGGGCAAGCCCACGGCAGCCGTCTTGGGCGCCCTCATGGCCCAAGTCGACCTGGGTGCCGGCGCCATCGGTGGCAAGGATTCCATGAGCGGCTCGTTTGAGGACGAGACCGGCGAGCTCAACGTTCCGCCGACCCTGATCAGCTTCGCTGTCGCCGTGGGCAAGGCCGCCCGCGCCGTCTCGCCCGAGTTCAAGGGCCTCACGCACCGCGTCGTCCGCATCGCCCCCGCCACCTATGGCGAGGACTACCGCCCCGACGCTCAGCAGCTGCTCGCGGCGTTTGACGCCGTCGAGGCGCTCACTGCTACCGGCAACGCCCTGGCCATCTCCACGCCCGGCTACGGCTGCGGCGCCGAGAGCCTCTTTAAGATGTGCGTCGGTAACCAGATCGGTATCGAGCTTGCCGAGGATGTAGACGTAGAGAGCCTCTTCACCCCGCTCTACGGCAGCTTTATAGTCGAGCTCGCCGAGGACGCCGAGCTGCCCGAGGTCGCCGACGGCGTTGTCGTCGAGCCCCTGGGTACCACCGTCGAGGGCTATGTCATCGACACCGGCTCCGAGGTCATCGAGCTCGCCAAGCTCCAGGAGGCCTGGGAGAGCGGCATCGAGGGCGTCTTCGCCTACCGCAGCGCCGGCGAGACCCCCGAGGTCGAGACCATCGACTTCCGCGCCAAGGATATCCACGTGTACGGCGGCGCCAAGATCGCCCGCCCGCGCGTGATCATCCCCGTGTTCCCCGG
>USBK01000027.1:0-31925 GCA_900552895.1 uncultured Collinsella sp.
CACGCCGAGCGCCACGGCCAGCGCGCCCGCGCCGAGCGCCGCAAGGGCGAGCAGCTTCGCCGCGACGGCGCGCCCGCGCGAGGGGACCGCCGTGAGGTTGGCGAGGCGCCCGGCAGCGCGCTCCTCGTCCACGGCGAGCCCGCAGACGATGGCGGACATGAGCGGCATGAGGGCGCCGAGGAACTGGGCGCAGGCGTCCGCGCCCAGCGCCGGGTCCCATCGGGTTACGGAGAAGTACTCGCCGCAGGCAAGACCGGCTGCCAGGCCGCAGGCGAGGTGCACCGCCGAGAGCGGGGAGCGCGCCAGGCGCAGGGCCTCGGAAAGCAGGGCCCGCGGGAGAGTCATGCGCGGCGTCGGATCGGAGAGTCGTGTCATGGCCATCACCTCTCCTCGGAGTGCGCAAACCAGGCCGCGCCCGCCGCCGTGAGCGCGGCGAACGCGAGCGCACTGACCGCAAGGCCCGCCAGCGTGAGCATGCCGTCCGCCGTGAGCGCCCCGCCGAGCGCCATGTCCGCCGCGAGCGGCTCGCCGCTCGGCAGCACGGGGATGAAGCTCGTGGGGATGACCATGCTCGCCGACGGCGGAAAGAGCTGCGGCAGCGGCACCAACGACCAGGCGAACCCACCCACGAGTTGCGCGGCGAGCGGGCAGAAGATGCCCGCGAGCATGCCGAGCCGCGCCGTGAGGAAGAGCCCTGCGGGGATCATCCACGCCGCGGTCACCGTGTTGACGAACGCGCAGAGGAGCATCGTGAGCGTGCCCGCGACCGTGAGGCCCTGCGAGGAGAACGCCGATCCCGCGAGGTAGATGCCGAAGACCACGAGGTTCGAGAGCGTGCAGAGCGCGAGGCACCAGAGCGCCTTGGCCCACCAGGCGCGCCCGAGCGGGAAGCCCAGGCCCAGCAGCCCCCGCATCCGCGTGCGAGCGTCCGCCCGCGCGACGCACGCCACCACGAGCGAGAGACACACGGGCAGGAAGAGCGCGTACCAGTAGTTCCACGCGCTGAAGATCTGCACGCCCCGGTAGGGCATCGCGCCGAGCAGCGGCATCGGCAGCGCCATGAGCACGGCCAGGCGAACCGGTGCCGCGTGGCGCGACTTCAGGGCCTCGGCGCGCAGGGCCGCGAGCAGGCCGCCTTTCTCGCCCGTCATGCCGCCACCTCCCCGCGCGCCCGTCGCCCTTCCCGGCAGAAGCTCATGAAGAGTTCCTCGAGGTCCTGCCCAGGCCGAAGCGCATCCTCGTAGGCGAGGCGCCCCCCGCAGATGATGCCGATGGTGTCCGCCATCTGCTGCACCTCGGAGAGGATGTGGCTCGAGACGATCACCGTCGTACCCGCCGCCGCGAAGCCGCGGATCTGGTCGCGCAGCTCCTCGATGCCGATGGGGTCGAGGCCGTTGGTGGGCTCGTCGAGCACGAGCAGGCGTGGCCGGGCGATCAGCGCCAGCGCGAGCCCCAGGCGCTGCCGCATGCCCATCGAGAAGCGCCCGGCGCGCTTCTTCCCGGTGTCCGCGAGGTCCACGGCGGCGAGTACCTCATCTATGCGGCTCTCGGGAAGGCCCAGCAGCGTGGTGCGCACGCGCAGGTTCTCGCGCGCGGTGAGGTTGGGGTAGAGCGGCGCCTCCTCGATGAGGCTGCCGATTGCGTAGAGGTCCTCGCGGCGCCAGGCGTGCCCGGCAAAGAGGATCTCCCCGGCCGTCGGCCGCAGCATCCCGCAGATCATCTTGAGCGTTGTCGACTTGCCGGCGCCGTTGGGACCGAGCAGCCCGTACACCTCGCCCTCGCGGATATGAAGGCTCACGTCGGCCACGGCGTCCTGCGCCTGGTCGCCGCGGCCGAAGCGCTTGGTGAGCCCACGCGTCTCGAGCATGTAACCCATGGGTTTATCCTTTCTCTTCCGGGCGCGCGGGCCGAGCCACCGTGCCCGCACGCCTTACCTTTCGGGTTCACCATCCATGGTGGGGCGCGTTTCTAACGAAGCCGTAACGGCCGTTGGGTTCTTTTAGCGCCAACCCTTCTCGACCCGCACATCATGATTAATTTGCTTAAGGCAACAACTTTCCCGATCGATGTAATCACCGAATCAAAACGTGTACATCAGCCATCAAAGATGCCGAAAAATGTCATATTTGGAGGCTGATGTACACAAATGCAGAATCCCGCACAACCCAGTAGCATCCTCCACATGTCTGGACTCTCTATGCTCGCGCTGGATAGACATCGCCGGAACGGGTATAGTATCGAAAGTTTTGTCGTTAACCAGCGGGGGAGTCCTGTGGGCATCAAAAAGAAGATCAAAAAGGAGCTTATCGGCACTTCCGATTACCCGTCGAATAAGATCTTTACGATCTCCAATTTCATCACCTTTACGCGCCTGATCCTCACCCTGGTATTTCTGTACCTGTTTGTGACGGATAACAACCGCGTCATCGCCATCGTTATCTACGCCGTTGCCGCCTCCACCGACTGGATGGACGGTCAGATCGCCCGCATGACCAAGACGGTCTCGTGGCTCGGCAAGGTCATGGATCCCATTTGTGACCGTGCGCTGCTGTTCACCGGCGTACTTGGGCTGGTGGTCCGCGGAGAGCTGCCCATCTGGGTCTGCGTGCTCATTATTGGCCGCGACATCTATCTGGGCATCGGCACGCTTATCGTGCGTCATTATCACCGTCGCCCCATCGATGTCGTCTTTCCCGGAAAGATTGCCACTGCACTGCTCATGACCGGCTTCTCGCTCATGCTGCTCGGGTTCCCCGTTATTGACGGCCTGCATCTTTTACCTTCAACCCTTACGGCCTTCCCGGGCCTCAACGGAAGCTCGGTGCCCCTCGGCATCTTCTTTGTGTACGGCGGCGTGATCTTCTCCATGCTCACGGCTGTCATCTATTCCATTAAGGGCGGAGTGGCCATTAAACAGGCTCTCGCGCATCCCGAGGACGAGGACATCGACTTTCTGAACCCTGAAATCGAAGACTGATTCGTTGGGGTATGATTACGTACGGTTCATTATTTGCGGCACGTCCGCGATAAGTTAGGGGTTGTCATGGACAACATGGTTAATAATATGCCTCAGAATGATAAGACTGCTGACGCTACCTGCGTATTCCGCGTGCCTTCAAGCGACGTCACCGTTCCCGACCTCATGGCCAACGTGCGCATCACCGCCCCCGTTCTGTCCATCGTCAAGGGTCCGCAGACTGGTGCCGCCTTTGAGCTCGAGGACGACGTGACCACCATCGGCCGCGATCCTGCGAACGGCATCTTCCTCAATGACATGACCGTTTCGCGCAGCCACGCGCGCATTATCCGCGAGGGCCTCGGCGCTCGCATCGAGGACCTGGGCTCGCTCAATGGCACCTGGGTCGACGGTGCCATCGTCAATGCAGCCCCGCTGCACGACGGTTCTTCCGTCCAGATCGGTACGTTTACGCTCATCTACCACGAGAGCACGCCGGAGCGCATCGAAACCGGTGAGTAGGGCATGGCCGAACGCAACTATCTGAGTATCGGCCAAGTCGTCAACCTACTTCGAGGCGCATACCCCGATCTTTCGAACTCAAAAATTAGATTTCTAGAAGATGAGGGGCTCATTACCCCTCATCGTACGCCTAAGGGATACCGTCAGTACTCTAAGGAGGACGTTGATCGCCTGGAGGTCATCCTGCACTTGCAGAAGACCCGCTACATGCCGCTCAACGTGATTAAGCAGCGCTTGGAAAACGCCACGGACCTGTCAACGCTCGCTTACGAGGTGGGCTTGCTGTCCGATGTTCCGCTCAAGACGGAGCCCAAGGAGACCAAGCAAAAGCTGCATCCCATCGAGACCATTCCCGATATGCTGGGCGTCGAGATCTCGTTTATCCGCTCGCTCGCCGAGAACGACCTCATTCGCATCATCAAGAGTCCGCAGAATCGCGAGCTTGTCGATGGTCGCGATTTTCCGATCATCCGCTACTGCTCCGAGCTGTCACGCTTCCATATCGAGCCCCGCAACCTGCGTCAGTACGTGTCTTCCGCCAACCGCGAGTCCTCGATGTTTGAGCAGGTGCTCGTGAGCATGCTCGGCATGGATACCTCCGATGACGAGCGCGACGCCAAGCTTGAGCGTGCGTTTAAGAAGCTTCACGACCTGACCGAGGGTGTGCACACTGCGCTGCTCAAGAACCGCGTTTTTGAGTCGCTCAATGCCGTGGTCGAGGACGCCGACATCGATGCACTCGATGAGGAAATCACTCGCTCCGAGTCCACCAAAGCCAAAAACGAAGAGATAGCCATGCCGGCTTCGCACGAGGATTCTCTCGTAAAGCCGCTCAAGGTCGTCGCCCCTTCGCACTCCGGCACCGCCACGGCGGGCAAATAACCGCTGCCGCTTATCCGGCAACCCCTTGAAAGGTCATGCAATGTACGACTTCGAATCTCAAATCGTCGACATCCCCGACTATCCCGAGCCCGGAGTCATCTTTAAAGACATCACGCCGCTCTTTGGCAATCCCGAGGCGCTCAAAGCCATGACCGATACCCTCGCCGAGCACTTTGCCGGCATGGGAATCACCAAGGTCATGGGTCCCGAGGCTCGCGGCTTTATGGTTGGCGTACCGGTGGCTGTAGCCCTTGGCGCCGGCTTTGTTCCCGCACGTAAACCGGGCAAGCTGCCGCGCGAGACCGTAAGCCAGAGCTACGAGCTCGAGTACGGCACCGATTCAATTGAGATCCATGCCGACGCTATCAGCTCTAAAGATACCGTGTTGATTCTGGACGACTTGGTCGCGACGGGCGGAACCGTCGAGGCAACAGGTAAACTGGTGCGAGATATGGGCGCAAAGCTTATCGGTTACGGTTGTATACTTGAGCTTGCGTTTCTCAACCCGCGCGAGAAGCTCACGCCGTCTGATGACGATGTGGAGCTCTTTAGCCTGGTGACGGTAGACTAGCCGTTACCCTTAGTTACTGGAAAGGAAGCTACATGCGCACAGCAAACACGCACAAAAACATGGCACGCTGCGCTGCTACGGCAACCCTCGCTTGTGTTTTGGGCTTGGGCCTCGCGGCTCCTGCCTACGCCGATACCGCATCCGACCTTGCCGCTGCTCGTACGAAACTCGAGCAGATCGGCACCCAAACCCAGCAGATCTACGACGAGCTCGCCACTCAGACGCAGGCGCTCGACCAGACCTCCGGCGAGATCACGCAAAAGCAGCAGGAAATCGCCGATGGCCAGACTAAGCTTTCCAACTACGTTGCCGGTGAGTACAAGACCGGCGGCCTGAGCCTCCTTCAGGTTCTGACGGGCGTCGACGACCTGGGCGACATGCTCAACCGTCTGTTCTACTACGGTAAGGTGTCCGACAAGCAGGCCCAGACCATCCAAGAGGTCAAGGAGCTCAAGCAGGAGCTTACCGATAAGCAGGCCGAGCAGGAGAAGAACGTCGCCGCCACGCAAAAGAAGGTCGACGAGCTCAACGCTCAGCAGGCCGAGGCTCAGAACGTCGTAAATTCCCTGGATTCGCAGCTGCAGGCCGAGCTTGCAGCCGAGGCCGAGGCCAACGCAGCACTGCAGGCCGGCATCAACGCCAGCACCGCCGAGAAGGCCACGGTGAACACCGAGACCGCTGGCACGACCGAGAACACCAACAATGGTGGCGGCACGACCAACAATGGTGGCAACACGCCTGCACCCACGCCCGCTCCTGCTCCTACGCCGCAGCCCTCGACGCCCGCACCGGCACCGACGCCTTCCGTACCGAGCCAGTCTGTTGATGGTGGCTCCGTTGTTTCGCGCGCCTACAGCAAGCTCGGCTATGCGTATTCTTGGGGCGGCATTGGACCGAACAGCTTTGACTGCTCCGGCTTTGTGAGTTACTGCCTCACCGGCCGTTATTGCCGCCTTGGCACCACGGTCGACTTCATGGGCTGGACCCGCGTGTCCGATCCCCAGCCTGGCGATGTCGTGGTTAACTCTTACCACACCGGCATCTACATTGGTAACGGCCAGATGATCCATGCTTCCGACTACAAGACGGGCGTTATCATCAGTTCCGTTGCCGCTGGCATGAACAACAACTATATCTTCGTGCGCTACTAAGTCATCTTACACAGCGTGTGAATGTGGACCTCGTGGCTTAAAGTCGCGAGGTCCATTCTTTTGTCTTTAATCTTGTACGGCTATCTAGTATTCAAAACTAGATAGCCGTACATTCAGTTTGCAAGATGGCTATAATTGTTGAAGAACAATTAGAAAGGACCCTCTATGAGCTGGGCACTTATCTCCGATTCAAGCTGCAACCTCCGCGATTGGCAACCGACCGCGCCCCATACCACCTTTGCATTTGCGCCCCTCAAAATTCGAGTGGGGGAGCGTGAATTCATCGATGACCTTTCGCTCGATGTTCATGAGCTCAACTGCGCTGTTCAGGCGGAGACGAACGCTTCTTCGAGCGCTTGTCCCAGCGTAGGGGAGTGGGCCGAGCTCTTCAAATTGGCAGACAAGACCATCTGCATGCCGATCTCTGAGGGCGTGTCGGGCAGCTACAACGCAGCAGCCACGGCTCGCGATATGGTTCTTGCCGAGGAGCCCGACCGGCAGATTCATCTAGTCAATTCGCGCGCAGCTGGCGGCAAAATGGACCTCATTTTCTTGCTGTTCGACCGCTATCTTGCAAGCAATCCGGATGTCTCATTCGAGGACGCTTGCGCATACTTCGATAGCCTTGAGCAGAACAGCAAAATCCTCTTCAGCTTGTGCAATTACGAAAACCTGGCCAAAGCCGGACGTATCCCTAAGGCAGCCGGCGTCATTGCCAACAAGCTCAATATCCGCATTTTGGGCACGGCGAGCGAGGCCGGTAAAATCGAACTCGTCGGGCACACGCGTGGCGAAAAGAAGATGCTCAACAAGATCATCGACACCATGGAAGCCGAGGGTTTTACGGGCGGCGAGGTCATCATCGATCACGTTGAGAACGAAGCTGGAGCCCAGGCGCTTACTGACCGCATAGTCGAGCATTGGCCCGGCTGCAAGACCATCATCATGCCCTGCAACGGCCTGGATTCCTATTACGCCGAGATGCACGGCCTCATCATCGGCTATGGCATGGGCGTAGCTTCGGGCAAATAAAGTCCAACCAAGCAAAATACAGGCGGGACAAAGCGACAGATGGCTCTTTGTCCCGCCCGTTTTATACGTCGGCTAGCTATTAAACCCGTTGAACTTGAGATAGCTCATCAGGTACGCCTTCGAAACGAAGGATGAAACCGCGCTGCGCACAAGCAGCGACTCACGCGTTACCTGATGCGCCGTATCGGGAACCGGCGTCTGCTCGACGGAAAACGCCGAACGAATCGATGCCTCGAGCTGATCAACCACATAGTCGAAGGCCGTCGGGGCATCGTAGCTCAATCGCTGAATGTTAAAGAGTGCCTGCACCGCAGCAATAGGTAGCACCTGCTTAAAGATGCAGATAGCGATCAGACGGGCAATCTGCTCGCGGCCATATTGCTTTTTGACCGGAGCAGGCACCAGGCCGACCTTCACGTAGTTGTTGATCATCGATGGCGTAATGACGGGCTGCTCAACGCAAATGGACAGCGGCTCCATCCACAGCGCAACATACTCAATAACCTGGTCGCGATAGAGCGTCACATTGGGCAACTGGTCATAGCGCGGCAGACTCAACGTATTGAGTTTACACACGATTTCGGACTGAATAAATGCATCGGGCAGCACCGTGGGCTGAATATCCTCAGGCTTAATACTGACCGACGAATCGGACATCGGAATAACGTGTTTAACGTGGTTCATAAAGGTCCTCCGTTCATTTTCTATATTGTATTCTAGGTTATCTAGTTTTGCATACCACATAGCCGGCAATTAAAAGTGGTTGGACAACACATTGATGCATCGTCCAACCACTTTGTTTAAAGATAGCAACCTTACATAAGATATATTATCGTACTTATCCACGGAGAAACGCGTATGCGCTCGTTGCCGCTATGGCTCCGTCCGAAACAGCGGTCACAACCTGGCGTAAACGTTTGGAACGGATATCGCCAGCGGCAAATAGACCTGGCGTGCGGGTCGCCATGGATTCATCAGTCAGAATGCCGCCATCAGGCGCCAGATCGACTAGATGCTCAACAAGCTCGGTATGGGGCTGCGTTCCGGTAAAGACAAAGATGCCAAACGAGCCGGGCTCAAATGACTCGGTATGAGTCTCGCCGGATGCATTGTCCTTAAAGGTAATCGTCGTTGGCATGGCTTCGCCCGATAGCTCCACAATACTAGTTTGGTACCTAACTGTAATATTGTCCTTTGCGAGTACTTTCTGAACAACACCATCGGGCGCACGGAACTGGTCGCGGCGCAGCACGATGGTCACACTGTTGGCAAGGTCGGACAGGAACAGAGCCTCTTCGCATGCCGAATTGCCACCACCGATTACAAAAACCTGCTTGCCGCGGAAAAACATGCCGTCACATGTTGCGCAATATGAAACGCCACGACCGCGATACGTATCCTCGCCTGCGAAACCTGCCGGACGCGGCGTGGCACCCATGCAAGCGATAACGCTCGAGGCCAGCGTATCGCCCATATCGTGATGCACCGTAAACAACGCTGCATCGGCATCGTAATCGATACCCGTAACCATGCTCCATGTAACCTGTGCTCCCAGGCCCTCTGCATGCTGCTGAAAACGCTCGCCGAGTTCGGCGCCACTCAGGAGCGGGAAACCCGGATAGTTCTCGACCTCATTGGTTGTGGCGATCTGCCCTCCCGACATGCCCTGCTCAATCACGGTCGTCGTCAGGTTGGCACGCGCAGCATAAATAGCGGCAGCATAGCCCGCGGGGCCGCCACCGATAATCGCAACATCGATCGGCTTATCGGTAGTCATGAAGCGTCCTTTCGTCGAAACGTTGTCGTTCTTTGCGCTCATACCCAAATTTACGTGAACGTGACACTCATGCACTACAATGATAAATCCGTATTACAAAGCTGAAGGGGAGTTATCGATGGACCAGGCGCAGACGAGTGACGACGCTCCCCTGCTCACGCACAGCACTCCCCAATCGGAGCAAACCACGCTCCTGGCTCAGCAAAAACCTCTCGTGACCATCGTGCACGCCTCCGTTGGCTCGGGCCACAAGGCCGCCGCAAATGCGATAGCGCAGGCATTCGACCTCATCCGCGGCACCAATGGCATCCCCGAGGATATTGAGATTGAAGTGCTCGATATCCTTGATTTTGGACGTATTAAATTCGACGGCAATAAGACCGCGGCTTCTTTTACGGGAGCCACGCGCCCCATTTACGACCTGACCTGGCGATATACGCTTACGGGACATCTTCTCTGGGGTGGCGGAACGGCATGGTCGCGAATTATGTTCCCCGCCTTCAACGAATATATTCGTAGCCGCAGGCCCATAGCCGTGGTTGCAACGCACATCACGGCGGCCAATGTTGCCGTGGGCGCCCGCGTAATTACGGGTATCGATTATCCAGTCATCTGCGTACCGACCGACTACGAAGTCGAGGGATGGTGGCCCCACAAGGACACCGATTTATTCTGTGTTGCCAACGAATTTATGGCCGAAACGCTGCGTCCGCGCGAGGTGCTCGAGACAAAGATTCGCATTACCGGCATTCCTATTCGCGCCGGATTCGACACGGATTACGATCGCGAGGAAGAGCTAGCTAAGTTCAACCTCCCCACCGACAAGACCGTCGTGCTGGTAATGGCCGGTGCCAGCTTGCCTCAACCGTACGTTCGCTTTCGCGCGGAGATGGACCGCACCCTCCCCTTCCTACGCAGCTTCGAAGACATGCACTTTGTCTTTTTGCCGGGCAAGGATAAGGAATACGCCGCCCGCCTCAAGACACTCTTCGATGCCATGAAGCTCGACAACGTCACGGTTCTGGACTACGTGGACGACATGGCGGCCCTCATGCACGGCTGCGACCTGGCAATCCTCAAATCGGGCGGACTCACGGTCACCGAGTGCCTATGCGCACATCTGCCGATGATTCTGCTGGGCAAGTCCTATGGCCAGGAAAAGGCTAACACCACCATGCTCACCGGCATGGGCGCCAGCATGCATGTCACCACCGCACGAGAGCTCATCGTAACGTTGCGCCATCTCCACGATCATCCCGAGTCGCTCAAGGCACTGCTCATCAACGGCGAAGTGCTGCGCCGACCCCACGCAGCCGAAGACATCGCCATCGCCACCATGGAGCTCGTAGGCAAACCCCAAAAGCGCAAACGAGCCTTCTGCCGCTTCTACTGGGGCGAAAAACCTGCGCATATCAGGTAGCGTCTTAATGTCCGCTTACCTGTGGGAGGCCCCTATATATCATCCCGTGCTCAAACATTCTCGCTTCGCTGCGAAACTGCGCGCGGGACGATATATAGGGGCCTCCCACAGGTAAGCTGCGTTAACGTACCAGCGGCTATACCAGATTCCCCACCAGTAGAATCTGCAAAGGGGAACCAGAGAATATAAATACAGTAAGTCGATGCGACAAAGGAGGCGTCCCTTCATCGCATCGACTTACTAGAAAAGTAAATATTGTTTCAAGCGAGTAGCCGCCCGCCCGGGGCTTACCTATATCGTTCCACGCGCAGTTTCGCAGCGAGCGAAGCGACGCGAGAATGTTTGAGCATGGAATGATATAGGTAAGCCCCGGGCGGGAGGGATACGAGCGTCCCTAGGCGATGCCGCTGGAGCCGAAGCCTCCTTTGCCTCGGTCGGTTTCGTCTAGTTCTTCTACTTCTATGAGATTGACCGTGGGGACTTCTTGGATGACGAGTTGGGCTATGCGGTCGCCTTTGTTGATTTGAATGTTGTTGGAGGGATCCAGGTTGATGAGGATAACCTTGAGTTCTCCTCGGTAGTGGGCGTCGATGAGGCCCGGCGTGTTGACTATAGACAGACCCTGCTTGATAGCCAAGCCACTGCGGGGCTGGACGAAGCCGGCGTAGCCATCGGGCAGGGCGA
The DNA here is from genome assembly GCA_900552895.1 of uncultured Collinsella sp. GTDB lineage: Bacteria > Actinomycetota > Coriobacteriia > Coriobacteriales > Coriobacteriaceae > Collinsella. Next base: position 10,996 of record USBK01000027.1, read on the forward strand.
TGGCCAGCCCCGTAGAGACCAGACGGCGTTCGAAGGGCTTCAGGACGCAGTCTTCGTTGGAGCGTAGATCCAAGCCGGCATCGGTGGGATGGGCGTATTTGGGAAGCTCAACGGTGGGGTCGAGACGCTTTATGTTGACGGTAATGTTGGACATGGAATCACCTTAGCTTGTCGAGCTCTTGCAGAAATTCATCGACGTCTTTGAAATCGCGGTAGACCGAGGCAAAGCGGATGTAGGCCACCTTGTCGATCTTGGCCAAGCGCTTGAGCACCATGTCACCCAACTCATGGGACGTGACGGCCGTCAGCGTGCGAGAGCGCAACTCGACCTCGATGTCGTCGATAATCTCATTGAGCTTCTTAGTGTCGATATCGCGCTTGATGGTGGCGCGCATCAAGCCGACGAGCAGCTTATTGCGATCAAACCGCTGCTTGGTTCCGTCTGACTTAATGACCTCGATTGGGTCTTCGCATCGCTCGAACGTTGTAAAGCGGTAGTTACACGAGCAACATTCGCGACGGCGCTTAATGGTGTTATTTGACTCCTGCATACGAGAATCAACGACGCGGGTATGTGCCTTGCCGCATTTGGGACAGCGCATGGTACCTCCTCTTAAACGATAACAAGGGTACCATGCGCAACGCGATAATGATTACGAACGAGCAGGAACCTTAAGATGCGCACCGGCGGCGAGCGAACCATGCTCCAGATGATTGACGTTACGGATCATGTCAGAAGTCTCTTGCGTGGAAAGGCCTTCGATTGGATATTCCTCGGCAAGCGACCAAAGAGAATCGCCAGCCTGAACGCGAATGGTCTCGTAGGTAATGTTGGAAATGGACTCGGCATACGCGGCGTGACGAGCGCTAAAGACCGACGCAGCGAGGACAAAGAAGAGCGTAAGCACAACGGCGACGGCGACAATCGTCGGAACCTTCAGGGCAACGCGGGCCGGCGCGACTACAGCCTGCTGATTGCGAGCAGGCTTTACGGTCAAAGGCTGAATGCCGGAGCGGCCACCCTGAACAACCGTAAAAGTAGGTTCTGCAGGCGTCTCGAGCTTAAGGGCGAGGTTACCCTGGACCATATTCGTTGCGTTCATCATGTTCTCCTCTCGCGTGTTTTGCTGAGAACAGTTTTATCAAGCCGCGCGGACAAAAATGTCTAGCGCGAGAACGAATGTTCGGTTATTATTATCTTCGAACAGTTGTTCCTGTCAAGCAAAATTCGAACATTTGTTTGACATGGGTAGAGAGGATGCCCTGATGGCTCGCAAAATTACCAAGCGTCAGCAGCAAATTTACGACTTCATCAAGGAATATCAGCAGGAGAAGGGTTATCCGCCCAGCGTGCGCGAGATGGCTTCTGCCGTGGGCCTTTCCTCCCCCAGCACCGTGCACGCCCATCTCTCTGCCCTGGAGGCGCGCGGGCTACTCAAGCGCGATGCCACCAAACCGCGCGCCCTGGAACTCTTTAACGAGGACGGTTCCTCTGTCTCAATTTCTAAATCTGACGAACCCACCGCACCTCGCGGAACGGTCTCGCTGCCGCTCGTTGGTCGCGTCGCGGCTGGGATTCCCATTCTGGCCGAGCAGAATATCGAAGACACGTTTACTATCCCGACCGAAATCGCCACTGATCAGGGTTCCTTTATCCTTGAGGTGCATGGGAGCTCAATGATCAATGTCGGCATCTTCAATGGCGATTACATCATCGTCCGTGAACAAAAAAGTGCCATGAACGGCGAAATTGTCGTGGCCATGATTGATGGTTCGGCGACCGTCAAGACGTTCTACAAGGAGCAGGGACGTGTACGCCTGCAGCCTGAGAATGACACCATGGAACCTATCTATGCAACGAATCCCGTTATCCTGGGCAAAGTCGTCGGATTGATGCGCCGGTTCTCGTAATGCAAAAACGCATCACCATCTTTGATACCGTCCGCGGGTTTACGATGATTTCTATGGCAGGTTTTCACGCTTGCTATGATCTCGCCTACCTGTACGGCTGGGATATGCCTTGGTTTACCCAGTCAGTCTTTCAAGACGTCTGGCGCGCCAGCATCAGCTGGGTATTTTTGTTTATCGCGGGTTGGATGTGCACTCTTTCGCGCAACAATATCAAACGTGCCGCCAAATACGCCTTAGCAGCACTCGTTGTCTGGTTGGCAACAACACTTGTCTCATTCGACGATTCGGTTAGTTTTGGCATCATCTACTGCATGGCCGCATGCACCGGCATCGTGGCGTTGACCGATCCCGTCCTTAAGAAGATAACGGCGAGATGGGGCATGCCCCTATGCCTTGTGTTGTTCGCCCTCACCTGGAGCATCCCCAAAACGATCTACCCAGTCCCCTACATGGCGTGGCTGGGATTTCCGAGCCCTGGGTTTGTCTCAGGTGATTACTACCCCATCATCCCGTTTATCTTTATGTATCTTGCAGGATACTTCGCCGCACACATAGCGCGGGGAATCGATAAGACCGTCCCTAGCTGGGCCTACGCCAACCCCCTGCCGGCGCTCGCCAGCCTTGGACGTCACGCACTCCCCTTTTATCTGCTGCATCAGCCCATCATTCTGGGCATTTTGGAGCTCGTCTACTCGGTGCGATAACGCTCGAGCCGCGGTGCAATACGAGCCGGCAACTTCGCCACAATGCGAACGCCGTCCTCGAGATATTCCTCATGCAGAAGGGTTCCCTGCTCATGCACCAGCGTGATGAGAGCGCCCTCACGATACGGGATATCAGCGGAGAGCAACACATCGGTGGCAGCTGCCTCGCGAGCAATCCGGTCGACGAGATCGTCGAGCCCCTCGCCCGTTTGGGCCGAGAATAGAACGGCCTCCGGATAGCGACGACGGAAACTCAATCGATCGACGCTATCGAGAAGATCGATTTTATTGAACACGGTCAGCGTTAAACGCTCTCCGGCGCCGATCTCATCAAGCACGCGGTCGACAGCCTCCAGCTGCCGCTCATAATCCTCGTCAGACGCATCTACGACTTTGAGAATTAGATCGGCACCCAACACCTCGGAAAGCGTCGATTTAAAGGCATCGACCAGACCATGCGGCAGTTTTTGAATAAAGCCGACGGTATCGGTAATCGTCATGCCGCGACCGCCGGGCAGGCGATACGAGCGCGTCGTCGGATCGAGCGTAGCAAACAGCTTGTCCTGCGAAAGTACCGTAGAGCCGGTCAGACGATTGAGCAACGTCGATTTACCGGCATTGGTATAACCGGCTAACGCGACGCGAAACGCCGGTGACTCAATGCGGCTCTTGGATTGAACATCGCGGCGCTGTTCAACCTGCTTGAGCTCACGGCGAAGCGCAGCGATCTTATTACGAATGAGGCGACGGTCGACCTCGAGCTGACTTTCGCCCTGACCAAAACGTGAGCCGATGCCGCCGCGCGTCTGCTCCTTGGCGAGATGGCTCCACATGCCACGCAGGCGAGGCAACAAATATTGAAGCTGTGCCAGCTGTACCTGCAGGCGTCCCTCACGCGTCTGAGCATGCAGGCCAAAGATATCCAGGATCAGTGCAGTACGATCGATAATCTTTACCGGCTCGCCCACGGCTTTCTCCAAATAGGATTGCTGCGAGGGGGTCAGGTCGTCGTCAAAAATAACGACATCGGCATCCATGCGATGCACCAGGCCGCACAGCTCTTCAACCTTACCGGAACCGATAAACGATTTAGGATACGGCTTTACCAAACGCTGCGACAAGCGTGCCACGCACTGGGCACCAGCTGTGTGGGCAAGACGCTCCAGCTCATCAAGCGAGCGATCGAGCGGCCATGCATTGTCGCGCCACTCAACACCAACTAAAATGGCACGCTCGGGCTCGGGTGCCGTGGGAACAAGGGGGAAACGGGGCATTAGGCAGCCTCAATACGATGCAGGATATCCTCAACGACCTCATCGATCGTACATTCATCCATATCAAACCACACGATACGGTCATCGCGCTTAAACCACGAAAGCTGACGCTTGGCATAACGACGCGAACGCATCTTAATGAGTTCGCGAGCCTCAACCATGCTCATCACGCCATTGAAAGCATCAATGATCTCTTTATAGCCAATTGCCTGCATCGACGTCAGGGCATCTCCCAGCCCCTGGCCCATAAGACCGCGGACCTCATCGACAAGACCCTGCTCAAACATCAGATCGACGCGCAGATTAATGCGCTCGTAGAGCACCTCGCGATTACGCGTCAGACCAAACCATAGGGCATGATAATGCTCACGCGGAACACTAAACTGCGACTTTTGCTGCGCATAGGAAACGCCATCATCATGCATCTCGAGCGCACGAATCACACGGCGCACGTTATGGGGATGAATAACAGCAGCCGATTCTGGATCGCGCTCGGCAAGCAAGGCATGCAGTTCTTCCTCGCCAATACGCTCGGCAAGCTCCTGATAGCCCGCACGACGATCGTCCTCAAGTTCACCCGAGGGAAAGTCCATCTCATCGAGGGCGGCCTTGAGATACAGCCCCGTACCTCCGCAAAAAACCGGCAGGCAACCCGAACCAAGGAGACGTTCAACATGCGCGCGAGCGTCGGCCTGATAAAGCGCAGCAGAATATGCCACACCCGGCTCTACAATGTCGACGAGACGCAGCGGCGCCGTGCACTCATCGGGCACCATCTTTGCGGTACCGATGTCCATGCCGCGATAGATTTGCATCGCATCGCACGACAGCACTTCGGACGAAAGACGAGCTGCCAAACGGTCGGCAACATCACTCTTACCAACCGCCGTCGGACCGACGATCGCAACGGCGGAAAGACCTGCCCCGGGAGAAACCATTAGCGCGGCTCGCCCACAACGGAGCCGGACAAATACCAGGTCTTGGCAACGTCAACGTCAACATCAACGATCTTACCAACAAGCTGATCGATGCTGTAACCCTCGGGGATAGGCGCATGCACGGTCTGATTCTTGGGACTCTTGCCCAGCAGGACCGCGTCGTTCTTTTTACTCGTTCCCTCAATGAGCGCCGGAACCACAGTATGAAGCTCACCCTGGTTATACTCGTGTGCCGTGGTCTCGATAACCTTAACCAGACGGTTGAAACGCTCGAGAATAACCTCATGCGGCGTAGGATCGTCAATCTCGGCGGCCGGGGTACCGGCGCGCTTGGAATAGATGAAGGTATAGGCCTGAGCATAGCGGACCGTCTCGGCAAGTGAGAGCGTCTGCTCAAAGTCTTCTTCAGTCTCACCCGGGAAGCCAACGATAATGTCGGTCGAGAGTGCGATATCGGGCATGCGGTTGCGAATGCGATCGACAAGGCCCAGATAGTCCTCGCGTGTATAACGGCGATTCATCTCTTTGAGGATCCGCGTCGAACCTGACTGGACGGCCAAGTGCAGCTGCGGCATAACGGCAGGCGTCTCGGCCATGGCGTCGATGGTCTCGGGCAACAGGTCCTTGGGATGCGAAGACGTAAAGAAGATGCGCTCCACGCCCGTATCGCCCACGGCACGCAGCAGATCGGCAAAACGCGGCTTGACAAACAGATCGCGACCATATGAGTTAACGTTTTGGCCCAGCAGCGTAATCTCACGCACGCCCTGGCGCACCAAACCGGTCACCTCGTCGACAATCTCCTCGAAGGGGCGGCTCTTTTCGCGACCACGCACGTACGGCACGATGCAATAGGTGCAGAAATTATTGCAGCCCGTCATGATGGGCACCCAGGCGTGATACTGAGTCTCGCGATGCCACGGCATGCTCATGGCATCCGTATCCTCATGCTCATTGGTACGGATATGACGCTTGCCATCAAGGAACGCCTCGGCAATGAGCTCGGCCACATGCGCGATGGAATGCGTGCCAAAGATGACATTGACGTTATCGACGTTGGTGAGCAGGCCCTCGCCATCGCGCTGCGCGATGCAACCGCCAACGGCAACCACGCGCTTGCCCGAAGGCGAAGGCGGCAGGCTTTTGCAGGAATTGCACTGACCGTACAGGCGAGTATCGGCGGCCTCGCGCACGCAGCACGTCATGAAGACAACGATATCGGCATGCGCGGGATCGAGCGCCATGAGGCAGCCATACGAATCAAGCAGACCGCTCACACGCTCGGAGTCGTGCTGATTCATCTGGCAGCCAAAGGTGCGGATAAAGTAGGTTTTACCGGCAAGAATATCGCGTACGGAACGCTGGTCCATGTGCATAAGTCCTAACGATGGGGAGCGAAACAAGGCAAGCAGAAGCTATGCCACAGGCTTAACATCATCCATGACGACGTTATCCATAGCAGCTCGATTGATCTGGTGAACGTAGATAGAAAGGCGGATGGCCGTGCGCGACTCCCCGTTAATGAGGATGTCGGAGAACACGGGCGCGCAGGAAATATCAAAACCGGTTGGAATCAAAAAACCGCGCGCGATAGCAACGGCCTTAATGGCCTGGTTGACGGCACCGGCGCCGACACACTGGATGTTGACGGGCACACCATCCTTGACCATGCCGGCGATGGCGCCGGCAACGGACGCGGGCGATGATTTGCTTGATACCTTCAGGCAATCCATGAAGAAACTCCTGCATTTAAAAGTACGTTTTAACTGCAATAACTGTATCGTACCGAGTGGACTCGGTAAAGGCACTATTCCTCTTTGGCAAGATCAAAGGTCACGGTGATTCGATCACGCGAAACACGGATCTTTGGGTCGCCGCAAAGGTTGAGATAGTACCGGGCGGCAAGGTCATTAAAGTCGCGTTCCACAGCGCGCGAAAACTGTGCCATGTCATCCTTGGCAATACGTAGCCCGCGACGATCCTTCGCGAGATCGACAGGAGCCGGCGCATGCGAGGACGAATCACGCTCGCGCAACAGACGCGCGGTCACACCGCGAACGGGCTTAATCTGCCCTGCCAAAATGCGATGGGCCGTGCGCTCGGACATCTCAAGACCCAAACCCGAACAAATACGGATAAAGTCCTCGGCATCAGAAGCAAGGCCTAAACGATCGACAACCGGAAGCTCACTCTCGTCATCAATGAACAGGAGACGAGACGTATCGAGCCGACTTGACGCTTGAGCATAAAGGGTCGCGGCAATCTCAGACGGAGAACCAAGATAGACATCGCAACCACGCAACTCCTCGAGCGCAAACTCACAAGCAGCGCGAATAATATTATGTGGGCCGCGAGCGCAGACATAACGTCCGTCCTCATCCTTGACGGCCTGGGGCCAGCTGGACTGATCGGCACGCTCACTGAGGCGGTCGGCCGCAACGCTCACCTTGAAGGCTGAACCAAGATCGACGCCGGACGTGACCACACGGGCCTCGTCGGTGTTCTGCTTGATCGAAAACAATGCCATGCCACGACCGTGAACGCCCCAACGGTCCATCTTCATGCTCTCGAGCTTGGAGGTAACGCGGGCATCAAAGATTCGCTCTTGCATATCCTGCGGAACGCCAGAACCGTTATCCAGAAAGACAAGCGTGCGGACGCCATCTTCCTTGGTCGTGGCGAGATAGACCTTGTCGGCGCCGGCATCGCGAGCATTACGGAGCATTTCGATGACGATGTCCTCGACATGCTGAATGTCGTGCTTAGCCTGGCGCCGCTCGGCCTCCGAAACGCGGAGGCGGACATACCCCTCGCCAAGGTTCTCCTCGACGCGAAGGTTGCCCTCCCCCGACATCGACGCGATAAATGAGATGAGCTCGTTCGCGTCGCTCATGTTATTTAGCGATATCGACAGCGCGGCTCTCGCGAATCACGACGACGCGCACCTGACCGGGATACTCCATCTCTTCCTCGATCTGATGGGCGATATCGTGAGCCAGAACCGTGGACTGGGCATCGGAAATCTTGTCCGGCTGGACCATGACGTGGACCTCGCGACCGGCCTGCATGGCATAGGTACGTTCGACGCCGTCATGGGAGTTGGCGATCTCCTCGAGCTTCTCAAGACGCTTGATGTAGTTCTCGGCAGACTCGCGACGGGCACCGGGGCGAGAGGCAGAGACAGCATCGGCGGCCTGCACCAGGACATCGAGCACCGTGTTGGGGTCGACATCGGCATGGTGAGCCTCAATAGCGTGGACGATAACGGGCTTCTCGCCATAACGGCGGGCCAGCTCGGCGCCGATGACGGCATGCGGGCCCTCGACGTCATGGTCGATTGCCTTGCCCAGGTCATGAAGCAGGCCGGCGCGCTTGGCGGTCACAACGTCCAGGCCAAGCTCGGAAGCCATCACGCCGCACAGATCAGAGACCTCGAGGGAATGCTGAAGCACGTTCTGACCAAACGAGGTACGGTAGCGCAGGGCACCAAGGGTCTTGACGATCTCGGGGTGCAGATCGTGGATGCCGGTATCGAAGGCAGCCTGCTCGCCAGCCTCGCGCACGCGCTGCTGAACCAGGTCGGCGGCCTTGTGATACATCTCCTCGATACGGGCAGGGTGAATGCGGCCGTCGGCGATTAGGTTCTCGAGGGCGACACGGGCGGTCTCACGACGGACCGGGTCGAAGCTCGAAAGAACGACGGTCTCGGGCGTGTCGTCGATCACGAGGTTGACGCCGGAAACCTGCTCGAAGGTCCGGATGTTGCGACCCTCGCGACCGATGATACGGCCCTTGAGGTCATCAGAGGGAATGTGCACGGAGGTAACGGTGACCTCGGCAGTGTGGTCGGCAGCGCAGCGCTGAATCGCCAGAGACAGAATCTCCTGGGCGGTCTTGTGGCACTCGGCGCGAACCTGCTGCTCGGACTCGCGAATGATCGTGGCGGCCTCGTGGGTGACCTCGCCGCGAACCTTATCGAGGAGCTCCTTGTGGGCGTCCTCGCGGGTAAGGTCGGCGATACGCTCGAGCTCGGAGGTCTGCTTTGCGCAGAGCTCCTCGAGCTCACGGGAGCGCTTCTCGACCTGACCAGCCTGGCTGGACAGCTGATGCTCGCGCTTGTCGAGAGCGTCGTTGCGGCGATCGAGGGATTCCTCGCGCTGCATCACGCGGTTCTCGAGCGTACGAATCTCGTTCTTACGCTGCTTGTCCTCGGCCTCAGCGGCCTGCTTGTTCTTGATGATCTCCTCTTTAGCCTCGAGCAGAGCCTCTTTTTTGAGGGTCTCGGCCTGACGCTTAGCATCACCGATCAGGGACTCAGCCTGTGCGTGTGCCGACTGGATTTTTTCGTCGGCCTCGTGAAGACTACCCTGCTTGGCGGTGCGCATGTAGGCAATGGCGGCGATGGCACCCAAAACGATGCCAACGAGCGCTGCGATGATAGGCATGCTCACTCCTTTTTATGGATTCGTTACACAACAAAGCGAACCGTCCTTACGAACGGCTCGCGACATTTGAGTAATATGGGCGCAGCTTATGCGGGTCGGATACAGATAAACATATAAACAAACTCATCACAGATGAGCACATATCACAAAGCAAATGACAGTGTTCATCGTACGTTGAACCACAACAACTGTCAAATAAATGGCCCCAGCACGGCGGCTAAAACGCGGTGAACGGCAGGGCCACAAAACGCATACGCCTAAACCGCACATTCCTCGCGTTCGGCATTAAGACGTGCCTTAACGGCATCGGCGGCGATGTGATACGAGAAGCCCTTGCCCATCAAAAACCGAACCAGTTTTTCGAATCCGCGCGTCTCTGGAACACGCCGCTTGGCGAGCAGGGCTGACGCACGCGCCAAATCGTCTTCGACGGCAAAATAATCCTCGGGATAACCGGGAATGTCATCGAGCACGACATGACGGCGCTTGAGCTCGGTCTCGATTTTACGCTGTCCCCAACCGCGCCGCTTGCGTTCCTCGATAAAGTACGAGCAAAAGCGGTTCTCGTCTAAAAAGCGATACTCGGTGGCGCGCTCGACGGCGAAATCGATCGCGGGCTGGCGAAAGCCGTAGCGTGCCAACTTGTCACGGACCTCACCCGTCGCATGGTCGCGTCGCGATAGCATCTCGGTCACCATGGTAAGTGCACATTTACGCTCGATGAGCTGCACCGCTTCACGAAAGTTATCCCAATCACAGGGAAGATCGGGGCGATTTTTGACATACAGGCGCGCGACCCGCACGGGAATCCAAATGGACCGCTCAAAACCGCCCTCAAGCTCACAATCGATATGTGCGCAAGGCTTTTTGGACGCATACCCGCTCGAGAACGAGGAGGCCGCCTTCTTATCGGGAAAGACGACCGTGGCCTCGGTCACCGTATACGACATGAGCGTAACCGCTACTCGTCGTCATCATCGAGCATGGCGGAACCATCGATGGCGTAAAGCTCGTCAAACTCCTCAGGCGCAGGCTGATCGGTCAGCTCGACCTCGGACGGAGCATCGTCATCAAACTCAAGCCCGCAGGCAAGGCGGACCTTATGCTCAATCTCGTCGGCGCAATCGGGGTGTTCGCGCAGGAACGCCTTGGCGGCCTCGCGACCGTTGCCGAGCTTGTCCTCGCCATAGGCAAACCAGGAGCCCATCTTCTTGCAAATGCCGCACTCGACAGCCATGTCCAGAATCGAGCCCTCCTTAGAGATGCCCGTACCGTACATGATGTCGAACTCAGCAGAACGGAACGGAGCTGCCACCTTGTTCTTAACGACCTTGGCGCGCACGCGGTTACCGATAACCTCGTCCTTAAGCTTAATGCTGTCGATGCGGCGAATGTCGATACGCACCGAAGAGAAGAACTTAAGGGCGCGGCCGCCCGTCGTGGTCTCGGGGTTGCCGAACATGACGCCGATCTTCTCTCGCAGCTGGTTAATGAAGATGCATGTCGTGTTGGACTTGGACAGCGAGCCGGCGAGCTTGCGGAGCGCCTGACTCATCAGACGAGCTTGCAATCCGACCGTGGTATCGCCGATCTCTCCCTCGATCTCGGCACGCGGGGTCAGCGCGGCGACGGAGTCGACGACGATGGCATCGATGGCGCCGGAACGCACGAGCATGTCAACAATCTCGAGCGCCTGCTCACCCGTATCAGGCTGGGAAATCAGTACCTCGTCGATATCCACGCCAATGCGCGCGGCATACGTGGGATCGAGCGCGTGCTCGGCATCGATAAATGCCACCACGCCACCCATTGCCTGGGCCTCGGCCAGGATCTCAAGCGAAAGCGTCGTCTTACCGGAGGACTCAGGACCGTAAATCTCGACGATGCGGCCGCGCGGCACACCGCCGATACCCAGAGCGGCATCGAGTGCCAGAGCGCCCGTAGGGATGGCCTCGACCTCGAGCTCGGGGCCACCGTCGCCGTACCTCATGATGGAACCCTGGCCGAATTTCTTCTCGATCTCGGCCTTGGTGGTGGCGATCATCTCATCGCGCTCTTTACCCGTCGTGCGAGCATGAACGGTACGTACGGGACCTGAATTCTTGGCCATGAAAAGCCCTCCTCTTAACAACCTGCATCGATAATAAACGAACGGCTGTTCGTGGTCAACCGTTCAGATAAATCATATGCAGGCAGTCTTTCCAAAACCCAACCAAACGCCGACCAAACACTGACCAAATGCTTGACCACAAAGGACCAAATATGAACAAGGCAGGCAAAATTTCGTCTACAACCAGCACAAACGCCAAATGAGCCTAAGGTCCCTATCTCCACAATTAAGGGGCCCGAAGGCCCCTTAAAACACGTCTATTCCATAGAGTTAAGCACAAGGGCAATGCGTCCCAATGCCTCAGCGACCGCATGGGCACGAACACACGAACGGTCGCCCTCATAGTGGCAGCGCACAGAGTCCACGACCGGCACTTCCCCATCAGCCGCGCGATACGCCCAGCCAATATAGAAAGTGCCAGCCGGATCGTCCTCAGTGCCGCCGCCGGGGCCGGCATAACCCGTTGCGCTCACTGCAATATCGCTCTGGTACAGCTCCAGCGAACCAGCCGCCATCTCGCGCGCGGTCTGATGCGACACCGCGGTATAGCGCTCGAGCGTCTCCTGCTCAACACCCAGAACACGATGCTTGATCTCATCGCAGTAGGTCACCGCACCGCCACGCAGCACCGCCGAAGCGCCCGGGATATCGACAATCGTCGAGGCGATCATACCTGCTGTCAGCGACTCAGCCGTCGAAACCGTCACGCCCCGAGCGCTCGCGCGCTCGACAATATCACGCGTCAGCTCCTCGTTATGTGCGGAAATCTGCTCAAAAGAGTCCGTCATACCCACCAGGACCTAGACCGAAAAGACGATCTTGCGGCAGTTCCAGAAGTACTGGGCGCCCGAGATAACGGTCAGGACAACGGCAACAGCGTACAGGAAGCGCGACACCGAGTAGATGCCGAGCGTCAGCGCCAGCGGGCCAAGGTGCAAGCCGGCCATCGCAAAGACGCACAGGTAACCGCAGATGGAGACCATCGTGGTCGCCGTCTTGTACTTGCCAAGTTTATCGGCCGCAACGACCACGCCAGCGGCACTCGCAACCATGCGCAGGGCGCTTACCAACAGCTCGCGGAACAGGATGATGAACACGGACCAAACCGACACGGCGCCAAAGTCCAAGAACAGCAGCAAGGCCGAGAACACGAGTAGCTTGTCGGCGATGGGATCCAAGAACTTACCGAAGTCGGTGATCTCATTGCGCGAGCGCGCCAGGTAGCCATCAACTTTATCGGTGCACGACAGGATGACGTACAGAATAAAGGCGGCGGCGGCGAGCGGGCCGTCGAAGGTGCTCCAATCCGTACCGGCAACGCTCGTGTGAGACAGCGCCGACACGATCATGAACACCGGGATAAAGACGATGCGAACGCACGTCACGATGTTGGCGGGCGTCCAAACACTCGTCAGTTCCTTATTGCTCTCGTTTGCCACGATGCTCTCCTACTCCACAACATGGCCGATAAGCTCATAGCAGAAGCTATCGGTAAACTCGACCGTCAGAATATCGCCCACGGACGCCTCGCTGGCGTCCAAGTGCACCGCGCCATCGGAATCGGGCGCCTGGAACCAAGCATGGCCGATCAGCTCGGCGCCGTCCTCGGTCTCTTCGATACCGTCGACGATCACCTGGGCGCGTTCGCCCACATGTGCGGCAGTTGCAGCAAAACCGAGCGACTCGGCCAAGTCCATGGCCTCCTGGGCGCGCTCGAGCTTGACCTCTTCGTCGACCTGACCCTCCATCTTGGCGGCCAGGCTGCCCTCCTCCTGCGAGTAGGCAAAGACGCTCGTGTAGTCAAAGCCGACGGTGTCCATAAAGTCGATAAGGTCGCGGAACTCGTCGTCGGTCTCGGTCGGGAAGCCGACCATGGCCGTGGAGCGAATCACGATACCGGGGATGCGCTTGCGAAGGTCGCGGAACAGGTCCTCGAGCTCCTGGCGCGAACCGGAGCGACGCATGGCCTTAAGGATGCGTGCGTCGCAGTGCTGCACGGGGATATCGATATAGGGTAGCACCTCGGGGGTATCGCGAATCGTCTCGATAAGCTCGTCGGTCATGCCCTCGGGCTGCAGGTAGAGAACACGGACCCAGACGTTCTGCGGACGCACGGCCTCGGCTACGGCGCGCAGAAGCTGCGCCAGATTGCGCGGCGAGCCAACGGTGACGTCCTCGTCGGCAAAGTCGGTGCCCCAAATGCCCGTGTCCTGGCCGATCAGCACGATCTCGCGCACACCGCCGGCAACCAGGTCGCGCACCTCGGAGATAATGCTCTCGGCACTACGCGAGTGATAGCGGCCGCGGATGTAGGGAATCATGCAGAAGCTGCAAAAGCGGTTGCAGCCATCGGAAATCTTGACGTAGGCAACGGCACCCTCGACAGTGCGCTTGACTTGCGGAATATAGGCAGCGATCTCACGCTCGACACCCAGCACGCCATCGATGACCGCCACGATGCCGTCCTCCTCGTCGGCCTTCACAAAGGCAGCGACCTCGGGCAGCTCGTCAGGCAGGTCGTCGCCATAGCGCGACGGCACACAGCCGCACATGACGATGGGACAAGAACGAACGCCGTCCTGAACCTCGTTGGCGAGCTCGAGCGTGGTCTCGATGCTCTCGGACGTTGCGGAGGCGAGGAACGAGCATGTATTGACGATGGCGATATCGGCATCCTGTGGGTCGAATGCCTCCTCGTAGCCCGCGGCGGTCAAAAGAGAACGCATGCGGTCGGTGTCAACCTCGTTCTTAGCGCACCCGAGGGTGATGTAGAGCACGGAGCCCAACGGTGTATCCATGTTGGAGAGCGGTCCTTTCGATTGATATTAGCGGTAGTTGGTGAACTGCAGCGGCTGGCCGTAGTCCTGGTCGCGCAGGAACTGGATCACGGTCTGCAACGCGTCCTTCGAAGCAGAGGAAACACGCAGCTTCTCGGCCTCGATGGTCACCTTGACCTTGAGCTTTTGGTCCTTGATGTCCTTATTGATCTTCTTGGCGGTCGCCTGGTCGATACCCTCGACGATATGGCCGAGCACGCGAACGGTGCCGCCCGATGCCGCCTGCGGAGCATCCCACGAGACAGCCTTGAGGTCGATGCCGCGCTTGATGAGCTTGGAGCTCAGGACATCGATGATCTGCTTGGAGACAAAGTCGGCCGGGGCGTTGATCGTAAAGAGCTTGTCGCCCTTCGAAAGCTCGATCGTGGCGCCGGAATCCTTCAGGTCATAGCGCTGGGAAATCTCGCGCGTGGTCTGCTGGAAGGCGTTGTCGACCTCTTGCATGTTGACCTCGGACACGACGTCGAAGCTGGAATCTTTAGCCATGATGTTTCCTTTCGCGTACGAACGACTTAGTAGCTATCGTACGAATAGTCGGTAGTATCGGTGGGCGTCTGGCCGTCAGTTGCGGTATCGGCGCCATCCGTGGACTGGGCATCGGTGCCGTCGGTGGTGTCGGTACCATCGGTGGTGTCGGCACCATCAGAACTTTCACCATTCTCGGAATCAGTCGTCTCCTTCTTGGGAACGGTGATCGTCACACGCGCCACGCCCGAGGTCTTGGTATCGTAACGGACCTTTTCGCCGTTCTTGGTAACGGTGACATCGGAAGGCTTGGACGTGGTGATCTCGATCGAGGACTCGGGCGTGTACTCCTGCTCAAAGGGGCCAGTCGCCTGGGCACCATAGACCGACTTACCGTCGACCTTGACCTCAATCCAGGCGGTCTTTCCCTTGGCAACGGAGACCTTGACCTTCGTTACCTCGTTCTCTTCCTTTTTAGCCGTCGTCTTGGTGGCATCCGAATCGGTCGACTCATCCGTCGCCTCATCGGTGTCTTCGTCCTCGTCGACCGTTTCGGTCTTCTTAGAAGACTTCTTGGTCGTCGTCTTGGTAGCAGTGGGCGTCTCGGGCGTGGTCTCGGGCGTCGAAGATGCGCAGCCGCGCAGAAGTACCACGATGAGCACGATCAGCAGCAACGCCACGGCACCGATACCGGCGTAGACGATACGCGGATCGAGCCCGTTGTTTTGAGGAGCACGGGAACCGCCGCGTCCACGACTGGAACTGCTGCGGCCGCCTCCCTGAGGCATACGACCACGATTGCTATCGGAACGGCCGCGATAGCCACCCTGGCCCTGAAGGCAGCGCTGACCCGAGCGGGGCGCAAGTTCACCGCGACCTTGATAGCCACGCTGGCCCGCACGCGGAGCCGAAGAGCGCTGGCCATACGGCTGTGGTTGAGAGCGAAGACGCGGCGTCACCTGCGTGGTGTCGGCGTCCGCATAGCCACCGCGAGAGCGTCCGGTGGAGATACCACGGTGACCGCGATCGGAATAGCCGCCGTCGCCGTAGCCGGCACGAGGGTCACGCGCCACGCCGCGGGCAGCGGGAAGTGCACGGTCCTCGGGCATCGGCGTACTGCGGAACCGGTCACGCTGTGAGCGAATCTCCTCGCCCGAACCCGTCTCGGTAATATAACCGGCCTGCTGAGGACGCTGTCCATAGCGGGTCGAACGACCGCCCTGAACCATCAGAAAGCGCCCGTTATCGACAGAGGAACGCGAATTGACGTAGCCGGCAGCGTCCTGGAAACGACCGCCCTGCTGCGACGTCTCGCGTTCGTATGCCATCAGGTCGTCAAAGTAGGCATTGACGACCTCACGCGGATTGAGGCCCAAAAAGCGAGCATAGCTCGAAATCATGCCCTGCGCATAGCCACGCGGCGGCATCGAAGCAAAATTACCGGTCTCGAAAAACTCGATGATCTGCGGCCTGATTTTGATGGTGTTGGCGACCTGCTGAATGGAAAGGCCCATTCGGCGACGCTGCTCGAGCAGCATGTCACCAAAGCGTGCAGCCATCAGAATCCTCCAAACTCACGATCTTCACGTGCCATCTCGGCGTCGACAGATTCCAGCGCGGCAAGCCCCTCCTCGTCCAACAGGACCTCGCGCGGCTTGGAACCGTCGGGCGGGCCGACGACACCCTTTTCTTCCAGCATGTCCATAATACGCCCGGCGCGCGCATAGCCAACCTTCAGACGACGTTGCAGGCCAGATGTGGAGCCCAGCTGCGATTCCACCACAATATGGGCGGCTTCCCAGATAAGCGGGTCGTCATCTTGCGGCTCGGCGACTCCGGTGCGGACAATGCCGCCGCCACCAGCCATGGACATGGAAGCGGGCGCCACGGCGGACAGAATCTCCTCGTGGTAGTCGGGCTCGCTTTGCGACTTGACGAACTCGACAATCTCGTTGATTTCGTCGTCCGAGACAAAGCAGCCCTGGATACGGCGAGGCTTGCCCCAGTCGACCTTTGAGAACAGCATGTCGCCCAAACCGGTGAGCTTTTCGGCACCCATCTGGTCGATGATGACGCGCGAGTCGATGCCCGTGGCGACGTTAAAGGCGATGCGGTTGGTGATGTTGGCCTTGATGAGGCCCGTCACCACGTTGGAGCTGGGGCGCTGCGTGGCAACGATAAGGTGAATACCGGCGGCACGGCCCAGCTGTGCAATACGCACGATCGAGGCCTCGACATCCTTACCGGCGACCATCATCAGATCCGAGAGCTCGTCAATGATGATGACCAGGTAAGGCATCTTTTGCGGAGGGTTGTCGTAATGCTCAAACTCGCCGGCGGCCTGCTTTTCGTTGTAGGTCGAGATCTTACGCACGTTGAGCCGCTCAAAGACCTTCAGGCGACGCTCCATCTCGGACACGGCCCATTGCAGAGCGCTCGCGGCCTGCTTGGGCTCGGTCACCACGGGCACATAGAGATGCGGCAGACCGTTATAGCCCGCAAGCTCGACGCGCTTGGGGTCGACCATGATCAGGCGAACGTCCTCGGGAAGGGCGCGCATGAGCAAGGTCGTGATGATGGAATTGATCATCACCGACTTACCAGAACCGGTCGTACCGGCGATAAGCAGGTGAGGCATCTTGGCGAGGTCGGCGACAACCGGCGTGCCCTCGGCGTCGCGGCCGATGGCGAGCTCGAGCGGACCGCCCTTCACATAGGGCAGCACGTCGCCCAGATTGACGTTCTGGCGTTTGCGATTGGGAATCTCGATGCCCACGAGCGAGGTGCCGGGGATCGGGGCAAAGATACGCACCGACTGGGCAGCGAGCGAAAGCGCGATATCGTCCTCGAGGCTCGAAATCTTGCTCACGCGCTCACCCTCGCCAGGTTGCAGCTTAAAGGTCGTCACCGTGGGGCCGGCGATCCAGCCGACCACGCGGGCACTGCGGCCAAACTCAAGCAAGGTGGATTGCAGTGACTCAGCGGTCTGCTCCAGCTCCTTGTCCGAAGACGCGGCGGAAGCCGACTGCGGGTTGGCATGCAGGATTTCAAGCGGCGGAAGCTTGAGGCCGTCCTCTTCTTCGCCCTCGATATCTGCGGCGCCGTCGTCCACTCCCCCATCACGAGCCGCAGCCGATTCGACAGCACTCGTGGCAGGCACATCGGCAACCTTGGGATGCTTCAGGAAGTCGGGAATCTGAGGTGCGGCCGAGACGGGATTCACGGCAAACGGCGGCTCGGACTCGTCGATCTTATCGGGGTCGTCTTCCATCGAAAGCTGGCCGGTTACCTGGCCGCGCTTTGCATGGCGACGCGGCAGCAAAGTTGTCTTTGCGGTCTCAATCGGAGCCTCGTCGTCCTCGTCATCGCCCTCGGTGAGCTCAATCTCGCTATCGGACCAAGACGGGTCGGGCTCACTCGTATTGAGCTTGGGCGCGGCCTTGCCCTTCTTGGCATGGCAGCGCGGCAACAGCGTTGTCTTGGCCCGCTCGGCTTCAACCGACTCGGATACGTCGACAAACGGGTCATCGTCCTCGTCGTCATCCAAAACCGGGTCGACATCGCCACCCATGACGGTGGTCACCGCGGCGTCAGTCCCCTTCTGGCGCAGAATGCTAAGGTGCGGACGGGCGACGCCGGGAACCGACAGGGCCTCTTCATCTCCCCACGGGCTCGCATTGACATCGGCACGTCGACGCTCGGCAAAATCGGCAGCGCGATCGCGTGCGGAGCGCAAAACGCCACCCACCGAAAAGCCGATAATGACCAAGCCAACGACGACAAGCCCCAGCAAGACAACGATGGCGATAGGTTTACCCAGGGCGTTTTGCAAGGCACTTGCGATAAAGGCGCCAATGTAGCCGCCCGACACGGAAAGGTTCTGCGGCGTAAACATAAGGTCGCACGAATCGCTCGTGCCCGGCACCATCAGCGAAAGAATGGAGACGACGGCGATAAAGACCACGGCGCCGCCCGCAACAGAGCGCACGTTGAGCGGCGAGTCCTCACCCAAAAAGAGCGTGGCGGCAAACAGCAAGATGACGATCGGCAGCACGTAGGCGCCCAGACCAAAGCCAAGGTGGTAGAAACCGGCAACCGCAGCCGTCACGGGCGCTGTTGCTGGAGAGATCACGGCAATGAAGGACGCGATCGCCAAAACGGCAATGACCACGCCGGCGATATCGCGGTTGGCCGAGGGCTCGACCAAGGGCTCAAACTCATCGAACTCGGACTCGTGGCCCTTATTGGCACGCAGATGGGAACCGGCACCCTTAGCAGATGCCGGTTGGTTATTGGCCTTATTGCCTTTGGCGTTTTGTGCAGATCCGCGCGCCAAACTAAACCTCCATGACGACCGGGATGATCATCGGGCGAGTGCGCGTACGGCTCCAGATAAAGTTGGAGAGCGAGTCGCGCACGGCCTTGCGAATGGCGTCGGAACCGCTGCTGGTAAAGCTGAACTTGCCCTTCTCGATCGTCTTCATGATGGCTGCGGAGGCATCCTCGGAGAACTGGTCGTCGATGGCAAACGAAACGCCGCGGCCCGAGAACTCGATAGCCTCGATCTTCTTGTGCTTGAGCGAGACGATGGCAACAGCCGTGACCATACCGTCGTTGGCGAGCTTTTGGCGATCGCGAAGGACGATGGGGTCGGTGTCGCCGATGCGCAGACCGTCGACATAAACGACGCCGGACTCGACGGGCGCACCGCGTTTGACGATACCGCCACGCATCTCGAGCGTGTCGCCGTTATCAAGGATAAAGATGTGATCGTCCTTGATGCCCATCTTACGGGCAAGCTGGGCATGGGCGCGCAGATGCACGGCTTCGCCGTGAACCGGCATAAAGTAGGTGGGCTTGGCCATGGCCATCAGAAGCTTGAGCTCCTCCTGGCTGCCATGGCCCGAGACATGGACGAGGGCACGGGACTTATCCCAGACGTCGCAGCCAAGCTTGGCCAGGCTGTTGACGACCTGCTGAACTGCCTTCTCGTTGCCGGGAACGGGAGTTGCCGAGAGGATGACGGTATCGCCCTCGTGGATAGAAAGCGTCTTGTGCTCGCCGTTGGCCATGCGGGACAGGGCCGACAGCGGCTCGCCCTGAGAACCGGTGCACATGACGACGATCTTATCGTCGGGCAGGTTATCGATATCGAAGGCATCGATGATATCGGCATCGTCGATGTTGAGATAGCCAAGCTCACGCGCCACGCGGGTGTTGGTGAGCATGGAACGTCCGGTCACGACGACCTTGCGGCCACACTTGCGGGCGGCATCGCAGATCTGCTGCAGGCGATGGATGTGGCTCGAGAACGACGCGACGAACACGCGGCCCGGCGCGTTCTTGATGGCGTGCAGCAGGTTGGGGCCGACCTCGGCCTCGGACTTGGTAAAGCCAGGAACCGTGGCGTTGGTGGAGTCGGAAAGCAGCAGGTCGATGCCCTGCTTGGCAAAGCGGCTGATGGCGGCATAGTCGGGCGTGACGCCGTCGATGGGCGTCTGGTCGAGCTTAAAGTCGCCCGTGTGCATAACGGTGCCCTGGTTGGTGCGAATAAACACGCCCAAAGCACCCGGAATGGAGTGCGTCATGGAGAAGAAATCGAGCGAGATGCCACCGAGATTGACGTGGCCGCCGCCCTTGACCTCACGGAACTTGGGCGCGCGAATGCGGAACTCGGAGAGCTTACCCTCGATAAAACCGAGCGTCAGCTTGCTCGAGAAGATGGGCACCTTGTTGTTGAGGTCCTGCAGCAGGTACGGAAGCGAACCGGTGTGGTCCTCGTGGCCATGGGTGACGATGATGCCGCGGAGCTTCTCCTCGTTCTCCAGGACATAGGTGTAGTCGGGAAGCACCAGGTCGATACCGGGCTGGGAGTCGTCGGGGAACATGAGGCCGGCGTCGACGAGCACCATGTCGTCGCCGCACTCGAAGACCGTCATGTTCTTGCCGATGCCGTCAAGGCCGCCGAGCGGAATGATCTTCAAGGGAGATGATTTTTTAGCTGCCATAGGTTCGTGTGGTTTCCTTTCTTCGAAACGGGTCTGGAACAACCGACGGGGCGCTTCTGGCAAACCGACCGCCGGGAACGTACAAACATGCATCACAGAGTCGATGCAATAACTACAGCATCATACCCATTTGCCCACCAACAGACCACCCATGCATCAAAGCCCCATCTGAACCTGCGTATCCCACCGTTCTGGTCTCAGCGGCCCCGGCACGGGCTAAGTTTCCTGCTCTACAGTC
>USBK01000028.1:0-31790 GCA_900552895.1 uncultured Collinsella sp.
TTGCTGGGAATCGCTTTCATTGGCCGTGCGGCGCGCGCGGATGGCGGCGGCTGCGCGCTTGACGGTCTTGATAACTTCCTGCAGCACCACCACGCCGAAACCGACCGCGATGATTTTCAGCCACATGTCGATCGGCAGCGGCACGGTGCGGAACATCGCGCCGCCGAATTGCACCACTAGCACCTGAAGTGCGAACATCAGCGCGAACACGCCGATCATCACCTTATTGCGCAGCAGATTGGCGAACAGGCTGGCGTTGCCCAGCTCGCGGCTGTTGAAGGCGTTGAACAGCTGGAATACCACGAACAGCGTGAACAGAATGGTCGACTGCTGTTCGGCGGTGCCGCCCATGAAGTTCGTCCAGCTTTGCGCCATGAACACCACGGCGATGAACGCGCCGGAGACGATGATGCGCTCCAGCATGCCGCGCGAGACGATGCCGGCGTCACGGCGGGTGGGCCTGCGGTCCATAAGATTGTCGCGAATCGGCTCCATACCGAGCGTCAGCGCGGGCGGGCCATCCATGATGATGTTGACCCACAGCAGCTGCAATGCGGTGAACGGCGCGGCCAGACCACTGAACAGCGAGGCGAGTACCACGACCACCGAAGACAGGTTCACGGTGAGCTGGAACTGGATGAATCGCTGGAAATTCTCGTAAATGCCACGGCCCCAGTGCACGGCCTTGACAATGGTGGCAAAGGAATCGTCCAGCATCACGATATCGCTGGCTTCCTTGGACACCTCGGTGCCGGCGATGCCCATGGCGATGCCCACGTCCGCGTTCTTGATGGCGGGCGCGTCGTTGATGCCGTCGCCGGTCACCGCCACCACATTGCCCTGGGCTTTCAGAGCGTTCACCACGCGCATCTTGATAACCGGCGTGCTGCGGGCGATCACGCGGATGCGGCCGATTTCGCGGGACAGTTCCTCGTCGCTCATTTCCTCGATCTGGCGCGCCTCGACGGCGATATGCCGCTCGTCCAGAATGCCGAGTTCGTTGGCGATGGCCGTGGCGGTCACGATGTTGTCGCCGGTGAGCATCTTGAGCTCGATGCCCGCCTTGCGGCAGCGCTCCAGAGCATCGGCGATGATCTCCATGGTCAGGCCGTCGTTCTTCAGGTCCATCTGGATGGCGGTGATGCCCTTCTTGGTGCCGGCCACCTTGAAGTCCATCTCGCCGTGGAAGTCCTCCACGCCCTGAATGTCGATAAAGGTGGTGAAGCCGCCGTTGTCGTCCTGGATCAGGCCGCAGGAAATGCCGGCCACAGGCGCCTTGATGGGCACGCCGGCGTCCATCAGAGCCAGGGTGGAGCCGCAGATGGAGCCCTGAGAGGTGGAACCGTTGGAGGAAACCACCTCAGAGACCACGCGGATGGCATAGGGGAACTCCTCCACGGAGGGGATCACAGGCAGCAGGGCCCGTTCGGCCAGAGCGCCGTGACCGATCTCGCGACGGCCGGGGCTGCGGGCGGGCTTGGCTTCGCCGACAGAGTAGCCGGGGAAGTTGTAGTGGTGCATGTAGCGCTTGCCCTCGGTGGGCTCAATGGTATCCAGACGCTGGCCCTCGTTGAGCATACCGAGCGACAGGACGGAAAGCACCTGGGTCTGGCCACGCTGGAACAGACCGGAGCCGTGAACGAGCGGCAGGTAGTTATCCTTCACCATGATGGGGCGAATCTCATCGGCGGCACGGCCGTCGACGCGCTCGCCGGTCTCGACGACCATGGTGCGCATAGCTTTCTTCTCGAGCTTCTTGAGCGCCACGGGGATCTCGCGCTCCCAAGCGGCCTGCTCCTCCTCGGTGAACTCGGCACGGATGGACTCCTTCAGAGCCTCGACCTTGCCGATACGGGAGAGCTTGTCGGCGTCGCGAAGGGCGGCTGCCATCTCGTCGTAGTGGGCGAAGATGCGCTCCTGGACCTCCTCGACGGGCTGGTCGAGCGGGTACTCCTTCTTGACGATGGCGCCGTTGACCTGCTCCCACTCGGCGACAAACTCGTCCTGAGCCTGGCAGAAGGCAGCAAGGGCCTCCTGGCCAAACTTCATGGCGGCGAGCATGTCGTCCTCGGAGATCTCCTCGGCGCCGGCCTCGACCATCGAGATGAAGTCGGCAGAGCCGCCCAGCTCCAGGTCCAGATCGGAGTTCTCGCGCTCCTCATAGGTGGGGTTAACGATAAACTCGCCGGTCTCCACGTTGCGGCCGATGCGCACGCAGGCAAGCGGGCCCTCGAAGGGCACGCCGCCGAGCGTCATGGCCAGGGAAGCACCCATGACGTTGATGACGTCAAAGGGGTTGACCTGGTCGGCGACGAGCGAGGTGGCGACGATGTGCACCTCGTTGCGGAAGCCGTCCGGGAAGCTCGGACGAATCGGGCGGTCGATCATGCGCGCGGTGAGCGTGGCCTTCTCGCTGGGACGGCCCTCACGCTTGAGGTAGCCACCCGGGATGCGGCCGGCGGCGTACATCTTCTCGTTGAAGTCGACGGTCAGCGGAAAGAAGTCGTAGTTCTTACGCTCCTTGGAGACGACCACGGTGTCGAGCATCGTGGTGTCGCCCTGCTTGACCAGACAGGCGCCGGTGGCCTGCTTGGCAAGCTCGCCGGACTCAAAGGTGTAGGTCTTGCCGTACAGCTCAAAGGTCTTGGATACGAGTGTCATTGTTCTCCTTTACCCCACAGGCCCCTTGCCTGCAGGCTTCTCATGTGACGCGGGCCCCCTGCCCCCGCCACGCTTCAGAGCGTGATTGTTCACGCCCTTACACAAAAAGAGCGCCCCGCTGCGCAGGACGCTCTTAGCATGTACAAATCCTACTGGATGTTGTCGCGGATGCCCAGAGCCTTGATGAGCTCACGGTACTCGACGATGTCGTTCTTCTTGATGTAGGAGAGAAGACGACGACGACGGCCGACGAGCATGAGCAGGCCACGACGGGTGTGGAAGTCCTTCTGGTGGGACTTCATGTGCTCGGTCAGCTCCTTGATGCGCTCGGTCAGGATGGCGACCTGAACCTTGGGGTTGCCGGTGTCGACCGGGGTGTTACCGAACTGGGCAGTCAGCTCCGCCTTGCGCTCTTTGGAAACAGTCATTGTTTCACCTTTCGTTTCTTGTCGCCCGCGGGCGACGCTATTCGCCTCGGACTGGGAAGCCGCCGGTGGAGCGAGCAACCAAGGTCGAGGTACCAACAGGTCGGTATATTACCACAAGCAGCCCGTGCCTGCGCATCATCACCGACCCAACATGAATTCCATCGCACGGAGGCGCTGATCGGTGTGCGTCGCAGCCCACACATGCGAAAGCCCGAGCAAGAACGCCGCCGTATGCGTGTCGATCCTCTCGACCATAAGCGCATCGAAGGTCATGGACATGAGGGCGCGCAGCCACGCGACCTCACCGGTCGACACCAGCTCGGCACCCGGAACGCTCGACGCGCACGACCCGCACATGAGACCGCCCGCCTGGGGCGAAAAAAACGACAGCATGGGGTCTCCGCACAGCACGCAGGCCGAAAAATCGGGTCGATAGCCAACGTGCGACAGCAGCTTAAAGACATATGCCGCCACAAGTAGATCCATATGCGCCGCGTCGAGCCCGCTGCCCACCAGGGCAAGCGCTCGCTGCGTGATGGCAAAGGTAAACGGGTCCTCGGCGTCCTCGAACGAGCACACGCGCGCGACCTCGGCGATCGCGCTTGCGGCGCATGTCATCTCGTAATCGGGAGCAGCGCCGAGCGGCGCCTCCATAAGCTCGGCCTGGGAAACCACGTCGAGCGACCGTCCATGCGCAAGCAGCAGATCAACGGTACAGAACATCTCGCAGCGCGCAGCCAAGCGCCCGCCGGGTTTGCGGGCGCCCTTTGCCACAGCACGAACCTGCCGACCCCGCTCGTCAAGCATCGTCAGGATCAGGTCCGTCTCTTTGAGCTTCGTCTTATCGAGCACGAGCACTTTCGTGCGATATGTCCGGGAGCCTGCCATAAACGCCAGGGCTTAATCTTCGGCATTGTAGCCAAAGCGGCGAATCTGGGCCTCGTCGTCACGCCAACCGGCCTTGACCTTCACGTCCAGCTCCAAAAAGACCTGGGTGCCAAAGATGCGCTCAAGGTCGCGACGGGCGTCGATGCCGATATGTTTGATCATCTCGCCGCCCTTGCCGATGATGATGCCCTTTTGGCCCTCGCGCTCGACGTAAATGGTGGCGTGCACGCGCAGCACCTTCTTGGTCTGCTCAAGCGCATCGCAAATAACGCCCACGGAGTGCGGGATCTCATCACGGGTGCGGCGCAAGACCTTCTCGCGCACAAACTCGGCAACGAGCGTCTCATCGGAAGCGTCGGTACCCATGTCCTCGGGGAACCAACGCGGACCCTCGGGCAAAAAGTGCGCAACGGTCTCGATGAAGGCATCGACGTTAAAGTTCTTGACCGACGACGTCACGATCTCGTCGTCATATTCCATGAGCTCATGGGCGGCCTTGAGCTGCTCCATGACCTGTGCGGGGTCGGCCTCGTCGGCCTTGGTGAGCACCAGGACCTTCTTGCAGCGAGCATTCTTGACGCGTTCGGCAACCCAGGCGTCTCCCCTACCGATAGGCTTAGTGGCATCGATCAAAAACGCGACGACGTCAACATCGTTCAGCTCGAACAGCGCACTCTTGTTGAGCTCGGACCCCAGGCCATCCTTGGGCTTGTGAATACCCGGGGTATCGACAAAGACCAGCTGGTAGCCGGGGCGGTTGACGACGGCGCGCATACGGCGGCGGGTCGTTTGGGCCACCGGCGAGGTGATGGCAACCTTTTTGCCATAGCAGGCGTTGAGCAGCGTGGACTTGCCGGCGTTGGGACGACCGACCAGGGCGACGAAGCCGCTGCGGAACCCGGGCTCAACGTCGCCAAAGCCCATGGGGGCATCATCCTCGTCACACAGGGCGTCGAGTTCTTCGTCGCTCATGCCCTCAAACGGGTCGAACTCCTCGACTTCCTCATAGGCCTCGGTCGCCTTAGCATCCGGGGACACGTCGTCCAAAATCTCATCGGTAGGCTGCATATTGTCGGACATGGGAATCCCTTTCTAAATAAAGCCGAGCGCGTGGGCAAATACCAGCAAGCCCACAATCGCGGCGGTGATTGAAAGTACGTATACCGAGGCGGCGGCGATGTCCTTGGCGCGTTTTGCCAGCGGATGGAGCTCCTGGGTCGCCAGATCGACAATGGCCTCCATGGCGGTATTGCACAGCTCGCCGTGAATCACCAGGCCGCAGCAGATGATAATCGTGGCCCACTCGGCAATGTCGAGCCCCACGATGCAGCCGGCAATGACGGTGCACACGCCCGCCACGAGCATGACCTTAATGTTGCGCTCGGTCTTGACGGCGGTGACGAAGCCCTCCATGGCGTAAGAAAACGACTTTAAAAAGGACGGATGGTCCTTGTTCGATCCGGGAATCATAAGCGGCTCCTAGTCGTGGGCGTGGTTGGTGATGGGGCCGACGTGGACTAGCTTGGGGTCCTCGCCGCGCTCGAGCGCCAGATCGCGCAGGATGGCGTCCTCGCGGGCCTCCATGACCTCGGCCTCGTCGTCCTCGATATGGTCATACCCCAGCAGGTGCAGCATGCCGTGCACGAGCATCAGGCGGCACTCGTCGGCAGGGCTATTGCCAAAGCCGGGGGCCTGACGGGCAATGACCTGCGGGGCCAAGATGATATCGCCGAGCTCGAGCGTCTCGTCGGCGGGAATATCCTCGTCAAAGGCCGAGTCGCATTCAAACGAGAGCACATCGGTGGTGCGGTCGATGCCACGCCACTCGTGGTTGAGCTCGTGCATCTCGTCCTCGTCGACATACGAAAGGGAAATCTCGACTTCACGTTCAACGCCCTCGGCGGCAAGCACAAACTCGCAGATGTGCTCCACTTCCTGCGCGTCGAGCAGCGTATCGAGCTCGGCATCGTTGCTGATCAATACACTCAACGGGACTCCTTTCGGTCGCGCGAGCGCTGCTCACGCACGTCATCATACGCATCATAGGCCTCGACGATACGACCCACTAGGGCATGGCGCACCACGTCGGCGCGCTCCAGGTGTGCAAACGCCACATCGTCGACACGGCCCAAAATCTTCTCAACATCCGCCAAGCCACCACGACGACCCACCAGGTCACGCTGGGTGAGGTCGCCGGTAATCACGAACTTGGAGTTGAATCCAAGGCGTGTCAGGAACATCTTCATCTGCTCGGGCGTAGTATTTTGCGCCTCGTCGAGCACCACGAAAGCATCGCTCAGCGTACGACCGCGCATATAGGCAAGCGGGGCGATCTCGATCACGCCGCGCTCCATAAGCTCATCGGTGCGCTCGCGATCCATCATGTCAAAAAGGGCGTCGTAGAGCGGACGCATGTACGGATCGATCTTTTCCTCGAGGGTGCCAGGCAAAAAGCCCAGGTTCTCCCCCGCCTCGACAACAGGACGCGTCAAGATCAAACGGCCCACCTCATGGCGCTTGAGCGCGGCAACGGCGAGCGCCATGGCCAGATAGGTCTTACCGGTACCGGCAGGACCCAAGCCAAAGGTGATGGTATGCGAGCGAATGGCATCCACATAGCGCTTTTGCCCGAGCGTCTTGGGGCGAATGACGCGACCGCGATACGAAAGCAGCACGTCATCGCGAAGCGACGTAGCCTCGTGCTCACCATCGCGCAAGACGGCCAGGCAACGCGAGACATCGTCGGCAGACAGGGTACGACCGGCCGCCGCCTCGCGAAAAGCGTGTTCGAAAAAACGCGCCACGAGTTCGACCTCGTCCGGGTCACCGCTCACGGCGATGCTATCGCCACGGGCGACCACATGGGCGCGAACCAAGCTCTCGAGCGCACGAAGGACGCCGTCGCCGGCGCCCAAAACACGCGAGGGATCAACTCCCTCGGGCACGGTAAGTCTAATCTTCGAGGCTTCCATGGACCTCCCTGCGCGCATGGACCAAGCCGGAATCATCGACTCCGATGATAGCAACATCGAGCAGGCACGGGGCTGTAAGTCCACAGGTATCGTCAAGACGGGCATGATGGAACGAACCGAGCGTTAAATTGTCACCGTACTCAAGCACGGCACGCTCGACAGTGCCCACGCGACGACGAGCATCGGCAATAGCGAGCTCCTGCGCCGCGTCTCGCATACGGCGACTGCGCTCGGCCATAACCTCGGGCGGCACCTGGTCGGGCATGTCGGCAGCAAGGGTACCGGGACGCTTGCTGTAGCGGAACACGTGCATACGCGAAAACCCCACGCGGCGGCACAGCGCCAGCGAATCCTCGAACTCCTCGTCCGTCTCACCAGGAAAACCGACGATGACGTCGCACGAAAGAGACGCCTGCGGCAGGATGGCGCGAATCATGCGCACCGTGTCCTCAAAGACCTCGGCACTATAAGGACGACCCATGCGATGCAGCGTCGCCGTACAGCCGGACTGCACGGGCAGGTGCAAAAACGGGGCGATACGCTGCGGATAGCGCGCCATAACCTTAAGCAGGCGCTCAGAGATATCCATGGGTTCGACCGAGGAAATGCGCACATGCGCAATAGTCGTGCGCTCCATGATGGCCTCGAGCAGCTCATCGATTTCGACATGCTCGTCGGTCGCGCTCTTGCCATCGTAGGCACCCAGGTTCACACCGGTCAGCACCACCTCGGGCACGCCGGCCTCCTGGGCCTCGCGAACTTGCTCAAGCACGGACTCGACGGGCACGGAACGCTCGGGGCCGCGGGCCTTCCACACAATGCAATAGGTGCAGCGATGGTTGCAGCCGTCCTGGATCTTCACGCCCAGGCGAGAGCGACCGAGCGCATCGACCACCTCGCCATCGCTGCAGGCGGGAACGCTATCGGACTCAACGCCCAGCACCTCGCAGACACGTTCGGCGACATCGATCTTGGACGGCTCGGCAATCACGCGATCCGAAAGCTCCAACAGCTCCTCGGGATGCAAATTGACCACGCAACCGGTCACGAGCACATAGGGCTCATTTGGATGGGCCAGCGCATGACGGACGGCCTTACGGGTCTTGGCCTCGGCCTCGCCCGTAACGGCACAGGTGTTAATGACGATCAAATCGGCATCCTGGGGCTCCACCATCGCAAAGCCCAGGCGCATTAAATCGGCAGTGATACGGTCGGACTCAACCCGGTTGACGCGGCAGCCGAGGTTGACGACAGAGATATGAGGTGCGAGCACGCGGGCTCCTTAATCGAGGATGTCGTCGAGAGCGCTCTTGATGCGATCGGTCACGGATTTCTTACCGGATGCGACGTCATCGCCCATCTCGTCGGCAAAGGCGCGAAGCAGCTCGCGCTGCTTGTTGGAGAGATTGGTGGGAACGACCACGCGCATCTGCACGATCAGACGGCCGCGAGAACCGCCACCGCCGATACGCGGCATGCCGTAATTGTTGACGCTCACGGTGTCGCCGTACTGCGTGCCGGCGGGGACCGTAACCTTAACGACCTCGTCAGGCATAATGCCCTCAACCTCGATCTCGCAGCCGAGAGCCGCCTGCGCAATCGAGATATCGCTCACGAGGTACAGGTCGTCGCCGTTGCGCTTAAAGCGCTCATGGTCGGCAACGCGCACGTTGACAATCAGGTCGCCCGAAGGCTCGCCACGAAGGCCGGCCTCGCCAAAGCCGCTCACACGCAGCTGGCGACCGGTCGAAACGCCGGCGGGAATATCGATGTCGATCTTTTCGTGCGAAGGCGTGCGGCCCTGACCGTCGCAGGTCTCGCAGGGATGGTCGATAACCGTGCCCTCGCCATGGCAGTCGGGGCAAGGCGAGGAAGACTGAACCTGGCCCAAAAACGATCGCTGAACCGTCGTGACGTAGCCCGTACCGTGGCAGCGACTGCACTGCTTTTCCTGTGCACCCTCGGCCCTACCGGTACCGTTGCAGTCCTCGCAAGGAGCAAGGCGATCATAGCTGATCGTCTTTTTGCAGCCGAGTGCCGCCTCCTCGAGCGTCACCGAAAGCGAGATGGCCATGTCACGTCCGCGACGACGCTCACGACGGCTGCGGGCGCCACCACCGGCGCCACCGCCAAAGAACGACGAGAACAGGTCGTCCATGCCCATGCCACCAAAGATATCGTTGATGTCGACATAGCCCGAACCACCAGGACCGTCGGCAGTGCCGTAACGGTCGTAGTTAGCATGCTTCTGATCATCGGAAAGAACGGAATAGGCCTCGTTGAGCTCCTTGAACTTGGCCTCGGCCTCGGGATCGTCCGAAACATCCGGATGTACGGTACGGGCCTTCTTTAAAAACGCACGCTTAATCGTCCGCGCGTCGGCATCCCTGTCGACGCCAAGCACCTCGTAGTAATCCCTATTTTCCGACACGACCGAATCCTTCCGACTTTCATTATTGTCATAGTGCGTCCTATACCCAAGCTGGGCCGACCGCAAACAGAGGGTTTGATGTTATTGCATTTGATACGGCGAAAGCATGGCCCGTTGCGAGCAGCTCGCGAACCAAACCGACACGAGCGCGAACATGAAGCCGTTGGCAAAACCGTTGGCAAACTGCATCGCACCGCGCTTCCACCACAGCAGGCTGCGATGAAGCACACCGTCCGAAAGCACCATGAACAGGCCCATGGTAAACGGAATAAAGCACATCACGGCAAAGGCCGAGAACACGCCCGAGATGGCCGACAGCACCAAAAACGGCGCCACAATGCCCATCAGGTAAAAGCCAGTACGAGCTTTGCCTTCCAAGCGCTCGGCCTCAACATGGGCGCGGCCGACCAGGTCGCCGCCCGCGGCACCGTTAGTGCCAGCATGGCCCATGCCGCTAATGCGGACCTCGTCGCCATCGTGCGTGCCGGCAGGAAACTCAATCGTCTGCTCGGAGGTCACACGGGTTCGCCCGCTGCCACCGCAATCGGGGCAGGGGTCGGCCACGACCTTACCGGAACCGCCGCACTCGGGGCAGACCGACTGGAACGTGCCCGCACCAAACAGGAAGGACAGGTCGACGTCGATGTGGCCGCGGCCACCGCAGCTCGGGCAGGTATGGGCATGCTCAGACGAAACGGAGCCCGAGCCGCCGCAGTTGCTACAGGTATCGAAGCGCGTGTAGCGGACGGTCTTGCGGGCACCGCCCTTGGCCTCCTTGGCGTCGAGTTTGATATCGACGACCACGTTGGCGCCGTTCTCGGGATTGTAGGCAGCCTGGCCGCGACGCTGCTGGCCCCAGGCGCCACCAAAGGGAAAGCCCCCCTCAAAGGGATTGCCATAGCCCGTGCTGCCGGCGTAGCCGCCACCATAGGGCGAAGCCGTAGGAGCACCGGCAAAGGGATTGCCAGAACGCATGGCGTCGTAGCGCGCACGTTTTTGCTCATCCGAAAGCACGGCGTAGGCCTCGGAAACCTCTTTAAACTTTTCCTCGGCATCCGGCTCTTTATTGACGTCCGGATGGAGCTTACGGGCCTTTTGCTGGAAGGCCTTTTGAATATCACGCGAGGTGGCGTCCTTGGAGACACCCAGAATCTCGTAGTAATCTTTTTCGTTCATCGTCGCCATGCGCGGCAACCTCCTGCTCACAGCAGCGTATATATTCCGGTAATTCTACCCGAGCGGCCTAAGCTAGATCCCAAAACAGCTCGAACAGAACATTTCCATCGAGCCAGCCCAGATGGGTCGGCGCCAGACGAGCTCGAACATGGCCCGCGACGACATCTGCCGTAGTGAAGGGTCCCTCATGACCCCAGAGCGTCTCGGGCACCCAAGTGGCAAGACCCAATTCGAGCGCGCGATCGCAGGCAGCTGCCAGCTCGCCCGTTGGGATGACGCAAGCTGCACGAGCCAACAGGTCGGACGCAACACCGCGCGTCATGCGACAAGCGAGCATCAAGTCTTCGGCGACAGCCTCACGCTGCGACAGATATTCGGCCTCGAACGCCGTCGCGTCATCGTCACGTTGCACCAGACGCACGCGGTACGCATCGCCCCGAGAAGACACGCCGGGGAACAAGCCTGCAAGACGGTCGAAATCCTCGTCGTCGAGCATGCCCGCGGCAGAACGACCCAGGCCCAGGTAGCCCCGTCCGGTCCAGTAGGCAATGTTATGGGCGCACTCATGGCCATCGAGCGCGTAGCTTGCCACCTCATACGGATGATAGCCGGCCGCACCCAGGCGCTCACGCGCCGCGTCCATGCACGAAGCCTGAAAATCCTCGTCGGGCTCGAGCGACTCGTCACGGCACGCCATGCGATAGAGTGGCGTGCCCTCCTCGAGCGTGAGCGGGTAGACCGACACATGATGAGGCGCCGCCGCCAACACGACATCGAGCGTGCTCCGCCAGCTTGCGGCCGTCTGCCCGGGAAGGCCGCACATCAGGTCGCACGACACATCGAGGCCAGCATCCTTCACCGTCGCGATAGCCGCAAGTGCCCGATTGGCATCGTGAATGCGACCAATAGCAGCCAGCTCGGTATTGTCGAGGGTTTGCACGCCCAGAGAGATGCGCGTGACACCCGCCTCGGCAAGCGCTGAGGCGAGCTCAGCGGTCAGGGACTCAGGATTGGCTTCGCAAGTAAATTCAACGGGTTTGCACCACATGGAGATACGCCGGGCAAGTTCCACCAGGCGCTCCCCTGCCAGCGATGGCGTGCCGCCGCCAGTATAGACCGTGCGGACCTGCGCAAGCGTCCCGGCGTCGCCAAAGGAATCGAGGCGCGCATACAACTGCTCAAAATAGGAATCAAGCGCGGCATCCAAATCACACGCAGCAAAGCTGCGCGAGTCAAAGTCGCAGTACCGGCACTTTTGAGCGCAAAACGGCACGTGCACGTACAGCGCGGTAACGGCCACCGTTAGGCCTCCAGCGGATGAGCAGGCACCGACTCGCCGGCGGCAAGCGCGGCCTCGCAGGCCACCACGTCGCGCTCGATATCATCGACCAGCGACATGAACTCCTCGTACGTAGAGCAACGCACCACCTGAGCGCGCCAGGCGGCGGCATGGGGCATGCCCTTTAAGTACCAGCTTGCGTACGTGCGAGCACGCGACATGAGCGGCAGAAGCTCGTGCGTCAACGTCAGGTGCTCACGCAGAGCCTCCAGGCGCTCGACCGAGGAGCGAGAAGGAACCGGCGTGCCATCGAGTGCAAGGGCTCGGGCATCGCCGAACACCCACGGATTGCCGTAGATGCCGCGCGCGATAAACACCGCGCTGGCACCCGAGCCGTGCAGATGCTCAGCAGCGTCCTCGGCCGAGAACACATCGCCCGAACCAATCACGGGAATCTCGACAGCGTCGGCAACCTCATCGACGACCGACCAATCGGCCTGGCCCGTGTAGAGCTGCGTGGCGCAACGACCATGCACGGCGACTGCGGCAGCCCCTGCACTCTCAAGCATCTGGGCAAATGTCGCGGCATTACGGTCCTCGGCATAAAAGCCCTTGCGAATCTTGACGGTCACGGGCACGTGCGCCGCGCCCACCGTGGCCTCGACGATCTTCTCCGCCAGGTCGGGCGTGCGCATGAGCGCCGAACCCTCGCCCTTGGTGACAACCTTGCGGGCGGGGCATGCCATATTGATATCGATGAGCGACAGGCGATCGCCAACGCGCTCCTCAACGGCGGCGACGGCGCTCGCAAACTGCTCGGGCTTGGAGCCAAAGAGCTGCACGCAAATCTGCTGCTCCTCGTCGGCCGGTAGCACCAGGCGCCAGGTCTTGTTGCTGGCATAGGCAAGACCCGCCACGCTCACCATCTCGCTGTAGGCAAGGTTGGCACCGCGGCGGCGGCACATGATGCGGTAGGCGGGGTCGGTCACGCCCGCCATGGGAGCCATAAGGAACGGCTGCTCGGCATAGGCACCCAGCAGCCGCTTACTGTAATCAGAAAGCGCCATGGACCTACTCGTCCACCTTGAGGATCGCCATAAAGGCCTCCTGCGGAACCTCGACCGATCCGATGGCTTTCATGCGCTTCTTGCCCTCTTTCTGCTTCTCCAGCAGCTTGCGCTTACGCGAGATATCGCCGCCGTAGCACTTAGCAAGAACGTCCTTGCGACGCGCCTTGACGGTGGAGCGGGCAATGATCTTGTTGCCGATAGCACCCTGGATAGGCACCTCGAACAGCTGACGCGGGATGATCTCCTTGAGCTTATCGCACAGGCCACGGGCCAGGCCATATGCCTTGTCCTTATGGACGATAAACGAAAGCGCGTCCACCTCGTCGCCCGAAAGCAAAATATCGAGCTTCACGAGCTCGGAGGGACGGTACTCGTTGAACTCGTAGTCGAGCGAGGCATAACCCTTGGTACGGCTCTTGAGCTGGTCAAAGAAGTCCAAGATGAGCTCGGCGAGCGGCATATCGAAGCGCATCTCGACCGATTTGCTCGTCAGGTGGATCATGTCGGTTGTGACGCCGCGGTGCTCGATGGCGAGCTGCATGACGGCACCCGTGTACTCAGGCGGACAGATGATCTTTGCCTTGAGGTAGGGCTCCTCGATACGTTCGATGCGCGTGGCCTCGGGAAGGTCCTGCGGACTGCGGACATCGATCATTTCGCCGTCGGTCTTGTAGACGTGATAGTCGACCGAGGGACTCGTGGCAATGAGGTCCAGGTTGAACTCGCGCTCCAGGCGTTCCTTGACGACTTCCATGTGCAGCAGGCCCAGGAAGCCCACGCGGAAGCCGAAACCGAGCGCCACCGAGGTCTCGGGCTCCCACACCAACGACGGGTCGTTGACGTGCAGCTTATCGAGCGCGTCGCGCAGGTTCTCGTAGTCCTTGTTGTCGATGGGGAACAGGCCCGTGTAGACCATGGGCTTGGCCTCGCGGTAGCCCGGCAGCGGCTCGGGGCAGGGGTTCGAAGCCCACGTAAGGGTATCGCCCACGCGCACGGCCTCGGGGTCCTTCAGACCCGTGACCACATAGCCGACCTCGCCGACGGTCAGAGCATCGACCGGCGTCTCGGCAGGGCGCTTGACGCCCACGCCGTCGACCAAGAAGTCGCCCTTTGCCTGCATCATGCGCAGGGTGTCGCCCTTTTTGATGGAACCGTCAAAGACACGCACCGTGGCGACGACGCCGCGGTACTCATCGAAGTACGAATCCAGAATAAGTGCCTTAAGAGGGGCATTTGCATCGCCCTTGGGAGGCGAGATCAAAAAGACGATGGACTCCAGCAGATCGTGGATGCCCTCGCCGGTCTTGCCCGACACGCACACGGCATCGTCGGCGGGAATGGCCAGATCGTCTTCGATCTCAGTCTTGACCTCGTCGGGGTGCGCCGAGGGAAGGTCAATCTTGTTGATGGCCGGAACAATGTCCAAGTTGGCGTTCATGGCGAGCGTCGCGTTGGAAACGGTCTGCGCCTCGACGCCTTGAGTGGCGTCCACGACGAGCACCGCGCCCTCACAGGCTGCCAGCGAACGCGAGACCTCGTAGGTGAAGTCCACGTGGCCCGGCGTATCGATCAGGTTGAACTGATACGTCTCGCCGTCGTCGGCGTCATAGGATACGCGGACGGCATTGGACTTGATCGTGATGCCGCGCTCGCGCTCGATGTCCATCGTGTCAAGCAGCTGCGACTCCATGTCGCGCTCATCGACGGTATGGGTGAGCTCGAGGATGCGGTCACTGATCGTGGACTTGCCATGGTCGATATGCGCAACGATCGAGAAGTTGCGGATGTGGGAAATGTCAATTGAAGTATTCATGCGGACTATCTTACCCGAGCGGTACAAAAAATGGAGCCTGTTCCATAAAACAGGCTCCATTTATGCGCGTAATCTGAGTGATGTGAAATTTACAACTTAGGCGTTGATGCTGTTCACGAGCTTGGCAAGACCGGACTTACGGTTGGAAGCCTGGTTCTTGTGGATGACATGCTTAGCGGCAGCCATGTCGAGACGCTTGGTGACGGTCTTGAGGGCAGCCTGAGCCTTCTCGGCGTCGCCCTCGGCGACGGCGGACTGGACGTGCTTGGTCAGCGTCTTGAGCTCGGACTTGACAGCCTTGTTACGCATGCGAGCTGCCTCATTGGTGCGGATACGCTTCTTCTGAGACTTGATGTTTGCCACTTCTGGAGTTCCTTTCGAGTTCCTTGCAAAAAATGTATGACACCTCTGAGACACGGTGAGGTCATGCAAGCGCCTACTATAGCACGCTCCCCCTCAAAGGGATAGAACGAATTTGTCAAATAGGCAGGTATCATCACGATTTTCTCAAGATGTTCGTAATCCAGAGCAAAAGCGCGGTCTGAGAATCGGCCGAACCCTTGAGCGCGAGTTCAA
Organism: uncultured Collinsella sp.; assembly: GCA_900552895.1. GTDB lineage: Bacteria > Actinomycetota > Coriobacteriia > Coriobacteriales > Coriobacteriaceae > Collinsella. The sequence goes on from USBK01000028.1 coordinate 15,295, forward strand.
CATCGACGGCGCCCTCGAGCGCGGCAACGAGCTCGGTCATCGAAAAACGACGCGCCCAGGTAAGGTGATTCTTGACCTGCCAGGCCTGAAGCTTGAGCGTCGCGGCGAGCTCACGCCCCTGCCCACGAGAGTCGAGTGCCTTGGCGACGATCAGCTCACGGATGCGACCGCATAGCAGCGTGTAGGTCCACACGTAGCTCTTGGAGGGCAGAAGCTTAAAAAGCTCGAGCGAACGGCGCATATCGCGAGCCGAGACGGCGTTGAGGAAGTCCCAGGGCTGAACCTCGGCCGTACGCACGATCCAACGCTCCACGTCGGCAAGCTCAATCTGGGGCGCCTCGACCATCTGGGCGAGCTTTGCCAGGTCGTTATCGAGCATGCGCGTGTTTTCGCCCGAACGCGAGACGAGCTCCTCGGCAGCAGCAGTCGAGATGGACTTACCGTGCTGCGTTGCCATCTGCTGAACGCGGCGCGGCAGTTCCCAGCGCTTGGTACCCGAGCAATCGACGATAGCCTTCTTGTCGATCTTGGCGATTGCCTTATACAGGCGCGTATTCTTGGCAAGTGAGTCGGCGATAATGAGACAGACTGTCGTGGGGCTGGGGCTTGCGAGGTACTCGACGAGCGGTTCCGAGACTGCCTTGGCAAGCTTGGAGCAGCCGTCAAGGATGACCAGGCGAAACTCGCTACCCATGGGAAAGGTATTGAGCGAGCCGATGATCGACTCGATATCGGGGTCTTTCGTCATGTCGCGTTCGTCGAGGTTGAACTCAACCATGCCCGACTTTTCCAAGCGAGCTTTCATACGCGAGACGGCGTGGTCTCGCTTAACCCCATCGGTACCGACGATCAGATATGCCGGCAGCAGACCGGTTTCGGACATTACGCTCCCCTCTCGCAGACTCTCGAATTCGTACGTGCCATTCTAGCCCACGAGTTAGTCCAGCGCCAACGGCAGCATCACGGTCGTTGGCATCGCATCGCAAATCCCTTCGCGGTCGGCGAGACGGTAATGTCTCCATGTTCGATGGTGCAAGCGAATGCGCCGCCCGCATCGCGAACCGCATCAATGCAGGAATCGGATGGATGGCCGTAGCGGTTACCCTCGCCCGCGCTCGCGATAGAGAGCTCGGGCTTTAACGTGCCCAGCAGGTCTGTGTCGACGGAAACTTTTGAGCCATGATGCCCCAGCTTGAGCACATCGATATCGCCCACCTCCTGTACAAACTCACGCTCCTGATCGAGCTCGGCATCACCCGTGAGAAGCACGCGCAGGCTCTTGCCTTCCTGAGCATAGGAGAGCAGCAAAACAAGAGAGTCCTCATTGCCCTCGCCATCCACGGACTCGAATGGCCACATCACGCGGGCGCAAAATGAGCCGATGTCGACCGTATCCCCACGGCGCACCTGCCGATACTCCACGCCAGGTCGGTTCAATACCTCGGCAGGAGCATCCTCCAGCGCATCCGCCGCCACGGCAATCGTTCCGACCGAAAACTGTTCGAGCACGGCAGGCAGACCACCCCAGTGGTCCTCATCCCAATGCGTCACAAAGACGGCATCGATATGGTGCACGTTATTGCGAACCAACGCCGCCACCACACGCTCGTCGAGCCCGCAGTCGACGAGAGCTACTGCGCCGCCTTGGCGGATAAGAATCGCATCGGCCTGGCCCACATCGAGCACCGTCACCGAAGGCGGAGCGAATCGATCCCAGTAGACGTACGGAATCGCAGCCAAGAGCATCAGGCATGCAAGCCCCACCGCCATAGGACGTGCGCGGGGACGCGGCCACCAGACCAGCAGAACCGCCAGAAAACACGGCACTAGGTAAATCCACATGCTATCGGGCGGCACGCTCACGTATGCACCCGGCACGGCAGCAAACAGCTGCTCGAAGAACAGCGCGCAACGGGCGGCAATCATGGGCACAACGAGCGCCCAAGTCCGCAACGGTCCCACGAGCGAAAAGGGAGCCAGCACGATCGACACAGCGAGCAGAACGCTCACCACCGGACCGATGACCGCATTTGCCAACGGAGCAATGAGCGAGAATGTACCGAAGGCAGGAATGGTAATGGGAAGTGTCGCCAGTTGCGAGCACAGCGTGACGGAAAGCACGCTGGCAACGCCCGATGGCACACCTAGCTCACCCAAAGCGTAGGTCGCATAGGGACAAAAGCACAGAATGGCTAAGACGCTGGCGCATGAAAGCTGAAAGCCCATCTCGAACAGCACCGTCGGCCGCAGTAGCACAAAGATGGACATGGTTGCGAAGAGTGCCGAAAGGCCGTGCCGACGACGCCCCGCGCCGTTTACGACAAGCGTCACGAACACCATGCAGCACGCGCGCACGACCGAGGGAGACGCGCCCGTAAAGGCAGCGTAGCCCACAAGCATTATCGCCAATATCGCCCGCTGAAGACCACGTGAGCACCGAGTCTTTTGCAATACACCCTCGATTACAAACCCCACGATAGCCAAATGGCTGCCCGAGACGGCGATAAGATGCGCCGTTCCCGTCACCGAAAACCAGTCGCCCGCCGGCTGGGCGCGCAGCTCGGCCGAACGACCGCAGACGACACCGGCTATGAGCGCACGCGCCGGGTCGGTCGCAGGCGCGATGGACGAAAGCAGCCCATTTCGCAGCCGAAGCAGCGGCCTCGGAGAACCCTCATCGACCGACACAATCCGAACGGCTTTAACCTTGCGCACCTCGCCTCGAAGCACGCGCGATCGTCCATACGCATCGTTCTCAAAACGTGACACGCGACCGATAACACGCACGTGCGCCCCGACCTTGAACTCACGGTCACACGATAGGCGAACCGTTGCCAAGTTCTTACCGTCCGAGCGTGCCTCGCAGGTATAGGAATACACGTCGTCATTTATGGATGGGTCACCCTGCACGACAAACTCGAGACTGCTTGCCGCTCGACCGTCGAGCGTCTTCGAGGCGTTGAGCGCACCCACGGCCCACCACGCCGAAACGACCGCACCCGCTATGAGACCGACGGACGCGGCATACAGCCACCGCTTCAAAGGGGCAAGCCGCGCACAAGATTGAGCCAGCACAACGAATACCGCCGCCGCAACGGGAATGGCCCATAGCGGCCCGACCGCCGGCGCCCGCTCCCTCAGCAGCGCATCAGCGGCCACGTTGAGCACCAAGGCGCAGCTCATGCACATGCCGGCACACAGGGCCATCGTCCACGGAATCAGGGGCCGCGGAGGCATCACGTGCTCGCGCTCGGTTGCACTCATACGCAGATGCAATCTTTGATTTTGGCAAGCTTCTTCTCGCCGATTCCCGACACGCGCATCAGATCGTCAACCGAAGCAAAAGCACCGTTCTTTGTCCGCTCATCGATAATCGACTGTGCCATTGAGGGACCGATTCCCGAGAGCGTCTGCAGCTCTGCCGAGCTTGCCGTATTAATGTTTACTAGGCCTGTTGCGCCACCGACGCCTGATGATGCGGAAGCCCCACCATCAACACCGGCTTCCGCAATGGACACCTGCTGCTCCCCTACCGTTGGAACGTGAATTTTTTGTCCATCAGTGACCTTGGATGCACGATTAAGCCCCGTAACGTCTGCTTCGGGCGCCAGCCCGCCGGCGGCATCAATCGCCTGAGCCACCCGCGCCCCGTCTTTGAGGCGATATACACCGGGTGACACCACGGCGCCATCAACATCGACATAGACCTCTGCCGCGGCAGACGCCTTAGGCGAAGAGCCTTCGGATGTCTTTCCGCTCGAAGCATCGCCGGATCCCGGCTCCACTAACGTGCCCGAACCATCAGTGCGCTCAAACGACACACCGCCGGCACCGCCGCCAAGGTTCGCCATCGCCAGCCCACTCGCCATCGCAATGACGACCAGTATCGCCATCACCACTGCCTTATGACCGAGCAGTTTGCCCGCCCAGCGGTCCATCTTTTTGACTCGTTCGTGTTGTTCGCGCTGCGCCATAGCAAAACCTCCCAACACCATCGTGTCAGGAAAGGAGCTCCACAACAGCCACGCCCCAAAACCGGTTTTTGCGGTCAAACCAAAAACCGACCAAAACCTTGCACAAATCTGTCCATTTATTCAGGCACACGTCAGCAAATGAACACTTAGCCGCAAAATGCCCAGATAGCAAAAGACCGACGATGCAGGCGCATCGTCGGTCTATGCACAAATTTACTCGTGATCTTGGTAAATCTCACGCGGAGCAAGCTCCGAATGTTTGCGTTTTAAGGTCTTAGGGGCCTTATATGTGTTGCTCTCGAAGTCGATGTACTCGGTCTGCTTGAGCAGGCGCTCAATCATCTCCTCGTGGTCGAACAGCTCCCAGGCCTCGTGCACGGCATCGAGTTTGGCGTGCGTCTCGGGACGACGCGGCATAAACAGCGTGCAGCAGTCGGGCGCCGCCTCGGTGGAAATATCGAACGTGCCGATTTCCTGAGCGCGCGCAATAATCTCCTGCTTGTCCGAACCGATCAACGGACGGAACACGGGGATCCTGACGGCCTCGTTGACGGCCATGATGTTCTCGAGCGTCTGGGAGGCAACCTGTCCAAGCGATTCGCCCGTAACGATGGCCTTGGCACCCTCGATGTGTGCAATGCGCTCAGCAACCGAATACATAATGCGGCGATACATGATCACGCGCAGGTTGCTGGGACAGGTGACCGAAATCTCACGCTGGCAGTCGCCAAACGGCACCACGTACAGGCGGCCGATCTGGACACCCGGCTCAAGCGCACGGATGATATCCTGCACCAAATACTCGCTCGTATCGGGCGTCTGCGGACGACCGGAGAAATGCACCGGCACGCAAACCGCGCCGCGGCGCGCGAGCATCCAGGTCGCCACCGGAGAATCGATACCCGAGGACAGCAGCGTCACGACCTTGCCGGCAGAACCCACCGGCAGACCGCCCACGCCGCGCTCGGAGCGTGCGTACACGTAAACGCTACCCTGGACCACCAGTACGTGCACCATTGCATCGGGGTCGTGCATTTGAACCTTTTTATCGGGGAAGGCCTCACACAGTACCTCGCCCACCTGACGATTGATATCGATCGAGGTGAGCTCATAGTCAGTATTGGAGCGCTTGGCGTGCACCTTAAACGAATCGAAGGAACCAAACTCGCGCAGCGCCTTCACAGCGGCGGCGCAGTACTCCTGCGGGTCGCGGTTGGTGTGATACGCCAAAGACACACGGGCAACGCCGGGGACGGTGCGGATGACACGCGCCGCCTCGTCGGCCTGATGCTCGTTAAAGGTCACGAGGATATAACCGGAAATTCGAGACACGGCGTTCACGGAAAAGGCGGCCAAGGCCGCCTTGATGTTATCCATGAGGATATGCTCAAAATGTGCGCGGTTCTTGCCCTTCAGCCCAACCTCGTGATAGTGGACTAGGCAGACGCGAGCCGCCATTTAGGCTTCAGCAACCTTGTGGCCGAGCGCCTTCTCGTAACGGGCCTCGTCGTAAGAGATGTCGCCGTCGACAATCTCGTCCATAGCCATCGAGATGGTATCGGCACCGGAAAGCCCGATGGTGATGTCATCGACATCCTGGACGGCAAGCACGCGGTTGTGCTGGCCACGCAGCATGCTATTGATGTCGCAGGCGCGCTTGGAGGCAAGCGAAGCGAGCAGGAAGCGGTTGTGATCGGTCTTCTCCAGAAGATCGTCAATGCAAGGCTTTACAACGGACACGGACCTCAGATCCTTTCATGCATATCGAGAACGCGAACGAGCTCATCGGTCGCGCGGTCGAGATCGTCATTCACCACGACGTCGTCGTAGCGGTCGGCAAGGGCAAGCTCATCGGCGGCGTTTGCCATACGCAGCTCAATCGTCTCGGGCGTCTCGGTACCGCGACCGACTAGACGCTCGCGGAGCACCTCAAGCGAAGGCGGCTTGATAAAGATCAGCACGGCCTCGGGGAAACGCTCCTTCACCTGCAGGGCGCCCTGGACATCGATCTCCAAAATCAGAGACGAGCCCGAGGCGAGCTTGGATGTGACCTCGCTCACCAACGTGCCGTAGCAGTTACCGTGGACCTCGGCCCACTCAACAAACTCACCGTTTGCCACGCGGCGGTCGAACTCCTCGCGCGTCAGAAAAAAGTAGTTGACGCCGTCGACCTCACCTTTGCGTGGTGCTCGCGTGGTAGCCGAAACCGTCAGACCCAGGTTCGAGCGGCGCTCGCGCACACGAGTGACGAGCGTACCCTTGCCTGCGCCTGACGGTCCAGAAATCACAAAGAGCTTGGAATCCTGAGCGCTCACTTATTTGGTCAGCTGCTCGAGGAGCTGCTCGCGCTGACGGACACCGAGGCCCTGGACGCGACGAGTAGCGGAGATACCGAGCTCCTCCATGATCTTGGCGGCCTTGGCCTTGCCATAACCGGGGAGAGACTCGATGAGGGTGGAAACCTTCATGCGGGAAGCAATGGGGTCATCGGAGTTGAGCACGGACTCGAGGGACTTCTCGCCCTTCTTGATCTGCTCGCGAAGCTCAGCGCGGGCGTGACGTGCGGCAGCAGCCTTCTCAAGAGCCTGCTTGCGCTGCTCGTCGGTAAGCTGAGGGAGTGCCATTCGTACCTCCAAATAGTTGGGTTATATCTGATTCAATAATTGGCATTTTAGCACGTAGAACGCACAAAAAGCCCAATCGCGGCTCCATAGGTTAGACGATACCCGCAAAAAGTGCAATATACTGCGCCCAAAGTTAAGCCCCTGACCTGCGATTCCACACAAAGGATGGGAAAGTTTACGCAGGCACAGGGGCTATTCTGTGCTAATGAGACCCAAAAGTGGTGACTTAGGGGAATCTTTTACGCGACGTTTTCGACCAGCTCGGCGACGATGGCGTCAAAGGCGGCAACCGGATCGTCGGCACCGGTGATGGGACGGCCCACCACAATGTGGCTTGCGCCACGCTCGATAGCCTGGGAAGGCGTCGCCACGCGGGACTGGTCACCAAGGGCGGCACCCACCGGACGCACACCCGGAGTCACGATCAGGGCATCAGGACCCAGCAGCTCACGCATGTCGTGAGCCTCCATCGGTGAGCACACGATGCCATCGATGCCATTGGCCTGAGCAAGCTTTGCCAAGCGGGCGGCCTCCTCGGCCACGGGAGACTCGACGCCGATCTCGCTCAAGGCATCCTGATTCATGCTCGTGAGCACGGTGATGGCGACGAGCTTGGCGCGGTCCTCACGCGCCTCCTCGGCACCCTCGCGGCAGGCAGCGAGCATAGCACCCGAGCCCAGGCCGTGGACCGAAAGCAGGTCGGCACCAGCAAGCGAGGCCGAGCGGGCAGCGCCGCGCACCTGATGCGGAATGTCATGGAACTTAAGGTCGAGGAAGACCTTAAAGCCAAGGTCCTTAAAGGTCTTGACGATCTGGGGACCCTCAGCGTAATAGAGCGTCATGCCGACCTTGAGCCAGGCGGCATGGCCCGAAAGCTCGTGGGCGAGCTCGAGCGCGCGCTCACGGTCGCAGTCGAGGGCGACGATAACACGGTCGCGGGCATCATTCTCTAGCATTCGAAAGCACCCACCAGCTCGTTGATGTCCTTCACGCCCTGGGACTCTGCCCAGGCCTCGAGCTCGTGCGCAATCTTAATCGAGGCACACGGATCGACGAAGTTGGCCATGCCGACCGACACACAGGTGGCGCCGGCCAGGATAAACTCAGCCGCATCCTCGCCGGTCATGACACCGCCGACACCGTTGATGGGGATATCGACGGCCTGGGCAACCTCCCAGACCATACGCACGGCGATGTGGTGGCACAGCGGGCCCGAAAGGCCGCCCTTGGGCTTGGCCACGCGGGACTTGCGGGTATGGACGTCGATGGCCATGCCCTGGATGGAGTTGATGACCGAAAGACCGTCGGCACCGGCAGCCTCGAGGGCCTTAGCGATCTCGGCGACGTTAACCGGCGCCATCTTTACGAACAGCGGCTTATCAGTCACCTTGCGGCAGGCAGCCATAACGGAAGAGGCGCCCTCGGGCGTGGAGCCCATGGCGGCACCGCCGGCGGCGATATTAGGGCAGCTCACGTTGATCTCGTAGCCGGCAGCCCAGGGGCACAGCTCGACATACATCTCGAGTGCGCGGACAAACTCGTCAACGGAGTGACCGGCAACCTGACAGATGACCTGGCAGCCGTCCTTGGACAGCTGTTCGAGCCACGGACCGGACTCGCGGGCAAAGGCGGCCACGCCGGGGTTCTGAAGACCCACGGAGTTGATCATACCGCCGGGGATCTCGGCCATGCGGGGCGCGGGATTGCCGGGCCAGGGCTCGGCAGCGCAACCCTTGGTGGTGATGGCGCCCAGCTGGGAAACATCAAAGAAGTTCTGGAACTGCCAACCGTAGCCAAAGGTACCGGCTGCGGTGTTAATGGGGTTCTGCATCTTGACGCCGCCGAAATCGACGGCCATGTTCACGGTACCCACTAGAAGACCACCACCTTGGAAGCATCGAACACGGGGCCGCACATACAAGCACCCTTCATACCGTCAACCGTCTCGACATTGCAGGTGTTGCAGGCGCCAAAGCCACAGCTCATCATGCGCTCGAGCGACACCTCGCAGTACACACCGGCCTCGGCGGCAGCGGCGGCGACCTTCTTCATCATGACGGCGGGGCCGCAGCTGGCGACGTAGTCGTAGCCGCCCTCTCCAAGCAGCTCGGCTGCCGGATCGGTGCAAAAACCGTGCGTGCCGAGCGAACCGTCGTCGGTGCACACGTTAACCGTGGCGCCCAGCGCACGGAACTCATCGACACCCACGACTTTGGAAGCGGTGCCAAAGCCCAGGCACACGTCCACATCAACACCCTGCTCGGCAAGCACGCCGGCAAGACACAGCACAGGCGGAACGCCGATGCCACCGGCGACGAGCAGTGCCTTCCTGGTGCCCTCGGGTACCATCCAGCCACGGCCACCGGGGCCCAACAGGTTAGAGGTGGAGCCAGGGCCCATCTGGGACAAACGGCGGGTATCGTCGCCCACGACGGCGTACCACAGCTCGACGGTGCCGGCCTCGGCGTCGGCGCGATAGAAGCTCAGGGGCACGCGAAGCAGCGAGGAGGCATCGCCGGGCACGGCAATGTTCACAAACTGACCGGGCATGAGCGCACTTGCAAGCTTGGGGGCCGAGATTACGAGCGAGAAGATGCCGTCGGCGATCTCCTGGTTCGAGACGACCTCGAAGTCGTGCATGCGTGCAGTGGAAGGTGTGGGCATAGACGCTCCAATCCCCCATGCGGTTGCATGGTTCAGGCGAACAGAAAGCGCGGCACCGCAAGGGCGCCGCGCACAAAAGCGATAAGGCTATGCTAGCAGATGCAGCCGTCGGCAAGCGTCTGTTTACCGCCGACAAACACATCGGTGGCACGACCGGTGAGCGTGCGGCCGGCAAAACCGGAGTTCTCGGCACGCGACTCGTAACCGCCCTCGCCGACCGTCCAGGTTGCGGTGGGATCGAACACGGTCAGGTCGGCAACGGAGCCCGCCTTGACCTGAACCTGGTCGAGGCCCAGGATCTCACGCGGCTTGATGGCCATGAGCTCGACCATGCGGCCCATGCTCATCTTACCCGTGTTGACCAGCTCGGTGAGGACAAGCGACAGCGAAGTCTCGAGGCCGATCATGCCGAAGGGCGCAAGCTCGAACTCGCGGGCCTTCTCCCACGGGGTGTGGGGAGCGTGATCGGTGACGATAACGTCGACGGTGCCGTCGATGACGCCCTGGCGGATGGCCTCGGCATCCTCCTCGGTACGCAGCGGCGGATTGACCTTGAGCGAGGTGTTGTAGGTCTCGTCCAGGTCGTTCTCGGTCAGGAACATGTGGTGCGGGGTGGCCTCGCAGGTAACCTGAACGCCAGCGGCCTTACCGGCACGCACGATCTCCAGGCCATGGGCGGTGGAGATGTGCTGGATGTGCAGCTTGGCACCAGTCAGCTTGGCGATCTCGATGTCGCGGGCGATCTGGAGCTCCTCGCCGGCAGCCGGCCAGCCCTCGAGAGCCAGACGGGTCGAGACCTTGCCCTCGTTGATCTGGCCGTGGCCGACCAGGTCCTCGTCCTGGCAGTGGCTCATAAAGACCTTGCCGAACATCTTGCCGTAGTCCATGCAGCGACGGAGCATGCCCGCGCCCTGCACGCCGCGACCGTCGTCGGTGAAGGCGACGGCGCCATGGGCGACCATATCGCCCATCTCGGACATGGCCTCGCCCTTAAGACCGCGGGTCATGGCGCCCGACGGATAGACGCGGCAGTGACCGACCTCGGCAGCACGGGACTTGACGAACTCCACGACGGTGCCGTTATCGGTGACGGGATCGGTGTTGGGCATGGAGCACACACCGGTAAAGCCGCCCTTGGCAGCTGCGCGAGTGCCGCTCTCGATGTCCTCTTTGACCTCGTAGCCGGGCTCGCGAAGGTGAACGTGCATATCCACCAGGCCGGGGACGAGGTACTTGCCGGAAAGGTCGCGGACCTCGGCTCCCTCGACGGCGAGATTCTCGCCGACCTCGGCGATCTTGTCGCCGTCAATCAGGACGTCAACGACACCGTCAAGCTCGACAGACGGGTCGACGACGTGGGCATTCTTAAGAAGCAAGGCCATTATCGGCACCTCCAAGCAGCAGATACAGGATAGCCATACGCACGCAGATACCGGCGTAGACCTGCTCCAGGATGACGGAGCGTTGCGGGTGGTCGGCCATATAGGAGTCGAACTCGACGCCGCGGTTGATGGGGCCCGGGTGGCAGATGATCGCATCGGGCTTCATGAGCTTCTCGCGGTCCTTCGTCAGGCCGAAGAGCTTGTGATACTCACGAATGGTCGGGAACGGAGCGCCCTCGAGGCGCTCCTGCTGCACGCGCAGCATGTAGACGACGTCCAGCTCGGGGAGTACCGAATCGAGGTCGCTCGTCACGTGGTCGCAGCCCAGGACCTCGGGCGCCGGCGGCAGCAGCGTGCCGGGGGCGACGGCGTAGGTCTCGCAGCCCATGATCTTAAGGGCGGGGATCAGCGAGCCGCAGACGCGGGAGTGCGCGATATCGCCGACGACGGCGACCTTAAGACCGTGGAAGTCGCCCTTGTGCTCCCAGATGGTGTACAGGTCGAGCAGGGCCTGCGTGGGATGGTTGTGCTTGCCGTCGCCGGCGCAGATGACGCTCGCGGGCGAGTTCTGCGTGACGATGTAGGGAGCACCGGCGTGCTTATCGCGAACGACGATGCAATCAATCTTGTAGGCGTTGAGGGTCTCGACGGTGTCGACGAGGCTCTCGCCCTTGACCGTGGAGGTCGAGGAGCCGCCAAAGTTGAGGCTGTCGGCCGAAAGACGCTTCTCGGCGAGCTCGAAGGAGCTGCGGGTGCGCGTCGAAGGCTCGTTGAACATGTTGACGATGGTCTTGCCCTTGAGCGTGGGGACCTTCTTGATCGCACGCTCATTGACCTCGGAGAACGCCTTGGCGGTCTCGAGGATGAGCTTGATGTCCTCTTCGGAGTACTCGGTAATGTCGATCAGGTGCTTATGGTTGAACGCCACGGTACTACTCACCTCCCAGCGGCGCGGAGCCCACGTGGGAACCCGGCGCGACGTCGTTAATCTCGACGGCGGTGTGGCCGTCGACTTCCTTCATATATAGGTGCACGTTCTCCTCATGCGACGAGGGAACGTTCTTGCCGACAAAGTCCGGCGAGATGGGGAGCTCACGGTGACCGCGGTCAACGAGAACTGCCAGCTCGATGCGGCTCGGACGGCCCAGGTCCATGACGGCATCCAGAGCGGCGCGGATAGTACGGCCCGTATACAGGATGTCGTCCACCAGCACGACGCGCTTGCCGTCGACGCTGAAGGGAATGTTGGTAGCGTGGATCGCGGGAGCGAAATTGGTCGCATAGTCATCGCGGTAGAAGCTGATGTCCAGGCTGCCGAGCGGAACGTCGACGCCCTCGATCTCCTTGATCTCCTCGGCGAGCTTCTTTGCCAGAAGGTCGCCGCGCGTGACGATGCCGACCAGAGCGAGGTCTTCACAGCCCTCGTTGCGCTCGAGAATCTCGTGCGCGATGCGGGTCATCGCTCGATTGACGGCGGTCTCGTCCATGATGACCGCCTTGGGGGAAGTCGTGCCCATCGATCTCCTTCCTCACATGTCTTGACTGCTGACACAGTCAAAAAAATAGATGCCCGACCGCTTAAAGCGGACCAGACACCCACAGGAAGGGCTGCTCTTTGGCAGCTATGTAATTCCATGTGGGTATCTCGTACCCCTTTAATGGTCAAGGGATAGTGTAGCCAACCTCGAGCTTAATTGCGAGCATAAATACAGAACAATCCGTAAACGGAGCCCAATGCTCCATAAACCTATATATATTTGTGGGACGAGCTTGAAAACGCACGCACGAGCTGGCATAATCCCCTCTGCTGCACGCAAATCGGATCTACGTCCAGGGCCGTGGCGTGAGCACTATCGCCAAAAGAGGAATATCTCTGTGTAGATTACGCACAGGGAGCTGCTTCTGTGCTATAGTTCAGGCTTGTTTGTTAACGCGACATGTTCGTTTGTCGCCCAAGGAGGGTCAGTTATGTCCAAAGTTTGCGAAGTTTGCGGTAAGCACCCCGTTGCCGGTCGCTCCATCAGCCACTCTCACCGCGTCACCAACCGTAAGTTCCGCCCCAACATCCAGCGCGTTTACGTCGTCGTCGATGGTCACCGTCGCAAGATGAACGTTTGCTCCACCTGCCTCAAGTCCGGCAAGGTTGCGCGCTCCTAAATAAGGTCTTACCAACAAGTACCTCGGACTCTCCGGGTCAAAGACCTCGCGTTCATATAGAACTTACCAAAGGCGTCCTCCCCCACGGAGGGCGCCTTTTTTGCACTCATTGGGGACAGACTTACATGAGTGTTTGCAGATGTCAAAGGAATCATAGCCCAGCTGATATGCCTTGAAGCTTGACCAGCGGTACGCATCGAGCGAGTCGAGCGCGCCATTCACAGGATTGAGATGGATATAATCGAGCAACTGGACCGCCTGCGTGTCCGACTCGACCGCGACCCGCGAATAGCGATTGTCAAACAGGTGCCCCGTTCTCCCCGTTTTCCCATTGAAATACTCATATAAGTCTGTCCCCAATGAGTGGGGCGATGCGGCAAACGGAAAGTTAAAAGTTATAGTTGAAACGTTTCAGTTGATTGAAACGTTTTAGTATGCCTTTTACGGGAATCTTACCGTTTACCGAATTATTTCTTGCTATCATGCAAGGCGTAGGGTAAATCTCCGATCGCAAGGAGACACAAATGGTGAAAAAGTCACCGGAAAACACTACTCCCGCAATTGTGGACAACGTAGAGGCGCTTGAGGCTAAGCTCGCTCAGATGCGAGAGGCCCAGGCGCTTTTTGCTACGTACACGCAGGAGCAGGTCGACAAGATCTTCTATGAGGCTGCCATGGCCGCCAACAAGGCTCGTATCCCGTTGGCGAAGATGGCCATCGAGGAGACCGGCCGTGGCGTTCTTGAGGACAAGGTCATCAAGAACCACTACGCCGCAGAGTACATCTACAACGCTTACAAGAACACCAAGACCTGTGGCGTTCTGGAGCGCGACGAGGCTTACGGCATCACCAAGATCGCCGAGCCCATCGGCATCGTGGGCGCCGTCATCCCGACGACCAACCCCACCTCCACCGCGATCTTCAAGACGCTGATCAGCCTGAAGACCCGCAACGGCATCATCATCTCCCCGCACCCGGCAGCCGCCAAGTGCACCATCGCCGCCGCCAAGCTCGTGCTTGACGCCGCCGTCAAGGCCGGCGCCCCCGAGGGCATCATCGGCTGGGTCGATGTCCCCTCCATCGAGCTGACCAACATGGTCATGCGCGACGTCGACATCATCCTCGCCACCGGTGGCCCGGGCATGGTCAAGGCCGCCTACTCCTCGGGCAAGCCCGCCCTGGGCGTTGGCGCCGGTAACACCCCGGTCATCATCGACGACACCGCCGACGTGCTGCTCGCCGTCAACTCCATCATCCACTCCAAGACCTTCGACAACGGCATGATCTGCGCTTCCGAGCAGTCCGTGACCGTCATCGACACCATCTATGACCAGGTCAAGGCCGAGTTCCAGAAGCGCGGCTGCTACTTCGTCAAGCAGGGTGCCGAGATGGAGGCCCTGCGTGCCGCCATGTTCAAGAACGGCGCCCTCGATCACCGCATCCCCGGTATGGCCGCCGCCAAGATCGCCGAGCTCGCCGGCATCGAGGTTCCCGCCAAGACCAAGATCCTGATCGCCGAGGTCACCTCCACCGACCCCGCCAAGGAGGAGTTCTCCCACGAGAAGCTCTCCCCGGTCCTGGCCATGTACCACGCCAAGGACTTCCAGGAGGCCGTCGACAAGGCCGAGCACCTGGTGCTCGCCGGTGGCCCGGGCCACACCGCCTCTCTGTACGTGCACCCCGCCCAGGCCGAGAAGATCAGCCTGTTCGAGCACGTCATGAAGGCCTGCCGTATCGTCATCAACACCCCGTCCTCGCACGGCGGCATCGGTGACCTGTACAACTTTGGCATGAAGCCGTCTCTGACCCTGGGCTGCGGCTCCTGGGGCGGCAACTCCGTCTCCGAGAACGTTGGGGTGAAGCACTTGATCAACGTTAAGACTGTGGCCGAGCGCCGTGAGAACATGCTGTGGTTCCGCGCTCCCGAGAAGGTCTACTTCAAGAAGGGTTCCACGCCCGTCGCCCTCGACGAGCTCGGTACCGTCATGGGCAAGAAGCGCGCCTTCATCGTCACCGACCAGTTCCTCTTCAAGAATGGCAACACCCGTGCCATCGAGGCCAAGCTCGACGAGATGGGCATCGCCCACGACTGCTTCTACGACGTCGAGCCCGATCCGTCGCTGCAGTGCGCACGTCGCGGCGCCAAGCAGATGGCTCTCTTTGAGCCTGACGTGATCATCGCCGTCGGCGGTGGCTCCGCTATGGACGCCGGCAAGATCATGTGGATGATGTACGAGCACCCCGAGTGCAAGTTTGAGGACATGGCCATGGACTTCATGGACATCCGCAAGCGTATCTTCACTTTCCCCGAGATGGGCAAGAAGGCCTACTTCGTCGCCGTCCCGACCTCTTCGGGTACCGGCTCCGAGTGCACGCCGTTCGCCATCATCACCGACAAGGAGACCGGCATCAAGTGGCCGCTCGCCGACTACGCGCTGCTCCCCAACATGGCTATCGTCGACGCCGACAACTGCATGACCGCCCCGCGCGGCCTGACCGCTGCCTCCGGCATCGACGTCATGACCCACGCCATCGAGTCCTACGTCTCCATCATGGCTTCCGACTACACCAAGGGCCTCTCCGAGCGCGCTGCTAAGCTCGTCTTCGAGAACCTGCCCTCCAGCTTCACGAACGGCGCCAAGGACCCGCATGCCCGCGAGGAGATGCACAACGCCTCTTGCATGGCCGGTATGGCCTTCGCCAACGCCTTCCTGGGCCTCAACCACTCCATGGCTCACAAGCTCGGCGCCTTCCATCACCTGCCCCACGGCCTCGCCAACGCCGTCATCCTGACCCGCGTTATGCGCTACAACGCCGCCGAGGCTCCCGTCAAGATGGGTACCTTCTCCCAGTATCCTTACCCCAACGCGCTGCACAACTACGCCGAGATGGCCAAGTACTGCGGCATCGAGGGCAAGGACGACAAGGAGGTCTTCGAGAACTTCATCACGAAGCTCGAGGAGCTCAAGGACTTCATCGGCGTCAAGAAGACCATCGCCGACTACGGTGTTGACGAGCAGTACTTCCTCGACACCCTCGACGAGATGACCGAGCAGGCATTCAACGACCAGTGTACAGGAGCTAACCCAAGATATCCTCTTATGAGTGAGATGAAAGAAATCTACCTGAAATGCTATTATGGAAAATAAAAAAGGCGTAAATATAATATCCATGAGTTTTTGTTTGGAGGTTGGATAATGTATTGAGCATAGGAAAAGTGCAGCGTTTGACGTTGCACTTTTTCTTATGTCAAAATATTGATAAAAAAATAACAATAAATATGCAGGATGAAAAATAGTGAAAAAAATATCAAAAAACTATTTAAAAATCTGACAATAAGGTATATAATACAGATAACAAGAAGGAAAAGGGCCAAAGTTCAATAAAAAGGAGGAATCTGTATGAAGCTCGAAAAGAAGAATTTGATCGTAGAGAGACCTTACAAATCAGTTTATAAGACAGAGGAGGGTGTTGTTAAAATATTTGTAACAGATCATCCAAAGTCAGCAGTATTTAATGAAGCATTGAACACTGTGAAAGTTGAAGAAACAGGATTGGATATTTTCGAGGATACATTGAAAGACATGTTTTTCGCAGGTGATATTCACTACAACGATGAGCTTTGCATCACCAACGTGAGACATAAAGCTGCGATTGCAGCAGCGCTTGAAAGCCTCAAAATGGTGATGCACAGC
>USBK01000029.1:0-31689 GCA_900552895.1 uncultured Collinsella sp.
GATCGCGGATGTGGGTCTGATCGGCTTCCCCAATGTGGGCAAGTCCACCCTCATCAGCATCATCTCGGCCGCCCGTCCCAAGATCGCCAACTATCATTTCACCACTCTGACCCCCGTGCTGGGCGTGGTGCGCGTCGGCCCGGAGCAGAGCTTTGTCTGCGCCGATATTCCCGGCCTGATCGAAGGCGCTGCCGAGGGCGTTGGCCTGGGCCACGACTTCCTGCGCCATGTTGAGCGCTGCCGTCTGCTGCTGCACGTGGTGGATGTTTCCGGCTGCGAGGGCCGCGACCCCAAGGCGGACTTTGAGCAGATCAACCACGAACTGGCCGGTTTCAGCGCCGAGCTGGCCGACCGCCCGCAGATCGTGCTGGGCAACAAGTGCGACATTGCCACCCCGGAACAGGTGGAGGAGTTCAAGAACTATATCGAGGCTAAGGGTCTGACCTTCCTGCCCATCTCCGCCGCCACCCGCCAGGGCGTGGACAACCTGCCCGCACTGGTCTACAGCCGCCTGAAGGATCTGCCCCCGGTCAAGGTTTACGAGGCCGAGTACAAGCGCCCGGACAAGAGCGCCATGCCGACCCGCCCTTTCACCGTGACCCGCACCGGCGATCACGAGTTTACCGTGGATGCCCCCTGGCTGGAGCGCATCCTGGCCGGCACCAACGTCGAGGACTACGAGAGCCTGCAGTACTTCCAGACACAGCTGGGTGACTCCGGCATCCTGGACGAGCTGGTGGCCCAGGGCGTTGAGGAAGAGGACACCATCAAGATTGGTGAATATGAGTTTGACTACTTGTACTAAAGTAGTGCGGATAGAATATGCTGTTTGAAACAAAATCTGAAGTGGACATCCACGAAATGTCCCCGCTGGCGCTGGCCTTTGTGGGCGATGCGGTGCTGGAACTGTTGGTTCGCGCCCGCCTGGTGGGCACCACCCGCCTGCAGCCAAACCGGCTGCACACAGTAGCCACCCATTACGTCAGCGCCCACGCCCAGAATCTGGAGCTGGCGGTGATCGAGCCGATGCTGACCGATGCCGAGGCCGCCGTGCTGCGCCGGGGCAAAAACGCCAGCAAAGCCACGGTGGCCAAGCACGCCACCGTGCAGGAGTACCGCGCCTCCACGGGCTTTGAGTGCCTGCTGGGCTGGCTTTACCTGCAGGGCCGCAACGACCGCATCCAGGAATTGTTCGATGCCCTGTGGGAAGGGTACCAGCCGGAATAAAGCGGATACCCTTTCCGTAGGGGCCGATGCTCGTCATCGGCCCGTTAGGCAGCCGCTGTCTTGCGGGGCGATGCAAGTATCGCCCCCTGCCTATAACACGGCAGAGTCACTTTATGTACCCGCGCCATCACGGCGCGGCCCGCCTCACTTGCTGTTTTTGCTGTCGGTGGTATTGGTGGTATTGGTGGTGCGGTTCGTGGTCTTCTGCTGGGTACGGTTGGTCGTTTTCTGGGTAGAGCGGTTGGTCGTGTTGTTTGTCTGATTCTTTGCCATAGGTGGTTGACTCCTTTCTGAAGTTCGCAAGTAAAAAGCGATCTGCGGTTCTGGCCGCAAAGGTAGTTTGCCCGCCCATGGCTTTTTTATGCAAAGGGGAAACGTATGCAATTTCCTGCTGATTTTACCGCGCGGGAGCAAGCACTGCTGGGCCCGCGCTTTGCGGAGCTGTACGCCTACGCCACGCCGCAGCCTGCCCGCGGCGTAACGGTCAACGCGCTGCGCTGCACGCCGGAATGGTTCGCGCAGCATGCGGACTTTGACGCAAAGCCGTCCCCATTCTGCCCCACGGCCTTTACGACGGCGGCGGACTTCCGCCCGGGGCGGCACGCCTGGCACCACGCGGGCGTGCTCTATGCACAGGAGCCGAGTGCCTCGGCCCCCGCTGCGCTGCTGGACGTGCAGCCCGGTATGCGGGTGGCCGACCTCTGCGCCGCGCCGGGAGGCAAGACCAGCCAGCTGGCGGCGGCTCTGCAGGGGCAGGGCCTGCTGCTGGCCAATGAATTCGTCGCCGCCCGCGCTGAAATTCTGCGCCAGAATCTCGAGCGAATGGGCGTGACGAACGCCGTCATCACGAACGAGGACACCGCCCGCCTGGCCGCGGCGATGCCCGGGCAGTTTGACCGGGTGCTCGTCGACGCGCCCTGCTCGGGCGAGGGTATGTTCCGCAAGGAGGCCGTCGCCGCCGCCCAGCACAATAACGCCTTAGTGGCGCACTGTGCGGAGCTGGGGGCCGAAATTCTCGAAAACGCGGCGGCGCTGCTGGCTCCGGGCGGCGTGCTCGTCTACTCGACCTGCACATTTGCCCCGGCGGAGGACGAGGAACAGATCGCGGCCTTCCTCGCAAAGCACCCCGCGTTCACGCTCTGCGACCTGTCCGGCTGCGGCTTTGGCCGCCCGGGCGAGGCCAACCGCGCCCCTGACTACCCGGATTTCCGCGCCGGATACACCCGCCGCATCTGGCCCGCAGACGGCGGCGAGGGCCACTTTATGGCGAAGCTGCAAAAGGCAGCCGACGCCGACGCGCCCACCCCGCCGAAGGGCAAGCCGCCCAAGGCGCTGAAAGCCCCGGCGGAGTGGCTCGATTTTGCCAAAACCTATTTCCCGGCGCTGGCTTCCCGCCCGCTGGCCGGGGCGGGGGAGTGGCTGCTGCTGCCCGCGCCGGGCAGCGAGACGCTGAACACCGCGAAGCTGCGCGTCGTGCGCGGCGGCGTTCTGGCGGGCAGCGTGCTGAAAAAGCGGTTCCAGCCCGCCCATGCGCTTTTCATGGCCTACGGCGCACAGTGCACAAACCGCGAGGAGCTGACGCTGACCGACCCGCGCACCGCCGCCTGGCTGCGGGGCGAGGAGATCGACGCCGCCACCGCGCAAAACGGCTGGTGCGCCGTGCTCGTAGACGGGTTCCCGCTCGGCGGCGGCAAGGTCAGCGGCGGACGCATCAAAAACCATTACCCGAAGGGTCTGCGCAATCTGCAATAAAGCGGGCGGCCCCTCTTGAAAAGAACGATTTGTTGTGCTATAATAATTTACTGGTAATTATCGGCTGCAATGCCGTTGCCTGTGTGAATACAAATTAGGGGGATTTTTCCATGTCCGGACATAGCAAATGGAATAACATCAAGCGTAAAAAGGAAAAGACCGACGGCGCCCGCGCCAAGGTTTTCACTAAGATCGGCCGCGAGATCGCCGTGGCCGTTAAGGAGGGCGGCGGCAACCCCGCTTCCAACTCCAAGCTGGCGGCTCTGATTGCCAAGGCCAAGGCCAACAGCGTGCCCAACGATAACATCCAGCGCATTATCAAGCGCGCCGAGGGCGGCGACAAGACCGAGTATGAGGCAATCACCTATGAGGGTTACGGCCCCGGCGGCATCGCTGTCATGGTCGAGACCCTGACCGACAACCGCAACCGCACCGCGGCCAATATGCGCCATTACTTTGACAAGTTCGGCGGCAACCTGGGCCAGATGGGCTGCGTCGGCTTCATGTTCACCCAGAAGGGCGTCATCGTCGTCGATCTCGAGGACAAGGACCCCGATGAGCTGATGATGGATGCGCTGGACGCCGGTGCAGATGACTTCGATGCAGGCGAGGACGCCGCCGAGGTCACCACCAGCCCCGAGAACTTCACCGCCGTCTGCGACGCGCTGGAAAAGAAGGGCTACAAGTTCATCTCCGCCGACGTGGCGCAGGTGCCTTCCACCACCACCGTGCTGACCGACCCCGATCAGCTCGTCCAGATGGGCAAGCTGCTGGACGCCCTGGACGACGATGATGATGTCCAGAACGCCTGGCACACCCTCGAGAACGAGGAAGACCTGGATCGCTAAACCACAAGAATGCCAAAAGAGAGTGAAGGGCGACTTTTGCTCTCTTTTTTTGTACGGCAGAACGCTGCGGGCCGGGCATGCCCGGCCCGCAGCGTAGAAATGACCCGAGATTTTTGGGCTGCCGCAAAGTTCAGGGCCGGACATGTCCGGCCCCTACAAGCATGTTTTTAATTGAAAAGGAGCGTTACTATGCCAAAACTCCTTTGCCCGCACTGCCTGCAGCCGCTGGATGGCGGATACCGCGGCGAGTGCCCCCACTGCGGGCGCTCGCTGGAAAACCGCAACCCCGAGGGCGCGCTGCCTCTGGGCACCCAGCTGGGCGGCAGGTACACGGTGGGCACCTATTTGAGCGCCGACGGTGACGGTCTTGCCTACCGCGGCGTGCTGAACGACGAAAAGAAATTCGTCCTCATCAAGGAATATTTCCCGGTCACACTCTGCAACGGCCGCAGCGCCGACGGTGCGCTGATGCCCAAGGAGGAGAAGGAGGTCCTGTTCAAGACGAGCCGGATGGACTTCAAGGACCTGTACGACGACCTGAAAAACCTGACCCCGGCCACCGGCCTGTCCACGATTCTGGACGTTATGGAGGAAAACAACACGGTCTACGCCGTGGAGGAGAGCGAGAAGGGCATGACCCTGTCGCATTACCTGCACCTGCGCAGCCGCACGCTGACCCCCGCCGAGGCCCGCACGCTGCTGCAGCCCATCATGGAGGGCGTGGCCCTGCTGCACAAGTCGGGGCTGATCCACCGCGGCATCTGCCCGGACAACATCGTGCTGCCCATCGACGGCACGGCCCGCCTGACCGGTTACGGCACGCTGGCGCTGCGCACCGGCGGCAGTGAGCTGAAGAGCCAGCTCTACCCGGGCTACGCCGCGCCGGAGCAGTACTCTGCCGCCGAGTTCAGCGGGCGCTACACCGATGTTTACGCGCTGGCCGCGGTCTGCTACAGGATGGTCACAGGGCAGACGCCCGTCGCCGCGCCCCAGCGCAAGGTGCGGGACAGCCTCGAGTCGGCGCACAGCCTCGAGGCGGGTGTGCCTACATGGTTCTCGCAGGTGCTGGCTTGCGCGCTGCGGCTGGACCCCGCCAAGCGGATGCAGACCGTGCCCGAGCTGATGAGTGTCCTGACCGACCCGAATGTCGCAAACGCGATGTTTGAGAAGGGGGACAACCAGATCAGCACCCGCAAGATCATGGCCGTGTCGCTCGTCGTCATCTTTGTGCTGGTCGTGCTGCTGCTCTGGAGCCTGATAGGCGGCAGCAAGGCTGACAGCACCCCTGCCGCAACGCCGCAGCCGACAGCAGCCGGCACGGCGGGGGAGACCACCGCCGAGACCGTGCCGAACCTGGTCGGCCTGCGCTACACTACTGACATCAAGGGTAACTCTGCCTACGACGGTTTCCGCATCGTGATGGTGGAGCAGCCGTCCGACACGGTGGCGCAGGGCGTCGTCATCAGCCAAGACCCGCCTGCAGGCACAGAGAAGCTGATGGACGACCAAATCATCCAGATCACGGTCAGCAGCGGCCCGAGCCTTGTGGAGATGCCGGACATCATCGGCTTTACCCAGGCCAATGCCAGCAAAAAGCTGGACGCGCTGGGCATCCAGTACAAGATGGTCATGGTGGATAACGACGGTACGATGGCCGCGGGCTGTGTGGCGAGCACCGACTACAAGGCCGGAACGAAGATAAACACCGAGAATGTGACTGTCATCGTCAGCATCGCCGGGGAGCGGGATGACACGCTGGTGGCGCAGACGGGGAATGCGGCAGAAAGCAATTCGGCTTCCCCTGAGGGGGAAGCTGTCACCGAAGGTGACTGATGAGGGGCAGGTTTTCCGTGATACCCCGCTAACGGGTGACCACAGGAACGCCGCCCCTCATCCGGCCCTGCGGGGCCACCTTCCCCAAGGGGGAAGGCAAAGCAAAACAAAAAAGAGCAGTCTCTTGCGAGACTGCTCTTTTTCAGTGCATTTCAGGCAATGCCGACGCGGCGAGATTAGTCGCTGACGTAGGGCATCAGAGCCATGTAGCGGGCACGCTTGATGGCAACCGTCAGCTCACGCTGATGGAAAGCGCAGGTACCGGTAACACGGCGGGGAATGATCTTGGCGCGCTCGCTCACGTACTTGCGCAGGCGGGGCAGATCCTTGTAATCGATGTGCTCGACGCGGTCAACGCAGAAGGAGCAAACCTTCTTGCGGCCACGATGCATCGGACGAGAAGAACGATCCATAGCCATTGTGGAAACCTCCTTGTTAGAATGATACTTTCGATTTTAGAACGGCAGGTCGCCCTCATCCTCGATCAGTGCAAAGTCGTCATTGCTGCCGGCAGAATAGCTCGGCGCAGGGGCGGCCTGTGCAGCGGGACGGGGAGCGGGGGCTGCCGTGGGTGCGCCGTAACCGGCATCACCCATCGGTGCGGCGTTTGCGGATTTGGGAGCGGCAAAGTTGACGTTGTTGGCCACGATCTCAATCGCGGTGCGGTTGTTGCCGTTCTTGTCCTGATAGCTGCGGCTCTGCAGACGGCCGTCAATGGCGATCAGAGAACCCTTCTGGAAATACTTGCAGACAAACTCTGCCGTGCGATCCCAGGCGACAACATCCAGCCAGTCAGCCTGACTCTGGCCGTTGGCGTCACGGCGTCCGCGATCACAGGCGATGCGGAACGACGCAACGTTTTTGCCCGTCGTAGTCTGGCGCAGCTGCGGGTCCGCGGCAAGGCGGCCCATGATTGCAACAACATTCAGCATTGGTTTACTCCTTACTCCTCAACAGCAAGAGTCATGCTGCGAAGAACGCCCTCGGTGATCTTGAAAACGCGATCCAGCTCAGCCGGGAAATCGGGCTCGCTGGTGAAGTTGATCACCGTGTACACACCCTCGGTCTCATCGTTGATGGGGTAAGCAAGACGCTTCTTGCCCCAATCATCAACAGAATCGATCGTACCATTCGCTGCGATCAGGTTCTTGAACTTGTTGATCAGAGCGTTGGAAGCCTCTTCGTCGAGGTTCGCGGTGGTAACCATCATGGTTTCGTACTTAGCCATATTCTGTGCACCTCCTTTTGGACATTAGGCCTTCTCTTTTAACGGAAAAGACAAGGATAACCGTGTGATTTCACACAGCATCTAATTATAACAAGTAAATCCGCGTTTGTCAACGCAAAATTTGCCCTGCACAGCACAAAATTGCGGATTTTTTAAAAAAACCTGGACGTTCCGTAAAAGTGTCCTATTGCTTTTTCTGCCCGCTTTGCTATAATGGGCTTAATAATGTACAAGTCTTGCTTGCATAGCCGGACGCGGCGCTAGTAGGGGCGAGCATTGCTTGCCCGCTGCCCGCTTGCCATGCAGGAAACGATGGGGGAACGCAGGGCAGCAATAAGGCTGCGCGGGCGACCAATGGTCGCCCCTACATGTGTTCCCGCTTTGAAAAAAGAGAAATGGAGCGTTCGTATGAGAATCGTGGTCGTCGGCCTCGGCAAGGTTGGCCGTGCCCTGACCGCCCAGCTTACGGCGGAAAATAACGACATCGTCGTCATCGACCAAAACCCTGACCTGATCGAGGACATTGTCAATATCTATGACGTGCGCGGTCTGGCCGGAAACGGCGGCTGCTATGACGTGCAGAAAGAGGCGTTTGAGGACGGCGCAGACCTGCTGATCGCCACAACATCCAGTGATGAGATCAACATCCTGGCCTGCCTCGTCGCCAAAAAGCTGGGCACGCAGCACACGATTGCGCGTATCCGCAACCCGGAGTATGAGAAGCAGCTGCGCTTTATGCGCGATGACCTTGGTCTGTCGATGTTCGTCAACCCGGAAAAAGCCACGGCGCGTGAGATCGCCCGCGTGCTGCGTTTCCCGTCTGCCATCAAGCGTGAGCAGTTCTGCCGCCAGCGGTTTGAGCTGATCGAGTACCGCCTGGCCGACGACAACCCGCTGGTGGGCTTGCAGCTGTCGGACCTGTACCGCAACATCCGGGTCAAAATTCTGATCTGCGCCGTCGCCCGCGGCAGCGAGACGATCATCCCCACGGGTATGTTTACGCTGCGGGCCGGGGACAAGGTCTACCTGACGGCCTCGGCC
The DNA here is from genome assembly GCA_900552895.1 of uncultured Collinsella sp. Lineage (GTDB taxonomy): Bacteria > Actinomycetota > Coriobacteriia > Coriobacteriales > Coriobacteriaceae > Collinsella. The sequence continues at coordinate 7,930 of USBK01000029.1, forward strand.
CGGGATCTGGAATCCTTCTTCCGCAAGCTGAACCTGTTCAAGGCCAAGGCCAGCAACGTCATGATCGTCGGTGCAAGCCGGATGACCTACTATCTGGTCAAGGAGCTGCAGGACATCCAGAAGCGGGTGACCGTCATCGACAGCGATGCGGCCCGCTGCCAGGAGATGAGCGAGAAGTTCCCCGGCGTGCTGGTCATCCACGGCGACGGTGCGGATGCCGAGCTGCTGAGTGAGGAGCGCATCACCGATATGGACGCCTTTGTGGCGCTGACCGGCCTGGACGAAACAAACATCATTCTGGCGATGTACGCCTCCCAGATAAACTCCTGCAAGGTCGTGGCCAAGATCAACCGCGAGTCCTTCGCCGAGCTGGCCGCTGCTAAGGGGATGGTGGACAGCGTCGTCTCCACGGCGTCGGTCACGTCGGAGTCCATTGCCATGTACGTCCGCGCCATGCAGAACAGCTTTGAGTCGGAGAACATCAAGACGCTGCACCGTCTGGTGGGCGGGCGCGTGGAGGCGCTGGAATTCAACGTTGCGCCGGGTTTGCCATTCATCGGCGTACCGCTGAAGGATCTGACCCTGCGCAAGGGGCTGCTGGTGGCGGGCATCGTGCGCCGCAATGGCCAGACAGTCATCCCGTCCGGCAACGATGCCCTGCAGGAGGGCGACGATGTCGTCATCGTCACCACCGACACAACGCTGCACTCGCTGCGCGACATTGTAAAGTGAGGGCGCAGCCATGAACTATAAAATGGTAGGGTTTGTGCTGGGGCGCATCTTCCTGATCGAAGCAGCCCTCATGCTCTTTCCCATGGGCTGCGCCGCCATCTACGGCGAGTGGAGCGTTGTGCTTTCCTTCCTGTGGCCGGCGCTGATCGTGCTGGCGCTGGGCCTGATAACCAGCCTGCGCACCCCCCAAAACACGAAAATCTACGCCCGCGACGGCCTGGCCATCGTGGCGCTTGTCTGGGTGCTGATGTCGGTTTTCGGCGCACTGCCGTTTGTCATCTCCGGCGAGATACCGTCCTTTGCCGATGCTTTTTTTGAGACGGTCTCGGGCTTTACGACGACAGGCTCGACAATTCTGACCGACGTCGAGGCGCTGAGCCACGGCACGCTGTTCTGGCGCAGCTTTTCCCACTGGATCGGCGGCATGGGCGTGCTGGTCTTTGCCATGGCCGTGCTGCCCATGACAGATGGCCGTGCCATGCACCTGATGCGCGCCGAGGTCCCCGGCCCGACCTGCGGAAAAATTTCCAGCAAGCTGAGCGACAGCGCAAAGATTTTGTATGCCATTTATCTGGTCATGACCGTCATCGAGACGATTCTGCTCTGCGCGGGCGGTATGCCGCTGTTTGACGCGCTCATTCATGCGTTCGGCACGGCGGGCACGGGCGGCTTCAGCAACAAGGCGCTGAGCGTCGGCGCGTACAACAGCCCGTATTTTGAGATCGTCATCGGCGTGTTCATGCTGCTGTTCGGCATTAACTTTAACCTGTATTATTTCCTGCTGCTGCGTCATTTCCGTGAGGCGTTCGCCTCCGAGGAGATGCACGTCTACTTAGGCATCGTCGCGTTCTCGACGCTGACGATCACGGCGAACATCGCGAGTATGTACGACAGTGTCGGCACGGCGCTGCGCACGGCGTTCTTCCAGGTGTCGTCCATCGTCACGACCACCGGCTACGCCACGGCGGACTTCAACCTCTGGCCGACCTACTCCCGCACCGTGATCGTGATCCTGACGTTTGTGGGCGCATGCGCGGGCTCGACGGCGGGCGGCTTGAAAGTATCGCGCGTCATCATCCTTTTCAAGGCGGCACGGCAGGACCTGAACAAGATGCTGCACAGCCATGCCGTGACGACGGTCCGCTTTGAGGGCAAACCGCTGGACGAAAAGACGCTGCGCGGTGTGCACAACTATTTCAACATTTATATGCTGCTGCTGACGCTGTCGGTGCTGCTGCTCTCGCTGGACGGGTTCGATCTGGTGACGACGTTTACATCCGTTGCGACCTGCCTGAACAACGTCGGTCCCGGCCTTGAGATGGTCGGCCCGATGGGCAGCTTTGCGGATTTCTCCGCTCCGGCCAAGCTGCTGCTGGCCTTTGACATGCTGGCGGGCCGTCTGGAGCTCTACCCGATGCTGGCCCTTTTTGCCCCGCGCCTCTGGCGCAAGCGCATCAACGCGATGCACGAGACAAGAGCAAAATAAGTACGAGAGTTTTATTCCTTTTCTTACAAAAAAGGAGCCGAAAAGAACTCCAAACAAATAAAGAAAAATGCGGGAGACTGCCGGTAAAAGGGCAGTTTCCCGCGTTTTGTTACTTACTCTACGAATAGCGAATCGTCCCCATACCGCCCAATATGGGACGGGTCTTTCTCGGAATAATACAAATTGCCCAGCACTTCTTCCGGGGCGTTGTCGGCCAGGTAGCGCGCGTGCAGCTCGGTGGCAAAATGGGTGCCCTGCAAAATTTGCAGTGTGTCCGTGTAGCTGGTTCCGTCGATCTCATATTTGACCGTGATGATGTAGACGTAATCGGTGTTGTCCCCATTGACAGAGTAGGAGGTGTGCTCCTTCGCTTTCATGTCGGTAATGCGGTAGGCGTCCGGCAAAATCACGCTGGTGTAGGTATGCTTGCGGTAAATATCCACCCCCAGCACAATAAGGATGGAAAACAGTATGCCGATCCCGCAGACCGCCAGCGCCGCCAGCAGCGCCTTCTTGTCGGATTTGGTAATTTTCAGCTTCATGCGGCGGGCCTCCCACAGTGTTTTCTCTATTATACCATACACCGCTGCCTATGTCTATTTCCCGCCGCGCCCGCATACCCTGTACCAGACCAAAACAGAGGAGGGGCTTGCCATGCGGCGGGATGCAGACAGAGAGGAACGAAACGCAAGATTGCTGGCGGGCGTGGTGCTGGCGGCTATGTTGGTGATGCTGTCCGGCATCATCCATCTGCTGTACCACCGGGAGTACGCCGAGACCGACACCCCCAACGACTGCTTTGCGGTGTCGGCGGCGACGGGGGAGACGGCGCTGCCCAAAATCGTCTGCCTGACCTTTGACGACGGCCCCAGCAAAAACACCCGGCCAATTCTGGAAATTTTGGATAGGGAGCAGGTCCCGGCCACCTTCTTTGTCTGCGCGCAGGACGCCAACGAAAAATATCTGCCCCTTGTGGCGGACATCGCGGCGGCGGGGCATCAGATCGCGCTGCACAGCGCGACGCATCAATACTCCAAAATTTATGCGAGCACTGACGCATTCTGGCAGGATATCAGAACGCTGCGCCAGGCGTTGGAGCCGTATGTGGATGTGGCGGCCATCGACTGGCTGCGTTTCCCCGGCGGCAGCACAAACACAGTCAGCCACCGCTACGGCGGAAACGGCATCATGAAGGCCCTGAAGGCCCAGGCCGAGGACAAGGGCTACCACTGGATCGACTGGAACGTCTGCGCCGAGGATGCCACCGCCAGCCACCCGGATGCCGCGCAGATTTTGCGCAACATTCGCCGCGATGCTGATGGTCAGGACACCTGTGTCGTCCTGCTGCATGATACAAAAGCAACAGGTCAGACCGTCAAGGCCCTGCCCGATATGATCGCCTATTTCCGGGAGCAGGGCTACACCTTTTGTACGGTTGCACAGATGGATGCCTTGCAATGTGAAACAAAATAGGGTATAATGTACAAGAATCGAAAAGCGGTGGGAGGCGGAACGATGCGCAAAACGGAAAGCCAGAAGATAGCCCTCTGCGGTATGCTGGGGGCGCTTTCGGTGGTGCTTTTGCTGCTGGGCAGTGCACTGCAGATCGGCACCTATGCCGCGCCGATGCTGGCGGCGTTCCTGCTCATCCCGGTGCTCGAGGAATACGGCACGCGCTACGCGCTGACCCTCTACGTCTGCGTGGCAATTCTGGCCGTGCTCTTTGTGCCGGAGACCGAACTGGCGCTGTTTTACGTGCTGGTCATGGGGTATTACCCCGTGCTGCGCGTCAAGCTGAACGGCGTAAAAAGCACGCTCCTGCGCTGGGTGCTGAAATTCGCGGTGTTCAACGCGGGCACGGTGCTGGTGTATCTTTTGCTGTTTGCGCTGCTCGGGCCCGCCGTGCTGGACGAGCTGCTGGCCGACGGCACCGGGATGCTGGCAGCACTGCTGGCCGCGGGCAACCTGTCGTTCTGGCTGTGTGACCGCGCACTGGCGGCGCTGACGCGGTATTACCACGTCATACTCAAGCCAAAACTGAAAAAGAAGTTTTAATTCGGGGAGGAAAACAACATGTGGTACGATGAGGCAGTGGTTTATCAGATCTACCCGCTGGGGCTTTGCGGCGCACCGCTGCAAAACGACGGTGACCAGGCGCAGGCGGGCGAGCACCGCATTCTGCGGGTGCTGGACTGGGTGGAGCACATCAAGCGCCTGGGCGCGACCTGCGTGCTGTTCAACCCGCTGTTCGAGAGCGACGCCCACGGCTATGACACCCGCGACTACAATAAGGTGGACTGCCGCCTGGGCACAAACGACGACCTCAGGCAGATCTGCGCAGCGCTGCACGCGGCGGGCATAAAAATCCTGTTTGACGGCGTGTTCAACCATGTGGGCCGTGGCTTCTGGGCGTTCAAGGATGTGCAGGAGAAGCGCTGGGACAGCCCGTACAAGGACTGGTTCCACATCAGCTTTGACGGCGACTCCTGCTATGGCGATGGCTTTTGGTACGAGGGCTGGGAAGGCCATTTTGAGCTCGTGAAGCTCAACCTGCAAAACCCCGCCGTGGTCGATTACCTGCTCGAGTCCGTGCGCCGTTGGGCCGACGTCTTTGGCGTCGACGGCCTGCGCCTGGACGTTGCCTATATGCTCGACCGCGACTTTATGCGCCGCCTGCACGCCTTTGCCCGTGAGCTCAAGCCCGACTTTGTGCTGATCGGCGAGACGCTCCACGGCGACTACAACCAGATCGTCAACGACGAGATGCTCGACTCCTGCACCAACTACGAGTGCTACAAGGGCCTGTACTCCAGCTTTAACTCGGTCAATATGTTCGAGATCGCGCACTCGCTGCACCGCCAGTTTGGCGGTGACCCGTGGTGCATTTATCGCGGCAAGCATCTGCTGTCGTTTGTCGACAACCACGATGTGCCGCGCCTGGCGAGCATCCTTACCGACAAGTCCTGTCTGCGCCCCGCTTATGGCATGCTCTTTGGCATGCCGGGCATTCCGTGCGTCTACTATGGTAGCGAGTGGGGGATTCCTGGCGAAAAGGGCGGCCCCGATGGTGACTGGGCGCTGCGACCTGCGCTCGATGAGCCTGCGCCCAACGAGCTGACGGCCTTCATCAAGCAGCTCGCGCACCTGCGCTCGGCAGACGACGCGGCGGCCCGTGCCCTCAACTATGGTGCCTATCGCAACGTGGTGATTCAGAACAAGCAGCTGCTGTTCGAGCGCGCCTGCGACGACGCGACGGTGCTCGTGGCGGTCAATGCCGTGAACGAGCCCTATACCTTTGGAGCCGGCGAGCTCAACGGCTCCTTTGCCGACCTACTTGCCGACGATGCGCCCACGGTCGAGCTTACGGGTACCCTCGAGCTTGCACCCTATGAGGTGCGCTATCTACTGAGGGCCTAGCCCATGCCTGTGTCCGACGAGGGCTATCAACATATTGAGCATGGGTTTGAACCCGTGTTTGACGAGCGCTCGCGCGTTTTGGTGCTCGGATCGTTTCCCTCGGTGCTTTCGCGCGCCAACGCCTTTTATTACGGCAACCCTCAGAATCGCTTTTGGCGTGTGATGGCCGTGTGCCTCGGTGCGCCCGTGCCGCCCAACGAGGGAGACTCTTTGGCGAGCGGCGAGCCCGCGACGCTCGACGCCTCGGTTGCTGCCAAGCGATCCATGCTGCTTAACGGTGGCGTAGCCCTGTGGGATGTGATCGAGAGCTGCGACATTAAGGGCTCGAGTGACGCTAGCATCAAAAACGTTGTGCCGGCACATATTGAACGCATTGTGGATGCCACGCCGATCGAGATCGTTGTCTGCAACGGCGGCACGGCCGGACGGCTCTACAAACGCTATCTACAAGAGCGGACGGGGCTACCCGCCATCGTGCTGCCGTCGACGAGTCCTGCCAACGCGGCGTGGCGTTTGGAGCGGCTTGTCGAGCGTTGGAGTGAAGCCGTTGACTGGGCAGCTCATTAATTTAGATTATTGATTGAGTGCGGGCGCCGAGGTGTTTCAGAACGCCTCGCCAGATCGGCACGGGCACGGCTGGCTCGGCGCAAGCCATGCCGTCGGCGTCGACGTCCTCGGCATTACCACCACCAAGTCGCTGCGCATGCTCAACCGAACAGCCCATACGAACGGCGCCTACGAGCTTGTCCATCGCTTCCGAAAACGGTCGCCGCAAGAGTCCCATGCGCGGTGAGTGACGAAGCGCCGCGAAGCCGCTGCCGGTACAGGCGACAACGCCGCCGCACCATGACAGCCCACGAAGGTCGCACGCCGCTCGCAGACGCACGACGAGCCCGTGTGCTCGCTCCAGGCCGCCGATGTCGGCCTGGACAACAACGTAGGCACGCGTCCCTGCGCCGCCAAAGCGGTCGAGCACCTGCTCAATGGGCGCCATCGCTTCATCATTGGGTGCATCTTCAACGGCGAACACAATGCCATCGGCGGTACCGGCAACGCTGCCGGCATCATCCGCCTCCAAGTCGACTGGATGGGGGAGTGCGGTGCCGGAAATCTGTGCATAGGCGGCGATGGCATCCTGCAGGTCCCAGAGCAAAAACTCAAGATCGGCGCTCTTGGGAATACTGATATACGCAATGGTTTGCAGCGTTTTTGGTACATCGCCGCGTGCGGTCGTCTCCATGCCGCCTTCTTTCCGGTTGGTTTCCGTTTAGGTTACACCGTCCGGCGGCGTCCCGCCGCGCTATCCTAGTGCAACCCTTACGAAAGGAACGTCATGCGTCTGCCCATGAACACCTCGCTTGCCACGCTTAAGCCCTCCGGTATCCGCCGGATCAACGCGCTCGCCGCCCAGCATCCGGGGTGCATCGCGCTCGCGCTAGGTGAGCCCGATTTTCCCACGCCCGATGTGATTAGCGCCGAGGTGACTGCTTCGTTGGACCGCGGCGACACGCACTATCCGCCCAACAACGGTCGCCCCGCCCTGCGTGAGGCGTTATCTGCCTACATGGGGGACGCGGGCCTTATGTTTTCGGCCGACGAGGTCATCCTGACCGACGGCGCGACCGAGGCCCTGTCGGCAACATTTATGGCTATGCTCAACCCCGGCGACGAGGTCATTATTCCCACGCCGGCCTTTGGCCTGTACGAAAGCATCGTTGTGGCCAATCACGCCAAAGCGGTCTTTTTGGATACGGGGCCTGCGCAATTTCAGATTGACGAGGATGCGCTTCGCGCCTGTGTGACCCCGGCGACCAAGGCCATCGTTATCTGCTCGCCCAACAATCCCACGGGCTGCATTCTCAACGCGGCATCGCTCAACGCCGTGGCGCGCGTAGCGGAGCAGTCGGGCATCTACGTGGTCTGCGACGACGTGTACAACCGTTTGGTCTATGTGGATGGTTACGAGCGTTTTGCCCAGCGACACCCGGAGCTGCGCGAGCAGACGGTGATCATCGAGAGCTTCTCCAAGCCCTGGGCCATGACCGGCTGGCGCCTGGGCTGGCTCGCAGCAGCGGCACCCGTCATCGCCGAGATCGCAAAAGCTCACCAATACCTAGTATCGAGCGCCGTCTCCTTCGAGATGGACGCCGCAGCTCGAGCCCTGACCGTCGACCCAACCCCCATGCTCAAAGTCTACCGAGCCCGCCGCGAACGCGTACTCGCAGCCTTATACGCCATGGGCCTCGACGTAGTAGAGCCCGCAGGAGCCTTCTATACCTTCCCGAGCATCAAACAATTCGGCCTGACAAGCGAAGACTTCTGCATCAAAGCCATCAAAGAGGCCAACGTAGCCCTAGTCCCGGGCGACTGCTTCGGCACCGAAGGCCACGTCCGCCTCAGCTATTGCGTTTCCGATAAAGACCTGGACGAAGGCCTCCGCCGCCTGTCCACCTTCCTTTCAACCCTGTAGCCCAACGGGACCCAACCCATCAGCCCACCGACCTAAGGGTTATGCGTGGGGCGCGCCGGCCAACGGGCACGAGGATTCGCAACAAAGGCAACGTAGCTCCGGTCGGGAGGGGCAGGGCGAGTTTTCCGTAGATTCCGCACGAGCCGAAGGCCACTTAATGTGGCCTTCGTGCGAGCCCAGGACTTGACCGAGCGGAAAACTCGCCCTGCCCCTCCCGACCGGAGCGTATGCAGGGTTTGTGTGCGAATCCTCGTGCCCGTTGACCGACGCCGGGGTACCCGCCATAATACTTTCGGTTCACGCACGAATCCGCTGCCAGAGACAGCCGGTGCAAACGGGCATCGCCCGCGAGCTTAATGGGACTTCCCGCCAGCCGAGGTGGTCGAGTAGATATGTCTTCTCGCCCCCGTCGCTCATGCAGCGCGGGGGCTTTCTTTTTGGACATGCCCCCGTCACGTCCTTGTGGCGGACCGTGCCCGGAAAGAATTCGAGGAGGTGTAATTCATGCCCCAGCAGTACAAAATCGACAAGGTTGCAGAGATCGAGTCCCGTATCGCCGAGAACGCCGGTCTGTTCGTCGTCAACTACAACGGTCTGACGGTTAAGCAGGCTCAGGAGCTGCGTCATCAGCTTCGCGAGTGCGGCGCCGAGATGAAGGTCTACAAGAACAACCTGGTCAAGATCGCTCTCAAGAACCAGGAGCAGCCCGAGATCGACGAGATCCTCGCGGGCCCCGTCGCTTATGTGTTCTACGAGACCGAGCCGGTCGAGGCCGCTAAGGCCCTTAAGGACTTCTCCGCTAAGTCCAAGGGCGTCCTTGAGATCAAGGGCGGTATCTCCGACGGCAAGGCCGTTTCCGCTGATGATGTTAAGGCTATCGCCGAGCTGCCCACCAAGGATCAGCTTCTCGGCCAGATCGCCGGCCTCATCTCCGGTTTCGCTCGCGACATCGCTGTCTGCGTCAACGGCGTTTCCTCTGGTCTCGCTCGTTCGATCCAGCAGGTCTCCGAGCAGAAGGCAGCCTAGTTGCTGTTTTCACCCGCGGCGGCAACGCCGCACCCCTGGCGCATTCGCGCCGTGTTTTAACTGATCTCCGTGCATCCGCACGGAAACCGAAAGGACTTAGAAATGGCTAAGCTTACCACCGATGAGATCATCGATGCTCTTAAGGAAATGACCCTTCTCGAGGCTTCCGAGCTCGTTAAGGCTATCGAGGACACCTTCGGCGTTTCCGCCGCTGCTCCTGCCGCTGTTGTCGCCGCTCCCGCTGCTGGCGCTGCTGAGGCCGAGGAGAAGACCGAGTTTGACGTCGTGCTCGAGGGCTTCGGCGACAACAAGATCCAGGTCATCAAGGCCGTCCGTGAGCTCACCAACCTTGGCCTGAAGGAGGCCAAGGAGGTCGTCGAGGGCGCTCCCAAGGCTGTTCTCGAGGGTGCCAAGAAGGAGGACGCCGAGGCTGCCAAGGAGAAGCTCGAGGCTGCTGGCGCTGCTGTCACCCTCAAGTAATCAGGCTTTCTCGCCAGATTTCTTTGCAGACGGGGTTCGCATTGCGAGCCCCGTCTTTTTTGTTTTTCGGTCCCTCGGCATCGGTTGCTCAAACTGCCATGTTCTGTGATTTGCGTCGTATCGGGTGCCCTGCCGTTGGGCAATAAAATTGCACCATTCGAGCAATAATTTGCGTTGACCTGCTGAAGAATTGTCTCTGCCTTGTAGCGACATATAGTTCCAGCGGTAAGATGCTTGGGTGTCGCAATTTGGTCTGCGGCTGTGTGCCGCACGCATGGGGCGCTTTTGCGCCTGCGAAAGGATCTTTGAATAACATGAAGGCAATCATCCCCGCCGCCGGTCTTGGCACGCGTTTTCTGCCTGGCACCAAGTGCACGCCCAAAGAGATGCTGCCGGTGCTCGACAAGCCCGTCATTCAGTACGTCGTCGAGGAGGCGCTCGAGCCCGAGGAGGTCGACGATGCCATCATCGTTACTTCTCCCGGTAAGCCCGAGCTACTGAACTACTTCCAGCCCGACCGTTCGCTCGAGAACCTGCTGCGCGAGCGCGGCAAGAACGCCTATGCCGATGCTGTCGCCCACGCTGGCGGTATGCCGGTCGACTTCCGTTATCAGTACGAGCCCAAGGGCCTCGGCCATGCTATTCGCTCTGCTGCCGACGCCGTGGCAGGGGAGAACTTCCTGGTTCTTCTGGGCGACTACGTTGTGCCTAACCGCGATATCTGCGACAAGATGCTCGCCGTTTCCAAGGAGCACGGTGGCGCTTCGGTTATCGCCGTCGCTGCTTGCTCGCCCGAGGAAGTCAGCCGCTACGGTGTTATCGCCGGCGAGCGCGTCGGTTCGCTCGAGGGCGCCGAGGACGTTGCCGATGCCGAGCCGGGCGCTGTTTGGCGTATCGGCGGTCTGGTTGAGAAGCCCGCTCCCGAGGCTGCTCCGTCCAACCTGTACATCGTCGGTCGCTACCTGCTGAGCCCGCTGGTCATGGACCTGCTGGCAGATCAGCAGGCCGGCAAGGGCGGCGAGATCCAGCTCACCGACGCCATGGCCCGTTCGCTCGACCGCGAGGCCATGTATGCCGTCGTCATCGACCCGCTGTCGGGCTACGACACCGGCACTCCCTCTGGTTGGATGGCCACTAACGCCCTCATGGCTGCAAACGACCCCCGCTTTGCCGATGCCTTCTGGGACGCCATCGACGAGCGCGGCGGATTGATGCGCAAGTAAGCCTTCGGGCACCGACATTTACGGGCGTGGACCTCGGTTCGCGCCCGTTTTTTATAAGAGCTGCGATTGCCGGCTCTCTGTTCACAGAAAATATATGAACAGATGTTCGATACACATACATCTACCTGCGTGTTTTCTGTCGAAAAACTTTGCTACTCCAAAAACTCAATCGCGTCAAGGCTTTTCTTGCCCAACGGTCGGTACCTGATAAACTATTAGGTTGCGATAACTGGCGAAGCTATGCCTCGCCAACCCACCGAGCATTTCCGTGAAGGAGGAAAAACCTGGTGACCTACGCATACACTGCCACTGAGCGCAAGCGCGTCAGCTTCGGGAAAATCCCGGAGGCCATGGAGCTCCCCAACCTTATCTCTGTTCAAAGGGAATCCTTTGAGCGTTTTAAGGATGAGGGCCTTCGTGAGGCGTTCAAGGAATCCAGCCCCATCCAGAGTCAGAACCATGTTCTCGAGGTTACCTTCGGCGAGCATCAGTTCGGCGACCCCGCGCACACCGTCGAGGAGTGCCGCGAGAAGGATATGACCTATCAGGCTCCGCTTCTGACCGACGTCCGTCTCACCAACAAGGAGACCGGCGAGATCAAGGAGCAGCTCGTCTTCATGGGCGACTTCCCCATGATGACCGATCAGGGCACCTTCATCATCAACGGTACCGAGCGTATCGTCGTCTCGCAGCTCGTCCGCTCCCCGGGCGTGTACTACAGCTCCGAGATGGATTCGGGCAAGCAGATCTACAAGGCCCAGATCATCCCGTCCCGCGGTGCCTGGCTTGAGTTTGAGGTCGACAAGCGCGACCAGCTCATGGTCTCCATCGACCGTAAGCGCAAGCAGAGCGCCACGATGTTCCTGCGCGCCCTTGGCATCGCCGTCACCAACGACGACATCATCGAGCTGCTCGGCAACTCCGATGTGATCAAGCGCACCCTGGAGCGCGACACCGCCCTCACTCGCGAGGACGCCCTCATCGAGATCTACCGTCGCCTGCGCCCGGGCGAGCCTCCCACCGTGGACGCTTCCCGCAGCCTGCTCGAGGGCCTGCTCTTTAACCCGCAGCGCTACGATTTGGCCCGCGTCGGTCGTTACAAGGTCAACAAGAAGCTCAACCTCACCACCGAGGAAGAGGTCACGGTGCTCACCGACGAGGATATCGTCGCGACGCTGCGCTACCTCCTGTCCCTCGCTGCCGGCGAGCAGGGCTTCAAGGTCGACGACATCGACCACTTCGGCAACCGCCGCATCCGCACCGTCGGCGAGCTCGTCGCCAACCAGTTCCGTATCGGCATGAGCCGTATGGAGCGCGTCGTCCGTGAGCGCATGAGCTCCCAGGACATCGACGAGATCACCCCGCAGTCGCTCATCAACATCCGCCCGATCGTGGCCTCCATCAAGGAGTTCTTCGGTTCCTCGCAGCTCTCGCAGTTCATGGACCAGGCGAACCCCCTGACCGGTCTGACCCACAAGCGCCGTCTGTCCGCACTCGGCCCTGGTGGTCTTGCCGGCCACAAGTCCGGCTCCAGCCGCCGCACCAACGTGCCGACGGCCGTCCGCGACGTTCACAACTCGCACTACAGCCGCATGTGCCCGATCGAGACCCCCGAAGGCCCCAACATCGGCCTGATCGGCTCGCTCGCCCTCTACGCCCGCGTCAACGAGTATGGCTTCATCGAGGCCCCGTTCCGTCGCGTCGAGAACGGCGTTGCCACCGACCAGATCGACTGGATGACCGCTGACGAGGAAGAGAAGCACGTCATCGCGCCGGCCAACACGCCGCTCGATCCCAAGACCAACGAGTTCATCACGACCGATGCCGAGGGCAAGATCGTCCGTCCGCACACCGTGATCGCCCGTACCCGCGACTTCGACGGCTCCTTCGGCGCTCCCGCCGACGTGCCCGTCGAGGACGTCGACTACATGGACGTCTCGCCGCGTCAGATGCTCTCCGTCGCAGCCACGCTGATCCCGTTCCTTGAGCACGACGACGCCAAGCGTACGCTGATGGGCGCCAACATGCAGCGTCAGGCCGTGCCGCTGGTTCACCCCGCCGCTCCCTATGTCGGTACCGGCATGGAGCGTCGCGCCGCTCTGGACTCCGGCGAGGTCACCCTGGCCAAGAACGCCGGCGAGGTCATCTTTGCCGACGCCGCCAAGATTATCGTCAAGCATGCCGGCGGCATGGACGAGTATCACCTGGCCAAGTACCAGCGCTCCAACCAGTCCACCTGCATCAACCACCGTCCGCTCGTGCGCGTCGGTGACACCGTTGAGCAGGGCGAGCCTCTGGCTGACGGTCCTTCGACCGATCATGGCGAGCTCGCACTGGGTCAGAACCTCACCGTGGCCTACATGCCGTGGGAAGGCTTTAACTACGAGGACGGTATCGTCGTGTCCGAGCGCCTGGTGGCCGAGGACCTGCTGACGACCATCAACATCACCCGTCACGAGATCGACGCCCGCGACACCAAACTCGGTCCCGAGGAGATCACCCGCGAGATCCCGAACCTCTCCGAGGACATGCTTGCCAACCTCGACGAGGACGGCATCATCCGCATCGGCGCCGAGGTCGGCCCTGGCGACATCCTGGTCGGCAAGGTCACGCCTAAGGGCGAGAGCGCTCTGACCGCCGAGGAGCGCCTGCTGCGCGCCATCTTCGGTGCCAAGGCCCACGACGTCCGCGATACCTCCCTTAAGATGCCTCACGGCGCTTACGGCCGCGTTATCGACGTCGTCCGCTTTAGCCGCGAGAACGGCGACGACCTGGCCCCCGGCGTCAACGAGCAGGTGCGCGTCTACGTCGCCCAGCGTCGTAAGATCCAGCAGGGCGATAAGATCGCCGGCCGCCACGGCAACAAGGGTGTTATCTGTAACGTTCTGCCGGTCGAGGACATGCCCTACATGGCTGACGGTACCCCGATCGACGTTATCCTCAACCCGCTGGGCGTTCCTTCGCGTATGAACGTCGGCCAGCTGCTCGAGTGCCACCTTGGCTGGGCTGCTGCCTGCGGTTGGGATACCGAACAGGCCGACTCCGACAAGTACGTCCCCGGTCCGTTCTTCACCGCTACGCCCGTCTTCGACGGCGCCAAGGAGGACGAGATCGCCGAGGTCATCCGTCGTGCCAACAAGAACATGCTCAACAAGGCCACCGCTGCCTTTGGCGATCACATGCGCCCCGAGTTCGTCACCCAGCTTGACGAGCGCGGCAAGACCCGTCTGTTCGACGGCCGCACCGGTGAGGAGTTCCGCGAGCCCATTACCGTGGGTACGTCCTACATCCTCAAGCTCGGCCACATGGTCGACGACAAGATCCACGCCCGTTCGACCGGCCCTTACAGCCTGGTTACCCAGCAGCCTCTGGGCGGCAAGGCCCAGTTCGGCGGCCAGCGCTTCGGCGAGATGGAAGTTTGGGCACTGTACGCTTACGGTGCTTCCAACGTCCTGCAGGAGATCCTGACCGTCAAGTCCGACGATACCGTGGGCCGCGTCAAGACCTACGAGTCCATCGTCAAGGGCGAGAACGTTCCTGTCCCGGGTATCCCCGAGTCCTTCAAGGTTCTCGTCAAGGAGATTCGCTCCCTCGCACTGGACATCGAGCCCATGCACGATGCCGACGAGGACGCCTCCGCCCCTGTGACCGCCGAGGAGACCTCTGCTCTCGACGACCTGGCTGCGCTCGCCGGCGTTGACGCCGACGTCGAGGCCGAGGATGCCGAGACCGCCGAGGCACCCGAGGCTGTCGCCGCCACGACCACTGATAAGGAGTAGTTGACTGTGGCAGATTTCGAAGCTACTGATTTTGACTCGGTAAAGATCTCCCTTGCCTCCGCCGACCAGATCCGTTCCTGGTCGCACGGTGAGGTCAAGAAGCCGGAGACCATCAATTACCGTACCCTCAAGCCCGAGAAGGACGGCCTGTTCTGCGAGAAGATCTTCGGTCCCGCCAAGGACTGGGAGTGCTCCTGCGGCAAGTACAAGGGCATCCGCTTTAAGGGCATCGTCTGCGAGCGCTGCGGCGTCGAGGTCACCTCGGCCAAGGTGCGTCGCGACCGCATGGGCCACATCGAGCTCGCCGCTCCCGTGTCCCACATCTGGTACTTCAAGAGCCCCACGAGCTTCCCGATGAGCCGTATGCTCGACATCAAGTCCAAGGACCTCGAGAAGGTTCTGTACTTCGCCAGCTACATCATCACCGAGGTTGACTACGAGGCTCGCGAGGCCGACGCCGACGACCTGCGCGAGGAGCTCGCCGCCGATCTGGAAGAGATCGATGCCGAGTGCGCCCGCCAGATCGAGTCCCTCAAGGAGCAGGGCGACCCCGAGAACTTTGACGAGTTCTCCGACGAGGAGCCGCTGACCCCCGAGGAGATCGCCTCCGGCATCGTCGATATCGAGGAAGAGTGCAAGGACGAGAAGCAGCTCCGCACGGACGCCTTCAACGCCTTCATGAAGCTCACCGAGCGCGACCTCATCTCCGATGAGCCGCTGTTCCGCGAGATGACCCGTTACTACTCCATGTACTTCAAGGGTGGCATGGGTGCTGAGGCCGTCCGCGACCTGCTCGCTGCCATCGACCTCCCCTCCGAGGCCGAGAAGCTCAAGGCCATCATCGCCGACGAGGATTCCCAGAAGCAGAAGCGCGAGAAGGCCGTCAAGCGCCTTGAGGTCGTTGACGCCTTCCTGAAGGGCGGCAACAGCCCCGCGAACATGATCCTGGACGTCATCCCGGTCATTCCGCCCGATCTGCGCCCGATGGTCCAGCTCGACGGCGGCCGTTTCGCCGCGTCCGACCTTAACGACCTGTACCGTCGCGTGATCAACCGTAACAACCGACTCAAGCGCCTGCTCGACCTGGACGCCCCTGCGATCATCGTGAACAACGAGAAGCGCATGCTCCAGGAGTCCGTGGACGCCCTGTTCGACAACGGCCGTCGTGGTCGCCCGGTCTCTGGCCGTGGCGGTCGCCCGCTCAAGTCGCTCGCCGAGGCCCTCAAGGGCAAGCAGGGTCGTTTCCGTCAGAACCTGCTGGGTAAGCGTGTCGACTACTCCGGCCGTTCGGTAATCGTTACCGACCCCAAGCTGCTGCTGCACCAGTGCGGTCTGCCCAAGACCATGGCGCTGGAGCTCTTCAAGCCCTTCGTCATGAAGCGCCTGGTCGAGCTTGGCAAGGTCGAGAACATCAAGGGCGCCAAGCGCGCTATCGACCGCGGTGCCACCTTTGTGTGGGACATCCTCGAAGAGGTCATCGACGGCCGCGTCGTGCTGCTCAACCGCGCACCGACCCTGCACCGTCTTTCCATCCAGGCCTTTGAGCCGGTGCTGGTCGAGGGCAAGGCTATCCACCTGCACCCGCTGGTCTGCTCGCCTTTCAACGCCGACTTCGACGGCGACCAGATGTCTGTCCACGTGCCGCTGTCCAGCCAGGCTCAGGCCGAGGCTCGCGTGCTCATGCTCTCTGCGAACAACCTGCGCTCGCCGGCATCCGGCAAGCCGGTCAACATCCCTTCGCAGGACATGATCATCGGTGTGTACTACCTGACCCAGGTCCGCGACGGTCTGCCGGGCGAGAACCACGTGTTCGCAAGCTTCGACGATGCGCTGCACGCCTATGACTGCCGCTCCGAGGTCGACATGCAGGCCAAGATTCAGGTCCGTGTGTCCGCTGCCGACGCCAATGTCATCAACGAGGACGGCACCCGTATCTTCCGCGTCAAGAACGGCAAGAACGAGTTTGTCGACTACGACGTCACCGGCAACAAGACCGCGCGCTTCGAGACCTCCATTGGCCGCATCATCTTCAACCGCCAGTGCCTGCCCGAAGACTACGAGTTCATGAACTACAAGATGGTCAAGGGCGACGTGGCCAAGCTGGTTGCGGACTGCTGCGATCGCTATCCCGAGGCCAAGGTCGGTCCGATCCTCGACGCCATCAAGTACTCCGGCTTCCACTACGCTACCCGCGCCGGCCTCACCATCTCGGTGTGGGACGCTCTCATCCCTGCCGAGAAGCAGGAGCTGCTGGACCGCGCCCAGGCCAACGTCGACCAGATCAACGAGTACTTCGAGGAGGGCTTCATCAACGAGACGGAGCGCCACATCGAAGTCGTTAACGAGTGGACCGCTTGTACTGACAAGGTCGCAGCGCTCATGCTCGACTTGTTCGACGAGGAGAACCCGCTCTACATGATGGCCGACTCCGGCGCCCGTGGTTCTAAGACCCAGCTGCGTCAGCTCGGCGGCATGCGTGGCCTGATGGCAGACATGTCCGGCGAGACGATCGACCTTCCCATTAAGGCGAACTTCCGCGAGGGCCTGCTGCCGCTCGAGTACTTCATTTCGACCTACGGCGCCCGTAAGGGCCTGGTCGATACCGCATCCCACACCTCGGACTCTGGTTACCTGACCCGTCGTCTGGTCGACGTGGCTCAGGACGTCATCGTCCGCGAGGAGGACTGCGGTACGCACGAGGGCGTCACCTACAACCTCGTCATCCCCGGCACCACCGACCTCAACACCGACCTCGTCGGCCGTTGCTTCATTGAGGACGTCGTGGCTCCCGATGGCACCGTGCTCTTTGAGCAGGACGGCTACATCGAGAAGGTCGCCGACATCCAGAAGATGGTCGATGCCGGCCTCAAGAAGGTCAAGCTTCGCGCATTGCTCACCTGCCGCTCCAAGTACGGCGTTTGCCAGAAGTGCTACGGCTGGGATCTTTCCACCCGTCGTCCGGTCGCCATCGGTACTGCCGTCGGCATTATTGCCGCCCAGTCCATCGGCGAGCCCGGTACGCAGCTTACGATGCGTACCATTCACTCCGGCGGCGTCGCTGGCGTCGACGATATTACGCAGGGTCTGCCTACGGTCAGCCGTATGTTCGATATCGTCGGCAACGTCAACGAGAAGATCCTGGGCCGCGAGGCCGAGCTGGCTCCGTACTCCGGCCACCTCTCGATTAAGCCCGAGAAGTCCGAGTACGTGCTGACGCTCACCGACTCCGAGGATCACACCCGTGTCCTCGACGAGCGTCGCGTCCCCGCATCGGTGCGCTTCATGCCCGAGATCGAGGACGGCTGCGAGGTTCGCGCCGGCGACCAGATCACCAAGGGCTTCGTCAACTTCCGCAACCTGCGCAAGCTGACCGACATCGAGTCGACGATGCACACCTTCGTCGAGAGCGTCAAGGACGTCTACACCAGCCAGGGCGTTGACCTGAACGACAAGCACATCGAGGTGCTCGCACGTCAGATGCTGCGTCGCGTTCAGATCACCAACCCCGGCGACTCCAAGTACCTGCTTGGTCAGTACGTCGACCGCTACGAGTTCGCCGACGAGGTCGAGCGCGTTGCCCGTCTGGGCGGTCAGGCTCCCGTGGCCGAGCCCGTCATCCTGGGTACGCTCAAGGTCGCGTCCAACATCGACTCCTGGCTGTCGAGCGCTTCGTTCATCCGTACCGCCGGCGTCCTTACCGAGGCTGCCATTGAGGGCAAGGTCGACCACCTGCTCGACCTTAAGTCCAACGTCATCGTCGGTAAGAAGATCCCGGCTGGTACCGGCCTCAAGCCGTACGCCAACGCCAAGCTGACGTATCGCACGGCCGACGGCTATGTCGACATCGACGGTCCGGCTTCGCCCAACGCCAAGTCGCTGCCCGAGTGGGCTCCTGTGGAGCTCAAGGACCTGGACGAGCAGCTCCCGCAGCAGCTCGACTGGGCCGGCTACGACGAGTTCGGTGGTGCTGACGGTTCGTTCACCCGCAACGGCCACACCATCTCCGCCGAGAAGGCTCGCCTGTACCTGTTCGACGACCTGGGCGTGTCGCAGCGCTGGACCAACAAGTTCAGCGAGGTCGGCATCGAGACGGTCGGCGACCTGGTCGGCAAGTCCGAGGAGGATCTGCTGCGCATCGATGGCATCGGTGCCAAGGCGATCGAGGAGCTCCGTGACGGCCTCGAGGCCCACGATCTGCTCTACATCCTCGAGAACAACGACGACGTTGCCGACGAGGAAGACCTCTCGCAGCTGCTGCAGATGGTCTTTAGCCCCGACGGCCCGGACGATATCCTGCTGGGTACCTCCGCTCCGACGCATCACGCCGACGCCGACGAGGAGCTCCTGGGCGCCCCGATCGACGACAAGAAGGCTCCCGCCAACGGCGCGATCAACGAGGACATGGCTTCCCTCGACGAGCTGCTCAACCAGCTCGTGGACACCGACGACGCCGAAGAGGCCAAGGACAACGACGAGGAGTAACTAGTTCCGCCGTTCTAACGAACGGCGGCGACCTCCGTCGCTGCGCGGCCCCCAGAGCTACAATCTGTCATTCAAAAGGCAGGGCATGACCAGAAGGTCAATGCCCTGCCTTTTTCATGCCAACTTGTTCGCCTTGGACGTCGCTCGCTGACGTTGGCTTAACCTGCGGTGCTGACTACTCCCCTTTCACCAAAAACCGCCCCGTTCTCGATTTTGAGGACAGGGCGGTTTTGCTTACCTAGGTTGTTCGAGTTCCTTATGCGAAGCGGGCGACGAGTTCCTGGAGGACGTCGGTCATCTTGACGAGCGAGCTGACCGGGACAAACTCGTTAACTCCGTGGTAGCAGTAGCCGCCCGTGGAAAGGTTGGGGCAGGGCAGACCGCGGAACGACAGCTGCGCACCGTCGGTACCACCGCGAATCGGCAGCACCTGAGGCTCAACGTCGCAAGCAAGGTAGGCTTCCTTGGCGGCGTCGATCAGCTCGGGGTAATCGCACACGATCTCGGCCATATTTCGATACTGCTGCTTAATCTCGACTGTCACGCGCTCCTCACTCAGACGCTGGTTGAGCATCGAGGCGGCGGCATCAATAAGGTCGAGTTTCTGCTGGAACTTGGCGGCATCGTGATCACGGACGATATAGCGCGCCGTGGCATGGTCGACCGTTGCCGAGACGCCCTCAAGGTGACAGAAGCCCTCGTAGCCCTCGGTGTATTCCGGACGCTGCTCGTAGGGGAGCAACGCGTTGAAGTCGCAGAACAGATTGCCTGCGTTGACCATACGGCCCTTGGCGTCGCCCGGGTGGATGGACTGGCCCTCAAAGCAGACGGTCGCCTCGGCGGCGTTAAAGCACTCCCACTCCAGCTCGCCGATGGGGCCGCCGTCGACCGTGTAGGCGTACTTGCAGCCAAAGGTATCGATATCCAGCAGCTCGGCTCCGTGGCCGATCTCCTCGTCAGGGCAGAAGCAAATGCCGAGTGCGGGATGGGGCAGAGAAGGGTCCTGAGCGATACGCGCGACAAGCGACATGATCTCGGCGACGCCTGCCTTGTCGTCCGCGCCCAGCAGCGTGGTGCCATCGCTGCAGACCAGGTCCTCACCCGCGAGGTCGTTCAGGGCGGGAAGCTTGGCGGTGCTCATGGCAACGGGCTTACCGTCAACCGTGCCGCAGACCAGGTCGCCGCCCTCGTAGTGTACGATGTGCGGCTTCACGCCGGCGCCCGGTGCAACTTCGGTGGTGTCGAGATGGGCGATCAGGCCCAGGGCGGGCTTGTCCTCAGCGCCCGCACTTGCGGGGATATGCGCGCAGACATAGGCATGCTCGGTCACGTGGGCATCTTCCGCACCAAGCTCGCGCAGCTCTTCAGCCAGCACGTTGGCAAGATCAAACTGAACGGCGCTCGAGGGTACCTGGTCGCAGTTTGCATCCTCGGACTGCGTGTTGATCTGGACGTAGCGCAAAAAGCGCTCGAGGACATCGGGGTTTGTGGTGGTGTTTTCCATAAAGATCGCTCCAATCTTGGTCGTCGTGTGCAACAAGAACTCTAGCACGGTATGCCACGGCATACCGCGACGCTTGGATGGGGTAGAATCAGCCATTGAATGCAGAAGGGACGGAAGATCATGGATACGACAAATAGCTCGCGCGAACTACATCTGACGGTGGCGAACGAAGACTACTTGGAGTGCATGGTTCGCATTGAAAGCGAAGAGGGGGAAACTAACGGCGTGCGATCGGTCGACATCGCGCAGCGCCTTGGCGTCTCCAAGGCATCGGTCAATAAAGCGGTTTCGGCGCTCAAGGCATCCGAGCTTGTCGAGCAATCGCACTATGGCAAGGTAATCCTGACCGATCGCGGCCGCGAGGTTGGCACGGCTATCTGGTACCGTCATCGCCTCATCCGCACGTTTTTGGTTCAGGAGCTCGGTGTCGAATTTGAGCGAGCCGATTCCGAGGCCTGCATGATGGAGCATGCGCTATCCGAGGACACGATGAGCCGCTGGCTCGCCTATCTCGAAAAGCAGGGAATCAGCGTCGAGGAATAGCGGGATATATATGGATACGAGTTATTACAACCGCTTTGGTGCCGAGGAACTTACGCGCCGCTTGTCGAGCGAGACCTTGTTGGCGCAGGGCCCCATGGGCAGTGTTCTGTTGAGTGAGTACGACGCCGCTGACATTCCACCGGCGTTTTGGAATCTGGCGGAGCCGCAGACCGTTTCTCGTATCCATCGCTTGTATGTCGCCGCCGGCGCGCAGGTGCTCATTACCAACACCTTTCAGGCATCAAGCTATGCCCTCAAGCACGACCAGATTGCGCCGTCCGTGGCGGAGGTCAATCGCGGGGCCGTCGACGATGCTCGCCAGGCGCACCCTCAGCTGCTGCTGGGCTCGATGGGCCCGATCGGTATTGAGTGGTTTGCCGAGGACTCTGCCGAGTATCGTGAAATCCGCGGCATTGCGCGCGAACAGGCGCACGCCTTGCTCAATGCCGGCGTTGACGGTCTGCTGATCGAGACGGTGACGTCTATCCGTAATCTGCAGCCCATGCTTGCCGGCGCCCGAGATGCCGCCGACGGCATGCCTGTTCTGGTGAGTTTTGTCGTTGACGATAAAGGCGACCTGCTGGGCGATGGCCTCAACATCGAGGCAGCCGTTTTGTACGCCGAAAAACACGGCGCAAACTCGGTTGGTGTTAATTGCTGTTCGCTTGCGGCCGCGAATGCGGCGGTGCCCAGGATGGTTGCATCGGCGACTACTCCCGTCACGGTGCGTCCCAACGTAGGCGATCCGGTCCAGACTCAGGATGGCCCCGTATGGCACGAGAACCCTGAAGCTTTCGCGCGCGCATGCATCGAATGGAGACATGCCGGTGCCGCAATGGTGGGCAGTTGCTGTGGAACCACGGCAATCACTACGGCAGCGATGGCCGAGGCGCTCGATATATAAAGGGCAAAACCGCTCCATACGGGGCGGTATTTTTATTGCCTGCATGTCCTCGGCAGCATTTGCCCAAATGGTGAATGCTGGTGCCGGCAGGTTGCCGAGTGCATGTTGCGGGTATACCCCATGCGTAACATGATCCAAACACTGTGAGGTGTCTGCGCGTGTGCGCGATAATTCATTTTGGAACTGACGGTTGGCGCGCTCGCGTCGATGAGGACTTCACTGCCGATAACGTTGCCCGTATCGCCGATGCCGTCGGCGAGTTGTGGCAAAAGACCAATCCGGGCAAAACGGTATATATAGGGTTCGACACCCGGCCCCTGGCGCGCGAGTTCGCTGAGCTTGCGGCGGGCGTGCTAGCAGCGCACGGGCTGGACACCGTGCTCGCTTCGCGACCTGTTCCGACCCCTGCCCTTACGTGGGCGGCGGCTTATGACGGTGAGGCGTGCGGCGCACTCATGGTGACGGGGTCCCATCATCCGCAGGGTTATCTGTGCCTCAAGATTCGCATGGGTGACGGCTCAACCGCCAACCAGGATGTCATCGAAGAGCTCGAAGAGACCATGGCTCCCGAGCCAATGGAGATTGAGGGGCAATATCGCACCGCGGATATCATTCCTGACTATATGCAGGCGGTGGCATCGTTTGTCGATGGCGAAGCCATCCGCGCCGCGCACCTGCGCGTGGTTGTCGATCCCATGGGCGGCGCAGCCCAGGGCTATCTAGCCGACTTGCTGCGCGAGCTTGGCGTTGAGGTGCACGAGATTCACGCCGGGCAGGCGTCTGACCAAGAAGATATCTGCCCCGACCCCGTTGAGCCTTGGGTGGACGCTTGCGAGCATACGGTTATCGAGGACGGAGCTTGCGCTGGCCTGGTGACCGACGGCGACGCCGACCGTATCGGCGCGGTTGACGAGCGCGGCAGATATATACATCCGCATCAGATCATGGCGCTCGTTTTGGGCGACTTGGTTCAATTTCGTAATTTGGAGGGGCGCGTCGTCGTCAATCTTTCATGCTCGACGCTCGTGCGTCGCATTGCCGAGGCGCTTGGCTGCCGCGTGACCGTCAAACCAGTCGGTTTCAAATATATAGCGGCGGAGATGAAGAAGGGCGGCGTCCTCATGGGCGGCGAAGAAGCCGGTGGAATCGGCATCGCCGCGCATATGCCCGAGCGCGATGGAATCCTCGCCTGTCTGATTCTGTGTGAGCTTATGGCAAAGACGGACGCGCCTTTGGGCGTTCTGGTCGACCAACTCGAGGACAGATTTGGTAAGACGAGTTACGGTCGACGCGATTTACGCCTTGAGGCCGAAGATGCCGAAACGTTACGAACCCTGCTGCCGGGCGTAAACCCCAAGTCGATTTGTGGCAAGGTGCCGCAAAACGTTAGTCATATGGACGGCTTGCGTCTGTCATTCGAGGATGACACGTGGCTGCTGGTCCGTCCTAGCGGGACCGAACCAGTGGTGCGCGTCTACGCCGAGGGGTTCTCGGTGGAAGAACGTGATGAGTTGCTCGATGCTGGCTGTGCTTTAGCTAGGGGGACGTATCCGCTTTAACCATGAGACTGCCTTATATAAAGAGATGCTCGGCGAGCGGTAGTTAACGGCTGGCAAACGTTAGTCGGATCACAAGATATGTAGGAAATGTGTACGCCCAGATTCCCGCCCCCGGCGCCCCTCCGGTCTGGCAATATATCTCCTTGCCGCGCGGC
>USBK01000030.1:0-30530 GCA_900552895.1 uncultured Collinsella sp.
CGACCTTTTTATTTTATTGTATCACCGGAAAACAAAGTGGTAAAGTTAAACATTTCCTGTTTTTATATATTTTTCACTGTATATTTTCTCTTTCTGTCAGCGTAGTAAAAATATTATTTCAAGTGCTATTTTCTTCTTACAATCACGGATACACCATCTGGAATCACAGTGATCTTACTATCCGCCTTTCCCAGATATGCATCTGCCATGCGGATTGCCTCATCTACGCTCTCTGCGTAATCCATCTGCATGTCATTGACCAGCTGCTTCGGTGCCTGAGTCACCATGATGACTTTGTGATGCATCAGCACTCTGCACAAAATCTGTGCTTCCCACTGATCCGGAATCGTTTTGTCACGGGGTGTATCTAAGAAACGCTGCATGATCACATTTTTATCTCCGCCGCTGGCAAAGGTGTCATACAAAGACTGTCCGCCATGTCCATCGATACAACTGGAAACCATGATGATCACGCCACCCGGATTGCAGCTTGCCTCTGCTGCCGTCATACCTTTGACGGACTGGTAAATATTCTGATCCAGCGGGTAACCACCGTTGGTGGTGATGGCAATCTCGCACTCGACGGGCTCAACGCCGGCAAGGCTCTTCACGAACTCGCAGCCAGCCTCGTGCGCCTTGTGGATGTCGCCGGCAAAGGAGCCGATGACCTCGTGCTTGCCGTTAAGCACCACGTTAAGCACAAAGGCAAGGTGAGCCATCTCGGCAGCGGCGAACATGTCCTCGCTCACGTGGTTGTGGCACAGGTTGCCGGCACGCGAATGGGAGTCGTTCACAAACTGACCGTTGTGGTTGTACATGATGGTCTTGTAGCTGGCAATGCCGGGCAGGACGGACTTGCGGCTACCAGAGAAACCGGCAAAGAAGTGCGGCTCAATAAAGCCCTCGGCAAGCAGCAGGTCGCAGTCGGCAGCGATTTTGTTGATGATGCACTCGCCACCAGAAGGCAGGGTGCCGATCTTTTTCATCATGCTGTCGTCGGTAGCGACATGCATGACGATCTCCTCGTTCGCAACGATCTCCTCGCCATACTTGTTGACGAGCTCTTCGTGCGTCGACGGACGGTGCATGCCAGTTGCAACCAGAATGCGAACGCGCGCCTCAGGCGCAGCGGAGTGGATGTGATGCAGCAGAATAGGCATCGTCACACGCGAGGGAACGGGACGCGTATGGTCGGAGCTAATGATGACGATATCCTTTTTGCCAGCACAAAGCTCCTCGAGCGAAGGCGAGCCATAAGGGTTGGCAAGCGACTCCTCTACCAACTCTTCCTGCGATTTCGTAGTCTTAAACTCGTTTTGGTGACCTTCCATCACACCCGCGAAGTTCTTATCCTCAAGTTCCAGATGCAACGTCTTGTGGTCAAACGGCAGTTCACATTCAAACAATGACGAGCGCCCTCTTCCTTTCAACTGACACACTAGATAAACCGTTGAGAGAATACGCCGCTCACCGAAAAAAGCTACCGTCTGCCCACTCGTTAACAGAACGTTCATATTTGACCAAACACAGAGCGGCCGCGATCCCAAAGGGGACCGCGGCCGCTACAGTCGTAAGGCGAGAAGCGCGCCATTATTCCCCCAGCCAGTAATCCGCCGAAGACCGGACATCGCAGGGCCCGCCATCGGCTTACTTTTAAGCACACTCCACAGGACGCAAGAAGCCCTCGCCGCACTCCACATTAGGCGCGAAGCGCACTTCATTCTCATCAGCTTTAATCCCTGAAGACCGAGGACGAAGGGACCCGACGGGTTTCCCTCTGAATGCATTCCGCAGCACGAAGCCCCCTTATCCGCAGCTCCGAAGGAGCAGGATAAGGGGGCTTCAAGTGCGAGGACGCATTCAGAGGGAAACCCGTCGGGTCCCGGTGAGAGCCACAGGGCTATCGATTACCCCGTGTTCTGCAATCCTGCCGAGACGCCGGTCACAGTCGAAAGAATCAGGCTCATGTACTCAGCCTTCTTCTCCTCGGCCATCTCGTCCTGGTTCATGCGCACCTCGCGAAGGGCGCGGACCTGGGCGATGGACAGGGCGTCAACGTAGGGGTTACGCACGCGAACGGCGCAGCCGAGCACGCGACGACGTTGCAGCGGCCACTCGTCACCGACGATGGCAAGGACCCACTTACGCGTGAGCTGCATCTCGGTGAAGACCTTCTCGGACAGATCCTGGCGATCGCCCAGGTGCAGATACATCTTGGCGATGCGCTGGTCGGTCTTGGCGATCGACATCTCGATGTTGTCGATAAAGGTGCGGAAGAACGGCCACTCCTGGTAGGCAGCCTTAAGCTGGTCCAGATCGCCAAACTGCTCGCAGGCGGTACCCAGGCCGTACCAGGCGGCCAGATTGATGCGCGCCTGGCTCCAGCTGAAGATCCACGGAATGGTACGCAGGTCGTCGAGCGACTTGGCACCCAAGCCGCGCTTTGCGGGACGCGAGCCGATCGGCAGCAGACCGACCTCGGTCAGCGGCGTCACGGTCGAGAACCACGGTGTAAAGTCCTCGGTGTTCAGCAGGTCCAGATAGCGCTCGTGGCTTGCGGCGTTGAGCTTCTCGGCCATATCCCAGAACTTCTGCGTGGTCTCGGTGTTGGTCTTCTCGACACTCGGGGCCGACTGCAAAAGCGTTGCGGCGGCAACGGACTCAACATGGCGCTGGGCCAGCGTGCGGTTGCCGTAACGGGCAAAGATGACCTCGCCCTGCTCGGTGAGCTTAAAGAAGCAGTTGACCGAACCCTTGGGCTGCGCCAGCACGGCCTTGTTGGCCGGGCCGCCGCCACGGCCCACGGCACCGCCGCGACCGTGCATGAGCACCAGGTCGATATCGTTCTTCTCGGCCCACTTGGCAATGCGCTCCTGCGCGGAGTGCAGCGCGAGCATGGCCGTGGTAGGACCGGCATCCTTGGAGGAGTCGGAATAGCCCAGCATGACCTCCATGCGGCGGTTGGTCTGGGCAAGGCGCTTTTGCACCACAGGCAGCGTAAGCATCTGGTCGAGCACGTCGACGCAGCCCTCGAGGTCCTCGAGCTGCTCGAACAGCGGGATCACGTCGAGCTCGGGGACATCCTCCTCGTGTGCAAAGGACAGGTGGGCAAGCTCAAAGACGTCGGCCACATGCTGGGCGCTCTTGGTGAACGAGATGATGTAGCGGTGCGCCATCTTCTTGCCGTAGCGCTTTTGGATGGAACCGATAGCGCGGAAGGTGTCGATGACCTCGCGCGTCATAGGCTGCAGGTCGCCATGGATACCGTTCTCGTGGATATCCTTGAGGGCGCGGGCGTGCACCACGGAGTGCTGACGGAACTCCATCTCGACCATATGGAAGCCGAAGGACTCGACCTGCCAGATGATGGTCTGGACCGGGCCAAAGGCAGCACGGACGGCACCGCAGGCAGCCAGCGAGCGCTGGACGACGCGCAGGTCCTCCAGAAACTCATCGGCGCTGTGGTACATGGTGTCGGTGATGCGACGCACGGTGGCGTTGAGGCGGTCGGCCATGACGAGCATGACGGCGCGATGCGGCTCGTGCTCGGAGATCAGCTCGGCGCGTGCCGTGTACTGAGCGCTCATCTCGACCTGATGGTTCCACAGGTTCATGAGTTCTGCCGACGGCTTGCTGTAGGCGGCCTCGAGCGTAAGGTTGCGGCCGATGCGGCGGCACTTGTCCTCGAGCTTGAGCACCATGTGGGTGAAGTACTTGGCGGCGACCTCGCGGCTCACCTTGGCGGTAACGTTGGGGTTGCCGTCGCGGTCGGAACCAATCCAGCTGCCGGGATGGAAGAACGCCGGACACAGCGGCGGCACGGTACCGGCCTTGTCGCCCAGCACCCAGTCGTCAAAACGACGGTAGATGACGGGGATCACATCGAACAGTGTGTTATCGAAGATGTCGATGATGGTATCGGCTTCCTCGACCGGCGTGGGCTTCTTAAGCGCGATGGGGCTCGTACGCACCAGAGCGTCGATCTCCTGCAGCATATGGCGCTCGTTCTCCACCAGGTCGGAGCCGCCCAGGCGCGGACGCTCCTCCAGCAGGTTGGAGATACGGCGAATCTTGCCCTCGACGGCCTTACGACGGGCCTCAGTGGGATGTGCGGTAAAGACAGGGTGGAACTCGAGCTTGTCGAGCAGCTCGTTGGCGCCCTCGACACCCATCTCGTTTACCAACTGGTGATAGGCGACGGTGAGTTCGTTGGCGGGATCGACCTCGGTATCGGTCGACGCACCTGCCTCGCGCTCGCGCAGCTGCGCCACACGGTAGTTCTCCTCCGACAGGTTTGCCAGATGGAAGAAGCTCGTAAAGGCGCGGACGATAACCTGCTGCTTATCGAGCGGCAGGCTGTCGATCAGATCAACGACCTCGCGAAACGCCACGGCGGTGGGCTCGTCGGCAGTGGGCACGCCCTGCTCGTCGACGGACTCGTCGGCAGCACGGGTGCCGGGGTTTCCGGCGTTGGCCACAATCTCGGCTGTCAAAATCTTGTCGAACAGGTCCGCGATCTCGGGATCATACTCGCTAAGCACACGGCGCTCCAGGCGCAAGAACAGCGCCAGATTGTCGCGCAGCTCCTCGGGGATCTCGATCTCAGCGAGACGCTCCTTGGATTCGGCATTCGAGCCGATTCGGTTAACGAGGCGGTTGACCACGGCAGCGACGCGCGCCGCGGCTTCGGGTACAGACTGGTTGCTTAGGTTCTCAGCCACGTTTCCTCCCATTCCTCCTTCTATGCACGTAACATGCGGTATTCATTATAGGCGCTTGCGAAATACTTTCGACACTGATTGCGCTTTACCACACAAAAGTATTTTCTGCATTGCAAGGGTTTTTGCTCTAAATGGTCGTATTTCTCGGTGGACGGCATACACAAACGGGGGCATTCCGCATAAATGCGAAACACCCCCGTAACAATCGCTCGCAATGGACGAGACACTCAAGCGGACCCGCAGCTCAAAATGATGCGCTACAGGCGCTCGCGAACCGCCTCGACGACGTTGGCCAGATCGGCAAGGACCTCTTCATGGCTCTCCATGTCGCGCACCTTGACCTTGCCGGCGGCAAGCTCGTCGCCACCCAGGACCAAAATGAGCTTGGCGCCAACCTTGTCGGCCTGCTTAAACTGAGCTTTGAGCGAACGACCCTGGTAGTCGGCCTCGGTCACGATGCCAGCGGCGCGAAGCTCCTGCGTGATGGCAAAGACGTTCTGGCGCAGCTCCTTGCCGGCGTTGGCGACGTAGACGCACGGGGCCTCCTCGGCACCCAAGTCGTTACCAAAGGCCTGCAGGGCCAGCAGGGCGCGCTCAAAACCGACAGCGAAGCCGACGCCCGCCGTGGGCTTGCCACCCTCGAGCTCGACCAGACCGTCATAGCGACCGCCGCCACCAATGGAGCCGACACCGGCGCCGGGAGCCTCGACCTCAAAGACGGTACGGGTGTAGTAGTCCAGACCACGCACCAGTGTGGGATCCTCGACATACTCGATACCGGCGGCATCCAGATAGCGCTTGACCTGCTCGTAGTGCTCGCGGCACTCGTCGCACAGGTTGTCGCCCATCAGCGGCGCGTCGGCCATGATCTCGCGGCAGTGGTCGTTCTTGCAGTCGAAGGCACGCAGCGGGTTGAGCTCGGCGCGCTCGCGGCACTCGTCACACATCTCGTCAGCGTGATCGAGGATAAACTGCTTGACCTGCTCGCGGTAAGCCGGACGGCACTGAGCGTCGCCCATCGAGTTAATGAGCAGACGGAGCTTGGAAAGATCGAAGCCCAGGCGCTTGTAAAACTCCATGAGCATGATGATGCACTCGGCGTCTGCCGCCGGATCGGGAGCGCCGAGCCACTCGATACCCACCTGGTGGAACTGACGCAGGCGGCCCTTCTGGGGACGCTCGCCGCGGAACATGGCCTCGGCGTAGTAAGCCTTAAACGGCGTGGAGCCCTGGGGCACCAGGTTGTTCTCCACGACTGCGCGCACCACACCGGCCGTGCCCTCGGGACGAAGCGCCAGGCGCTGCTTGGGCTTGAGTTTTGTGTCGGTGCCCTCGGTAAAGACGCGCTCCAGGTTGGCGCCGCTAAAGACGCGGAACATCTCCTTGCGCACGACGTCGGTCGACTGGCCGATGCCGTGGACAAAGACGTCCACCTGCTCGATCGCGGGCGTCTCGATGGGTTTAAAACCAAACGGCTCGAACACGCCGGCAGCGATCTGCTGCATCTTTTGCCAAGCGCGCATCTCGGCGCCGATAAGGTCGCGGGTTCCCTCCGCCTTCTGTGCCTGCATGGGCAAACACCTTTCTTTTGTATCGCGTCATAGGTAGTGGACATTATACGGCACAAACACAAACAGCGGCGGCGCGTCTGACCGAACGAGGGTATGGGGACTCGTTCGGCCAGACACGCCGCCGCGGTAGCCACGGACGAAGCGGACAAGCGGCAATGCGCTTTGGCCTATCTACTCCCCCGCCACGCTTGCGCGCAGCTTGGCGGCGATGGGCTCGGATGCCAGCAGGAACACGAGCATGACCACGGAGCACGCCAGGCACACGATCCAGGTGCTCGCAAAGGAGCCCGTGGCATCGAACAGCACGCCCGAGACGATAGCGCCCACGGTGCCGCCGACCATCTCGAGCGAGGTGATGGTGCCCGTGACCTTACCGAGGTCGGCCATGCCAAACTGCTTGGACGCGGCGATGGTAGGCGTGATGGTGCCCATGCACGTTCCAACACCAAAGCTCACAGCAGCGACAATAGGACCGAGGTCCGTCGTCGGGAAACACAGCGCCACGCAGGCGATAATGCACGCAACGGAGCCAAGGATATTGCCAAAGCGCAGGCCAAAGCGGTCATAGATCGCACCGAGCGAAATCTTGGCGATAACGACGGTAACCATGTAGGCCGAAAGCACGGTGTCTGCCCACATGGGGTCGTGGCCGCCCGTGACGATCTTGGCACCGTTGACGGTAACACTCGTCATGTTGGTAACCTGGTTGGGCAGGATGGCGCCATTGACCAAGCCCATAAAGAGGAAGGCGACGACAAGCAGCCAAAATGCCGGGCTCTTCTTGATACGAGACCAGCCGACGCTAACCTCGGGGGCCGTATGCTCGTCCTTATCGCCCGCGGTGGAAACAGACGGATCGCCCGGGTTCTCGCCGAGCGGCTTCAGGCCAATCTCGGAAGGTTTGGTGCGGAAGGAATAGTCATGCAGTTAACGAAAATGGTGTAGCACGTGGCCATGATGACAAAGCCGGAGGCCACCACGAGCCAGCCGGGGAAATATTTACTTTGCTGGGACATGGATTACTCCTTGTGGTCCGCAATGTATCCGAGAGCGACGGCGGCATAAGCCGCGGCGCCGAGAGGAAGCTCGGCATCGTTAAAGCGCGCCTTGGGATGATGCTGGGCAAAATGCTCGTCCGTATCGGTCACGGCCGCGCCCACGGTAAAGTACGCACTCGGAATCTCGCTCGAGATAAGCGCGAAGTCCTCGCTCGCCATGGCGTGGAATAGCGGCAGGAAGGCAGCCTTGGGCAGCACCGCGCCCACGTAACCAAGCGAGGCCTGGGTCATATCGCTGTCGAGCACGAGCGGCGGAACGTCCGAGAGCGTCTCGATGGTTGCCGGCGTACGATATGTTGCGGCAACGCCGTTGACGACCTCCGCGATACGCTCCTTGAGATGAGTCATGAGCTCGACATCGAAGCCGCGCAGCGTTCCCTCGAGCACACAGGTGTCGGGGATGACGTTGGCCGCCAAGCCGCCAGCGAACTTACCAACGGTAAGTGCGACTTCCTTGGCCGCTGGCACCTCGCGGGAGATAAGCTCCTGGAGCGCCAGGTGCACATGGACGCCGGCCGTGATGGGGTCGATGCAGATCTCGGGGCTCGAGCCATGGCCGCCCTTGCCCTGCAGCGTGATGCGGAAACCGTACACGCCCGAAAGCGCCGGGCTCCCATAGAGCACCAGGCCGAGCGGCGATTGGCTGTTGACGTGCATGGCAAAGGCAGCCTGGGGGCGCGGGTTCTGCAGCAGGCCATCGGCGATGGCAGCGCGGGCTCCCTCAAAGGTCTCCTCACCCGGCTGGAACAGCAGTTTGACGGTGGCATTGGCGTCGACAAGCTCGGCCTCGCGGGCCTTGAGCAAACGGGCCGCGCCGAGCAGCGCCGTCGCATGCATATCGTGGCCACAAGCGTGCATGCAGCCGTTGGTGGAAGCGAAAGGCTCGCCCGATTCCTCGACAACGGGCAGGGCATCCATGTCGCCGCGAAGCATGATGACCGTACCGGCCTGTTCGTCCGTGCAGACGCCATTGCCCTGGGCCGCGGCGGCACCGGCGCCGACAAGGCCCACAACACAGGAACCATCGACGAGCGTGGCAAATGGGATTTCCATCTCGGTCAGGCGCGCTTGAATATACGCAGAGGTCTGCGGGAGACTATTACCCAGCTCGGGCATCTGGTGTAAATCGTGTCGCCACACAGCGGTCTCGTCTGCAAAAGCCTGAGCTTCTGCAACGAGACCGTCACCGATAGCGGCCTGCGCCGCTGCGGTGGCCTTGGGCGCTGATTGCGGTTGAAGATCGGACAGAGCTGGTGCCATAAATGCCCTCCAGTAACGTTTTTGCAGCAAGCACTTTGATAGCGTAAAGTGCAAGGTACAACTTTAAGGGCGATGCATAAAAAATGCCGCCCCGAGAGGGCGGCGCAACAAGTTGTTTACAATTGCGGGCGCGGCTTTTTGCGCAAAAAATCGAAGTGAGTCTCGCTCAAGATAATCGACAGGAAGATAAGCACGAAGCCGGCGAGCAGGCGCGAGGTGAGCGCCTCCCCCATCAGCAGCACCGAAAACAACACGCCCGAAGGCGACTCCATCGAAAGAAGCAGTGAGCCCGTCGAGGCGGGGACATGCGCCAAACCGACGTTTTGGACGAGCAGCGCCACGCATGTGCAGCCCACCGAGAGGAAAACAGCCACACCGATAAACTCAGGCGTCCATGCAGAGAGGGGCGCCTGAGTCTCGAATAGCAGCGACGTGATTAAACTCAAAACGCCATTGCCCACAAACATCCAAAACGTGATGACGTTGATGTCCATCTTGCGACCGTACTTGGCAGTCACCGCCATCTGGATGGCGAAGAAGATCGCGCCGCCCAAGGTAATAACATCGCCGGCATTGAACTCGACGCTATCGAGCGCTACCAGGCCAATACCCGCCAGGCACAACAACGCTGCACCCAGGTTATACCGGGTAAGCTTTTCACCGCTCAGGACATAGCTTGCAAACGGCACAAGGATGCAATACGTGCCGGTCAAAAAAGCGCTCTTGCCCGCCGTGGTCTGTGCCAGGCCGATCGTCTGCAAACCGTAGGCACCCCACATGAGCGCGCCCATGCCAAGCCCGACGATCAGGTTGCGGGCATTGAAATGAGCGATGATGCGCTTATGGAAAAATGCAAACATAACCAGTGATGCCGGGAGAAAGCGAACATAGACCAGCTCGAACACCGGAATGGTGTCGAGTGCGTCCTTCATAGTGGTAAAGGAGTAGCCCCAGATAATCGCCACCGAAAGCAGTAGAACTTTCCAGAACAACGGCGAGCGTGCGCCGGCACCCCGGGGAATACCACCCGCGCCCAAATCCTCACGGGCTACAGGGCTATCGGGCATGTTTTCGATTTCGTTGGCAGCGTATTGGGCCATGGAACATCCTCGCACTCAATCTGGGCGTGGTGTCCGCACGCGTATGGCTGCGTGCCGCCTCATGGTCAAATAAAAACGGGACGCGCCGGACCCCCGGCACGCCCCGCTACTGTAGCAACAACCAAGCAACCCACGCAATTCACTACGCTAAAGCGTCGGTACAGAAAACCTCGATGTTCCGGCAACGTCAGCGAAAACGCCCCTAAGCGAGCAAGGTGACGTGAAATGAAAGGGCGCTGACCTTCTGGTCGCGCCCTTGAAATTGAACGTCAGATTGCCGCTTAGGGACGTTTGCAGCGTCGAGCCGTTACGCGGTTTGGTAAAACCGCGTAACTAAATAAGCTTTGTTGACTCCAGCTTTTCGATAATCCAGTCGTTGGCTTTGATGACCGGGCGGCGGAAGACGACGCCCAGTGCCAGCGACGGAATCAGATAGCTCGCCAGAATGCCTAGCTCAATCCAGTACTCCATATGGTAGGCGCCAGCCATGGCGGCATGCATGGCGTTGATGCCGTGGGTGAACGGCAGGAACGGATAGATCGCCTGGAACACAGGGCCGGTCATCTCGATGGGGAACGTACCGCCCGAACCGCCGACCTGCATAACCAACAGCACGACGGCGAGCGCCTTGCCGATATCGCCAAACGAAACCGTAAGCGTGTAGACGATATTGGAGAACACGAGACTCGCGACCCAACCCGCCAGCACAAATTGCAGCGGGTTGTCGCACTGAATGCCAAAGAACAGGATGTCGCCCGCGCACACAAGTGTCGCCTGCAGCAGGGCCAGACCTCCAAAGAACAGGTAGCGGCCCAGGTAGATCTCGTGCAGGCGCACGGGGATCAGCTCGTTGATGAGTTCGTCGTCAACCGAGACCTTCATCATGGCCGCCAGTACAATCGAGCCCACCCACAGCGACAGAATCGTGTAGAACGGTGCCATGGCCGAACCGTAGTTGCGGATCGGATAGACCGGTTTGCGGTCGAGCGCGACGGGGCCGGAAAGCGACACGGCGAGGCCCTCGGGGTCGTTGCCAATCATTGTCTTAATCATGGCCAGGTCACCCGACATCAGAGCGCTATCAAGCTCGTCCTTAAAAGCGCTGATCTTGTCCGACGCCTCGCCCAACTGATCAGAAGCCTTGTTGACCAGCGTCGCAGCCTTGGAGAGGCCCTTTGCGAGCGAGCCAGAGGCGTCGGTCAGACCGCTCACAGCGCTATCCAAGTCACCCGAGATACCGTTCAGGGAATCCAGAACGCCCGAAATGGTCTTCTTGAGCTCCTTGGCCTTAACCGAGAACGTGGAATCGTAGTCGGACTTGGCTCCCGAGATACCCGCCTTGGCATCGGCGATGGCCTGGTCGACCTCGGCACGCGAGTTGTTGACCTCCGCCATGCCGTCCGAAAGGGACTTTGCGGTCGCCGTCAGGTCCTTCGCATTGTTGCGGTACTCCACGGCAATTCTGCCCAGCGACGTCGCAGCGGACTCGAGACCGTCTTTGAGCTTGTCATCACTCACCTGGTCGGCAAGGTTGCGGAGCTGATCGGCCATCGCATCGATATCGTCAGCACGCGTATTGAGCGCCGCTGCGGCTTCGTTGAGCTGAGACACCGTAAGGTCAACATGCTGATTCGCGGCATCGAATGCCTTCGCAAGCTCGGCGGACACGTTGTCGAACGAGCCCGCGCTTCCGTCAATCGCCGCGTCAACGGCATCGTTGGCGGCCTTGAGCGCTTCCTTGGAATCATTGATGCCGCTCTTGGCGTGCTCCATCAGCTGCTTCGTCGACTCATCAACGGTGCCCGTCTGCTTGAGCATGCCGCCCGCCGATGTCAGTGAATCGGACGTGGAGCTCAAAATGCCCGCGAGCGACGTCGCACTCGTCTGAACGTCCTGCAGGTCCTCGACCGAATCGCCCAGCGTCGAGGACAGATTGGCGATAAAGTTGCTCACCTGGTCGGTACTCATATAGTCGAGCAGGCTGGACACGGTCTTAAGGCCGATGGTCGTGATGGTCTTGGTAAAGGTCTCGTTGACCTGACTCTGGACGGCGCTCGAACCCTTTTCAGTCACGATCTGTGCGATGGCGTTGGCCTTCTGGTTCTCATAGAACTCGATATCGGCGTGCTTCACCTCGGTCGAGAAAAGCGTCATCATGTCGGCGCTAAACGTTTTAGGGATAACGACGGCAGCGTAGTACGCGCCCGACTTAACGCCCTCAATCGCCTTATCGCGGTCGTTGAGGACGACCCAGTCGAAGTTCTCGTTGCCGCGCAGGGTGGCGGTTACGTTTTCGCCCACGTTGACCTCGACGGGAATCAGATCGCTCTCGTAACCCTCATCGGTGTTGACCACGGCGATCTTAAGATTGCCGGTGTTGCCGTACGGATCCCAGCTGCCGGCGATGTTAAACCACGCGTACAGGCACGGTACGATAATGAGGCCCATCACGACAACCATGCCGATCACGGAGTGAGACACGTTTTGGACGTCGCGCTTAAGCAGATGCAGGATGTTCTTCATTTATGCCTCACCTCCTTTAGAGTGCTTGCCAAGCGAGGTGGTGTCCCCGTCGTTTCCGTTTACGTTGTCAGCGCCGTCGGCATCTTGAGCCTTACGATGCGCACCGATATGCGACAGACGGCTCGTAGGCTGTTCGCCTCCCTTGGCGCCACGCTCGCTGGCGTTGAGACCAAACATGCGACGGGCGGCAGGGATGGCAGCCGTGTGCTCGCGCATCTCGCGGCGAAGGTCCTCGTCCGAAAGCGCCGAGATACGCATCTGGGTATTGAGGCTCGCACGGATGTATTCGATGTTGATGAGCCAGCCGCAGATGGCGATAACCGAAATGATCCAGATAACGAGCAGGATGATCTTGCCGTTATTGTCGATATCGAGCACCGTCGAAAGCACAAAGAGCAGAACCTGCACGCCTACCACGGCGGCAAAACCGCCCTTGATGTAGTACGGATAGCGATGCTCAAACGCCACGGCATGATC
The DNA here is from genome assembly GCA_900552895.1 of uncultured Collinsella sp. Lineage (GTDB taxonomy): Bacteria > Actinomycetota > Coriobacteriia > Coriobacteriales > Coriobacteriaceae > Collinsella. Next base: position 12,711 of record USBK01000030.1, read on the forward strand.
GAGCAGCTCGCGACGGTACGAATCCGAATCGAGCATGACGCGCATGGCCGTGCGCAGCGAATAGCGCTGGCGCGGCAGGTCGTTGGACTCGCAGATCATGAGGCCCGTCGTGGAAAGCTGCTTGTCAAAGAGCAGGTTGAGGTTGAGCAGCAGCGGACGCAGCTGCAAGCCAATAAAGAGTGCGATGGCAAGGAACACGCCCAGGATGCACAGGTTGAACAGGTAGTTGAACGAATACATGCCACCGACGGTCTCGCGCAGCAGGTTGATGCCATAGGTGAAGGGCAGCAGCGGATGCAGCCATTGGAAGAAGCCGGGCATCATCTCGATGGGATACATGCCCGACGAGCCGGGGATCTGCACAATGACGAGGATGACGCCAATGGCTTTACCGATATGCTTAAACGTGGTGGACAGCGCATAGATGATGTTGACGTAGGTGAACGAAATAGCGATGCCGCCCAGTACAAAGAGCAGCGGATTGACGCACTGAACGCCAATGACCAGGTCGCCCACCGTAACGATAATGGCCTGGAACGCGCCCAGGATCACCAGCAGCAGCCAGCGGCCAAAGTAGCCCTGACGCGCCGTAAAGCTACCGATGCCCTCGCGGTCGACCTCGAGTTTATAGATAGCGATGAGCACATAGCCGCCTACCCACAGCGCCAGATTGGTGTAGAAGGGCGCGATGCCCGAGCCAAAGCTCTTGACCGGATAGATTGACTTGGACGTCAGCTCAACCGGAGATGCCATGAAATCTGCCACGTCATTGACGTCGACGTCCATGAGGTCGGCTAACTCGCCCATAGACTCAGAGGTCTGCAGCGCCGCAATGTCATTGGCGGCGGTCGCGAGCTTGTCCTGAACCTTGGCAAGGGAGGCGTCGGTTTGGGACAGCGTGGTCTTTGCCTGCTTGAGCGTGGCATCGAGCTGCGCCAGCGTGCCGCGCGCGCTCGCTATCGTGGGGGTCATACCCGACACAATGCCGGTCAAATCGCCCGAAACGGCGGCAAAGGAGTCAAGCGCGCTCGAAGCCTTCGGAAGTGCGTTCTGACCCAGATCGGTCTGAGCCTGACCGAGGTTAGCCGTACCGGTCTGAATTGCCGCGTTGAGTGCGTTGCTCGCGTTCGAGATTGCCGTAGCGTCGTTTGCCATGGCGCTCGACTGTGCAGAAAGGCCATCCTTGATGCTCTGCAGCTTCTGGTTTTGCTCGCGAAGCGAATCGATGGTCGATACAATGCGCGCGTCAATTTCCTCGGAACCTGTCGACGTGTCATTAACGAGAATCTCCAAGTGCCCGATAACGGCCTTATTGTGATCGATCGTCGCTTGGAGAGACTCGAGCGAGTTGTCGATGCGGGTGGTCGTAGATGTGACCGTACCCGTTAGCTTGCCAATCGCAGCGTTCGCGGAGGCTGACGTCTTGGTGAGTGCAAGGCTACCTTCCGAGAGTGCCTTGGAGAGCGAGGTGATAGAGTTGCCCGCCGTGGCGCGAGCCTCGCCCAGCAGGTCGTTGCCCTGGGAGATTGCCTGCGTCAGCGACGGTGCCTGACCTTGCAAGCCGGCAAGCGCCGCATCAGCCGAGGCGATAGCGCCACTCGTCTTATCGATGGCGGCATTCATATCGCCAATCGAATCGCGCACCTCACCCAAGGTGTCGGATGCCTCGGACACCGAACTTGTCAGCGAGTCCTGAGTCTGGGTTGCCTTGTCCTTTAAATCGACACCGGCATCCTTGGCGATACTGGCAACAGTCTCGCCCACCGTGGAGACAAACTCCGAGTTGATCTGCTCCTCGATGGTATTGGCACCAGTGTCGGTGACCTTGGGCGCAATAGCGCTCTTCTTCTCGTTGACGTAATAGGTGAGCTTCGGCTGATGGTAATTGCCATCGAGCATCGAAACAAGATTGTCGGAGAAGTTCTTGGGGATTACGATGGCCGCATAGTACTCACCACTCTCGACGCCCTCTTTGGCATCGGCGGCCGAATCGACGAAGGTCCAGCCCAGCTGATCGTTCTCCTTGAGCTGATCGACGACCTGGTCGCCCGCGTTGAGCTCGCCCACCAAGTCATTCTGAGTGCCCTGATCGTTGTTGGCGATGGCAATCTTGATACCTTGGGTGTTTCCGTACGGATCCCAGTTTGCCACGATGTTGTACCAGGCATACAGCGAGGGGATAACGCACACGCCCAGGGTAACCACCAAGGCGACGGGGTTCACAAGCAGTCGCTTAATGTCGCGCTTGAATATCGCAAAGGAGACCTTTGCGTTGGATAGTTTGCTGCCGAGACTCACGCTTGGACCATCCATCCTGTCGTTGAATCGAATCGTACTATCGACAACCATTGTACGTAGGCGCTTTAGTGCCTCGCGGCACAATGGTGCTGAGTTTTGCGGGTAGCAATATACTACGAAGATGAGTTAGTGTACAGTTGTACAGTATCTTTAATTTCAGCAGGTCACAAAACCACAGCCCGCACAAATTAGCAATCCGAATAGTCATTGGGAACGTTCTTAAACGACTAGTCAAACAAGAACGTCCCCGATGACTACTTAGGGCCACGAAAGCGTCGCAGGTTGAGCATAAGTCAGCGAAAACGCCCCTGAGCGAGCAAGGTGACGTGAAAGAGGAGGGAAGCGTACTTTGGTACGCGACCGACGATTGAACGTCAGATTGCCGCTTAGGGGCGTTTGCAGCGTCGACCGGTCCGTCGTTCGTTAGAACGACGGAACCAATAGGTTCGTTAGAACGGCGGACCCAAAGGCGTAACTACTTAACTACATCAAGTTGCAAACAGCCGCCGCGAAGGCAACGGGGTCCTCGGGGAGGATGCCCTCGACCAGCAGAGCCTGGTCATAGAGCAGACCGGAGTACTGCTTGATCTTGTCGGCGTCGCCTGCCTTCTGGGCAGCGACAAGCTTGTCGAAGACCGGGTGCTTGGCGTTGAGCTCGAGCACGCGCTGGCTCTTGGGCATGCCGTCGGGCGCGCCCTCGGGTCCCTTCTGGAGCACCTTCTCCATCTCAAGCGAAAGCGGGCCCTCGGTGGTGATGCAAGCGGGGGCATCGGTCAGGCGCGCGGAGACGGCAACTTTCTCGACCTTGTCACCGAGCGCCTCCTTCATAGCGCTAAAGAGGTCCTCGTTCTCCTTGGTGGCGTCCTCGGCCTCCTTCTTCTCGTCCTCGGTCGCCAGGTCAAGATCACCGGTCGCAACGTTCTTGAGCTCCAGATGACGATCCTCGACCTCGGGCTCGGCACCGTCGGCCACGGCCTTTTCGGCAGCCTCGCGGGCAGCATCGTCCTCGTAGATCTTGGGCATATCGGCGGCAACGTATTCACGCATAGCCTGGAACGTGAACTCATCCACATCCTGCGTCAGCAGCAGCACGTCATAGCCGCGCTCGAGCACGCCCTTCACCACGGGCATCTTGGCCAAGCGCTCACGCGAGTCGCCGGCGGCGTAGTAGATGGCCTTCTGATCCTCGGGCATGCCCTTGGCATACTCGGCCAGGGTAATCATCTTCTGCTCCTTGGCAGACCAGAACAGTAGCAGGTCGGCGAGCTCATCGGCCTTCATGCCATAGCTCGAGTAGATGCCATACTTAAGGCCGCGGCCAAAGTTCTCAAAGAACTTCTCGTAGGCCTCGCGGTCGTTGTCGCGCATGTCCTCAAGATCGGCGGTAATCTTCTTTTCCACGCGCTTGGCGATGGCCTTGAGCTGACGGTTCTGCTGCAGCGTCTCGCGCGAGATGTTGAGCGACACGTCGGCGGAATCCACGACGCCGCGGACAAAGTTATAGTAGTCGGGCAGCAGGTCGTCGCACTTCTCCATAATCAGCACGTTGGAGCTGTAGAGCGCCAGGCCCTTCTCGTAATCCTTGCTGTACAGATCGAACGGCGCGCGACCCGGTACAAACAGCAGGGCGTCATACTCGAGCGTGCCCTCGGCATGAAAGCTGATGGTGCGCGCAGGATCATCAAAGTCGTGGAACGTGGTCTTGTAGAACTCGTTGTAATCCTTCTGCTCAACGTCGGAGCTGCGCTTTTTCCAGATCGGCGTCATGGAGTTGATGGTCTCGAGCTCCTGGTAGTCCTCGTACTCGGGCTTGTAGTCGTCGCCGGCGTCCTCGGGCTTGGGTTTCTGGCGGCTCTTGCTCACCATCATCTGAATCGGGTAGCGCACATAGTTGCTGTACTGCTGAATCAGGCTCTTGAGGCCCCACTCGGTCAGGAAGCGATCGTAGGTCTCGGCCTCGCCGTCGGCGTCGAGCTTCTCGTTCTCGCGCAGCGTCAGGATGACATCGGTGCCGTGCTCGGCGCGCTCGCCGTCTTCGATGGTGTAACCCTCAAGACCATCAGACTCCCACACGTGAGCGGTGTCCTCGCCATAGGCGCGGCTGACAACCTTTACGTGGCTGGCAACCATAAAGGCAGAGTAGAAGCCCACGCCAAACTGGCCGATGATGTCGACATCGGAGCCCTGTTGCTCGGCGTTCTCGGTCTTAAACTCCTCGGAGCCGGAATGGGCGATGGTGCCCAGATTGCGCTCGAGCTCCTCGGCGGTCATGCCAATGCCGTTATCCGAGATGGTAATGGTGCGGGCGTCTTTATCAAAAGAGACGCGAATAGCCAGGTCGCCCTGGTCGAGCTTGACACTCGGGTCCTGCAGGCTCTTAAAGTTGAGCTTGTCGACGGCGTCGCTCGCGTTGGAGATAAGCTCGCGCAGGAAGATTTCCTTATTGGTGTAGATGGAGTTGATCATGAGGTCGAGCAGTTTTTTGCTCTCGGTCTTAAATTGACGCATGTGCAGTCCTTTCGCGCTACCCCCGTCCGCAAAAACGGCCCGGTTGCCCGAGCCGCATCGCAGACCTGCTATGTCCAGACTTAGATTTTATAACCCATTAGCGCGCATATATACATACGGAATCGAAAAACTGTATGTCCAAACGCTCTGATGCGCCAATTGCCAAGGAGTGTCCCCGACTGCCGGCAGGAAAGGAACGTCCCTATCTGCCATCTACGCGCTTGGCCATCCAAACATGGGGCTGGCCCTCGTCTTCGTAGTCCACCGGGGCAATCTGCGTGTAACCCGCCTTGGCATAGAGCGGCAGCACGTATTCCTGCGCGTGCAGCTTAATGAGCTTGGCGCCGGCATCACGCGCGCACGTATCACTGGCCTCGACAATCTTGCTCGCCAAACCGCGACGGCGCATGCTCGGCAGCACGGCCACGCGCCCCATAATGTAGGTCTCCCCCGCCGCGACGCCTTCGTCCAAGTCGCACGCCGGCGACACCGGGGCCTCTGCGTCAGCTGCGCGCTCGAGTTCTTCGGGAAACACGCGCGAGCAACCGGCAAGCTCACCGTCTACATAGAGCGTCACATGGATGCAGTTCGGATCCTCGTCGATAGCGTCAAACTCATTCTCGTAGCCCTGCTCGTCCATAAAAACGACGCGGCGCACCAACGCCGCGTCATCAAAGCATCCCGTCTTAAGTTGGATATCCATGGCTGCCCTTTCATTCAATGCGAACGTTAGGGACAGATTTTAGCGAAAATGAGCTCCGCGCACGCTAAACTTCGCGCGAGCCTTCGCCAGGCAGTCGTAATGACCCACGTTATGGGCATCGCTCGCGATGAAGCTGTACAGGTTCTGATCAAACAGGCGCTGTGCCGGCTTTTTCTCGCGACCAAAGCGACCGCCGGCAATAAAGTCCGCCGAAGCCTGCAGCTTGCAGCCCATATCGACCAGGCGCTCCGCCACGCTTACATCCTTTTGAACCGCACGATAGCGCTCAGGATGAGCGATGATCACCTGGTAGCCACGGCACTGCAAATCGTAAATCGTGTTCTCGTACTCTCTAAACGCATACGCATCGGCATGCGTCGAAAGCTCGAGCAGAAACTCGTTGGTCCCATCGAAATGCAAGTGATCCGCGGCATCGATACCAAGCTCAACGAGCTTTCGATGGTTGACCTCGAAGCCCATCTGGAGCGGAAAACCGTCAGCGTTATCGCGCAGCAGCTCAAAGGCATCCCACATCTTGTCGTAATCAAAATAGGGATCACGGCAGTGAGGAGTGCAAACGATTCTGGTTACACCGGCCCGCTTGGCAGCCTCGAGCATCGCCAAGCTCTCTTCGAGATCGGCGGCGCCGTCGTCTACACCCGGCAAGATATGGCAATGAATGTCACGCATAGGTCAGCCTTAATCAACTAAACGTTTGCTCGGTTGGTGAAGATGCCCTTTTTGGAAGTGCCCTGATCGTCGGAGCCCTTCTTAACCTTCTTACCGTCCTTGGTGTAGTAAGAATAGTAGTACTCGCTGGTCTCGGTCTCACAGTAATTCATGACGGTACCGATGAGCTTGACCTTCTCGGACTTCTTAAGCTGGGCGATAGCGTTGAGCGCCTCTTCGCGCTTGGTAAAGTCCTCGCGCACCACGAACAGCGCGCCGTCGGTCAGGCTGGCAATCTCGGCAGCATCGATGAAGGTGCCGACCGGAGGAGCATCGAAGATGACGTACTGGAACTTAGCAGACAGTGCCTTGACCAGCTTGGCAAAGCGATGGGAGACGATGATGTCGGCAGGATTGGGAATATGCGGCTCGGCATCGAGGAAGTAGAAATTCTTCTGACCTGTCTCGACAATCGCCTGGTCGATAGAAACCTGCTCGGACAGGACTGCATAGAGTCCGCCGCGGGAGCGGACGCCGAGCATATCGGCAAGGGACCTGCGACGCATATCAGCCTCGACCAGCAGGACACTCTTGCCGCTCGTGGCGATTGCCTGAGCAAGATTAATGGAAACCGTAGACTTGCCCTCGTTGGGAATCGAGGAGGTAACGGTGATGGTGCGAATGGGGTCGTCCACGCTCGCAAAGCGGATGTTGGCCAGAAGGGTCTTGGCGGCATTCTGCACAACGAGCTTATCGGTGTTCTTTGCCTTAGCCATGCCTATTTACCACCTTTCATAGCCGGAATTCGGCCAACAACGGGAATACCCAGGAGCTCTTCTGCCTCTTCGGCACCGCGGATGCGGGTATTGAGCATGTCTGCCAAAACGACATAGGCAACTGCGATAAAGATACCGGCGAGGAACGCGACGGCAATATACAGCGTGCGCTTGGGGCCGCTGGGGGCTTCGGGGGTCTTAGCCTCGTCGATAACGTTGATGCTCTGGGCAGCGCCGACATTCTGAGCGACCGTACTCACCGAGCTGGCAATGGCCTTTGCGACCTCAGCCGTCTCCTTGGCATCGGTGCCGGTAACCGAAAGCGTAATGACACGCGTGGTGGTCTCGGAGGAAACAGACACCTTGTAGTCATCCAGATCGGTGAGGCCCAGTTCTTTGGCGGCGCCGCTCTTAACGCTATCGCTATCCAGCAGCGTGGCGATATCGTTGGAAAGCATCTGGCTCGCCGAGAGATCGTTGTAGCTCATCTGACCGCTATCGTCGGTCTTGGCGAGAATGTACATGCTCGTCGTCGCGGTATAGGTGTTGTCCATCGCAACGAAGGACACGATGCCCATGGCGATCGCGCAGACCACCGGAAGGATGATGACCAGCTTGAGGTGCTTCTTCAGCAGCTGGAACAGTTCGAGAAGGGTCATGCAGCTTGCCTTTCATTTCCCCAGTTCGGATTGACAAAACTGTCCGTATGTTATCGCATCTTTTTACCGAGACCAAACTCTATACATAAGAAACAGGCTCTCCTGTAAAAATGTCGGAAGCAATCGTAAAATTGCACAACAACGCCGCACCCGAAAGTCAAATGCGGCGTCTACATCAATATCTATGTTGTATCGCTATGCGAATGGCTCGTCCTGCTGTATGGGAAACGTCACCGTAATGGTGGTTCCCACGCCCAACTCGCTCGACAGATCGAGCGTGGCGTGATGATACAGGGCCGCATGCTTGACAATGGCAAGCCCCAGGCCGGTTCCGCCGCGTGCCTTGGACCTACTCTTGTCCACGCGATAGAACCGCTCAAATACCTTGCCCTGTTCTTCAGGCGCGATACCGATTCCCGTGTCGGCGACAGCGAGGAACGGATGGCCTTCATCGTTGGTGCCGCACTGCAACGTAACCGTACCGCCGGGTCGATTGTAGCGGATGGCGTTGCTTGCCAGATTATAGATGAGCTCGTCGATCAAGCGCGACACGCCTTCGATGACCACAGGCTTGGTCTCATGACTTATCGTCACATTCGCCTGACGGGCAACCTGTTCAAGACGCTGCTCAACCGCATAGATGGCACGAGAGAGCTCAATAGGCTCCGTGGACCCAATGGGCACCGCCTCGCCCTCAGTCGCACGCTCGGCCTCGTCCAAGTTAGACAGCGTAAGGATGTCGTTGACAAGCGCTGCCAAGCGGCCCGCCTCACGATAGATGCGACCGCCAAAGTTGCGCAGGTCGTCCTCGCCCTCGACCATGCCATTTGCGATGAGCTCGGCATAGCCCGAAATCGCCGTAAGCGGCGTCTTGAGCTCATGGGTGATATTCGCCGTGAACTCGCGGCGCATACGGTCGTTGTCTGCTAGCACCGCCATTTGGCGCTTGAGTTCCTGGCGCTGCGACTCGATACGCTCAAGCATGGGGACCATCTCGGCATAGGCGTGCTCATAGCTACGGCGTGGGTGATCCAAATCCACCTCTTGCAACGGCGCGATGATGGCACGGGACTCACGGCGCGCCATAAAAAACGAGAGTACTGCACCCGCTGCTGCGATAAGCAGCATCGGCGCCAGCATCGACAGCAAAATCGCCGCAACGCCAGGCTGGGCCTGCGCCAAGCGAACGACCTGGCCGTTATCAAGGGTAACGGCGCGATACAGCATAATCTCGTCGAGTGTAGAGCTTGCGCGCTCCGCGGAACCCGAACCACTCTCAAAGGCCTCGATGACCTCGGGGCGATCGCCATGGTTGGGCAGTGTGGAAGGCGACGCCTCGTTGTCGTAGGCAACAGATCCGTCCTTATTGATCAGCGTGATACGAAGATCCTCGCGATCGAGGCTTCGCAAGAACGGAATGGGCTCCTGCTGCTCGTCGAGGGCGGCAGCAATGAGCTCGGTTTCCTGCGCCAGATTGGCACTCGTGGCATCCGCCAAAGTGTTTTGCACAAAGAACGCACCCAGCACCGTAAACGCCACGATAACTGCCATGGCGCAGACAAAGATCGTCACAAAAACGCGGTGCGACAGCGTATGTTTTCCCTGGGGGGCGAAGACCACGGGTTACTCCTCCGATGCGGTGGCCGCGGTGTCGTCGCCTTCGGCACCATCACCGGCAGAAGGCTCGGCCAGGCGATAACCCACGCCGCGCACGGTCTCGATGGCGCTGGCATGCTCGCCCAGTTTTTGGCGAAGCGTCTGCACGTGCACGTCAACGGTGCGCGAACCGCCGTCGAAGTCCCAGCCCCACACGCTCTGCAGCAACGACTCGCGGGTAAAGACCACGCCGGGCTTGCGCATGAGGTACTCGAGCAGGTCGAACTCGCGCAGGGTGAGCTTAAGCGGCTCGCCGGCAACGGTCACCTCGCGATGGCTGGGCGAGAGCACGATGTCGCCCACGCTGAGCACATCGCTCGCCTGCTTGACCATGCCGCCGCGACGCAGCAGTGCGCGGCAGCGGCTCGCAAGCTCCATGAGCGAAAACGGCTTAGTCAGGTAATCGTCGGCACCGCCATCGAGCGCCATCACCTTGTCGAGTTCGGTGTCCTTGGCGGTAAGCATCATGATGGGCACCGTCGCCGTCAGGCGATCGGCACGCAGGCGACGCATAATCGCCAAGCCATCGGTGTCGGGCAGCATGATATCGAGCAGCACAGCATCGGGCACCCGTCGCGCCACGGCAGCTTTAAACTCGCCATCACACGAAAAGCCCTCGGCCTCGATTCCCTGCTTGTGCAGCGCGTAGACTGTCAAATCCCTGATGTTGTCATCGTCCTCGACGTAATAGATCATGTTGAACCCCTTTGCGGCCGATATGACCGCATCTTAACCCTAAAGGCACCTGTAAAAGACAGCGTCAGCCAAAACGCCCCGTCAAATAATCCGCGGTGCGCGGATCGGACGGATTCTTGAAGAGTTGCGCGGTGGGCGCGTGCTCCACCAGCTCACCCAGCAAAAAGAACGCAACCGAATCGGAAATACGCGCGGCCTGCTGCATGTTGTGCGTCACGACCACCAGCGTGCAGGTCTCCTTGAGCTCGCAGGCCAACTGCTCCACCACCAACGTCGACACAGGGTCGAGTGCCGAAGTCGGCTCGTCCATCAGCAGAATGTCGGGCTGCACGGCAAGTGCGCGGGCGATGCACAGGCGCTGCTGCTGTCCACCCGAAAGACCCAGGCCCGACTCTTTGAGCTTGTCCTTGACCTCGTCCCACAGGGCAGCGCGACGCAGGGAGTCCTCGACCAGCTCATCGAGCACGGCGCGGTCGCGCACACCCATACCGCGAGGACCGTAGGCGACGTTGTCGTAGATGCTCATGGGAAATGGGTTGGGGCGTTGGAACACCATGCCCACGCGCTGGCGCAAACGGCAGATGTCGCAATCGCCCAGGATATCTTGACCATCGAGCGCAATCTTGCCCTCGATGCGGCAATCCTTGATGCCGTCGTTCATGCGGTTAAAGCAGCGCAGCAACGTGGACTTTCCGCAGCCCGAAGGCCCGATGAACGAGGTGATCTGCTTGTCGCGGATCTTGATATTCACGTCCTTGAGCGCATGGTGGTCGCCATAGAACAGGTCGATGCCCTCGACATCGATGCGCGTCGGCGAGGCGGCAAGATCCTCTGCCGTGGGGCGAGTCGCATCCCCAACCTCGCGCTCATGCGCGGCCTCGGCCTGCGCTTCCATGAGTTCTTCAAGCTCCGTGGGCTCCGCAGCCGCAGCAGCCGTCATACCGCACACCTCCATATCGATATCAATTCAGCAGTATCAATAGTAGGAATCGCGGCTCATACGCACGTGAGCACATTGTCAAGTGTTTGTAAGGGCACGCTAGCTATGCGGCGGGCAGCTCGATGGTGAATATCGTGTGTTCGGGCGTCGATTCACTTGCAACGGTACCGCCGTGTGCCGCGATGATCTCCTTGGCAATAGCAAGGCCCAAACCGGCACCACCGCGATTGGTCGCACGCGCCGCATCCAGGCGATAGAACTTCTCAAAGATCACCTTGAGCTTAGCCGCAGGGATAGGATCGCCCTGATTGATAAAGCGCACGCGCACGCCGCCATCGTCTTGGCGCCTGGCCTCAATCGTGATAGTCGAGCCCTCATAGCTATAGGCGACGGCGTTTTTCATGATGTTGTTAAACACGCGGGCCATCTTATCGCCATCCACGAGCACCGTCAGGTCCTCGCGAATATCAACCTGGGCTTCCTTATGCTGCTCGTTGAGGATGGGATAGAACTCGTCAGCCACCTGAGCCAGCAGCAACCCCAGATCAACATAGCCGCGCGTGAGCACGATATCGTGGAAGTCAAAGCGCGTGATATCGAAGAACTCTTCGATGAGCGCATCGAGCCGGTGCGCCTTGTCGAGCGCCACGCCCGTAAAGTGCGCACGTTGCTCAACCGGCAGCTCAGGAGCCTCTTGAAGCAGCGAAAGATAGCCCACCACACTGGCAAGCGGGGTGCGTAGGTCATGTGCCAAGTACGTGACCAGGTCGTCCTTGCGATGAGACTCGTCACGCAAGGCCTGCTGCACCCTGCGCTCGCGATCGCGCACACGGTTGAGTGCGCCCTCGACCTCCAGGAAGTCGCCGTCGATGTTGTCCCAGGTGTCGGGGTGATCGATCAGGCGATCTTGAATACGAGCGGCCAGCACACAATCGGCATGCTGCTCGCCCTGCTCATAGCCCTGGTAGTACAGGGCGCGGCCGCAAAAGAACAGCACGCACACGGCAAGCGCCAGCACAAAGCCAAGCATGTTGAATACAAAGCCGGCATCGAACAGCACCGGCCCTTCGATGCCGCCGAGTGCCATGGCGCCAATCGCCAACGTCATGGCCCACGCGGCACCGCCAATCACCACGCAGCGGCGTACGATTTCAAATCGATCGATCAGCAAAAAGCCGACAAGCAGCACCGCCAAGATTCCAGCGATGTTATCGATGCCAATCAGCAGCAGGCTCAGCAAAAAGAGCAGCACCGTTGCAAGCGCGCGGTTGTCGACGACCGACCTCACGTATTCAAAGAGTCGATCGGGCACCTCGAATGCCTGCCTATCGTCTTTTGTCATGTCCACTTCCCCACCATCAAAGGCGTTATTCGATTATGTAGCCGACGCCCCAGACGTTTTTGATAAAGCGCGGCTTTTGAGCGTCGTCACCGATCTTTTCGCGCAGGTGGCGAATGTGCACCATCACCGTATTGTTGGAGCCGGGCATAAAATCCTCGTTCCACACCGCGCGGAACAGATCCTCCACGGCCACCACACTGCCGCGATGCTCGACCAGATACAGCAAGATGGAATACTCGATGGGCGTGAGGCGCACCGGCGCACCGTCCACCATTACGGAACGAGCATCGCGGTTGATCTCCAGGCCGTCGAGCTGGATGATCGGCGACTCGGCCACCTGCGCGCGGCTACCGTAGCTGGTGTAGCGGCGAAGCTGAGCATGCACGCGCGCGATGAGCTCAAGCGGACGGAACGGCTTAACCACGTAATCGTCCGCGCCAAGCGAAAGGCCCTCGATCTTGTCTTGCTGGGCATCGCGCGCCGTCAGCATGATCACGGGATAGGTATGGCTGGAACGGATCGTACGCAGCAACTCAAGCCCATCGATATCGGGCAGCATGACATCCAGCAGCGCCAGATCGAACTCCTGCTCCAAGATTGCCTTGGCAGCGTCGGCCCCGCTATAGGCGACCTGTACATCAAAGCCTTCTTTTGTAAGGTAGATACCAACCAAGTCGGCGATGGCCTTTTCGTCATCAACTACCAAAATGCGCTCGTTCATGCGTGCTCCTCTCGCGCTCCATTATGCCCGAGGGGGCGCATGCCACACACAACAAGCGTGGGTGATTAAGTCGGCCTTAAGCACCCTTGTGCCCGTTCGGGCGCGGATGTGGGCCACGCACGCACGCGATGATCGCCGACACCGGCAAACGATATACTCTAGTTCCAGAAGAGACCATCCCGTCGAAAGCGAAATCTGTGAAGTCCCTCACCTCTTTTGCAAAGCGCTCAGCCCAGCTTGCCGCCGGCTTTGTCTGCGCTATCGCCCTTGCCGCTGGCGTGCCCACCGTCGCCGGCGCCCAAGTGCTCACGACCGACAATGTCTGCGGCAAAACCGCCGATGCGCGCGGCATCACGGCCGATAATCTGCCCGATATCGATGCGACCAATGCGCTCGTCATGGGCAAAGACGGCACCGTCTACTACGGGCGCGGCGCCGATGAGCAGGTCAAAATCGCCTCGATCACCAAGGTCATGACCGCAATCCTAACCGTCGAGAATTGCAAGATGGACGAGAAGGTCACGGTGAGCAACGCCGCAGCCACCGTGGGTAATTCGACCGCCGGCTTGCTCGAAGGTGACGAGCTTACCGTGGAGCAGGCACTGCGCGGCCTGATGATTCCCTCGGGCAACGACGCCGCCGTCGTGCTCGCCGAATATGTGGGCAAGAAGATCGACCCTAAGACCAAAGACGCCGAGGCAACCTTTGTGAAGGCCATGAACGAGCGCGCTAAGAAGCTCGGCTGCACCGGTACGCTTTTTGAAAACCCGCATGGTCTGGACTTTGATGAGTGGGCTGGCGATATGCACTCAACCGCACACGACGTAGCGCTGATGATGCAGGAGGCCATGAAAAACGACACGATCCGCGAGGTCGTAGCGAGCGAGGATTCCTGGATCGAGGTCACGGGCGCCGACGGCACCGACCATTCGCATTCCATGGACACGCATAACTATTTGCTGGGCCAAGATGGCAACATCGGTGGCAAGACCGGCACCACCGACGACGCGGGCTATTGCTTTACGAGCGCCTACAACCGCGACGGCGACGAGATCTACACCGTCGTTTTGAACTCCACCACCACCGACCAGCGCTTTACCGATACCGCAACCCTTGCCAATTGGTACTACGGTCACAAGGTGACGGTCGCAATCGCCAACACACAGGAAAAGACCGCCAACGGCAACCCGCTTATGGCGCGCATTGGTCAAACCGACTGGACGGATAAGACGATCGACGCCACACTCGCCGATCCCACGGCGCAAGCGACCGTGTTTTCCCTTGCCGGCGAGGTGACCGAAAAGGTTAGCTACGACGATCTTTCGGGCACGGTGCATGTGGGCGACAAGGTGGGCAGCGTCACGCTCAAGCAGGACGGCACCAAGATCGCCGTCATGGACCTAGTTGCCGACGAGGAAGGCGCAGGGCCGAATCCCATTGAATGGCTACTCGTGAAGCTCGATCGCTTGGGCCGTCGCATCGACAACCGCCCACTCACGGCAGAAAGCGAGACCGTCGCCAAGGCGCCCGAGGTGTAGGGCGCAAGAATAATAAGTCCACTGAAAGGAGGCGTCCGAAAGGATGCCTCCTTTTTTGAGGTTCGAATCCCCAGCCGCCATTCTTGATAATAAAAAGGGCCCCAAATGGGACCCTTCTTCAAGTTCATACTGGCGGAGAGCTGGGGATGTCCGGGCATGCTGCGCATGCCCTCCGGCTTCAAAGCCTGGCGGCTTTTCGCCCACGGGCTACAAACGCTTTCGCGTTTGCTTAACGCCCGTGCCCTCTCGGGTTCGAATCCCCAGCCTCCTTTCTCCGCACAAAAAAGGGCCCCAAATGGGACCCTTCTTTCAAGTCATACTGGCGGAGAGCTGGGGATTCGAACCCCAGATGCCCTTTTGGGGCATACTCGCTTAGCAGGCGAGCACCTTCGGCCTCTCGGTCAGCTCTCCGTAACAGCCGTTCTATAGTAACCAAACAGCCAAGGATGAGCAAGAGGAAATTTTCTAATTGCCTAGCAGCCTTTCCTTCTTGAAAGCTTCGCCTACCCCAGCGAGCGGTTGAGGGAGCCGAGCTCGTCGTTGCCCATGGTGCGCCACATTTGGAAGATACAACCGCGCGCCAGGAAAAAGAAACCGTTGTCGACCAGTTGCACAGCGGCATCTGCCAGCTGATTCGTCACGGCGGACACTGGCGGCAGCTCTAGTCCAGCCTTGTGGATGGTCTCGACCGCTTCCTCGAACGTCGGAGGCTCGCTGACGCCCATCTCGTTCATAAGGCCCTGCATTTCTTCCAGCGCGCTGCTGCCCGACTCCTCGCCGCGCGGCACCAGACGGTAACAAGCCAGCGCCAGGTCGAGCTGATCGCAATTCCAATAGGCAAACGCCAAGCGATAGAACAGGTAGCCGATTGCAGAACGATCGCTGGCAATACGTAGGCCGTGGCGCGCCACCTCGATAATCTCGTCAAAGCGCTCCAGACGCGCAAGCACGTTGATGAGCGCAAAGTGCGACTGCATGGACGAGCGCGCCAGATCGTAAAGATGGCGCACCTCGGGCAGTGCTCGTTCAAAGTCCTCTTGCTCGGCGTAAAAGCTGCAGATCTCGTGCTGGGCAAAGTACAGCGCATCGGGCGCACGAAGGATTCGCACAGAGCGGTCTTCTTCCAACACCGGTAGCACCATGCGCACCAGCTGGTTATCGCAAAACTGCGTTTGAACCGGACCTGTCGCCAAAAGCTCGGCGACGGCGCACTTGGCCTCCAACTCCTCGACAAGACGGGAAAAGCCTTCAAAAGCACCTGTACGGTCGACTTTTGCCTGCTCGCGCAATTCAACAACACGGGCCACGTATGGGTCGTCGTCCTCTTCCATGACCTCCAGCTCGTCAGCCGTATCGGCAAGCAGCAGATCGCGCAGCGCCGGCGGCAGCATGCGATGGTCATCACGCGGACGAGCATGAACCTCCGCCGGCTCAATCGTCTCCGGAGCGGTTGACTCATACGCCTCAAGCACACGCTTGCACGGCATATCGTCCATGTCCATGCTCTCAAGATCCTTGGCGACAGGCACGCAATCGGCCAGATAGGCCGCACGCCCAAAGAAATACGTTGCGACAACGCACTCGCCCTGCTCACTGTCGGGAGCAGCAATCTGCACATAGCAGCGCGTGATGCAGGTGCCCGCGGCAAAACACGCTGCCGCAAGCGTGAGCGCCACGCGCGCATCGTGCTCCGCGGCCCAGATCGTGCGCGTGTCCTCGTCCAGCTCGTGCCAGGCGTCATCTTGAGCGTCGTATTCACGTTGCGGCATGGCATCAACGACAGACTGCCCAAACCGAACGAGCATAATCCCCTCGGCAACGTTTGCCCGATAGGTATAGTCGAGCCGCGTGACCACGTTAAGCGCCTCGACAATACGCGCGAAGCGGGTACGCACATCCCACTCACCGCCCGGCTGGCAAGCCACCGTACCCGGTTCGCCCCACGGGTTATCGCTCGAGGCCGTATCGAGCAGTCGAGGAACATCGTTGGTCGTCTTAGCGATATGCCACGCATCAAAGAGCGCGCAGCCCTCAAGGCTCGGCGAGGATGCCGCAGGGACCAATCCGGCCCCGATGTGCTCAAGGATGCCGGAGAGACGGTTAAGACGGCACTCGATGGCAAGCAGCATGTCAATCTCGTCCTGGTCCAGCAGGCTGCGATCAAAATTGAGATAGAAAAGCTTTGAGCGATCAATGCGAGCCAGGCTCATCTCGGACTTAGCGGCGATGGTGCGCAAGCGGGGCAAGTCAATTTCACTCATAAGGGCGGCGGCATAGCGCTCGATACCGCTCGGATTCTCGGCATGGTCAACGCGGTAAAGCAGCGTCTCGATAGCATCAGGGAGCGGTGCCGTGTTAAAGCCCAAAAACACCTCGACCGGCTCGGGCAACTTTACGAGCTTGATCTTGTCGATAACATTTTGCATACCCTCGTCGAGTCCGCCGGCGTCCGCCGTGCTCGCAATGGCATTTTCGGAGTCAGCGAATATCACGTAGCGCAGGAACATCGATGCCATGAACTCGCCGTAAGGAAGGGAGCGGGTCGAATTCCATGTCTCGTGGTCGGACTGCTCGCGCATGGGGCCTTCGGGAGAGCCGATGGTTCGCGCGCACGCGCGCATTGTGCCGTTGGCTCCCCGAACCACAATCTCACCAATACCGGAGTCCGACTCGTCAAGGACCAGTTCCATGTCGGGATCGTTGGGCAGCGGAGTCTCGCTAACGGGGCGGTCCACCTTGTACACCTCGCCCGAAACGCTTACGTAGCCCAAAAGCGACACATGACTTTTGCCAACGAATTCGACGACATAGCAAGATTCATGCTGATCCTCGCCAAAGAGTTTCCAGACCACGCCATATGAGCGTCCCGCTGGCTGCTCGGGCATCGCCGGAAAGCGCTTCTTGGGATCGAGAAACCTGAGCTTGTATGTCGGACGCTCTGCCACGAAGTATCACCCTGATCGGTCGTTGAGAGAAGGAGTGGTCGCGAATAAGTCGCGACATCTACTCGGAATCTTACACGAGTCGACAGGAAATCGTCCCTTTGGACGAAAGCACTCAAGCTGGCGCAAAAGAAAAGCCCCCGTTGCCGGGAGCTTTAATCTCAAATGGTGCGGCGTATAGGATTCCGCGCATCCGCTGCGCGGATCCGCACCGGCTTCGCCCGCCTGCCGGCGCGCTCGCCCGCGGGCTAAAAACGCTCCGCGTTTTCTTTACGCCCGCGCCTCGACCGAGGTTCGAATCCATGCGGTGCTTACGTAAAAGAAAAGCCCCCGTTGCCGGGAGCTTTAATCTCAAATGGTGCGGCGTATAGG
>USBK01000031.1:0-30229 GCA_900552895.1 uncultured Collinsella sp.
TGGCCCGCTGCCTGCAGCATGGGGATGTCGTTGATGTTGTCGCCGAACGCCCAGGCGTCGACGAGACGCTCGCCCAGGTGCTCGCATAGCCACGTGAGGGCCGTTCCCTTGGTGGCGCCCTCACCCATGACCTCGATATTCATGGCGTAAGAACGCGTGACCTCAATGCCTCCGAGCGTGTCGAGCTCAGCCGCGATGGCGTCGCGATCGGCCGGGTCGTGCCAGTACATGGCGATGCGTTCGAGCGTCTCGACCCCGTCGATCTTACTGTCGATATCCATGTCGATCGGTGTTCGTGTGCGCTTGAGCGAAGCCGCGATGTGGGGGTCACCGCCGCAGAACTCATCCAGGCGCCCGTAAAGCGAGCGGGGGAGGAAGCACTGCCCATCCGCGAAGATATCGAAGGTCACATCGTGGCCGGCGGCGATGCGATGGACGCGATGGGCAATGCCGCGATCGAGCGGACGGCTCAAAATGCGCGTGGCGCGCGAGGCATCGTTGGGCACATCGTCGTCGAGCTGCCAGACGCTGGCGCCATTGGCGCAGACCGCGTAGTGCACGGCAGGATGGGCGAGGATGGGCTCAAAGACGCCCGACAGCGGACGCCCCGTGCACGGTACAAACTCAATGCTGCGACGTGCGAGCTCGTCGAGCATCGCCCAGGTGGCGTCGCCCATCTGCTTGTCGCTCGTCAACAGTGTTCCATCCATATCGGAAAAAACAATCATTCGATGCAGCCCTTTCTACTGGCATAAAAAGCGTGGCCGAGGGCGGTGATGCCCTGGCCACGCTCGAGTTCTATAACGGTCCGCGTCCTAGCGGTCGGCGATCGGCTTGTACTCCAGCGGCTCGATCACCGGACGATAGGCCGGGCGAATAATACGGTGCGCGCAGAAGAGCTCTTCCATGCGGTGTGCCGACCAGCCGGCCATGCGGGCGACGGCGAATAACGGCGTAAAAAGCGTCTCGGGCACGCCGAGCATCTTGTAGATAAAGCCCGTGTACAGGTCGATGTTGGCGCAGATGGGCTTGGTCATGCCGTGGTCGCGCATGACCTGGGGTGCCAGGCGCTCGATGCGCTCGATGAGCGCGAACTCATCGCCCAGGTCCTTCTTGGCGGCAAGCGTGCGCGCGTAACGGCGGCAGACCTCGGCGCGCGGGTCGCTGAGCGTATAGACGGCGTGGCCCATACCGTAGATGAGGCCCGTGCCGTCGAAGGCCTGCTTGTCGAGGATCTTGCCCAGGTAGGCTGCGACCTCGTCCTCGTCCTCCCAGTTGGAGACATGCGCGCGGATGTCCTCGTGCATGGACACGACCTTGGCGTTGGCACCGCCGTGGCGCGGGCCCTTGAGCGAGCCGATAGCCGCGGCGTAGGCGGAATACGGGTCGGTGGCCGAAGACGACAGCACGCGGCAAGCGAAGGTGGAGTTGTTGCCGCCGCCGTGCTCGGCATGCAGCATGAGCATCACGTCGAGCAGCATGGCTTCGTCGCGGGTGAACGCCATGCCACCGCGCAAGACCTGTAGGATGGTCTCGGCGGTGGAGAGACCGGGCGTGGGGTGCGGCACGTGAACCTCGGAGCCGCGAAGCTTGGCGACCGAGGCCATGTGTGCGAAGGCGGCGATGCGCGGGAGACGTGCGAGCATGGAAATGGCGACGTCGATTTCGTGCTCGGGCGTGATCACGTCTGGTTCGGCATCGAAGGCGTAGAGCAACAGTACGGCGCGCTGGAGCACGTTCATGATGCTCGACGACACCGTGGTCATAGGGAACTCTTTAACGTACTCGTCACTCAGGTGTCTAAAGGCGCCCAGGCGCTCGCAAAAGCCGTCGAGCTCTTCCTTGTTGGGCAGCGAACCCGTGATAAGCAGATAGGCGACTTCCTCGTAGCCGTAGCGATTCTCGGCCTGGGCATTGTTGACCAGATCCTCGATGCTGTAGCCGCGAAGCGTGAGCTTGCCCTGATCGGGCACGACCTTTCCGTCGACCTTGTTGTAGCCGTGCACATCCGAGATACGAGTGAGGCCCGCGACCACGCCCGAGCCGTCGGCATTGCGCAGGCCGCGCTTGACATTGTGCTCTTCGAACAAGCCCTCGTCATAAGGGTCGGTCGGCAGGCCGTGGTAGAGGCTTTCGCTCTCAGACGAAATCTGGCGGCTTGCTTCGTAATCCAGAACCAGTCGGCTCAAGTGGTCATCGAAGCGGTAATAGATTTTCTTGGCGTCGTAGGCCATGTGCGCTCCTCTCCGGGCCGTGTGGGGGCGGCGTGCTTGAGTGCAGATGCGCCGGCCTGTTCCTGCACGGCCTGTTCGCTACAGGCGGTACATAAAGTTAAAGACGTCCTCGCGCTGGATGGACACGTTGACGCCCGAAAGCTCGCCGGCCTCGGCCAGGGCCTCCTGCAGCTCAGCGAAGTCGAGCTTGGACTCGGCGGTATCGGCCAGCATGGTCATGGTGAAGATGTCCTCGATAATGGACTGCGTGATGTCGCGGATGTCGACGTTGGCCTCGCCCAGGACACGGGTGAC
Organism: uncultured Collinsella sp.; assembly: GCA_900552895.1. Lineage (GTDB taxonomy): Bacteria > Actinomycetota > Coriobacteriia > Coriobacteriales > Coriobacteriaceae > Collinsella. The sequence continues at coordinate 2,529 of USBK01000031.1, forward strand.
GCCGGCGACGATGCCGGGGCGGTTCTTGCCAAGGACGGTGATGACGATACGGGAGGACGAGATCTCGGCCATGGGAAACCCTTTCGCGTGATTGCGGCGCGCGCGGGGCGCTCCGCTACGGTACAGTGTTCATCATTGTACCTGTCTGGCGCAAAAAAGGCGCGCTCGCTGCGGCGTTACATGCCTGCAACATGAGCGTAAGGGGGAAGGCCGTACGGGGAAGAGCCGTCTGGCGCGTGTCCGGCTCGTGTTGGGTTGATTTCCGATCTCAGCCGAACACATTGAGCGGACAGGCCGTTCCCGCAGTCAGCCGAACGCCTCCGACGGCTGATTCCGAACTGGAAGCGGAGGGCATCCCCGCCCTTCGGTAGGGGATACCGCTCCGCGGCGCATGCCGCGGGCGGCGCCCCTATCGGACCACCGTGACCTCAGTTGGGATGGGCCCAGCACTGCCGCGTACTCGGTGAGCTAGAGCCAACTGTTCGTCTTCACGTCGCGTATGGCGATATTTCGGTCGTCCGGCTCGGTGATGCCGTAGCCGAACGCCTGGAGCGTCTCGATGGACTCCTGGATCCTCTGTTGGAACATGGGACCCGGATCGACCCTCGGCCCGAGGTGCCCGCGCCAAAGGCACGGCGTGGCGCGCAGCATGTTATGGATTTTGGAGATGGGCTCGATGTCGGCGTAGACGTTGAGCGTCGCCATGGCGTCCTTGTGGCCGAGGATCGATTGGAGCGCCTTGATATCGCCGCCTTGGCGGATCCACTGCGTTGCGAACGTGTGGCGAAGGCCGTGGAACGTGATCAGCTCGTCGTTGGTGCCCATGAGGCCGTTGGTCTCCGAGAACGTCTTGAACGCCCTGCGGATATAGCTTGTCGTCGCGAAGGTCGCGCCCGGCTCCGACAGGATGTAGCAGTCCCCGATCTCGACCGCCCCGGTAAGGCCGCGCAAGCGCAGCTTTCCGCAGTCGATCTCGTGGGTCTCCTTCAGGAAGGGGAGTAGGCCGACCGGGTCGATGGGGATACCCCTGGCGTCATGGGTCTTGGTGTCCTTGATGAACGAACCCATTCCCTTCGCGTACGCCACCGAGTGTCTGATCGAGATCAGGCCCGTCTCGAAATCCACATCGCACCACCGAAGGCCGCAGACCTCGCCGATTCGCATCCCCGTGTGCAGGGCGAGTACGACCGCCCTCTAATCCTCGGCGGACCAATCGAGTCCGAACTCCTTTCGGGCATCCTCTTCGCTCATGACTTCGAGAAGGTCTCCGGGTTGGCAACGAAGGGCGAGGCATAGCTGCTCGAGTGTGTTGAAGCGAATGCCGCGAATATGCCCTTTTTTAATACGGGACAGGTTCACGGGCGTGGTTCCAATCCTTTCGGCAAGTTCGTTCGAGGAAATCTTTCGCTCGGCCATGATCTTGTCGAGGCGAACAATTACGGGCATGGCGTTTCCTTACGCAATCTCGTCGGAGTCGAGGTACAGCTCTCGGGCGTACAAGAAGAGCTGGGAAAGCATGAACAGGACGATGCCGAGAACCAGAGAGGTCCAATCGAATGATGAAGCGATCTCTTGGGCGCCGACGGCCCCCTCGCCGCCAAACATCGAAACGGAGGTTTTGAGTGAGCCGGCGTAGAGGCTGGTGGCAGCTTGAACAACGAAGAGAATGCCGAGCACCTTCAAGCATGTCGCAGACCCTTTCTTGAAGGGGTCTCCGCTCTTGATCGTCCACACGAGAACGGCGCTGAGGATGGTCGTAGCGAAACCGATGACGGCAGGGACCAATGTCGAGATCGCAAGGGCTGGATACGCGGGGGAGTCTGCAATTACAGGGTTGTCGAGCACTTCGATTGCTGGCTTTAAGGAGAACGCCACTTGTGCGATGGCGGTGGCGCAAAGGGTCGCAGAGGCTATCGCACATGCGATGCGGAAGGAATGAAGCCGGGGAGTGCGATTGTCGGAACTCATAATAACCTCCGAAGAATTTAAAAAACTCAGGTTACTTTTTAACAGTTTATGTTAAATTGACTTTGCAGGCAAGTAATCACAGCATGCTGCAACCGAAACCCCTCTAGATTGGAGAGGATTATGTTCAGTACTGTTAAGTCGTGTAAGCTCTTGGTTTTCCTCGGCCTCGCTCTTTGTCTGTTGCTGCCGGGAGCCCCCGCTTTTGCGGATACCCCGATGCCTCCTTCCCAGGAGAGCAGCCAGTGTGCCCTCGTTGAGCCCCTCGGGTATACGGACGACGTCGTCGATACCTACTGGAGCTACAGCTGTCCTCGCGGCGTAAGCGGGCACAGCATCTCGATGTTCAACATCTCTTACAAGACGATCTCCTACCGAAATGGCTATCGCCGATCCGCGCATCATAGGGAATCCCGCCTCGCTGCAATGTGCTCCTGTGGTGTTCTTGGCACAACTGATAAATGGCAATTTGTCTATAGCACCTACTAGATGCGAGGAAGGGCCGAGCATTTTGTTCGGCCCCTCTGTTCCGACTGGATGAGGTTAAGGTTGGCGATGAATATGCTCAAAATCTCGAAGGCGATCTTTAGGTCGCTTCTCTCCTCCAGGTCGCTCTGTGTTGTCGTTGTTGCGTTGATGGTTCTTTGTGCTCTGCCCGTCTTCAGGAGCGCGGCTGGCATCGACGGACGGGTCGAATACCTCGAGTCGGGAATAACCCGTGTTGAGCAGGAATTGTCAGCATCCTATGCGGATGCGCTTGTGAATGCGGGGGAGGACGGTGTCTATACCTCTTCATCAAGCATGCCCGCGCTTCTGTACCCTCTTGCCGCGGGACGTCTTATCTTGGCACCGCTCTCTCCCCTACTTCCGTTTCTGCAGATATCGGATGGAGAGTACACCTATTATGACGGATCGAAGGAGTACTTGCTATGGGTCGCAACGGCCGTTGCCGTCTCGTTCCTTGCCGCGCGTCTTAACAAACGTGAAAAGCTCATCATCCAGGCACCGATGGGCGAGCTGGGTAGACTTGTTGCATCGAGCGTATGGGCGAGTGTTTTTGCAATGCTTGCCGTCCTCGCCATCAATCTTCCAGGGATAATCGCCGCGCTTGTGAAGAATGGCCCGGGCTCGCCGTTCTATCCGATAGGCTACATTCAATATGCGACTCCGGTTATCAAACCGGCTTGGCTGGTGTTCGCGCAGACGGCCATCTTGCAATTCTTGGTGGCAGCGTTCATCTCGCTTGTCGTTCACCTTGCCGTGAAGATTGCCAATAACCCTACGCTTGGAATCGTGTTCGTATGTGCCCTGATGGGGGTGACGATGGTTCCCGGGTATTACGGAAGATCCATCGCTTTACGTGAGTTCGCCCTGTTGAATCCCCTTACGTATGCGAACACTGAGTTGACCGTCGGCGCCTATAGCCCGTACCCGACAACGCAGATAGTGAATCTGCCTGGACTTTGCTTCGAGCGTGGCGCGATTGCCCTCGTATGCGCAATCGGGATCGAGGTGCTGGCAATTAGCCTGCTTTGCGTTGCTGGAAAGAGCGGCTGCGCGTGCCCGATATCCCCGATTTGTCTTGAGAGAGGTTCCTTCACTGCATCGAGAACGGCAACTCGTTCGAGCGCTTGTGCCTCCGCCGTTGCATACGTAAGAACGATGGGGAAACTGCTCCTGCGTTCTCCTACCCTCGCCGTATGCGCGATTGCAATGTCGACGACGATGCTGGCCCCGGCTCTGGTCGAGATGTTTCCTGACGCTGATAACGTTTCCGCTGTTCGGTATAGGGATGGGGAGCTCCGTTCAATAGATCGGTATCTAGAGCAGAACGCTGCGAATATGGACGTCGAGGGCAAAGCGGCCCTGGAAGACATGCGGGATGCTCTTTCGGGTTTCGTGTACGCGCCTATGCCTGCGGAGGGGTTTCGAAGCCTTGCGACGTACGAGCGCGCTCGAGGTGAGCTGGGCGCGGCAGATGCGACTCTCCTGCAATCGATCGGAATCGAGCCGGAGACTCCTTCTCGTGCGGAGGCGCGCGCCCTTCTGCTTGAGTCGATCGCGAGCTTGCCGGAACCCAAGGTTTACGAGTTAAGTACGAAGATGCCCCCATTAATCCTCCTTTCGTATCTCCAGGCAGCGCTTCCCTCCTTATTTTTGCTGTTGCCCGTGGTTGTCACATCGCTCGCGTGCACCCACCTGCAGTGTCGTTCCCTTCTGGTTCTCCAGATCCCCGCAACAGCGCATGTGCGTTTTCTGACGGCTGTTGCGCTGGCTCTCCTGCTTGGCTTGGTGCTGCTTTTGGTGTCGATGGTTCCCGCTGTCGTTGTGTCCGTGATTAAGAACGGTGCGGGTGGATCGGAGTATCCCGTCGCTCTCATTCGGGCGGGAGCTTCGACAACGTCCATGGTGGGGGAGGCGGTGTTGTGCAGTATTCCGTTGCTGGTCATGGCATACGGCGTGATTTCCGTCGTCGCTGCGTTGACAGCAGCGATTAGCCGCAACCCCGTTGTCACCGGAATGGTTTGCGCGGTTCTCTTGGTGTTGGGTTCGTTGAGCGCTCATGTTGAAAGCGTGGGCATGGGCGTCGCGCTGCTGGCTCCATTCGCCTCGTTTGATCCCGCTTCCCAGGTGGGGACGATTGGGTTCCTTGGGCGAGGGACGAACGCGATGCCTTTTGGAGAGGTCGTCGGCGCATCGGGCGCTCTGCTGGTGGTCTTGGGCGCCGTATCTCCGTTGATGGTGCGCCTGAGTGTTCCAAAGATCGAAAGGGGATGATCTCGATGATTGACCTTCAAACGCTGACGATCTCTTATGGAAAGAAGGTGCTCGTAGATTCGGTGAACGCTGAGTTTGCCCCGGGTACGGTCTACGGTCTCGTCGCTCCGAACGGGCATGGAAAGACGACGTTGCTGCGTGCGATGGCAGGTTTGCCGGGTCCTCGCGTGGACGGGAGCATCGTTCTGGATGAGGTGCAGGGTACGGGTGCGAGAGAGGTCCGTTCTATGATCTTCTATGCACCTGGTGAGGGGACGCTGCTGTATCCCGGATTGCGTGCGGAAGATCACCTCAAGATGGTTTGCGATATGTGGCCGCACGCTCGCGATATCGAAGAGATAGTGGAACAAACGCAGATAGGCGAGTTCGCGAAGATGAGGATCCGCACTCTGAGCCAGGGCATGAAGCAGCAGCTTACCCTGGCGATTGCGTATGCGACGGGCGCGCGGTACCTTCTATTAGATGAGCCCATGAACGCGCTCGACCCCAGCAGGGTGGACTTGCATTCCGAGATTCTCAGGAAGCTGGCCGATTCTGGTACGTGCATCATCATGTCATCCCACATCTTGGATTCGGTCGATAGGCTGTGCGATGAGATTCTGTTTTTGAAGGATGGGAGGCTCATTAGAAGCATTCCGCAAGATGATGCTGCGCCGAAGTCTCCTGGATCCCATTTCGCAAAGCCTGCCGGACGCGCCGAGGGTGCGCTAAGCACGTATCGGCGACTCTACGAAAAGGGCGGGTAGAAATGCAAGTTAAAAATCTATGTGGTCAATATGATGCCGTTGAACCCGCGTATCGATACCGCTCAGCCATTCGCCTCGCCCCCATCGCACGCATCTTCATTCGGTCTGTTACTTTTAATCTAACGATTCTTTGAGGAATGCAGGTGCTTCTGAATGTACTGTCGACTTCTTCTCAAACTAATCCTAAGAGACAAGGCCGTATGGATTTCCACGCTCGTTCTTGCTGCAGCCTTTTCCGTCCCCATTGCGTTCAATTCACCCATCTACGGCCCCTTCTTTATGAAGCAGGGCATGCAGGGCTTTGTCGACGCATTCAATACGCGCGCGCCCCAGGCCAGCGGCACAGACCTATCGCCAGAGCAGCAAGATGACGCTGAGCTTGCAAGATACGCGAACGCCGCCCTCGCCGCTCAAACCGACGCCGCCTTTCTCGACTCTGCCGAGAGCTACTACGCGCTCATGGACGAGGGCTTCCAATCCGGGTCCATCGTGGGGGACCAGGAGACCAATGACGCAGAGCTCGCATATTGCCGCGCTCTGAGCAGCTCCGGCATCGCGGATATCCCGGCCTCCGCAAACGACCTGCCGTTCCTCTCCTTCCTGCCCTACGCCATTGCCCAGGCGCCGTCCTTCCTTCCCTTCATCCCCTTCCTTCTCTCGTCGATACTCGTGCTCGGCGCCACAAGGCCCGGGACCCTGGCGGCAAAGGCGCCCGTGCCCAAATTCCGGCGCCTTATCCAAACCGTGTTTTCGATAATTGGCGCGGGGACCGCGATGCTCCTCGCCGGCCTTGCGCCCGGGAGTATTTACGCCTTGGCCCTAAACGGCTTCGGGCAGATCGGGTACCCGATCGCCTTCTTCCATAACGGCGCGCTCACTACCACGACCGCGGGAGACGTCTTCACGACCATACTTCTCGCGCTGCTCGCGGGTGGAACCTTGATATCCGTTTGTTCCGTCGTCCTATCGACCGCAACGAGGCGCGTCTTCGCGGGCCCCCTTACCTCCGCGTTGCTTGTCGCGGCCCCGGCATTCCCGTTATTGTCCGATTCGGCACTGGGGCATAATGCCGCGCTCGAGCTCCTGCCGCTGGCCGTGTTCTCGCCTATCGAGGCAACGGGTTACGTAGGATGCTTCCCAACAGAATTCATTGACTCCGGTTCAAGCGGTGCATCGATGCTTGCCGTGGCCCTGATATACGTCGCGGTCTTTTTTGCGGTCGGCGCCGTTGCGACACGTTCGCCCAAACAGTCTGAACCCGCGAAAAAGCGCCATGGGCTCGAGCTTCTGGACGTGAGCGTGGGATACGGAAGCACGACGATACTTTCAATCGGATCGCTTTTCTTGAGCCCGGGAACGGCGGCGGGCCTCATTGCTCCCAACGGCTCGGGGAAAACCACCTTTCTTGAAGCGCTGTCGGGCCAATTTCCCACCCGTATCCACTCGGGAAGCCTGGTGGCAGACGGAATCAGCCAACGTCAATCAGCCGAATTTGCAGAACTCGTCTACCTGAGCTCTTCAGGCGGCACGGATCTTTACCCCACGCTATCAGCCCTCGAGCACCTTGCTTTCGTTAGGGATGCGTGGAAATCGGCCGCCGACATCGACTCGCTCTGCAGCTCCCTCGGAATCTCCCCATATCTCGACAAGCCGGCCCGTAAACTCTCGACGGGAATGAAGCAGCAGGTAAAGCTTGCCATGGCGATAGCGACCGATTGCCCGTACCTCATCCTCGATGAACCGCTGAACGGCCTCGATCCGGGAAAGCGGAAAACCTCCTGCGACGCGATGCGCAGCGAGGTGGCGCGGGGACGCAGCGTGCTCATTTCAAGCCATCTGCTCGACGACCTGGCAGACCTCACCGACTCGTTCTACTTCATCGAGGCCGGCACGCTCGTGGAAAAGATCAAGTCGTCCTCGCAGACGCTCAAGCAGGAATACCTCGATACATACGAAGGATGAATGTGGGGGAGTGTTCGGATGATAGTTGATATTCAAGGGCCAGCTCGTGTCGTGCCGAAAAGACCGTGAACCTTTTGTGGGACATGCGGCGCCGTGGTACCATAGCCGAGTTTGTTGTCTTGGTCGGAAACCAAGACGCCTTATGCGCTGATCGGTAACCAGCGCCTGACCAATAAGGAGTCCTACCATGAAGCAGGGTATCCATCCCCAGTATGTCGAGTGCACGGTGACGTGCTCCTGCGGCAACACCTTCAAGACGCACGCTACCGTGTCCGAGATGAAGGTCGAGCTTTGCAACGAGTGCCACCCGTTCTACACCGGCCAGCAGAAGTTCGTCGACACCGGTGGACGCGTCCAGCGCTTCGCCGACAAGTTCGGTGGCGCCGCTGCCGCCCAGCTCAAGAAGGCTGAGGAGGCCAAGGCTGCCAAGGCCGCCAAGGCTGCTGAGGCCGAGGCCGCTCGCAAGGCCGCCGCTGAGGCTAAGGCTGCCGAGAAGGCCAAGCGTGCTGCTAAGTTTGCCGAGGAGGCTGCCAAGCAGGCCGCCGAGGCTCCCGCAGAGGCTCCCGTCGAGGAGGCCGCTGCCGAGGCCGAGACCACCGAGGCTGCTGAGTAAATAGCTCGCCGCGGAATCACTCGCATTCATGGCATGAGGGCCGTGCATCCATTTGGGTGCGCGGCCCTTTTCTTTTTATTGGTGCAAGCTAACCTGTCCCCGTGGCACCAAATGGCAGAGAGACGGCGTTTGCTCAGATAAAACCTGCCAAAATAAACCCGTTCCATTGCGGCAGGTTGGTCATAGTTATTACGTGGCGGTCGAGCTCGACCGTATAGGCCGCGCCTTGTTTGGCTAAAGTACAATCATCTGTGTTTAACTCGCCCGCAGCTGCACGGCGTGGGCGATGGCCAAAAAGGAAAACCACATGGGATTCATGTCAAAGCTGCTGTCCTTTGGATCCGATAAGGACCTTAAGCGCTACTACAAGATCGTCGACCAGATCAACGGTCTTGAGCCCCAGTTTGAGAAGATGACCGAGGAGGAACTCCGCGGCCAGACCGATAAGTTCCGCGAGCGTTACGCCAACGGCGAGTCGCTCGACGACATGCTCCCCGAGGCCTTTGCCACCGTGCGCGAGGCTTCCAAGCGCACCATGGGTATGCGCCACTTTGACGTGCAGCTCATTGGCGCCATGGCGCTGCACGAGGGCCACATCGCCGAGATGAAGACCGGCGAAGGTAAGACCCTCGTCTCCACGTTGGCCGGCTATCTCAACGCTATTGCCGGCAAGGGCGTGCACGTCGTCACTGTCAATGATTACCTTGCCAAGCGCGACTCCGAGTGGATGGGCCGCATCTATAAGTACCTGGGCATGACCGTCGGTCTGCTCCAGAACAACATGCCGCTCGAGCTCAAGCGCCCGGCCTACCAGGCCGACGTCACCTACGGCACCAACTCCGAGTTCGGTTTTGATTACCTGCGCGACAACATGGTCACTCGTCCCGAGCAGCGCGTGCAGCGCGGCCACAACTACGCCATCGTCGACGAGGTTGACTCCATCCTGATCGATGAGGCTCGCACCCCGCTGATCATCTCGGGCGCTGGCACCAAGTCCGCCAGTACCTACAAGGACTTCGCGCGTGCCGTGCGTGGCCTTGAGCGCGGCGAGGACGTGTCGCACGACATGCTTACCGCCACCGAGGACGTTGAACCCACGGGCGACTACGTCATGGACGAGGCCAAGCACACCATCGCCGCCACCGAGCGCGGTCTTAAGAAGATCGAGCGCCGCCTGGGTATCGATGACATCTATGCCGATCTCTCCGGCCAGCTGGTCAACCACCTGCAGCAGGCGCTGAAGGCCCAGTACATGTTCCACCGCGACAAGCAGTACGTGGTCACCAACGGCGAGGTCAAGATCGTCGACGAGTTCACCGGCCGCATTATGGAAGGCCGCCGTTACTCCGAGGGCCTGCACCAGGCCATCGAGGCCAAAGAGGGCGTGCTCGTACGCGAGGAGAACCAGACGCTGGCCACCATCACCTTGCAGAACTACTTCCGTCTGTATGACAAGCTCTCCGGCATGACCGGCACGGCACTCACCGAGGATGCCGAGTTCCGCGAGATCTACAAGCTGCCCGTCGAGGTCATCCCCTCCAACAAACCCGTTCAGCGTGTTGATCACGAGGACCTGGTGTACCGTACCATTCAGGCCAAGTACAACGCCGTCGCCGACGATGTCGAGCAGCGTCACGCCAAGGGCCAGCCGGTCCTGGTGGGCACCGTCTCCATCGAGAGCTCCGAGAAGCTGTCGGCCGCCCTTACCAAGCGCGGCATCGCGCACGAGGTCCTCAACGCCAAGCACCATGAGCGCGAGGCTCATATCGTTGCCCAGGCCGGACGCTACGGCGCCGTGACCATCGCTACCAACATGGCCGGTCGTGGTACCGACATCCTGTTGGGCGGCAACCCCGACGAGCTGGTGCGCGAGCGCCTTGAGTACGAGGGCCTGACCATGGAGGACGTGACGCCCGAGCAGCTTGAGCAGTTTAACGCCGAGGCCAAGGAGACCTGCAAGGCCGAGCGCGAGCGCGTGCTTGCCGCCGGCGGCCTGACCGTTATCGGCACCGAGCGCCACGAGTCCCGTCGTATCGACAACCAGCTGCGCGGCCGCTCCGGCCGTCAGGGCGATCCGGGCGAGACCCAGTTCTACCTGTCGCTCGAGGACGACCTCATGCGCCTGTTCGGCGGCGACAAGATGGACCGCGTCTCCAAGATGATGGTCACGGCCGACATGGGCGACGACATGCCCATCCAGCACAAGATCATCTCCAAGGCCGTCGAGAGCGCCCAGCACAAGGTCGAGAGCATCAACTTCTCCATGCGCAAGAGCGTCCTTGAGTACGACGACGTCATGAACAAGCAGCGCCAGGTCATTTACGCTGAGCGCAATAAGATTCTGGACGGCAAGGACCTGACCGACCACATCACCGAGGTCATGCACGACACCGTGTACCGCTGCGTTCAGGAGTTCTGCACCAAGGACAGTCACGATGGCGAGCGCGACCTGGAGGGCCTGCGCAAGTGGGTTGTGGAGCTCACCGGCCACATCGATACGCCGAAGTTCCCCGACGAGGATTATGAGGCTCTGGCTGCCGATGTCCTGGCTTACGTAGAGAAGTGCTACAACATGAAGGCCGAGCGCTTGGGCGAGGACCTGATGCGCGAGCTCAACACCCAGGTCATGCTGCGCGTCATCGATACCCGCTGGATGAACTACCTGCAGGAGATGGACTATCTCAAGACCGGCATCGGCCTGCGCGGCTTTGGCCAGCGCGACCCGCTGGTCGAGTACAAGACCGAGGCCTACGGCGCGTTCCAGATCCTCGTCGACACCATGTACGAGGATTACCTGCGCACGGTTCTGCGCATCGAGATCAAGGCTGCCCCGCGTGCCGTGGAGCACAAGGAGGAGCCCGCGCTCGAGCGTGCGCACTTCTCCGGTCCTGCCGAGGTCGATGGTGACAACGGCGACTCGGTGCTGCGCAAGCAGGCGCAGGTGCAGGCCCGCACGGCTGTCCAGGGTGGTCCGGCTGCCGTCAACAACGGTGGCAAGGTGACCACCTATCGCAAGTCCGAGAGCGACGATCCGTACGTCAACGTGGGCCGCAACGACCCGTGCCCCTGCGGTAGCGGCAAGAAGTTTAAGTACTGCCACGGCAGGAATCGTTAATGGCTGAGGCTTTAGAGGTAACGCCCGCCGAGCTGGACGCGTTTGCGGACCGGCTCGGCGAGGTCGAGTCGTATCTCCACTTGGACGAAAAGCGCACGCGCGTGACCGAGCTCGAGGCCAAAAGCGTGGCCCTCGGCTTTTGGGATGACGCCGACGCCGCCCGTGCCACCATGGAGGAAATCGCGCGCACCAAGGAAGATATCGCTGCCGTGGACAACGCGCGCGGCGAGCTTTCCGATGCCCGCGCCGCGCTGGAGCTTGCCGAGGAGATGGGGGATGACCCCGATGCCGCCGCCCTTCGCGAGGAGGCTACAGCCACGGCTGAGCGCCTGGCCCGTGCCATCGATGAGTTTGAGCTTTCGAGCTGGTTTACCGGTGAGTTCGATCACGGCGATGCCATTGTGACCATCAAGCCCGGACAGGGTGGTCTGGAGGCCCAGGACTGGACCTTCATGCTCTTTAAGATGTACATGAAGTACTGCCAGCGTCGCGGCTGGAAGGTCACGATTAACGACTGCCCCGCTGCTGAGGTCATCGGCATCGACCGCGCGACCTTTACCGTCGAGGGCAAGGACGCATTTGGCATGCTGCGCGCCGAGGCCGGCGTCCACCGCTTGGTTCGCATTAGCCCCACCGACGACAAGAAGCGCCGCCAGACCACGTTTGCCGGCGTCGAGGTCATCCCCGTGCTACCCGATGATATCGACATCGAGATCAGTCCCGATGACATCCGCGTGGACGTGTACCACGCGAGCGGCCCGGGCGGTCAGGGCGTTAACACCACCGACTCCGCCGTGCGCGTGACGCATTTCCCCAGCGGCATTGTGGTCACCTGCCAAAACGAGCGCAGCCAGATCCAGAACAAGGCCGCGTGCATGCAGATCCTCAAGGCTCGCCTGTACGAGATTGAGCTCGAGAAGCGCGCCGAGGCCCTGGATGAGATTCGCGGACCCAAAACCACGATTGGTTTTGGCAACCAGATCCGCAGCTACGTGCTCTACCCGTATCAGATGGTTAAGGACCTACGCACGGGCGTTGAGACCAGCAATGTCGAGGCCGTTCTTGACGATGGCGACCTGGACCCGTTTGTTATTGGCTACCATCGCTGGGCCACTGGCAACGCTGACGCGGAGATCCCATCTGCATAAACCGCCCGGTTTATGTGGAAATGGATAAAACCCTCCGAGCAGGGTGGTTTTGTATCCAAAGCAAACCCTGCGCAGGGGTGGTTTTTGTTCGGCGAATCGGTAGAATCGAATACAGCAAGAAGTTCGAAGCGCATCCGTTTGGGTGCGCTTTTTTGAGGGAGGTAGCATGGCATATCGTCTGGACATCAAGCGCATTCTATCGATGAACTTCTTTCACGACCTGCCCCAGATTATGTTGGGGTGCGCTCTGGCCGCTATTGCGACCGACCTGTTTTTGATTCCCAACGGCCTTGCTGCCGGTGGTGTTACGGGCCTTGCCACCATTATCCAGGCGGTCGGCGCATCGCGCGGCATATCGCTTCCCGTTGGTATTCAGACGATCGTGATGAACGCCTTGCTGTTGCTGGTCGTTATGCGCGAGGGCGGCATGTTCTACGTGGTGCAGACCGCGACGGGCTTTGTGCTGCTGGGCTTCTTTACCGATCTGTTCGCCCCGTTTGTAGCACCTCTGGCGGATGCGGACCTGATGCTCCCTGCCATGTGGGGCGGCATTATTACAGGCATCGGTTACGGCATGGTGCTGCGCGCCGGCGCCAACACCGGCGGCTCGGACACGATTGGCCAAATCATCTCGCGTAATACCTCGCTGCCCGTGGGCTCGACCGTCATGGCGATCGATGTTGCCGTATGCGCGCTGTCGGCTCCGGTCTTTTCAATCGAAAATGCACTATATGCAGGCCTTTCGATGGTCATTAGCGGCTACGTGATCGATGCCGTGGCCGATGGTGGCAACAAACGCCGTATGGTACTCATCATCTCGGACAAGTTCCCTGATATCGCTGCCGATATCATGTATGGCCTGGGTCGTGGTTGTACCAAGTTTAAGGCGACTGGCATGTATTCGGGTGCCGAGAAGCCGGTGATCATGGTCATCGTGAACCGTCGAGAGCTCAATACCCTCAAGACGATCGTGCGCGAGCGCGATCCTCACGCCATTGTGACGGTCGCCGACGTTACGGAAGCTTTCGGCGAGGGATTCAAGGACATTAGCGCGTAGGGCCGACCGCGTCCCATCCAAAAGACGTTCACATTGATAAACCGTTTCATCAGCGGTTCTGCCTGCTAAATTGTTCAAATAATGATAAAAACTCTGGTAAAGCCATCAGTTTCCAGCATAATGAATGACGTACGTGCATTGCGGCTGTGTTGGGATTACCTTCGGTGCCGTGCGCATTTTGTCTAATGAGGATGAAAGGAAGGCACAATGAGCGACGAAGAGCTCAAAAAGGTTGCCAACGAGGTAAGGAAGGGCATCGTCACCGGCGTGCACGCTGCCAAGTCCGGCCATCCGGGCGGTTCGCTCGGCGCTGCCGACATCATGACCTATCTGTACTTTGAGGAAATGAACGTCGACCCGGCCCATCCCCGCAAGGCCGACCGCGATCGCTTTGTGCTTTCCAAGGGCCACTGTGCACCTGGTCTGTACGCTGTGCTCGCCGAGCGTGGGTTCTTCCCCAAGGAGGATCTTGAGACGCTGCGCCACATCGGCAGCCACCTGCAGGGTCATCCCAACATGAACGACACTCCGGGCGTTGACATGTCCACCGGTTCGCTCGGCCAGGGCATCTCCGCCGCCGTGGGCATGGCCGTTGCCGCCAAGCACTGGGGCGATACTTATCGCACGTACGCCCTGCTGGGCGATGGCGAGAGCGAGGAGGGCCAGGTCTGGGAGGCCGCCATGTTTGCCGGCAACCAGCAGCTCGATAACCTCTGTGTGATCGTCGACCACAACGGCCTGCAGATCGACGGTCCCGTCGAGGAGGTCAACGACCCCATGCCGCTCGCCGACAAGTTCCGCGCCTTTAAGTTCCACGTGGTGGAGCTTGCCGACGGCAACGATTTCGATCAGATCCGCGCCGCCTTTGCCGAGGCTCGCGCCACCAAGGGCCAGCCGACCGCCATTATCGCCGAGACCCTGAAGGGCAAGGGCGTGTCCTTTATGGAGAACCAGGTTGGTTGGCACGGCAAGGCCCCCAATGATGAACAGTTTGAGCAGGCCATGGCAGAGCTCACGGCCGCCGGAGAGGAGCTCTAGGATGGCAGACGTCAAGAAAATCGCCACGCGCGTAAGCTACGGCGAGGCCCTCGTCGAGCTCGCCAACGAGCACGATGACTTTGTGGTCCTCGACGCCGACCTGGCCGCCGCCACGCAGACCGGTAAGTTTAAGGCCGCCTGCCCCGACCGTTTCTTCGATGTGGGTATCGCCGAGAGCAACCTGATGGGTGTTGCCGCCGGTATCGCAACCACCGGTCGCGTTGCCTTCGCGAGCACCTTTGCCATGTTCGCCGCCGGCCGCGCCTTTGAGCAGGTCCGTAACTCCATCGGCTACCCGCACCTCAACGTTAAGATCGGTGCCACGCACGCCGGTATCTCGGTGGGCGAGGACGGTGCTACGCATCAGTGCTGCGAGGATATCGCCCTGATGCGCGTCATCCCCGGCATGACCGTTATCGTTCCGGCCGACGATGTCGAGGCCCGCGCCGTGACGCGCGCCGCCTACGAGTGCGACGGCCCCGTGTACATGCGCTTTGCCCGTCTGGCCTCGCCGGTTATCAACGACCCCGAGACCTACAAGTTCGAGTTGGGTAAGGGCATTGTCATGCGCGAGGGCGCCGATGTGACCATCATCGCCTGCGGCCTGATGGTCGGCGAGGCTCTCGAGGCCGCCGAGCAGCTTGCTGCCGAGGGCATCGATGCCGAGGTCATCAACATGCACACCATCAAGCCCATCGATGCCGACCTGATCGTCAAGAGCGCCACCAAGACCGGCCACGTCGTGACCGTCGAGGAGCACTCTGTGATCGGTGGCCTGGGCAGCGCCGTTGCCGACGTCCTGTGCGAGCAGTGCCCGACGCCGCTCAAGAAGATCGGTGTCAACGACACCTTCGGCGAGTCCGGCCCGGGTGCCGAGCTCCTGCACAAGTACGGCCTGGACGCCGCCAACATCGTGGCGACCACCAAGGAGTTCTTGGCATAAGGCAAGACGAGGCAAAGTATCGTCTCAACAACCACATCCAAGCCAGAACAGGGGTATCCCCAAAGAGGGCGCCCCTGTTTTTGTTGAATTTAAATTAGAGTCCTGCCAAGCAAAGGTCCCATGGGGAAACGGGCCCATCCCAACAAAGTGCAATTCAGACCCTTCCAACTTTGTATGCGCAGCATCTCAAGTTGGTGCGTCGGCCCCATAGTAGCCGCAGGCCGGGCGCAGGGTTACCTCCCAAATCT
This sequence comes from uncultured Collinsella sp., assembly GCA_900552895.1. Lineage (GTDB taxonomy): Bacteria > Actinomycetota > Coriobacteriia > Coriobacteriales > Coriobacteriaceae > Collinsella. The sequence continues at coordinate 18,142 of USBK01000031.1, forward strand.
TTCCGCAGCGCATGGCCGGCGTTTGTCCGCAGCTCCGCAGGAGCAGGACAAATGCCGGCCATGCGCGAGGACGATTTGGGAGGTAACCCTGCGCCCGGTCGGTGAGACCCAAACCCCGCCATGCTTCTTATGTGCAGCAAAGCTAATGCTGCTAAAATACAAAGCGCTCATGTAGTTTAAACGCACGACGATAAGGAGCACCAGTGGGTAACCACTTCCGTACCTCCGGTGCGGGCGATGATGCCCCCAAGACGCAGACAGGCGTCCAGGGCAGTCGTTTCGCCACTCCGGATTCAGAGGGCCAGCCTGTTGCTCAGGTCCCCGCTCAGCCGGCAGATCAGGCACAGCCGGCATCCGATCCCTTTGCCTACAATCCCACCAGCGATGTCGCGCTTTCCGGCACGGCGGGTTTTGAGCCCGTTCAGGCCGTGACCGCTCGCGTGGAGCAGCCTCAGGCTGGCGCCGCCACGCCGCAGCCTACCATGGCCGGCATTCCCGACCCCATGGCCCCTGCGACGCCGGTTCCTCAGCCTGCGCAGTCCGGTCTCTTTGCCGCTATTCCCGATCCCACGCAGCCTGCTGCCCCGGTGGTCGAGAGCGATCAGGCCGCCGAGGTCGCAAGCCTCGATAACGCGCTCAACAACCCCGATTTTACGTCGGTGTTTGCGCCCATCGATCCGCAAGCCAGCCGCAAGAAGATGGCCAAGCAGGCCGGTGTCGAGCCCGTCATCCTTATGGAGCATGTCACCAAGATCTATCCGGCACAGCCCAACAAGCCTGCACTCGACGACATCAACATCGAGATCTATCCGGGCGAGTTCGTCTTCCTGGTCGGTCATTCCGGCTCGGGTAAGACCACGCTGCTGTCGACGCTCAACCGCGACGTCAAGCCGACGAGCGGCCGCATCTTGGTTGCCGGTCAGGACCTCATGAAGATCAAGAACCGCAAGGTTCCGTTCCTGCGCCGTCAGATTGGCGCCGTGTTCCAGGACTTTAAGCTTCTGCCTCAAAAATCCGCCTACGAAAACGTGGCGTTTGCCCTGCAGTGCATCGGCAAGCCCAAGGGTGTCATTCGCAGCCAGGTTCCCGAGGTGCTGCGTCTGGTCGGCCTGGCCGATCAGATGGACTCGCTGCCCGATCAGCTTTCCGGTGGCGAGCAGCAGCGCGTTGCCGTTGCCCGCGCCATGGTCAACCGCCCGCCGCTGCTTATCTGCGACGAGCCCACGGGCAACCTCGACCCGGCGATCTCGCTGGGCATCATGAAGCTGCTCGAGCGTATTAACCGCACCGGCACCACCGTGATCGTCGCCACGCACGACCGCGAGATGGTCGATAGCATGCACCGTCGCGTGATCGCCCTCGAGGGCGGCCACGTTATCCGCGACCAGGAGAGGGGAGGTTACGGCAACTATGGCACCAACTAACGTGGGCTACTCCTTCAAAGAGGCAATCAGTCACTTCTTCCGTAACTGGACTACCTCGCTCGGCGCCGTCATCACGATCTTCCTTTCGCTGTTTATCATCGGCCTGTTCATCATGGGCTCCGCGATGCTGAACTCCGTGATCGGCACCGTCGAGGATCAGGTCGTCATCAACGCCTTTATTAGCGATGACGCCGATCAGGCCGATGTTCAGGCTTTTGAGGCTGAGCTCAAGACGTGGAGCAACGTCAAGTCCGTGACGTACAAGGACAAGGACGACGCGCTGGCCGAGTATACGAGCAAGATGTCGGGCAACGCCGACGCCACCATGAGCGCGCTCGATGGCCAGAACCCGCTGCCGGCTTCGTTTGCAATTGAGATGGACGATCCGTCCAAGGTCGAGAGCACGGCCCAGAAGCTCAAGAAGAACGCCGACTTCCAGAAGATCGCGGATGACGGCGACGTCAACGCGAGCGTGCTGTACGGCCAAGAGGAAGTGAGCCGCCTGTTCCAGGTGACCAACTACATCCGCATCGCCGCCGTGGTGCTCGTTGGCCTTTTGACCTTTATCGCATTCATCTTCATCAACAACACGATTCGCCTGTCCATCACGGCGCGTCGTCGTGAGATTGCGATTATGCGTCTGGTCGGCGCCAGCAACGGCTTCATTCGCGGCCCGTTTATCACCGAGGGCGTACTGCAGGCCATTTTGGGCTCGCTGCTTTCCATCGGCGTTCTGGAGCTGCTGCGCAATCTGATGATTCCGCGTTTGCAGGAGAGCATCGGCTGGATGTCGTTTGCCCTGCCGATGCAGTACTACCTGGTGACCTATGCTGCGCTGATTCTGGTCGGTGTGATTATCGGTCTCTTTGGTTCTGCCATAGCCATGCGCCGCTACCTGCGCGTGTAGGCATGCCTGGAATTCATCCCTTCCAACGGGTCGTCTCTTATGGGGCGGCCCGTTTTTTGATCTCTAGGGGACGGCAGGAAAGCGAATCATTTGGGTAGACTCTTTGGAGTTCGTCATCGATAGCAAGGAGGCGCCATGGGGCGCAATAACAAGCATAAGCGCGGTGCTCGCAATAAGCGTGGGCCGGTGCGCAGCGAACGCCGTCCGAGCCTGACCGGGCGCGTGCAGCTCCATGAGCATGGCGCCTATGTCATAACCGAGAGCGGCGACTACAAGGTTATGGGCCGCGGTAAGCGCGAGATCATGGACGGCGACACCGTTGCCGTGAGCATTAAGAACAGCCCGCACGGTGAGCGGCGCGCCGTGATCGAAGGCGTGGTTGAGCGCGCAGCCATAAGCGTGGTGGGTACGTACCAGACCGCTGGTCCGCTCGGTGTGATCGAGCCGCTCGATTCGCGCCTGAAGGCCGACTTCTTCATTCTGCCCGAGGATACCTCGGCGGATCGTCTGGGCGTCCACCCGGGTGATGCCGTTGTCGCGCGCATTTTGACCTACCCGACGCGCCTGGAATCGGGCACCGTGACGATCGAACGCCGCATTGGCGGAGATGACGCGCCCGATTTGGGCGTTCAATACGTGATGGCGCGTTACGGCTATACCGATAGCTATCCCGAGGCCGCGCTGGACGAGGCCGAGGGGCTTTCGCTCGATGTGTCCGCGGCGCTTAAGGACCCGCTCCGCCGCGATCTGCGCGACCGCTTTGTCATCACGATCGACCCGGTCGACGCGCGCGACTTTGACGATGCCATTTCGCTTGAGCGCACGCCCGAGGGTGGCTACAAGCTGGGTGTGCATATCGCTGACGTTTCTCACTATGTGGCTTGGGACGGGCATATCGATCTTGAGGCTCGCCATCGTACGACATCGGTGTATCTGGCCGATCGCGTGCTTCCCATGCTGCCCGAACGCCTGTCCTGTGACCTATGCTCTCTTCGCCCTGACGAGGACCGTCTTGCGTTTACCGTTGACATTGAGCTCGATGCGCAGGGTCGCGTGCGGCATTACGATCCGTACCCCAGCGTGATTCGCTCGCGTGTGCGTATGGACTATGACGGCGCCGAGGCGCTGCTGGTGCGTGCCGACGCTGTTGAGTATTCGGTGCTGGAAGGCGCCGCTGAGGATGTTGCGGCTGCTGAGGCCTCGCGCGAGGAGGCGCTTGAGCGCGGTCTTGCGTGCGAGGAAACTGCTCGCGGCTATAACGTCGACCTCGGCGATTTCCTTGTCGCCGCCAACGAACTCACCGAACTTCGCCGTCGTATTCGTCGTGCCCGCGGCTCAGTCGATTTTGACACGGCCGAGATTCGCGCTCTATTGGATGAGGACGGAGTGCCCGTGCAGATTGTGGCGCGCGAGCGTTCGTGTGCCACGTCGCTTATCGAGGAAGCCATGCTACTCGCCAACGAGTGCGTTGCAGAGTGGCTGGCAGACCGTGATATCGAGGCCTGCTATCGCGTGCATGAGGATCCGAGCCCCGATAGCCTGCACGGTGCCGCCGTTGCGCTGGCGCAGCTAGGCATCATCGACGATCGCCGTGCTGCCGGTATCGCCCTGGGGAGTCCCGATGAGCTACAGGCTGCAGTTGATGCTGCCGCCGGTACGGCCAACGCACCGCTCGTCAACACGCTGCTTCTGCGCAGCATGCAGCGCGCACTGTACAAGCCGCGCAACGAGGGTCACTTTGCGCTCGCCGCGCCGTGCTACTGTCACTTTACGAGTCCCATCCGTCGCTACCCCGATCTGGTGGTGCACCGCGTGCTCAAACTGCAGTTGGCCTATGAACAGCTCGGCGGCAAGGACGCCCTGGTCCGTACGCCGCGGCTGATCGGCAAGGGGCGCGAGTCGCTGCCGCGCATTCTGCCGCAGATCTGCCGCGCATGCAGCGATGCGGAGCGTGCGGCCGATGCCGCCAGCCATGCGACGCAAAAGATCAAGATTGCCCAGTACTATGAGGACCGTCTGGGCGAGCGCTATGCCGGAACCGTCTCGTGGGTTAGCAGCATGGGCCTCTTTGTGCGCTTGGACCTGACGCAGGTCGAAGGCTTGGTTTCGATCAAGAGCCTGGGCAACGAGTGGTTCGAGTTCGACGAGGATGCGCTTACGCTGACGGGCGCCGACACGGGGACTCGCTATGAACTGGGCCAGCGCGTGATTATCGAGGTCTCGCGCGTCAATACCACGCGTGGGCACTTGGACTTTAAGCTTATCCATTAGCCAAATCTCGACTCATGGCGGGAGAGCGGAGGGCGGTCTTTCGGGGCCGCCCTCCGCATTTGGATCATGGCTACCTTGCCGTCTGCTCGGCCGCCCGCTTACCTGCTATTTGAGAGGTAAAACCTACCAAAATAAACCTGTCCCTTTTTGGCAGGTTTACAAGAAAGCGGGGATGAGATGGCGACGGTGTATGGTTATGCGCGGGTGAGTTCGCGCGATCAGAATCTTAATCGGCAGCTGGATGCGCTGGGCGCCTATGGCGTGGGCTCGGCGAATATTTATGCCGACCATGCGAGCGGCAAGGACTTCGATCGACCGCGCTATCGCGAGCTGCTGCACGTCCTGGGAGACGGGGACGTGCTGGTGGTGCTTTCTATCGACCGACTTGGTCGTAATTACTCCGAGATTCTTGAGGAATGGCGACGCATTACCAAGGAGCTCGGGGTTGCCATTGTGGTGTTGGACATGCCATTGCTTGACACGCGCGCCAGGGCAAGCGGCACGCCGGATGTGACCAATACCCTGATTGCCGATATTGTGCTGCAACTGCTGAGCTACGTGGCGCAGGTGGAGCGCGAGAATATCCATCGGCGCCAGGCGGAGGGAATTGCAGCGGCGCGGGCGCGAGGGGTTCGTTTCGGTCGACCTCGCAAGCCGTGCCCTCCTCAGTTTGATCTGGTACGCGATAGCTATGAGGCGGGCGATATTACCCGCAGCCAGGCAGCAAAGTGCCTGGGCGTGTGCGTGGGGACGTTCGATCGCTGGATGCGCGAGGCGGGGTAGGGGTTTGCGTCGCTTTGTCGCTTCCTGTTGCGATTCAAATTTTGATACGGTGGCGATGTCATTCGGGGCTACACTCGCTGATATTCAAAAAAGGAGGTAGGCCCTTGGCGCGCGTAAAACAAATAATCGGATGGACCGCGATCGTTCTGTTCGCTGCAACGCTGGCGGGCATCTGGGTGCTGACGGAGCAAAATGCGGTGGAGACGTCGTTGCTGAGCGAGTCCACCGCGCGTGTGGTGGAGGGTCAGGCTACGGGCGTACAGGCTGCCGATGTCGCGGGTGAAGCTCAGGCCGAGAACGGGATGACAGGGGGCACCGATTCGGCTGCTTCGAATGTCCGGTCTGGCCGACTTGCTTCCATTCGCATGTGGGTGGGCACGAACGTCCGTCGCGTTGCCCATACCGTAGAGTTTTTCTTCGTCGGATTGTTCGCCTCGGTGGTCGTGGTTTGCTTTTCCAGGCGTCCGTGGAGCGTATGCTCCCGTTGCGTGCCCGTGTTGCTCTTTTGCGCCGTCTGCTCCGTTGGCGATCAGGTACATAAGATCTTTGTTCCCGGCAGGCATTTCGACGTTATCGATTTAGGATTCGATGCTGCGGGCTATGTCACCGCCATGCTGTTGGTATTGCTGGTCTCCGCATGGGTGCACCACGAGACGCGCCCCATCGGCGCCCATGCGAGGCGCTAGCCGGTAACAAACCCGTTTCTGATCATGCGACCTTGTTGAATTATTTTGTGTCGCGCGTATTTCCGAGCGGTCGGATTTGAGGGGCGAGCGGTAGAACGCTCGTCCTTTGTGCGCCACGATGCGGCACAATGTACCGTAAAAGCTGTTTGTATCCGGTACGAATCGTTCGTTGGTCTTTAATTCTTCTCAACGGAGGTGTTTGAGATGGCAAACGGATTGCTTTTGCGGCTTCGCGAGCGTGAGCTCAGCGCGAGCCCGGCGGAACGCAATGTCATCGCATATGTGAGCGCTCATCCGCACGAGGTGGTCGGGCTGTCCGTCCGCGGTCTTGCCGATGCCACGTTCTCCTCGCCCTCGAGCATTTTGCGCTTTTGCAAGCGTTTGGGTTTTGCGGGCTACAAGGAGTTCCAGCGCGAACTGATTGCCGAGCTGGCGCTCTTAGGTGACAAGAAAGACGTAGCCCTCGAGGACATCTCCATGGATGACAGCGTCGAACGTATCGTGGGGAAGGTGATGAAAAGCAACGTGCGCACGATCGAAGCGACGGCGCGAACGCTCGATTACACCGTCTTGGAGCGATGCGCGGCCTATCTTAAGCGGGCACGCGCAGTCAATCTGTTCGGTATCGGTGCCTCTCGTTTGGTCGCGCACGATCTGGCGCAAAAGCTCATGCGTGTCGACAAAGAGTGCCATCTGTACGACGACTGGCATGATCAGCTCTTGTGTGCCAAGAACATGCATGAGGGCGATATGGCAATCGCCTTTAGCTACTCGGGCTTGACGCAAGAGGTGCTGGACTGCACCGCCGAGGCCCAACGTCACAACTGTCCCGTTGTGGCCGTGACCAAAGTAGATGGATCATCCAAGCTTGCCACCATGGCCGATGCCGTGCTCGGCGTCGCTGCGAGTGAGCCCTTGGTCCGCAGCGGTGCCATGGCTTCGCGTATGGCCCAGCTTATGGTTGTCGATGCCCTGTACGCTGCTTACGTTGCCAGCGACTACGAACGGGCGACGCATGTCATTAAGCAAAACTACATCGAGAAACAGGAAAGATGAGGTGAATGAAATGCTCGATTTAACAAAATTCACGACCGAAAAGCGTAATCAAAGGTCTATGGACCTCGATACGATGACATCGCTGCAAATCGTTACGACGATGAACGATGAGGATCTTCGTGCCGTCCAGTCGGTCACAAAAGTGTTGCCCCAGGTTGCCACAGCAATCGACTGGGCTGCTGAGGCACTCGAGCGCGGCGGGCGCGTCTTTTACATGGGCGCAGGCACCAGCGGTCGTCTGGGCGTACTCGACGCTTCGGAGTGTCCGCCCACGTTTGGCGTGTCACCCGATCTGATTGTCGGGCTCATTGCCGGAGGCGAGACGGCGTTTATCAAGGCTGTCGAAGGTGCCGAAGACAGTGAGGAGCTCGGCGCGAGCGACCTGCGGGGGCGTGGACTCTCGGACAAGGATCTTGTCGTTGGCCTGGCGGCAAGCGGTCGTACTCCCTATGTGGTGGGCGGCCTTGTATACGCCAAGGCAACTGGGTGCAAGACGATCGCAATTGCCTGCAACCAAGGGTCGAAGATCGGGGAGAGCGCAGATCTTGCCATTGAACCCGTGCCCGGTCCCGAGGTACTGACCGGCTCAACGAGGCTCAAGGCGGGAACGGTTCAAAAGCTCATTCTCAACATGATTTCGACCGGTGCCATGGTCAAGATCGGCAAGGTATACCAAAACCTGATGGTCGATGTGCAGCAGACGAACGAGAAGTTGGTGGTGCGCGGCCAGAACATCGTGATGGAGGCGACCGGCTGCACGCGCGAGCGCGCTATTCAGGCGCTTGCAGATGCCGGCGGCCACGTAAAAACCGCTATTGTCTCGGTACTGCTGGACTGCGATGCCGAGCAGGCTGCGGTAGCTCTTGAGCGAGCGCGAGGCCATGTCCGTGCTGCGGTGAGTGGCCATGAGAAGAGCGATGCCGATGCCCAATAGGTGTGCGGCGTGAGCTGATATGACATCCAGACGAGATACCCAATACAAGGAGGAGTTATGACGAACAAAGAGCTGGCTCAAAAGCTGCTGGACCTTTTGGGCGGTAAAGACAACGTGCTCGCAAACGCGGCGTGCATGACGCGCCTGCGCGTGACCGTCAAAGACGCGGGCAACGTCGACACGGAGGGTATTAAGGCACTCGACGGCGTGATGGGCCTGGTCGAGGACGACACGATGCAGATCGTGCTGGGGCCGGGCAAGGTGAATAAGGTGCTCGAGGAGTTCTCCAAGCTCACTGGCCTTGCGAAAGGCGTTGCCGACGAGAGCGTGGTTGACGCTGCGGCCACAAACAAGGCCGCGCAGAAGGCCAAGTACGAGTCTAAGCCGGTTCAGGCCTTCCTCAAGAAGATTTCCAATGTCTTCGTCGCCCTGCTTCCCGGCATCATTGCGGCTGGCCTCATCAACGGTATCTGCAACGTCATCAACGTCTCGACGGCAGGCGCGCTTGCAGGCGAGTGGTGGTACCAGGGCATTCGTTCCATGGGCTGGGCCCTGTTTGCCTATCTGCCCATCTTGGTGGGCTATAACGCGGCACGTGAGTTTGGTGGCTCCGCTGCGCTGGGCGGCATCGCCGGCATGATGTGTATCGCCAACAGTGCCATGCCCCTGCTTGCGCCTGGCGCGGCCGATCCTGCCACTGCCATTCTGCTGCCGCTCACCAATGCGCAGTACAACCCCGCAGCGGGCGGCATGATCGCGGCTCTTATCGCCGGCGCATTTTTTGCCTGGATGGAGCGTCAGATTCGCAAGGTTATGCCCAACGCACTCGACACGTTCTTGTCCCCGCTGCTGGTGCTCATCATCGGCGCCTTTGCTCTGATGCTCGTCATCCAGCCGGTTGGCGCATGGCTGACGACTGCCATCTTTAGCGTTTTGACCTTTATCTTCGAGAAGCTGGGCGTCCTGGGCGGCTATATCCTGTCGGCAGGTTTCTTGCCACTGGTGTCTGTCGGCCTGCATCAGGCGCTCACGCCGATCCACGCTATGCTCAACGATCCCGACGGCGCTACCAAGGGCATCAATTACCTGCTTCCCATCCTTATGATGGCTGGCGGCGGTCAGGTCGGTGCCGGTCTGGCGCTGTACTTTAAGACCAAGAACGCCAAGCTCAAGAAGTACGTCGCCGAGTCCATTCCCGTTGGAATCCTGGGTGTGGGCGAGCCTCTGATGTATGCTGTTGCGCTGCCGCTCGTTCGCCCGTTTGTGACGGCCTGCCTGGGTGCCGGATTTGGCGGCGCGCTCGCGGCGCTGCTTCACATCGGCACGGTTTCTCAGGGCGTTTCCGGTCTGTTTGGCTTGCTGATCGTCGTTCCTGGCCAGCAGCTCGGCTACGTTGCCGCTATGCTGCTTGCCTATGCCGCCGGCTTTGTCCTGACGTGGTTCTTTGGCGTCGACGAGCAGAAGATCAACGAGTTCTTTGGCGAGTAGTTTGATATCGCGAGCCGTGTTGCTCAGAGCTCGCGGCGCGCAGCAGATTTCTTGATGCTATGGTTGTGCCGGCGGGGCTAACTGCTCCGCCGGCCTTTTTTAAAGGAGCGTTGAAGCGTGAAAACGGGTATTTCGATTTATCTTTCCAGCCCTCTGCAGGATATTGAGCGAACGATTGAGCGTGGCGCCGCGGCGGGTGCACGCTATGCGTTCACCTCGCTGCATATTCCCGAGGATGGGGGAGCGGCGTATGCCGATAAGGTCCGTCATGTACTGTCGCTGCTTTCCGCCCGCGGCATTGCGCTCATTGCCGATGTGGGACCGCGCACGTGCGATTTGCTCGGGCTTGAGCGCATCGAGGACCTGCGCGATCTGGGGTTGGAATACCTTCGTTTGGACTATGGCTTTAGCGCCCGGCGGGTCGCGGAGCTGTCCGGTGTATTTCGCATTGTGGTCAATGCATCGACGGTGAGTTCTGATGAAATCGCATCGTGGCGTGAGGCCGGTGCCGATGTGACTCGTTTTGCCGCCTGCCACAATTTTTACCCTAAGCCTTATACCGGTTTAGCTCTGGAGGACATTGCTCGGACGAATCTTCGTCTTGCGGCGCTTGGATTCGAAATCATGGCTTTTGTGCCGGGTGATGCCAACGTTCGCGGGCCGGTATTCGAGGGACTTCCGACGGTCGAGGCACATCGCGGTCGCGCGTCAAAGGTTGCCCTCAACATGCTTGAGCTCGCACATGGCGCCGATTGCGACATTGTGTTGGTCGGCGACCCCGATCTTTCCGATGCGGGCTGGGCGCAGTTTGCTCAAGTTTCCGCCGGATACGTGGACCTGCAATGCGAGCTTGAGTCCGGTTATGCCTATGTACGTGGGCAGATTCATCACGACCGGCCCGATTCGAGCGTCCTCATCTTTAGGTCTCAGGAGTCGCGCACGACGCTTAAGCCGGATTCCGTGCCGACGGATGCCGGAGCCGGCCTGCCGCGAAAGGCGGGGTCGATCGCTGTGAGTAATAGCGGCTATGGGCGCTACGAAGGCGAGCTTGAGATTGCGCGGGTCGATCTTCCCGGTGGCGAGCGCATGAACGTTGCGGGCCATATCACGCCCGAGGCAATGGAGCTGCTGCCGTTCATCAAACGCGGATTCGGGGTACGGTTCGTTTAGCGTGTGACCCGTGGGCTACAATTGGCCCATCATACGAAGGCGCCTCGTGTGGCGTGTGCCTGCGTTGGCCGATCTATATTCGGAGGATTCCCATGACCGTACTGTTTGTTGAATATCCCAAGTGCTCGACCTGCAAGAAGGCCAAGGCATGGCTGGACGAACACGGGGTAGAGTATATCGACCGCGATATCGTTTTGGACAATCCCACGGCTGATGAGCTTGCGACCTGGATTGCTCGTTCGGGGCTGCCGGTGCGGCGCTTCTTTAATTCGTCGGGCATGAAATATCGAGAGCTGGGTCTGAAGGCGCGTCTGGATGCGGGCATGACGGATCAGGAGTGCTACGAGCTGCTGGCGACCGACGGCATGCTGGTTAAGCGCCCACTGCTGGTGGGCGACGACTTTGCGATTCCCGGCTTTAGGGAATCGGCTTGGGCCGAGGCGTTGCTGTAGCGGCTGCGGAAAGCGCGACCCGTTTTGAGTGCTCAGGGTGGGACGTGTTTTCCATCGGCGGGCTCGCTCGGCTCAATCCTCGAGCTGTGCCCATTCGTGCGGATTGTAGACCTTTACGTGCTTGTTGGGCTTGCCGCTCCAGTACTCCTCGTCCATAAAGGGCAGATATGCCTGAACACCGGGGCAGATAAAGGGAATCCGCTGCTGTTGCAGTCGCTCGCGCTGTCGCTGCTCCAGGTGCGCCTCGGATATGACAGTCGGCATACCGGACAGCTCGACGAGGCTTGCCTGGATTCGCTTAAGGTCGGGGAGTCCCGCGTGCCATGACATCCGCATGATCAAAAAGGATGCACGGCGGTATTTTGCCTGCATCACCGTGATGGCGGGGCGCAGGGTGGGATGGATTTTGTCCCGTTCGGGCCAAAGGTCAGCAGTGATCTCGAGGCCCAGGGTTTCCCATAGGTAATCAAGCTCTTCGTCCATGGCGCCTCGATATCTACGTGATCATTGATACTTCGATTGTGTTGCCTGGTGCTATCGTTTTCGCGGTAGAATCTGCCAACGGTTGACGGCTACCGCTCGCGGCGTTTTGCCCTTCGTGTGCAGCGGTCGACTTCACAGGTCCTTCACGTGTCGGCCGTATTTGACTGAATTTCAAAAAATTCAAAATTGGGGCTTGCGTCACGGCCGGACTTCCCGTATATTTCTTTCTTGCGCAAAGGCACAGCCGAGCGCAGCGATGCAGTCATTGGGATGTCGTCTAATGGCAGGACAGCGGATTCTGGTTCCGTCAATGGGGGTTCGACTCCCTCCATCCCAGCCATTGCATTTGCTACATATGGCCCGTTCGTCTAGCGGTTTAGGACGCCGCCCTCTCAAGGCGGAGATCACCAGTTCGAATCTGGTACGGGCTACCA
>USBK01000032.1:0-26539 GCA_900552895.1 uncultured Collinsella sp.
GACGCCGCCTTTGCGTTGGCGGTTGGGTGTTGCTGGTAGCGTGGCGTTGGCCGTGCTGCTTGTTGACCAGCTGACCAAGCTTGCGGTTCGTGCCGTCGGCGATGCTCTGCATGTGACTGTTATCCCCGGTGTGATCGACTTCCTTTTCGTGCGTAACATCGGTGCTGCCTTTAGCATGGGCGAGGGACATGGCCTCGCGTTTGCCGTGCTGGCGTTTGTCGTTATCGTTGCGATCGCGGTGTACTTGCTTCGCGCGCCCCAGCTTGCTCGCTTTGAGGTTGTGGGCATGGCTATGGTCGTGGGCGGCGCCATTGGCAATGCGATCGACCGTCTGGCTTTTGGCTTTGTGACCGATTTTATTGCCACCACCTTCATCGACTTCCCCGTCTTCAATGTGGCCGATGTCGGCATTACGGTCGGTGTGGTGCTTGCCCTCATCGGCTACATGTTCTTGAGTCCTGCGGCCCGTGAGGTCGACGCGACCGCCGAGCTCAACGCCCGTGACGAGGCCCGCGCTAAGCGCAAGGCCCAGCAGCGTGGGGAGCGTGCCCGCAAGATTCGCGAAAGGAGCGAGCGCTAATGGCCGACATCCATATCCTTGTTGCCGACGATGCCGCTGGCCAGCGTCTCGACGCCTATCTGGGCGCTAATGACGGCTGCCCTACGCGCTCTGCCTGCGCGCATCTGATCGAGGGCGGTGCCGTTGCCGTCAACGGCGAGACATGCCTGTCAAAAAAGTATGCCGTGCGCTCCGGCGACCGTATTTCGGTCGATTTGCCCGAGCCGCACGATCCCACCGATGTGATTCCCGAGGCCATTCCCCTCGATATCCGCTACGAGGACGACTACCTCATCGTGCTCTCCAAGCAGCGCGGTTTGGTGTGCCATCCCGCCCATGGCCACGAGAGCGGCACCCTTGCGAACGCCTTGGTCTATCACTGTGGCATTGACCATCTGGGCACCGTGCAGGGCGAGGACCGCCCCGGCATCGTGCATCGCCTGGATCGTGACACCTCGGGCCTTATGCTCGCGGCAAAAGACGACGACACCCAGCGCGCGCTCCAGAATCTCATCCGCACGCGCACGCTCGACCGCCGCTACATTACGCTCGTCCACGGCCACATTGCCATGGACGAGGGCACGATCAACACCGGCATTGCCCGTTCTACGCGCGACCGTGTCAAGATGGCGGTTTCGGACGATCCTTTCGCGCGCCAGGCCATTACGACCTTTAGGGTCCTCGAGCGCTTCGATTCCACGCGTTTTGACGATGGCTATACGCTCGTCGAGTGCCACCTGTTTACGGGTCGCACGCATCAGATTCGCGTGCACATGCGCCATATCAACCACGCCTGCGTGGGCGATTCGCTCTACGGTAAGTGCGATGTGCGTGCCGACCAGGGTTTGACCAGGCAATTCCTCCATTCCTGGCGTGTGGCGTTCGATCATCCCGTGACGGGGGAGCGCATTGAGTGCCGTGATGAGCTGCCGTGGGATCTCGCCGCCGTTCTGGATGACCTAGCCCCGCGCTCGCTCGGCCGCACTGCCGCCGGCGACGAAATCGTTCCGCAGCTCGGTCTGCTCGAACCCTAACCAGTATTAGGTGGTTTCTTGAACTCGGTTAGCCTACGGTAAGATATACGGTTGTTTACGTAACGCGTTCTCGGGAGCCTGCATGCTCGCCTTTTTACAAGCTAACACGCCCATCGTGATCTTTAATCAGATTGTGGTTACGCTACTCACGGTCTGCTTTCTGTACCAGGTGGTCTTCTTTGTCATTGGCGCTCTTCGTGGCGAGGTCGCGCCTCCCAAGGCCAAAAAACTCCACCGCTATGCCTTCTTTATCGCGGCGCATAACGAGGAGGCCGTGATCGCCAACCTCGTTCGCTCCATCAAGGACCAGGATTATCCGTCCGAGCTTATCGAGGTCTTCGTGGTCGCCGATGCCTGCACCGATAATACGGCGCAGCTCGCGCGCGAGGCAGGCGCCATCGTTTATGAGCGCAACGACCTGGCCCGCAAGGGTAAGAGCTGGGTCATGGACTTTGGTTTCGATCGCATTCTCAACGAGTATCCCGACACGTTTGAGGGCTACTTTATCTTCGATGCCGACAACGTTATCTCCCGCGATTACGTCTCCAAGATGAATGATGCCTTTGACCAGGGCTTCCATGTGGTCACGAGCTATCGTAACTCCAAGAACTTCGGCAGCTCGTGGATTTCGTCTGCCAACGCCACCTGGTATCTGCGTGAGGCCCGCTTCCTCAACAACGCGCGCAACATCTGTAAGACGTCTTGTGCCGTCTCTGGTTCGGGCTACCTCATCTCCGCCAGCGTAATTGAGGGCATGCACGGCTGGCAGTTCCATACGCTGACCGAGGACATCCAGTTCACTACGTTCTGTGCCATTCACGGCATTCGCATCGGTTATGCGCCGGCGGAGTTCTTTGACGAACAGCCCGTGACGTTTAAGGCGTCCTGGAAACAGCGCATGCGCTGGACCAAGGGCTTCTACCAGGTGTTCTTTACCTACGGTAAGCACCTGGTCAAATCGACCTTCCGCTATCATCGCTTTGCCGCCTACGACATGTTTATGACCATCGCCCCGGGCATGCTGCTGTCCCTGATCTCGATGCTCGCTAATGCGACGTTCCTCATCGTGGGTGGACTCTCGCACGGCTTCTTAGCTACCGAAGTCGAGATGCAGGCTTGTGCCGCCTCGCTTATCATGACGTTCGCCATGATGTATCAGACTTTCTTCATCCTGGCGCTGCTCACGACTATCTTTGAGTACAAGCATATTCACTGCGCGCAAAAGTGGCGCCTGGTGACTAACCTGTTTACCTTCCCGATCTTTATGTTCAGCTATATCCCCATCACGGTGGCTGCGCTGTTCCTGAAGGTCGACTGGGTGCCGACGCAGCACGCCGTCAACGTCACCCTTGACGAGGTCATGCAAGGCGCCAAATAATCACCACTAAAACCACCACAAAGGGGACAGGCACTTTTGTGGTGGTTTTTGTTTTTGCGATGTAACTCAAGGAGGCGTTCGATGGTCTATATCCCGTTTTGGTTGTTTGCTATTGCTGGCGCCGTTATCGATGTTCGTGATCGGCGGTTCCCGAATTCGCTTGCCGGCGCGTGTGCGGTGGCGGCGTTTGCGGGCGTTTGGCTCGACCTCGGTTTGAACACAACGCTTGACCACGCAGGTCTTGCCGTCATCGTGTATCTTGCCCTCGTTCTGACTGAGTCCCTCTGGCGTCGTCTTCGCCAAATCCCGGGCATCGGCATGGGAGATTCCAAGGCACTCTTCGCGCTTTGCACGCTCGACCCTATGGGTGGCATCGTGGCATTTGCCGCCGCGCTCCTGGTCCTTGCCTTCTCCTGCCTCATCACAAAATCGCGCTCCCTGCCATTGCTCCCGTTTTTGGTGCCGATTTTTGCCATAATCGAGGTCGTGGGCTGCACATTGTAACCGATTGCGCATCCTTCTTAAGGAGCATGCCATGGCAACTAATCAAGAATCGGCCGTCATTAAGGCGCGCATGGACCGTATTCCCTCGGCGTTGTCGCCCGAACTTGTCGAGCGCATTTCTGCCGATCGTGCTTCGGGCTATGTCAACCCGTATCGTTGCAACGACGATCAGGTAATTCGTCGTATTGATCGCGCCGCCGACAAAGGCACGCTTTTGCGTCCGGCGTTTATGCGCGATACCGAAAAGATACTTCATCTTCCGGCGTACACCCGTTATGCAGGCAAAACGCAGGTCTTTAGCTTCCGTAGCAATGACGATCTGTCACGCCGCGGTTTGCATGTGCAGCTCGTCTCCCGCATTGCGCGCGATATCGGTCGCGCCCTGGGGCTCAATTGCGATCTGATCGAGGCGATTGGTCTGGGTCACGACTTGGGACACACGCCTTTCGGCCATGCCGGCGAGCGCTTCCTCAACGATATCTATCATGAGCGTACCGGCCGTTTCTTTTTCCATAACGTGCAGTCGGTGCGCGTACTCGATGCCCTGTACGGTCGCAACGTGTCGCTCCAGACGCTCGACGGCGTGCTATGCCATAACGGCGAGTACGAGCAGCGCGTGTTTGAATTGTCGGATATGGGCTCCTTTGACCAGTTCGATCAGGCGGTCGAGGACTGCATCGCCACGGGCTATGGCGCCATTGGGCACCTGCGTCCCATGACGCTCGAGGGCTGCGTCGTTCGCATCTCGGATATCCTCGCCTACGTCGGTCGTGATCGTCAGGACGCCATTGCCGCGGGCCTGCTGTCGCCCGACGCTTTTGACGATGGTCGGGGCGGCGCCTATAACAGCTGGATTCTCACGCACGCTTCCATCGATATCGTTGAGCATAGCTACGGCAAACCGCGTATCGAGATGAGCGAGGACCTGTTTGAGGAGATCCGCCGAGCCAAGCGCGAGAACTACGAGAAGATCTATAGCAAGGGCGGTATCGAAGGCGATTCCGAGGAGGAGCTGCGTGAGGCGTTCGAAAAGCTCTACGACCGTTGCCTGCAGGATATAAACGAGGGTGACGAGTCCTCCTACATCTTTAAGCACCACATTTCGCGTATTGAGCAGCAGCTTTCCTATTATGGCCGCATCTATGCTTGGCAGGACGACAAGGATCAGACTGTCGTCGATTACATCGCAAGCATGACGGATGGTTATTTCTGCGAGCTGACGAGCAAATTGTTCCCAGGTCTAAAGTTTCCGCACCGCACCTATATTAACGAACGGTAGTTCGTATCCTTTCGGTATACTGTTGGTCAACAACGATTTTGATTGATGCACGGGATGGCTATGGACGACCTTTTTTCTGCTTCGACGCGCGAGCGCTCTTTTCAGAATGCCCCGCTTGCGGTGCGTATGCGCCCCAATTCGCTCGACGAGTATGTGGGCCAGCAAAAGGCCGTCGGTAAGGGCTCGTGGCTGCGCGCCGCGATTGAGCATGACGTGCTTTCGAGCGTGATTCTGTACGGGCCGGCCGGTACGGGTAAGACGACGCTGGCCCACATTATCGCCAACCATACCAAGAGCGAGTTTGTCGAGGTCAGCGCCGTGACGGGCACCGTAAAGGACTTGCGCCGCGTGATTGACGAGGCCAAGACGCGCCTGAATACGTACGACCGCCGCACCATTCTATTCATCGATGAGATTCACCGCTTCTCTAAGTCGCAGCAGGATGCCCTGCTGCATGCAGTTGAGAACCGTACCGTCATTATGATTGGCGCCACGACGGAAAACCCGTACTTTGAGGTCAACTCGGCATTGCTCTCGCGTGGTCGCGTGGTGGAACTCGAACACCTTAAGGACGAGGACATTGCCACGCTGATCGAGCGTGCGCTCGAGGCTCCGCATGGTCTGAACGGTAAGTTCTCGGCCGATGAGGATACGGTCAAGACCATTTGTACGCTGGCTGCGGGTGATGCACGCTCGGCCCTGACGACACTTGAGCTGGCGAGCGAGATTGCCGTCACGCGTCCCGATACCGAAGGGACGCCAGCGCCGGCGGCGGGGGAGCGCTATCCCATCACCGTGGATGACGTAAAGATTGCCAACCCGCGTCGTGGCTTTTCGTACGACAAAAACGGCGACATGCACTACGACATCATCAGTGCGTTTATTAAGTCTATGCGCGGTAGCGACCCCGATGCCACGATCTATTGGCTCGCGCGTATGATTGATGCGGGGGAGGATCCCAAGTTTATCGCTCGCCGTATTATGATTCAGGCTTCTGAGGACGTTGGCAACGCCGATCCGCAGGCACTTTTGGTGGCGCATGCCGCGTTTAAGTCTGCCGAGGTCATTGGCTATCCCGAGTGCCGTATTAACCTGGCTCAGGCTGCACTCTATGTGTGCTTGGCGCCTAAATCCAACGCGTGTGAGGCTTCGATCGATGCGGCGCTGGCCGATATCCACTCTAGTGGGCTTCGCGAGGTGCCGAGTTATCTGCGCGATCGCCATCGCCCGGGCAGCGATGAATACGGTGTGTATAAGTATCCGCACGATTATCCCGAAGGCTGGGTCGACCAGCGCTATTTGCCCGAAGGCTTAGAACGCGGTGCATTTTGGCGGCCTGCCGGCCGTGGTTGGGAAGAATGGCGCGTAGAGCAAAGCGAACGCGACCGCAGCGGGAATGCACCGAAGTAGCTGCTGATAATTTTGTCCCACGTTGCTGCTCTTGGCATGTTCGGTCCCCTTTGGGGTACCATGGAAAACGTCTGTATTTCGATTCCTTTGGGAGGCTTGTATGAGTCCCATTCAAATCGCCTTGCTGCTGCTCGCCGTTGCCGGCGTGTGGGCTATCGTTGAGCTTGCGCTCACCCTGCGCAAAACCCGCACCGTTGTCGACTCGCTCGACAAGACGGTAACCGACCTCAACAATACGATTGCCGAGGCGCAGCCCGTGGTGGCAAAGCTTGATGGCGCCGTTGACGAGCTTACGCCGGCACTTGCCCAGATGGAGCCGCTCCTCAAGTCGAGCAAGACTGCCGTTGACGCCCTGACGTCCAACCTCGTTGAGGTTGAGGCGGTCGTTCGCGACATCTCCGAGGTCACGGGCAGCGTGGCTGAGGCCAGTAATGCCGTATCGAGCGTGACAGATTCTGCTGCTGGCGCCGTGCAGAAGCTCTTCAATAAGGTGAAGGCTCCTGCAGCCGACGCCGATCGCAAGCTCGCCGCTGCCGCCGCCGAGGCCGAGCAGCCTACTGAGCGCGTTCTGATTGACGATGACGATGCCGCTGCTGACGACGATGATGTTCAGAAGCCCGCTGCTAAGCCTGCTCAGTATTACACCTATACGCCTGCCGAGACCTCCGAGGAGTCCTGCGATGAGTAGTGAAGCAACCTGCCCCATTACGCTGAGCGTTGCCGGTGATCCGCGTCTCGCGCGCTTGGTGCGCATGACGGCCGCCAACGTCGGCGCCCTGTGCTCTATGTCCGTCGATCGCATCGAGGATATCCGCATGGCTGCCGAGGAAGCCTTCATCTTTGGGTGCACCGCGGTCGACTGCGACGACATCACGATCAATTTCGATGTGGACGAATCTCACGTCGGCATGACCTTTACCTTTGGGGAACAGGCCACCGTCGACGAGGATGACCAGGCTGCTGTGTATGCCGAGCTCATTCTTGCAAGCGTGTGCGATTCCTACGAAAAGACTGCGGCGCCTCTAACGCTTTCCCTCGATCTCAAGGCGGATATCTAATATGACCGAACGTTCCCGGAGCGGCAAGACCGCTTGGGACAAGGAGAAAACCCGCGAGCTGTTTCGTCGCTACAAGGAGACCGGTGATCCGGACGCCCGCGAGCAGCTCGTCATGTCCCATATGAACCTGGTAAGGTTCCTTGCCAACAAATTTAAGAATCGCGGCGAGCCGCTCGACGACCTGATGCAGGTTGGCTATTTGGGCCTGCTCAAGGCAATCGACCGCTTTGACCCTGAGCGCGGACTCGAGTTCACCACGTTTGCCACGCCCACCATCTTGGGCGAGATCAAGCGTCACTTCCGTGACAAGGGCTGGAGCGTGCGCGTGCCTCGTCGCCTGCAGGAGCTTTCTGCCAAGGTTAACCAGGCTACCGACAAGCTTACCAACGAGTTGCAGCGCTCACCCAAGGTCGAAGAAATCGCTGAGTACCTGGACGTGACCGTCGACGAGGTCCTGGAGGCCATGGAGTCGTCGTCGGCCTATACGTCGGTGCCCATCGAGGCTCCCGGAGCGTCCGATTCCGACGATGCGCCCTCGATTCTCGACCGCTACGCCGACGACGACAACGAGCTCGACTTTACCGATGACCGTCTGGTCATTGAAGAGGCCATCCGCGATTTCTCGCCGCGCGAGCGCGAAGTCATCGAGCTGCGCTTTGTAAAGGGCATGACCCAGATCGAGATCGCCAAGAAGCTGGGCATCTCGCAGGTGCAGGTCTCGCGCTTGTTGCGCCGCACCCTCAAGAAGATTCAGGATAAGATTGACCCCGACGGAGTGATGGTTCGTTCATGAGTGAGCACCCCCAACAAACCGACCGCACGCTGCGCGATACCCGCATTCTGACGCTTCGCATTTGGGCTGTCGTCGGTTGCATCGTCATCGCCGCCGTCATCTTTAACCTTATGGGCATCCTGGCACCGGTTATTGAGTTTCTTGCCGTCGGCTCCATCATTGCTTTTGTGATGTCCCCGATCACCAACTGGCTCGAGCACCACGGCGTGAATCGCGGCATCGGTTCGCTTATCGCGCTTATTGTGGTCGTTGCTGTGCTCGTCGGTGTCGTTTGCATCTTGTCGCCGATTCTCTTTGGTCAGATCATGGAAGTCCTTAGCCGCCTGCCCGAGCAGCTTCGTGTTGCGGGTGGCGACCTCAACGAGATGATCTCGCATGCCAAGACGCTCAACAACACGCCGCTCAAGGAGTATCTGGACGATAATCTTTCGTCGCTGGTTGCCGTGGCATCGAAGTATGTGTCTCAGATCGCTGCCGAGCTTGGCCGCGGTGTGTTCCCGCTCATCACCAATACAGCCTCGCAGTTGTTCGTGATCTTCCTTGGTCTGGTGCTTGCGTACTGGATGGCCTGCGACTACCCTCGCATGCACCACGAGATTTGCACCATCATCGGTCAGGAGAAGGAGACCTCGTACCGCTTTATGGTCGCCATCCTTTCTCGCTCTGTCGGCGGCTACATGCGCGGTATGGTCGTGACGTCCATCTGCGGTGGTTTCCTCGCCTTTATCGGTTTTATGATCATCGGCCATCCGTATGCGGCGCTCATGGCCATCTTTACCGGCATCATGCATTTGGTTCCGGTCGTCGGTCCCTGGGTGAGCGCAGCAATCGCAACAGTGCTCGGTTTCATGTTCAGCCCCATGTTGGCGTTATGGACGCTCATCGTGACGATGGTCGCGCAAAACGTCACCGATAACGTAATTTCGCCTAAGGTCATGCAGAGCTCGGTGCAGGTGCATCCCATCATGAGCCTCACGGCGCTCGTTATTGGGTCGGCGCTCATGGGCCCCATCGGCATGATCATTGCCATTCCGCTGTGCGCAGCCCTCAAGGGCATTTTCGTCTACTACTTTGAGAACGAGACCGGCCGCCAGCTTGTGGCCTATGACGGCGCCGTGTTTAAGGGCACGCCGTACCGCGATGCCGATGGCAACCCGGTCGCCGCCTACGACGCGCTCGGCGACGACACCTTCATCTACGAGTCCGAGCTCATCGGCAACGAGACCGCGCCCGAGGCCAAGGCTATGCCCAAGCCCGAGCTCGATAATCCCTGGATCAAGCTCTCGGGTCTTCAGCCCGATGCCACGGGTTTCTTCAAGAATCCCTTCGCCAAGGATGACGATTCCAACTCTGATGACGATACCAAAACCGGCATCGACGGGTCCATGGACGATTCGGATTCTAAATAGGCCCCATTAACGTTTCTTGAAGTTGTAAATGACAAGAAACGCGAGCAAAGCGATTGATAAGGGACCGGCAACATAGAAAAAGAGAATGTCAATTGCGCGTAAAGTGTAATAAGCCTTATCGCCGGACATTACTGCATACAACACGTAGCCAAATGCTGGTTGGTTTGCGTACCAGCAGGAGAAAGCCAATAGCGTTAAAAGTGCCGCTAACAGAAGTGCATTGAGGAAAAATCGTTTGCTTTTCATCGATCGCTCCTTCCGGGTGACTCTTATATGTAATTCTACAGCAGTCCTTTTCAAAGGATCGCACAGTACTAAATAACGTGCACTTTCGCTGGAGGGTCGCTGTTTGGCGGCCCTCTTTTTTGCACTGGGGCGGTGGGATGGTAATATCGTTACGTTTGAACTGTTTCGATGTGAAACCGAGGAGATTCCCTCTATGAGTGCTGACTACCCGTCAATGACTACGGCCGAGATTCGCTCTAAGTTCCTCAACTTCTTTGAGGAGCGCGGTCTTAAGCTCTATCCTTCTTCGTCCCTCGTCCCCGACGATCCTTCGCTACTGCTTGCCAACGCCGGCATGAACCAGTTTAAGGAGTATTACCAGGGCAAGAAGACCATGAAGGAGATCGGCGCAATCTCTTGCCAGAAGTGCGTCCGCACCAACGACATCGATTGCATCGGCGAGGACGGCCGTCACCTGTCCTTCTTTGAGATGCTCGGCGACTTCTCCTTTGGTGGCGTCTCCAAGCAGCAGGCCTGCGCTTGGGCCTTTGAGCTCATTACCAAGGAGTTCAAGCTGCCGCTCGACCGCCTGTACTTTACTGTCTTTACCGAGGACGACGAGACCCACGATGTGTGGCGCTCCCTGGGCGTTGCCGAGGATCATATCTCCCGCCTGGGCGAGGACGACAACTTCTGGGCCGCTGGCCCCACCGGCCCCTGCGGTCCGTGCTCTGAGATTTACTTTGACATGGGCGAGGAGGTTGGCTGCGGCAGCCCCGACTGCAAGCCCGGCTGCGACTGCGACCGCTTCCTGGAGTTCTGGAATCTCGTCTTTACCCAGTACGACCGCCAGGAGGACGGCTCCATGCCGGAGCTGCCGCACCGCAACCTCGATACGGGCATGGGTCTGGAGCGCATGGCCGCCATCATGCAGCACAAGACCGCTAATTACGACGGCGATCTGATGCAGCACCTCATCAAGCTGGGCGAGAAGATCAGCGGCAAGACCTATGACGCCGACGATTACTCCGGTGCCAGCCGCTCCCTGCGCATCATCGCGGATCACTCTCGTGCCGTCGACTTTATGATCTCGGACGGCATTCTCCCCGGTAACGAGGGTCGCGAGTACGTCCTTCGCCGCCTGCTCCGCCGTGCCGTGTTCCACGGTCGCCTGCTGGGCATCGAGGGCGCCTTCCTGACCAAGTTCATTGACGAGGTCAACGCCCAGATGGGCGAGGCCTATCCCGAGCTGCTCAAGAACGTCGCGCTCGTCAAGGGTATCGTCGCTTCCGAGGAGGAGCGTTTCTCCACGACGCTCGACAACGGTCGCGTCTACCTGGACGAGGCCCTGGCCGCGCTTGCCGAGGGTACTGTCCTTCCGGGCGACGTTGCCTTTAAGCTGCACGACACCTTTGGTTTCCCCATCGACCTGACCGTCGAGATCGCCGGCACCGCCGGTCACAACGTCGATATGGACGGCTTCACCGCTTGCATGGAGGACCAGAAGGCCCGCGCTCGCGCCAACGCCAAGGGCGATGCTTGGGGCAGCTTCAACGACGTGTGGGTCGAGCTTTCCGACAAGGTTGCCGCGACCGAGTTCGACGGCTATGACAACGATGTGATCGAGGATGCCAAAGTTGTCGCTATCGTTCGCAACGGTGAGTCCGTCGAGTCCGCCGCTGCGGGCGAGGACGTCGAGGTCGTGCTCGACCGCACCCCGTTCTACGCCGAGATGGGTGGCCAGCAGGGCGATGCCGGCGAGCTTTTCGCCGAGGGCGTTGCGCTGACCGTTTCCGATACCAAGAACCACAATGGCCTGTATGCTCACGTCGCCCACGTTGCCGAGGGCACATTGACCGTCGGTGCTACCGTGACCGCCGCGCTCGACGCCGAGCGCCGTGGTTTCCTGCGCCGCAACCACACCGCCACCCACCTGCTCGACGCTGCGCTTAAGCAGGTCCTGGGCGAGCATGTCTCCCAGGCTGGCTCGCTGGTGACGCCCGAGCACCTGCGCTTTGACTTCACGCACTTCGAGGCCCTGTCCTCCGAGCAGCTCAAGGCTGTCGAGGACCTGGTCAACCAGCAGATCTTCGCCTCCAAGCCGGTCGTGACCCGCGTCATGGGCATCGACGAGGCCAAGGCCGCCGGTGCTGTCGCCCTGTTTGGCGAGAAGTATGGCGACGTCGTCCGCGTTGTCTCCGTGGGCGCCGAGGACCAGCCGTTCTCCCGTGAGCTCTGCGGTGGCACCCATGCCGCCAACACCGCCGAGATCGGCCTGTTCAAGATCATTTCCGAGTCCTCTACGGGCTCCAACGTCCGCCGTATTGAGGCCGTGACCTCTAAGGGCGCTCTCGACTACATGGCCGACCGTCTGGCGCTCGTCGACGCCGCCGCTGCTGCGCTCAAGTGCCGCGTGGATGAGGTTCCCGCCCGCGTGGAGAACCTGCAGGCCGAGCTGCGCGAGACTTCCAACAAGCTCAAGAAGGCGCTGACCGGTGGCTCCTCCGACGCTATCTCCAGCGCCATCGAGGGCGCCGTCGAGCTCGACGGCTACAAGCTCGTCGTCGCTGAGCTCCAGGGCCTTGAGGCTGCCGACCTGCGCAACGTCTGGGATACCGTGCACCAGAAGGTCGCCGGTCCTGTCGCCTGCGTCGTCGCCAGCGTGACCGAGAAGGGCACCCCGGCCCTGCTCGCCGCCGGCTCCGATGACGCCGTCAAGGCCGGTTTCCACGCCGGTAACGTGATCAAGCAGATCGCGGGCCTGGTCGACGGTCGCGGTGGCGGTCGTCCCAACATGGCCCAGGCTGGCGGCAAGAACGCTGCCGGTATCGCCGATGCCCTCGCGGCTGCCAAGACCGCGCTCGGCGCTTAAGTAGTCGCTGTGGTCGCGCTCGCGCTGGACATAGGGGAGACCCGGATTGGCATTGCCGTCTCGAGCCGTGATGGCAAGATGGCAATGCCCGTCAAGGTGCTCCCGGCTGCCGAGGTCACTGGCATGGCCAAGACGTTCCGTTACCTGGTTGAGGACTATGAGCCCGATATCCTGGTAAGCGGACGTCCCTTGACCATGGCCGGTGAGCCCGGCCCCCAGGCCGAGCGCGTTGCCGCCGTTGCGCAAAAGATTGCTCAAGAGCTCGATCTTCCGCTTGAGTTTGAGGATGAGCGCCTGTCCTCGCAAGAGGCAAAGCGTATCCTGCGCGAGCAGGGACTCAGCGAAAAGCAGATGAGGGGCAAGATTGACATGATCGCCGCCAGCCTGTTCTTGCAGACGTGGCTCGATCGCAAAAACGAGGAGGTTTCGCATGCCTAGCGCTTCCGATCCGCGCCAGCCGAATCGCCAGGGGCAGCCTACGTCGCGCCCTGTATCGTCCGGCCAGCGTCCGATGCAACCGACGCAGCGTGCGGCTCAGCCTGCTGCTCGTCCCGCACAGCCCTCCTCTCGTGCAGCACAATCTGCTCAGCGTCCTGCCCAACAGCCCGCTGCCCGCGCAGCCCGGCCCGCAAGCGGTACCCGCTTTAAGCAGCAGGCGCCCACGCAGCGTGCGCAGGCGCCTCAATCGCATACGCGTACACATCATGCTCACGGCACACATGGCGTAGCTCCGGCCACGCGCTCGAGCTATAACACGCATGCCCGCCGTGGCGTCCAAAAGAAAAGCTCTCCGGTGCCTATGATTATCGGTGGCGTCATCGCCGTGCTTGCACTTGTCGCGATCGTTTTCTTTGTCGTGCCAGCCGTCAAGGGCTTCTTTGCCGGCGAGGATGCGAAAGTTTCTGCTGGCCAGCAAGTTACTATCACGATTCCCGATGGCGCCTCGGGTGATACCATCGCTTCGATTCTCTCCGAGAACCATATCGTCGAAGACCCCAAGGATTATTACGCGGCGGTCAAAAAGCTTAATGCCGATATGTCGCTTAAGCCTGGCGCCTACTCGTTTACCACGCTCATGGACGCGACCAAGGTCGTTCAGCAGCTCATGGAAGGCCCCAATGCGGGCTCCGATGCGCTGACTATCCCTGAGGGCCTAACGGTCGACCAAGTCGCCGATCGCGTGGCCGCGGCATACGACAGCATCTCCAAGGAAGACTTCCTCAATCAGGCAATAGCCTCCAACTATGTGAAGGGCTATAGCTTCCTTGAGGGCGCTGCAAACGATTCACTCGAGGGCTTCCTATTTCCCAAGACCTATTCGTTGGGTAAGGACCCGTCTGCCGATGATGTGATTCGCGCCATGCTTGACCAGTTCAACGCCGAGTATAAGTCGCTTGACTTTGCCAGCTGCGAGGCCAAGATCAAGGAGCGCTATGGCGTGGAGATGTCCGATTACGACATCGTTAACCTTGCCTCGATCGTCGAGCGCGAGGGCCTCAACGTCGATCAGCGCGCGCATGTGGCTTCGGTTTTCTATAACCGTCTGGCTGGCAAGCTCGATGGCCTGCGTTACCTCAATAGCGATGCGACCATGATGTATGTCACCGGCGGCGAGGTTACCGCCGACGACCTGCAGAGCGATAGTCCGTATAACACCTATAAGCACGAGGGGCTGCCGCCCACGCCCATCTGCTCTCCGTCTCTCGAGGCGCTCAAGGCTACCCTTGAGCCGACCGACTCCGATGACCTGTATTTCTACATTACACAGGACGAGGAGTATTTCTCGAAGACCTACGAAGAGCACCAACAGTCTTGGAATTGATCATGAGGATTTTTAGCCCCAAACGATATGTTGCCTCAGTTGACCGCATCGACCTCGATACCCTGTGGGCCGACGGCAAGCGCGCCATTCTACTCGACCGCGATAACACCCTGGTGCCGCGCGATACCGAGCAGGTCCCCGCTGCGGTTTCAGCTTGGCTCGAAGCCGCCCATGCCAAGGGCTTTAAGCTGTGTATGGTGTCCAATAACTGGCATCGCGACCAGGTCATGGCATCGGCGCGCGAGCTGGGGCTCGAGGCTATCAGCCACGCCATGAAGCCCGCCCCGTTTGCCCTGAAGGCGGGTCTTAAGCGTCTGGGCGCTACGGCCGACGAGGCCGTGCTGATCGGTGACCAGCTTTACACGGACGTGTGGAGCGGTAACTTTGCCGGCGTTGACACTATTCTGGTCAAGCCGCAGGCGACCCAGGACCTGTGGTACACGCAGATCTTCCGTATCTTTGAGCGCCGGGCCCTGCGCGACCTTCCCTGCGAGGAATAGGTTTCGCCATGTCTCAGCACATCAAACACGGCTGCGACCATATCTTCTTTATCGGCTTTTTGGGCGCGGGCAAGTCGACGCTTGCGCGCAACGTGGGCACTATGTTCAAGCGTCGATTCGTCGATACCGATCGTTTGGTTGTGCGTCGATGCGGCAAGTCGGTGACCGAGATATTTGAGACCGAGGGCGAGGATCGTTTTCGCGAGCTAGAGACCTCGGCACTCCGTTCGCTTCAAAGCGAGCGCAGCCTGCTGGTATCGTGCGGGGGTGGCATCGTCGAGACGCCGGTGAACATTGAGCTGATGCACGAGATGGGTACCTGTGTGTACCTCGAAGGCGACTTTGAGGACTCGTTGCGCCAGATTCGCCGCTCCGATACCCGGCCCGATTTCCGCTCGCCCGAGCACGCTGCGCGCCTGTTTGAGCATCGCCGTCCGCTGTATCGCCGGGCCGCCGATATTACCCTTGATATTCGCAACAAGTCCTTCGAGGACGTTTCCTACCTTTGTGCCGAGATGCTTTTGGAGCGTGGACTGCTATGATTCGCCGTCAACTTATCAATTTCCAAAACCGCAGCGTCGATGTCCGCGTCGGATTGGGCGCGTTCGAGGAGCTGCCGCGCATGTTTGCCTCGGCTGTGGGCAAGCCCAAGCGCGCGATGGTGGTTTGGAACGACGCCACATCCGAGCGATTTGGCGAGGTTGTCGAGCATGCATTGGTTGACGCCGGTTTTGCCGTGTCGCTGCTCGTCCTCGAGGTTTCACCTGCTGGTGCTACGCTTGCCGATGCTGATATCGTCTTTGGCGCCCTGTCGGCTAACGGCATTACCTGCGACGATCTCGTTGTCGCTGTCGGCGACACGGCGACCTGCTCGGTCGTTTGCTGGTGTGCCAATCAGTGGTGCGGTCGCACCGAGTGCGCCTTGCTGCCGACGACGTTCGACGCCATGCTCACGGTCGCGACGACCATGAAGCCGCTTGTCGCCTCGTCCGCGCATGCGCTTCCCGCTATCGCGTTCCGTCCCGAGCCGGGCTTGGTCGTGTGTGACCTCGACCTTGTTCGCGAGGCGGACCCCGAGGATCTCAAGCTCGGCTATGCGGTACTTGTTGGCACCATGCTTTCGAGTAGTAAGTCCCGCTGGAATCAGTTTACCGAGACCGTTCCCGAGATTCTCGCGGGCGAGGAGGTCGCGCTCGTCAATGCCGTTCAGTGGTCTCAGACTGCCCGCAAGGACGTACTGATGGCCACGAACCCGAGCGCGCGCCATGCGCTCGATTTTGGCAAGACGGGGGAGCGCACCCTGCGCGCCTGCTTGGGCGATGCCGCTTCGCAGGTCCCTGCCTACCAGCTGTTGTCCGAGGGCATGCGCTTTGAGGCACGCCTTGCACATGATGCCTGCGACTTCGATATCGATTACGTCTTTGAGGTCGATGACTGCCTGGAGGACTTTGGTATCGAGGAGCTTGCCTTCGATCTGGAGCCCGCCGCATATATCGAGGAGTTCCGCAGGCAGCAGTTTGCCCGCTCGAACCGCAGCATGTTGCCGCTGCCCGCGGCACTCGGCGCCATTCGTCTAACGAGCGTTGAGGACGAGGTTCTTGAGCGCCATGCTCACGCCTACTTGGCTTCTCGCAAAAAACTTCTCTAAGATTTATTGACATCCATCGTCTTTCGTATCATGTTGAGGGACGGGTTTTCAATCGGTCGCGGATCGCATGCGATTCCGTCGTTCGGTTGAGACCCGTCCCGTCTTTATAGAGACAACAAGAAAGGAATCTGCATGTCAGAGTTTGCTGCCGGCCCTGCCGGTCGTATCGAGCGTGTCCGTACCCTGATGGCTGAGCGCGGCTACGACGCTATCGTGGTTCGTGACGAGGCCAATCTTCGTTGGCTTACGGGCGTGAAGGGCGTCTTCGATTACACCTTCGAGTTCCCGCACGCGGCGTTTATTACGGCTGACCAGTGCCTGTTCCATACCGACTCGCGCTACCTCAACAGCTTTGAGGAGAACACGCCCGCCGGCAGCCCTTGGGTCTACGACATGGACGAGGGTACCATCCCCGGTTGGGTCGCCGGCAAGATCGCGGCCAACAAGTGCCGCGTCTGCGCTGTCGAGGACGACATGCAGATCAACTTCTACCAGGGCATTCAGCGTGGTCTGGAGGATCGTTCCGTCGCCTGCATGCTGCCGCTGATGCATGACGACATTCGCAAGATGCGCGCCATTAAGGACGCCGAGGAGATCGAGCTCATGCGCCATGCGCAGTCGATCACCGATGCTGCCTTCCAGCATATGCTCGGCTTTATTAAGCCCGGCATGACCGAGAAGCAGGTTCGCAATGAGCTCGAGAACTTTATGTTCGCCAATGGCGCCGACAGCCTGGCCTTTGGCTCCATCGTGGCGAGCGGCCCCAATACCGCCAATCCGCATGCCGTCCCGAGCGACCGCGTGATCGAGAAGGGCGACTTCGTCCTTATGGATTACGGCGCGGGCTACTGCGACTATCGTTCCGACATGACGCGCACCGTCGTGATGGGCGAGCCTACCCAGGAGCAGCTCGACCTCTATGCGCTCGTGCGCCGTACGCACGAGGAGTGCGTCGCCGCCATCCATCCGGGCGTCGAGGGCAACGACATTTTCAAGCTTTCCAAGAAGATCATCGGCGATGCCGGTTATGGCGATTACTACAACCATGGTCTGGGCCATGGTGTCGGTATCGACATCCATGAGCTGCCCAACTTCAACCGCAGCAAGAACATCATCGAGGTCGGCTCGGTTATCACCATGGAGCCCGGCGTGTACCTGCCCGGCGTGGGCGGCGTGCGTCTGGAGGACTACGGCGTGGTCACCGAGAACGGCTACGAGCCCTTCACCAAGACACCGCATGACCTTCACGTCATCGATTGCTAGTCTACTTCGGTAGATAGTTTGGGGCGGGGCGTCTGGATCGATTCGGACGCCCCGCGTTCTCTTTTTATGCGCTCGCCGCAGGCGCCGTCTGCAAGTGTATAATTTCGCTCGTATGTAATTTGGACGCTTGTGCGTTCTGCCCATAACAAGAAAGGTCGCTATGCCTACCATTTCTACCGCCGACTTCAAGAACGGTCTCGGTCTCCGCATTAAGGACAAGGTCTACACCATCGTCGAGTTCCAGCATGTCAAGCCCGGCAAGGGCGGCGCGTTTGTGCGCTACAAGACCCGCGACATCAAGAGCGGCCGCGTCGTCGAGAACACCTGCAACGCCGGCACCAAGTTCGAGAGCGTTATGCTCACCACCCGTGAGTTCCAGTACCTCTACAACGATGGCACCGACTACATCTTCATGGACAATGAGACCTATGAGCAGGTTCCTGTTCCCGAGGACATGGTGGGCGAGAACTCCAAGTGGCTGCGCGAGAACGACATTTGCCAGCTTCTCTTCGCCGACGATGAGCTCATGGGCGTGACTCCGCCGATGTTCATCGAGACCACCATCGTCCAGACTGACCCGGGCTTTAAGGGCGACACCGTCCAGGGTTCCACCAAGCCGGCCACGATCGACACCGGCGCCGTCATCCAGGTCCCCATGTACCTCAACGAGGGCGAGGTCATCAAGGTTGACACCCGCGACGGCAAGTTCGTCTCCCGCGTCTAGCAACCAACTCTTCTAGGAGGACTCATGCCCCAGGAAATCAAGATTGACGGCATCGGCATTTCGCCTGATGTTCTGACCGCCATCGTCTCGCGCGCCGTGTCGGATGTCGAGGGCATCGCCTCCGTTGGCGTCAAGGACCTTGCCACCAACCTTGTCTCCATGATGCTCTCGTCCAAGGCCCCGGCTTCCGAGCCGGCGGTCGAGGCCGAGGTCGTCGGCGACAAGCTCGCACTCACCGTGCGTGTCGTGGTGTTCTTTGGCTATCCGTTCAAGAAACTCGCCGAGGCCGTTCGCGCCGCCGTGGTCGCCGCCATCGATGCCCAGGTTGGCGTTGATGTCGAGCGCGTTGACGTTTGCATCGACGGCCTCGTTTTCCCCAAGGAGTAACCTTTGAGCCTTAAGGTTTATCGCGGGCGTACGCTTGCCCGCAGTCAGGCGCTGCAGCTGCTGTTCCAGGCCGAGGCCACGGACAGCCCGCTCGAGCGCGTCCTCGAGGGTGATTTCCTGATTTCGAAGGGCCCCCTCGACCCCTATGCGCTGGAGCTGTGCCGCGGTGCCTACGAGCATATCGACCGCATCGACTGCGCCCTGCGCGCCGTTGCCAAGAACTGGGATCTTATGCGCATGCCCGGCGCCGACCGCAATCTGCTGCGTATCGCCGTTTACGAGATGCGTTTCCTCACCGACGAGGAGGTCTCGCATGCCATCGTGATCAACGAGGCCGTCGAGCTTGCCAAGGCCTATGGCACCGACCAGTCCGCATCGTTTGTTAACGGCGTGCTGGGTAAGATTGCTCGCAGCGAGGAGCTGCCGGGCGAGGACCTATACCAGGAGCTGCTGGCCGAGGATCGCGTTCGCGAGGAGGCACAGGCTGCCGAGGCTGCCGCAAAGGTTGCAGTTGCCCAGGCTGAGGCTGGTGTGTTGGCCGAGGATGCGGACGCTGCTGAGGCCGTCGAGGCCGACTCCGTCGAGGAGTAGTCATGCCAGAGGGTTCCGTCCGCAACTTTGACGAGATTTCGGACCGTCTGGACCAGATCATCGCTACCGTTCGCTCCAAGGATACGTCCTTGGAGCGCTCACTCGATTTGTTTGACGAGGCGATTGAGCTGGGCTCCCGCGCGGTCGACATGGTCGATAAGTTTGAGCTGACGCCGCGCGAGGCCGACAAGCTCGAGCAGGAATACGATGAGGATGCGGCAAACGAATCCTAGGATAGCTAGGCCGCATCTCCGGATACGAATGGTTGATGGCATTCATGAAACGCGTGCGTCTTGATGACGAACTGATTTCACAGGGCATCTGCGCCGATCGCGCGGATGCCCTTCGCACTCTTATGGCCGGCTTGGTCTCGAGTGGCGGTGAGCGTTTGACTTCGCCGGGCCTTAAGGTGATCCCGGGCCTGCCGCTGCACGTGAAGGGGCGCATTCCCTATGTTGGCCGCGGTGGTCTTAAGCTCGAAGGCGCGCTTGATGCGTTTGGTATCAATCCGACGGGCCTTGCCTGTCTGGATGTTGGCTGCTCTACCGGCGGCTTTACCGATTGCCTGCTCAAGCGCGGAGCTGCGACCGTTGTCTCGGTGGACGTGGGCCGTGCCCAGTTTGATTGGTCGCTGCGTCAGGACGATCGCGTGACGCTGCATGAGCGCACAAACGTGACGCAGCTGCCTGAGCTTGGTTATGCCGGCGCCATCGACCTGGCTGTGTGCGATGTCTCGTTTACCAGCATCGCGAATATAATCGACGCCGTGCTGGCGTGCCTGAAGCCTTCGGGTTCGTTCTGCACGCTCGTAAAGCCCCAGTTTGAGGCGCCGGCTGCGCTGGTGGGCGACGGCGGTATCGTGACCGACCCCGCCGTCCGCCGCGATACGCTCGTGGCGGCGATTGAGCTTTTTGCCGTCAAGGGCCTGTTCCCGCTTGACGTGTGCGTGTCGCCCATCCATGGCGCTAAGGGCAACGTTGAGTTTTTCTTGTACGGCACAAGGTTTGTCCCCGGGGAGCGCGCCGACGATGAGCTGCAATCCCAGGTATCGGTTTTGAGCGAGAAAGCTGCAACGCTATGAAGGTCTTTCTGGTTCCCAATTACTACAAGCAAGAGGCGGTCGAGAGCGGCCTGATGCTCGAGCTTTGGCTGACGCGCCAGGGCTATGAGGTCGCATGGGCTGCCGACCAGCGATCGAAGATTCAAAGCACGCCTGATATTGACGGCTCCGATCTGGTCATTACGCTCGGCGGCGACGGTACGCTGCTGCGCGCTGCCCGCATTCTCAACCATCGCGAGATTCCTATCCTTGGTCTTTCCTATGGTCACCTGGGTTTTTTAACTGCTGCGAGCCCCGAGGAGCGCGACATTCTGCAGGTCGTGAGCGACGCCCTGTCCGGCGAGCTGCACGTGAGCCGCCGCGCCACCATCGCCGCGGATATCGTGTCCGTGCGCGAAGACGGCACGAAGGATGTCGTGCGCACGTTTGCCCTCAACGATATGGCACTTACGCGCGGCCCCCTGTCCGATATGGTCGAGTTCGACATCACGGTGTCGGGCCACCATATCGATCGACTGCGCGGTGATGGTGTCGTCGTTTCGACGGCGACCGGCTCCACCGGCTATGCACTATCCGCAGGCGGCCCCATCGTGAGCCCCGACTATACGGGCATGGTCTGCGTACCCATTGCGCCGCACACCATTCAGGCCCGTGCCTTCTTGACTTCGCCGAGCGATGTCGTCGAGATCTTTATGTCTGATGACCGTCCGAGTGTTCCGGCGATCGCTATCGATGGACAGTTTATTACCTGCGATGGCACCGTTGAGAGTGTGGCGGTGCGTCGCGGTCCCGGAGATGTGCTGCTTCTCGATTACGGTCCCGAGAGCTTCTATAACTCGGTGAGCCGCGTATTCTACGGAGTCCGTCATGATCGATGAGCTGCAGGTTTCCAACATTGCACTCATTCGCGAGGCGACGTTGGTTCCGAGTGCGGGCCTGACTGTCCTGACCGGCGAGACCGGCGCCGGTAAGACCGCGCTGCTCTCGGCCCTCAAGCTTATTTTGGGCGAGCGCGCGGATTCGTCGACGGTGCGCGAGGGCGAGGCGCTGGCGAGCGTCGAGGCGCGCCTGTTCGACGGTCCGCACGACACGGAGGGGTTCACCGTACAGCGTAGCCTTTCTGCCGAGGGCCGCAGCCGCGTAAAAATTGACGGCCGCATCGCCAGCGTGCGTGAGCTTTCGGAGCGCGTCGGCGTGATGATGGATCTTTGCGGTCAGCACGAGCACCAGCGCCTCCTCGATCCGGCGCATCATGTTGCCATGGTTGATGCCTGGGCTGGTCGCTCTGCGCTCGAGGCGCTCGACCGTTACCGTGCCTGCTTCAAGGCGTCGCGTGCGGCTGCCAAGGAGGTCCGTCGCGTGGAGGAAGCCTCACGCGCGCAGGGGAGTCGCGTCGAGGAAGCGCGTTTCGCCCTCGAGCGCATCGCCGAGGTCGACCCCAAGCCGGGCGAGTATGAGGAACTCGAGGAACTGCTGCCGCGCTCCGAACATGCCGAGGTACTGGTTGCCACGGCTAACGATGCCCATGCATCGCTTGCCGCCGAAGGGGGAGCGCTCGATGCCGTGAACAGCGCCGTGGCAGAGCTTTCCCGTATGGCTACCGTCGATCGCAAACTGGGCGACATTGCCGATGCCCTTTCGGATGCCTGCATTTCGCTTGAGGATTGCGCCAACGAGCTGCGTTCTTATCGTGATGGGGTTGCCTTTGATCCTCGCGAGCTCGCTCGCATGCGCGAGCGGTATTCCGACCTCAAGGGCCTGCTGCGTCAGTGGGGTCCCACCATGGACGATGTTTTTGCCATGCGCAATCGCTCGCAAGAGCTGCTGTCCCTGGTCGATGATGGCGATGAACAGATCAAAAAGGCGCGTGAGGCACTCGGGAGCGCCGAGCGCGAGCTGTTCGCTGCTGCCAAGGCACTTAAGCGTGCTCGCAATACGGCGGCCCCGCGCTTCTGCCACGAGGTCGGCCGCCAGATGGCGCGCTTGGAGATGGGCGCCGCCGAGCTCGTTTGGGAGTCGCGTGATCTTCCGCGCGCCGAGTGGACGCCGGCGGGTCCTTCGAGCTACGAGCTTTTGTATCGCAGCGGTGCCGGCTTGACGCCGCGACCCCTGCGCCGCATTGCGTCGGGCGGCGAGCTCAGCCGCGTCATGCTGGCGAGCAAGGTGGTCTTGGGTAATGCGGACGGTGTCGATACGCTGGTGTTTGACGAGGTCGATGCCGGTGTCGGCGGCTCCACGGCGCGTGCACTCGCGGGCGTGCTGGCAGATCTCTCCGCTACGCATCAGGTGATTGTCGTAACCCACTTGGCGCAGGTCGCCGTCATGGCCGACAAGCATTATGTTGTCAGCAAGGAATTGGGCGATGTTCCTCAGACGCATTTGGACGAGGTAACCGGCGAAGCGCGTACCGCCGAAATCGCCCGAATGTTGAGCGGTGATCAGTCGGAGGCAAGCTTGGCCCACGCAAAGCAGATGCTCGAAGAAGCTCGAGGCTAAGTCTTATCAGCGGTGTTGGTGGGACAAAATAGACTGAAATTTTGTCCCACTTCGCGTTTTACTCTACGACCTTATCCGGTTGGATGAGCTCCTCGTAGTAGCTGATGTGCTCTCGGGCGTCCTCGATTTCGGGCAGCAGGAAGTTGTAGATGACTTCGATGATCATCGTGGCGCTGATCTTGGAGAACGCAAAGTCACCCGTCGTCAGCAGCGCTTCATGGTTGACGGTATTAAAAGTGTAGTCTGCCAGGCGCGCGAGTGGAGACTTGCTGTCGCTGCTGATGACGACTACGGTGGCACCGCAGTCGCGAGCCGCTTTTGCCATGCGATTCAGTCGGCGCGACTTGCCGGAGTTTGAGATGAGCACGATGACGTCACCCGGGCGCAACGTGAGCGCAAAGCCGATAGATGTCTCGCTAATGGTGCTTGCCATGCAGCGCAGGCCCAGCTGCGAAAACTTAAACGTCGCATCGAGCGCGACCGCGTTCGTATTGCCCACAGCCGCAAACTCAATAACCCCTGCATGCTTAAGGGCATGCACAACAGCCGCCAACGTATCGTGGTCGATCCCGTCGATGGTCGCATTAAGCTCGCTCACCTTAGCAGCCAGGATGTTCTTGAGGCTCTGCTCCATATTGTCGAGCGAGACCTCGTCAGTCAGGCCCTCGTTGCGCTGGCTTTCCAAATCCCTCGCCAACGAAAACTGAAAGCTGCGGAAGCTGCCAAAGCCCAGCTTGCGGCAAAAGCGCGAAACCGTCGCCTCGGACGTTGCGGCGGCTCGTGAGAGCTGGGCGGCCGTCAGGCGCGGCGCCTCGGACTGGTGCTCCAATATATAGTCGACAATGCGCTGCTCGGACTCACTGTATCCCTGGTGGGTACTAATGAGGGAAAGTGCGCTCTTGCTACTATCGGTCATGGATGGCTCCTGGTTGGCATGAAAATCTAACTTGATTTGCAATGCCATAGTATACGGGCATTTTCAATTACAAGATACACCTTGCCGTTTCAAGTGTTGATGGTAAACTTTCACTTACCGTTTACGGTTATGAAAGAACCTTTCACCGGAGAATTGCGCCTTGTCTCTTCTCACGTGGACGGTAGGTTGGTATCTTTCAGTTGTGGAAAAGCGCGCAAGGATGCGCGTGTAGGGGAGCGCCTGCGGGCGCAGTACTCAAGAAGGAGGGACACATGGCTAAGTTTGACATCATCGCCGCTACCGGTTGCCCGACCGGCATCGCGCACACCTTCATGGCGAAGGAGGCGCTGGAGAAGGCAGCTGCCGAGCGAGGTCTGACCATTAAGGTTGAGACCCATGGCCAGGTCGGTGTCGAGAACGAGCTCACCAAGAGCGAGATCGCCGGTGCCAAGGCCGTCGTCGTCGCAGCCGATAAGGATGTCCAGGCGGAGCGTTTCGCCGGCAAGCGCATGGTTTCCGTTGGCGTTTCCAAGGCCCTGTCCGTTGAGGCAGCCGGTAAGCTGATCGACCGCGCGCTCGCCGCCAAGGGCGACAGCACGGTTGCAGTCGCTGCCGATGTCGAGGACGAGACCGAGGAGAAGGAGTCCATCGGCCACGTCATCTACAAGCACCTTATGAACGGTGTCAGCCATATGCTGGTCTTCGTCGTTGCCGGTGGTGTCCTGACCGCCGTCTCGTTCCTGTGGGGCATTACGTCCTTCGATTCGACGGCGTCTGACTACAACAGCTTTGCTGCGATGCTCAAGATCATCGGCGGCATCGCCATGAACCTCATGGTTCCGGTGCTTTCCGCCTACATCGCCGAATCCATCGGCAAGCGCCCGGCGCTCGTTCCCGGCTTTGTTGCCGGTATGATCGCCATCCAGGGCCTGCCTGTTAACGCCGAGACCGGCATGATCGACGCCGGTGGCGCCGGCGTGGGCTTCGGCTTCCTGGGCGGCATCGTTGGCGGCTTCCTCGCTGGCTATGTCATCCTGCTGCTCGAGAAGGTCTTTGCCGGTCTGCCCAAGAACCTGGACGGCCTCAAGGCTATCTTCCTGTACCCGCTGTTCTCGACCGCCATCGTCGGTCTGGTCATGCTCGGCATCTCCGGCCCCATGGCTGCCATCAATACTGCCATGATGGACTTCCTCAAGGGCCTGTCCGCCTCTGGCGCCGTTGTCCTGGGTCTTGCCATCGGCTGCATGTGTGCCTTTGACATGGGTGGCCCGGTCAACAAGGCTGCTTACGTCACCGGTACCGCTATGCTCACCGAGGCGCTGGCTGCTGGCGTTGGCACCGATACCTACAACTTCGGCACCAACTTCATGGCTGCCGTCTCCGCCGCCTGCATCGTTCCGCCGCTGATCACCACCTTTGCCGTCGTTGTCGGCAAGAAGTACTTCAGCCAGGAGGATCACGACGCCGGTGTCGTCAACCTCATCCTTGGTTGCACCCACATCACCGAGGGCGCCATTCCGTTCATGACCAAGAACATCTGGCCGGTCATGCCCATCATGATGCTCGGTTCCTCTATCGCTTCGATCCTGACCATTATGTTCAACGTTCACGATCCGGCGCCTCACGGTGGCTTCCTGGTCCTGCCCGTTGTCGAGAACGGTCCGCTGTGGGTCCTCGCGATCCTCATCGGCGCTGTTGTCGGTGGCATCCTGTTCGTGGCCTTCAAGAAGTACGACTTCGAGAAGAACCAGAAGGCCGCTCCTGCAGCCAAGCCCGTTGAGGCCCCCAAGACCGCTGCCGTCGAGGCCCCCAAGACTGAGGCTGCCGACTTCGTGAAGGTCGAGAATGTCTTTGTCGCCGAGGACTTCGCTTCTCGTGACGAGGCTCTGAGCTTCGTTTCCAACCAGGCTGTCAAGGCCGGTATCGCCAGCGACGCCGACGCCGTGATGAACGCCTTCCTGGCCCGCGAGGCCGAGGGCACCACGGGCATGATGGAGGGCTTCGCCATTCCGCATGCCAAGTCCGACGCCATTACCGAGGCTGCCGTCATCGTCGTCAAGGACGAATCCGGCGTGACCGGTTGGGACACCATGGACGGCGCTCCCGTCAACGTGGCTATCGCCCTGCTCATCCCTGGTGCCCAGGCCGGCACTACGCACCTCAAGATCCTGTCCAAGGTCGCCGAGGCGCTCATGGACGAGGACTTCCGTGCCACCGTCAAGGGTTCCACCGACGCCGCCGAGATCGCCAAGACGATCAACGCCCGCCTGGTCTAATTCCGCAGTACGTGAATAACATCGCCCCCTGTAACAAAGGCGAGGACTCCCTACGGGTCCTCGCCTTTTTTCATACCACCCGGCACTCAGGGACGTTCCTTTCCTGCCGGCACCCCGGGACACTCCTTAGCCCCCAACAGGGCATAAATAGCCCTCATCGACTGAATCACCCACGCGAACAATAATTCAGCCAGAATTCCTTTTGCACGATATTTCTTGGACGGAAGCATGTTCCCGCAGCTCGCCTGCCGGGCGGGGCGGTTAAGTTTGTCGCGAGTTCCGCACGCAAAGGAAAGCACTTAATGTGCTTTCCGTCTTGCGCAGGACTGTAGAGC
>USBK01000033.1:0-25133 GCA_900552895.1 uncultured Collinsella sp.
CCCACGTTAATATTTCAGCCAACGTACGTCATGGCAATTCCCGGTAGGTCGCAGGGCGCTTCGCGGGCGGGCCAGGCTTTATCTGAACGACTTTGCGAAGCAACCGGAGTGAAGATAAAGCCTGGCCCGCCCGCGAAGCGCCACAAAGACCGCAGGGACGGGAGCAGCTATACTACTCTCAGTAGTTAAGGGTCGCGGATCCGCCGCGTCACCGCTCTCAACAGGAGGTCTTTGTTTATGGCAGATCAGAAGCCGGTTGTCGGGATCATTATGGGCTCCAAGTCCGATCTGGGCGTTATGGAAGGCTGCACCGCCGAGCTCGAGGAGCTCGGTGTGCCCTATGAGCTCGTCATTGCGAGCGCACATCGCACGCCGGCGAAGGTCCACGAGTGGGCTTCGACTGCCGCCGATCGCGGTATCAAAGTGATTATCGCCGCCGCCGGCAAGGCCGCTCACCTGGGTGGTGTCGTGGCTGCCTTTACGCCGCTGCCGGTCATCGGTGTGCCTATGAAGACGAGTGACCTGGGCGGCATGGATTCGCTGCTGTCGATGGTGCAGATGCCTTCGGGCGTGCCCGTGGCCTGCGTTGCCATCAACGGCGCCAAGAACGCCGCCATCTACGCCACGCAGATTCTGGGCGCATGCGACCCCGAGTACCGCAAGGTTATCGAGAAGATGAAGCAGGAGATGGCCGACGCCTAGACGTTCCGCCGTTTCGCCGCAGTATAAGGAGAGCCAT
Source organism: uncultured Collinsella sp. (assembly GCA_900552895.1). Classification (GTDB taxonomy): domain Bacteria; phylum Actinomycetota; class Coriobacteriia; order Coriobacteriales; family Coriobacteriaceae; genus Collinsella. The sequence continues at coordinate 740 of USBK01000033.1, forward strand.
GTCCGACTATCAGGGAAAACGATTCAAGGCTTCTCAGATTCCCGATCCGTCGAAGCCGGGTGCTGCCCATGCGGCGCAGCAGGGTCGGACATCCTCTCCTCAGCAGTCGCGCGCGCCGCGTTCTGTAACGCCGACGTCCCATCGCCGTCAGGATACGCCGGCTGCGTATCGCCCTTCGTCTTATAGCACCGCTAAGAAGCCGCCCCGGTCTTCATCGCATGCCGCGCCGTCGGATTACACCGAACCGCCGCGCAAAAAGCGCCGCTCCATTATTCCTATTCTGCTCATTATCGTGGGCATCGGTCTGATTGTTGCCGCCGCTGCCATCTTTATCAATGCTCAGATTGGCTATAAGCAGGCGAGCGATTCGTATCAGAAAATCGAGAAGCAATATATAAGCGACAAGGACGCCAGCGGCGTGCCGATTATCGACTTTGATGCACTTGCCCAGACGAATCCCGAGGTTGTGGGTTGGATTTACGCGCCCGGCACCAACATCAACTATCCCGTCGTGCAGACCAACAACAACTCCAAATACCTCAACACGCTGTTCGACGGTACGGCCAATGCATCTGGGGCCATTTTCCTGGATAGCGATGACACCGCGCCGGGAATGGTTGACCAGCAGACCACGATCTACGGCCACCATATGAACGATGGGTCGATGTTCAACGTGATTTCGGATACGACTGACCAGGCAACGTTCGATAGCATTGAATATGTGTACTACATCACACGGGATGCTACGTATAAGCTGCGTCCGCTGGCGACCAAGGTCGTTGAGGATACGTACTCCAAGGCGCGCACGCCCAATTTTGAGGGCGACGACGGGCTCAAGAACTACCTGTCCGAGATGCTCGACGGTGCCTCTGCCGTGGCGAGCGATGCCACTGATCGTGCTGCTTCGGCAACCAAGGTCGTAACGCTTGTGACCTGTCGTTCGTTATCGCTGAGCAACACGCGTGCCGTCATGGTGCTCACGCCGGTCGAGGAATAAGTTGTTCGAGAGTAGCTAAAAAAGCCCCGTTCCAAATTGGCTACTCGACGACGGTAAGGGAGAAATGATGCTCGAGAATGGCAAAACGATGCCTTCGATTGATGCTTGGCTGCGCGAGGCCAAGGCCGATTCGTCGGCACCTGCGTGCGGTATGTATCTGACACATAACGGTGTGGTGCGCGCGACGCCCAAGGCCGAGGCGCGCGGTGTCGAGACCGATGGCGTGGCGCCGGGCCACAAGGTGGGCAGCATGGTGTTCGGCTACGACGCCAGCAAGGTACAGGCCGCCATCGAGGCGACGCGCGCGATGCCGGGTATCGGCTATGTGCGCGTGTGGCTGGCAAGCGGCGAGCTTGCCGTAGGTGACGACATCATGCTCGTGCTCATCGGCGGGGACATTCGCCCGCACGTGGTCGATGCGCTGCAGGCGCTCGTTGGCACCATCAAGAATGAATGCGTGAGTGAGGTCGAGCGCGAGGCGTAGAGGCTTGCGTCGATAGAAGGCTCGTTTATAAAAATGCCCGCCGGTACGTGTGATACCGGCGGGCATTTTGCGTTTTGGGCGCGGTGGGCGCTACACGCGCGTCGCATCCTTGGGGCTCATGGTCATGCTCTGGAAGCGGTTTTCCATAAAGTCATTATCGAAGTACTTGCCGTAGAACTGCGCAACGGGAATATCCGGTTCCGTGCCGTTGACGCGCTGATACCAATAATCGAGCGACTGCAGCGTCATAACGCCATCGACCAGCATAATGATGGTGAAGATGACGGTAGCCGAGTAGCGGCTCTTCCACGGAATCATGTTGATGAGCTTGAGCAGCCTCGGCAGCAGCAGCTTGATCCAGATGAGGCCACCCAGGCCCCACAGACAGGCGAAGCCCGTGCAGGTGCGTCCGCCCGTGAGGACCACGAGCGGGTCGGGCATACCGAACAGCGTTATGTGCGAGTAGCTCCACGAGACCACGCCAAACGCGGTCTGCATAAACCAGCCCACGAACACCTCAAAGCTGGCGCCGAGCAGGGCGCTCACCAGGAAAATGATGATGGGGTTCTTTTTATAGAAGCGGTTGAGCACCATGGTCATGAGCACGGCACCAAAGCCGTAGATGGGGCTGAAGGGGCCAAACAGCATACCGGCGCGGTCCTGGTAGACACCCGGATCGTTGACGGTCATATGCCAGATATCCTCCAGGACCAGGCCGAGCACGCAGCAGACAAAGAATACCCAGAACAGGTTGAAGTAGTTGAGCTTGATGTAGCCCTCGCCGGTTTCATCGCGCCCGAGCATGCCCTCGGCGGCGGCGTCGCGGTCGAGCATCTCCTGCAGGCGGCGCTGCAGCTCGCGCTCCTGGCGCAGCGTGGGGTCGACGGTGGCCGAAAGTGCGACGAGGATGCCGAGCTGGATGGCAGGGCGCAGCAAGAAGGGCCCGATGCCCTGGAGCATCACGTCAACCAAAAGCTCGACGACGGTAAACGCGATAAGGATATAGGACAGACGGGCGGCATTGCGGCGCTGGTTCTTGATGAGGTCAAGGCCAAAGATGATCAAGATGACGGCACTGGCAGCCGAGAGCATGATGCCGGCGACAATCAGTCCGACCGCGACGAGCGTGTTATCGCCGAGCTTGGCGGCGGCGTTGCCGTTGATGAGCGCGGTGATGACCTGCCACATAAAGGCGCCGACCGACGGGAGCGTGCCCACGCCGGACAGGATGCACAGGACGGCGTATACCTTAATGATGAGGGGGATCTTCTTGACCTCCGTGGCGCTGGGGACGCTGGGGTCGAGTTCGTTTCGATCCATACATAACCTTTCTCGTTTTGCTGTAGGTACAAGGATACGCCGCCGACCTGCCAAAAGACAGGACGAACGTCCCGATTGCAACAATGCAAGCCCCAACGGCGGGCAAGACGCGTCGCAACGGAAGTATGCGGGATCGTCGGCCCCGAGGCGCCTGCCCAATAAAATGTTTGGCTGCAAAACGGATTATAAGCTCGGTGGGCTTTTAAAAAGCGCTGTTCATGCGCGGGAGTGCTTGTCTTGCCGTGCGTATAATAGGGCAGGTAACGCCAAATAACGAGGCTCTGAGGGGATGCCATGTCTCAAGAAACCATCCGCGCGGCCGAGCGTGCCGCGGGACAGGTGAAGACCATGTCGACGTATGATCCGGACTCCGACCAGCTGCATGAGGAATGCGGCATTTTTGGTGTGTGGGCACCCGATCGCGATGTGGCTCGACTGACGTACTTTGGTCTGCGCGCGCTGCAGCATCGCGGCCAGGAATCGGCGGGAATCGCCGTGGGTGATGGCGGCACGGTTATGGTTCGCAAAGACCTGGGACTGCTCGATCGCGTGTTCTCCAACGCCGACCTGTCGACGCTCTCCGGCCAGCTGGCCGTGGGCCACGTGCGCTATGGCACTGCCGGTGCCAAGAGCTGGGAAGCCTCGCAGCCGCATCTTTCTACCATCAACAGCGTCATTATCGCGCTTGCTCACAACGGCACTCTGGTTAACACCGACGAGCTGCGCCGCCAGCTGATCGAGCTGGGCGTGCCGTTCCTCTCCAATTCGGATTCCGAGGTCGCGACTAAGCTTATCGGCTACTTTACTCAGCGTACAGGCCATCTGCGCGAGGGCATTCGCAAGACCATGGAGCTCGTGCGCGGCGGCTACGCCATGACGCTCATCAACGAGCAGGCACTCTACGCATTCCGAGATCCGCACGGCATTCGCCCGCTCGTGCTGGGCAAGCTGGTGGACGAGGGCCTGGACCAGGCCGATGCCGCATCCGTTTCGCAGCTGCCGTCGCAGGACGGCGCCGCGACGGTCGACTCCGCCGTCCGTGTCACGCGCGCCGGCGGCTGGGTCGTTGCTTCCGAGACCTGCGCACTCGACATCGTGGGTGCCGAGTACGTCCGTGACGTCCGTCCCGGCGAGATCTTGCGCATCAGCGCCGAGGGTCTGGTATCCGAGCAGGGCGTGCCTGCAGCCGAAGAGCCCGCAAACTGCATCTTTGAGCAGGTCTACTTTGCCCGCCCCGACTCCATCATGAACGGCAAGAGCGTCTATGCCTGCCGTTACGACATGGGTCGCCAGCTGGCACACGAGGAGCCCGTCGAGGCCGATCTGGTCATCGGCGTGCCCGACTCCGGCCTGCCGCCCGCGGAGGGGTATTCGCACGAGAGCGGTATTCCCTTTGGCGAGGGTCTTATCAAGAACCGCTACGTGGGCCGTACGTTTATCGAGCCCACGCAGGAGCTGCGCGCCATGGGCGTGCGTATGAAACTCAACCCGCTGCGCGACAACATCGAGGGCAAGCGCCTGGTCGTCATCGACGACTCCATCGTGCGCGGCACCACCATGGTGCAGCTCGTCAAGATGCTGCGCAACGCTGGCGCCAAGGAGATTCATATCCGCATCAACTCGCCCGAGGTCATCTGGCCGTGCTTCTACGGCATCGATACCGACGTGCAGTCGCAGCTTATCAGCGCCAACAAGACGGTCGACGAGATTTGCGAGTATATCGGCGCCGATTCGCTGGCCTTCCTTTCGGTCGAGGGCCTGCTTAAGGTCATGCCCAAGGGCGGTTACTGCGATGCGTGCTTTACCGGCCGCTACCCCGTGGCGATTCCCGAGAGCTTTGGCCGCGACAAGTTCATGGAGGGCTTTAAGCCCCGCAACCTGGACAAGCCGCTGCACGTTGATGACGACGCCGTGGTCGAGAAATACGACGATCGCAGCTGGGAAGAGGAACACGGCGAGGCCTAAAACCTGCCATGTAGGGACAGGTTTATTTTGGTAGGTTTTACCTGCTGTTTTGTTGATATGACGGCGCGCGTTGTTATGGCGCGCGCCGAAATGAACGCAACTATGAGCACCGTTTGGCGCCCGCGCGGCGCCACGGTAGTGGGAGAGGAAGGCTCAGATGAGCGACAGCAAGCATGTGACGTATGAGGATGCCGGCGTCGATACCGCCGAGGGCGGCCGCGCCGTTGACGCTATTAAGCAGATGGTTAAGGACACCAACCGTCCCGAGGTCATCGGCGGTATCGGTGGCTTTGGTGGCTTATTCTCGGCCGCCGCGCTTAAGGATATGGAAGACCCGATTCTGATTAGCGGTACCGACGGCGTGGGCACCAAGCTCGTGCTTGCCCAGATCATGGACCGTCACGAGACGGTGGGCCAGGACCTGGTCGCTATGTGCGTCAACGACATTTTGGCTTCGGGCGCCGAGCCGCTGTTCTTCCTGGACTATGTTGCCATCGGTCACATCGAGGCCGGGCACATGGCAAAGATCATCAAGGGCGTGGCCGATGGCTGTAAGCTCGCGGGCTGCGCGCTCGTGGGCGGTGAGATGGCCGAGCACCCCGGCGTCATGGCTCCGGCCGACTACGACCTTGCCGGCTTTACCGTGGGCGTCGTCGACCGTCCCAAGATGCTCGACCCCGCAAACGTCCGCCCGGGCGATGTGATCCTGGGCCTGCCTTCCACCGGCGTGCACTCCAACGGCTACTCGCTCGTGCGCAAGGTCATCGGCGTCGACGGCATTAAGCCGGGCACGCCCGAGGCCGCCGCTAAGGCGGAGGAGCTGAGCCGTCCGCTCGAGGAGCTCGGCGGTGCTTCGCTGGCAGACGCCCTGTTGGCCCCCACGCGCATCTATGTCAAGCCGATTCTGGAGCTGCTGCGCGGTGGCGCTCCGGTGCACGCCATCGCCCACATCACCGGCGGCGGCATCACCGAGAACCTCAACCGCGCGCTTGCCGACGACGTTGACGCCGTGGTCACCCGTAACGGCGCCGAGATGGGTTGGGACGTTCCGCCCGTCATCACCTACGTCTCGCGCCAGGCCGAGCTCGCGCCCAATGAGGCATGCAAGACCTTCAACATGGGCGTTGGCCTGTGCCTGATCGTCGCCCCCGAGGACGAGGCCGCGGTGACCGAGGCTCTGGTCGCGCTGGGCGAGAAGCCGTTCCGCGTGGGCGAGTGCGTCGAGGGTTCCGGTAAGGTCGTGTACTCCGATGAGCGCTAACGAGCAGATGACTGCTGCCGCGAGCCTGGGCTTTGTGCCCTACACCCGTCCGACCGGCACCGATACGGCCGAGCCGCTCAAGATCGGTGTGCTCATCAGCGGTTCGGGTACCAACCTGCAGGCGCTGATCGACCTGATCGCCGCCGGCAAGCTCAACGCTTCGATTGAGCTTGTGGTGTCGAGCCGTCCTTCGGCTAAGGGTTTGCAGCGCGCTGAGCGCGCGGGCATCCAGACGCTCACGCTGTCCAAGGATGTCTATGCCGACCCCATCGCCGCCGACGAGATCATTGCGCACGAGCTGCTCGAGCGCGGTTGCGAGTATGTGGTCATGGCCGGCTACATGCGCATGGTGCACACGCCGCTGCTGGCGGCATTCCCCAATCGCGTGGTCAATCTGCATCCCGCGCTGCTGCCGAGCTTTACCGGCGCGCATGCGATCGACGATGCCTTTGCGCGCGGCGTCAAGGTAACTGGCGTGACCGTGCATTTTGCCAACGAGATCTACGACAACGGCCCCATCATCGCCCAGCGCGCGCTGGCTGTTGAGGAGGGCTGGGACGTCGATACGCTCGAGGAGCACATCCACGCGATTGAGCACGTGCTGTATCCCGAGGTCGTGCAGATGCTCGCCGACGGTCGCGTCCACGTGCTGGAGAGCGGCAAGGTCGCAATTGACGCGCCTCGCGGCTAGCGGCGCACAGTACAATTTAGCCGAGTAGTCAGGGTGGTCATTGGCGCCAAGGCGCGCGTGGCCACCTTTTGTTTTGGGTAGTCATCGGGAACGGTCTTTAACGACTGGTCATTCAAGAACGTCGCAGGTGACTAGATGAGAGAGGTGAGCGCATGGCGGATAACGAAGCACTGTTTACGCCTGAGCTGGTGTTTTTTGATTGGGAGTGTGCGACGCCGGATGAGGTGTTCGCGCGGCTTGAGGGCGAGCTTGCACCACGTGGCTACATTGCATCCGGTTGGCTCGACGCCGTTCGCACGCGCGAGGATGCCTATCCCACGGGTCTTGCCATGCCGGCGGCAAACATTGCCATTCCGCATACCGATCCGGGGTTTGTGGCCAAGCCCTATATCGCGGTGGTGAAGCCCGCCGCGCCCGTGACATTCAACGCTATGGCTGGCATGGGCGCTCCGGTGCCGGCGCAGATCGTCATCAATCTGGGCATCGCCGAGCCGGGCGGCCAGGTCGAGGCCCTGCAGGCGCTCATGAACATCTTTATGGACGCCGATGCCGCAGCCGACGTGCTCGGCCAGACCACGTCCCAGGGTATGGTCGACGCCATCCGCCGTCACTTCTAAGGTGGGGCTGAGTCGGCACTTGGGGACGTTCCTTTTCTGCCGGCAGTAAGGGACGGTCCCCAAGTGCCGGCATATAAAGAACGTCCCCAAGTGCCACATCTGTCCCCTTTGCACCAAAATGGTGCAGATTAACCTGCCCCCAATGCACCAAGCGTGCCGCGGGGGCCGCGTTGTGACACAATGGCGTTTGTTCGATTCGTTATGCGAAAGGCCAACTATGGCAAATAAGAAAAAGAACCCTGCGCCCGAGCCGACGCCCGAGCAGCAGGCTCGCGCTGCCTCCAGCTCTCGCAAGAAGCAGCGCAAGACGTACGTGTCTAAGACCGTCAAGATCGTCCTGGTGGTCATCGGCGTGCTGGCGATGCTGCTTTCCGTCTCGGCGATGGCGTGCTCCGGCCTTATGTCGCAGGCCGAGGACGCCTCGGGCTACAAGCTGACCGGCGGTGTTGCTGCAACTATCAACGGCACCAACCTCACCGAGGACACCGTGACCAAGCAGATCATGAGCATGCGCACGTCCTACGGCTACACCAAGGATAAGGATTGGGCGCAGTATCTGGTTGACAACGACCTCACGCCCAAGAAGTACCGCAAGCAACTCATCGACTCCTACACGCAGCAGATTCTGCTTCAACAGGCACAGAAGGAGAACGGCGTGACGGTGTCTGACGAGGAGGTCGAGAAGGCTTGGAAGGACGCGTGCAAGAGCGCGGGCGGCGCCAAGGCCTTTAAGAAGACCCTCAAGACCTACGGCTATACCGAGGACACCTACAAGGACTCACTCAAGGAGAGTCTGGCGCAGCAGAAACTCAAGGATGCCGTCGCGCCCACGAGCAAGCCCAAGGACAGCGAGATTGTCGATTACATCAACGAAAACCTGTCCAGCTACAACGACGCCCGCCGCTCGTCGAACATCCTGATCAAGGTTGATTCTGACGCTTCCGACGAGGACAAGGCTGCCGCCAAGGCCAAGGCGCAGGAGTGCCTGGACAAGATCAACTCCGGTGAGCTGAGCTTTGAGGACGCCGTTGAGCAGTACTCCGAGGACACCGGTTCCAAGGAGAAGAAGGGCGATGTGGGCTGGGATAAGCTCACCACTTTCGTCGACAGCTACCAGACGGCGCTCGAGGGACTCAACAAGGGCGACGTGAGCGAAGTCGTCGAGTCGACCTATGGCTACCACATCATCAAGTGCACCGACTACTTCCATGTCGATAATCAGGTTGATGACATCAACCAGGTGCCCAAGGACATCAAAAAGTACGTCTCCAACGTGGTGAAGACGCAAGCGGCCAGCACCGCGTACAGCGAGTGGCTGGAGCAGTACAAGAAGGATGCCGACATCACCGTCAACCCCATGCCCAAGGACGTACCCTATAACGTGAGTCTGAAGGGCGTCACCAAGAGTTCGACCGACGATTCGTCGAAGACTGAGTAACCATGGGGCGGTGCTCGCGTGAGTGCCGCCCACGCTATTAGAGAGGATTTGCAGATGACCAACGAAGAGCTGCAGAAAGAAATGATCGCGGCCATGAAGGCCAAGGACAAGGTTCGCCTGTCCATCATTCGCCAGGTCAAGGCCGAGGTGAAGAATATCGAGGTTAACGAGCGCCGCGATGTGACCGAGGAAGACGTCAACAGCATGATCAAGCGTCTGATCAAGCAGACGAGCGAGACGCTGGAGATGTCCATCAAGGCCGGCACCGACCAGGAGCGTACCGACAACCTGACCGAGCAGGTCAAGATTCTGGAGAGCCTGCTGCCCGCGCAGGTTTCGGGCGAGGAGCTCGAGGCCCTGATCGAGCAGGTCATCGCCGAGCTGGGCGCTACTTCCAAGAAGCAGATGGGCCAGGTCATGGGAGCACTCGGCAAGGCCACCGCCGGCAACTTCGATAAGCCTGCCGCGGCAAAGATCGTCGGAGCAAAGCTGGCTTAAGGGCCGAGCGGTACATAGTTGATGTTAAGGGGACGTGACCATTGCGGTCGCGCCCCTTTTTGCTGGGCTGGGCAATCATTGGGGACGGGCTTAAATGAGTGCCCAATGAGCGGGTACTCATTTAAGCCCGTCCCCAATGAGTGGGTTAAAGGTTGCGGGTTCTTTACGGGAATGTAGTGTGGGCTGCGGAAACGCGGTTCTTTCCGTACAATAGTTCAACTCGTGTAAACGCAGGGAAGGGACATTCATGGCAGACATGATCGAGATCAAGCATCTCAACAAGTACTTTGGCGACCTGCATGTGCTCAAAGATATCAATCTCACCGTCAAGCGCGGCGAGAAGCTCGTAATGATCGGGCCTTCCGGTTCGGGTAAGTCGACGCTCATCCGTTGCGTCGATTATCTGGAGGAGCCCACGTCGGGCGAGGTCGTCATCGACGGTACGCCGCTCACCAAAAAGAATCACCTGGAGATGGCTCGCAAGTATAGCTCTATGGTGTTTCAGCAGTTCAACCTGTATCCCAACATGACGGTGCTGGGCAACCTGACGCTCGCGCCCATCAAACTGCAAAAGAAGAGCAAGGAGGAGGCGACCGAGATCGCCATCGCTGCGCTCAAGCGCGTCGGCATGGCGCATAAGGCCGGCGAGTATCCGCAGAATCTCTCGGGTGGTCAGCAGCAGCGCATCGCCATCGCCCGTGCCCTGTGCACCAAGCAGCCCATCATCCTGTTTGACGAACCGACCTCGGCACTCGACCCCGAGATGGTCCAGGAGGTTCTGGACGTTATGATCGAGCTTGCGCAGGAAGATATCACCATGATCTGCGTGACGCACGAGATGGGCTTTGCACGCCAGGTGGCCGACCGCGTCATCTTTATGGAGGACGGCCGCATTTTGGAGGAGGGCACGCCCGAGCACTTCTTCGATAACCCCGAGAACCCGCGCTGCCGCGAGTTCCTGTCCAAGATTCTGCACTAGGCGCGGTGATGGACATGACGGATATGACGAGGGCGGCCGTGTCGCGCCGTCACTTTTTGCAGCTGGCGGGCGCCGGCATGCTCGCGTTGACGGGGACCGCGCTTACCGGTTGTGGCAACTCCACCAGTGGCGAGGGCTCCGACAAGGGGTCCAAGCTTGCGGCCATTAAGTCGCGTGGCCATCTGAATGCCGGCGTTAAGAAGGATGTTCCCGGCTACGGCTATTACGACACCGCCAAGGGCCGCTTTGAGGGCATGGAAGTCGATTTGTGCTACCAGATCGCCGCTGCCGTCTTCGGCGTGAGCTACAAGGAGGCCCGCGCCCAGGAGCTTGTCGAGTTTACCGACGTAACGCCCAAGACGCGCGGCCCACTGATCGATAACGGCCAGCTCGACGTGGTCGCGGCGACCTACACCATCACCGACGAGCGCAAGAAGAGCTGGGATTTTTCGACGCCGTACCGCACCGACTACGTGGGACTCATGGTCAAGAAACGTTCGGGCTTTACCTCGATTGAGGACCTGGACGGCAAGGTTATTGGCGTGAGCCAGGGTGCCACCACGCAGGGCCTGATCGAGCAGATGATCAAGGACAACGGCTTTAGCTGCAAGCCCGAGTTTAGGGCCTTTAGCGGCTATCCCATCATCAAGAGTTCGCTCGACGCCGGCAATATCGACGTCTTTGCCATGGACCGCTCCACGCTGGCCGGTTACATGAACGAGACCGTTGAGCTGCTGCAGCCCGAGGTCAAGTTTGGCGAGCAGGGCTACGGCGTGGCGACCAAGAAGGGCTGCGACCTTTCGGCTGTGGTCGATCAGGTAGTTTGCGATCGCCTGGCCGATGGCTGGCTCGACCAAGAGGTCAAGACCTGGGGTCTTGTATAGGCGCATCGTCCAAGGAAGGAATCAAATGCTCGAAGGATTGTTTGACGCCGACCGCTGGTCGACGACATTTCAAAACATGGGGCCCTTCTGGGAGGGCTTTGGCGTGACGCTGCAGGTGGTCGTTGCCGGCCTGCTGCTATCGCTGGTGCTGGGCACGCTGCTGGGCGTGTTCTCTACCACTCGCTCGCGCGTGCTGCGCGCCATAAGCCGTGTGTATGTGGAGTTTTACCAGAACACCCCGTTGCCCGTGCAGGTGCTCTTTATGTACATGGCTGGTCCGCAGTTTTTGCAGGCCATAACCGGTGCCGACCAGCCGGTGCGCATCGCGCCGTTCGTGCTGGGCTTCTTGGGTGTGGGCCTGTATCACGCGGCCTACATTTCGGAGGTCATCCGCACTGGTATCGAGGCGGTTCCGCGCGGTCAGATGGAGGCGGCCCAGAGCCAGGGCTTCACCCGTGCGCAGGCGTACTGGTACATCGTGCTGCCCCAGACATTCAAGATTATTCTGCCGCCGCTGTGTAACCAGGCGCTCAACCTGGTCAAGAACACGTCGGTGCTGGCGCTTGTGGCCGGCGGCGACCTTATGTACCGTTCCGACAACTTTGTGAGTCTGTACGGTTACCTGCAGGGATACATCGTCTGCTGCCTTATGTACTTCATCATCTGCTTTCCGCTCGCCATGCTGGTGCAGTGGCTCGAGCGCCGCTCCAAGGAGCGTCCGCGCGGCGTGAGCCTGGCCGAGCTGGGACTCGACAACGTAGAGGAGGCCTAGCGCATGGAAATCTTCAACGCGACCAACCTGCTCTACATTTGGGGCGGCTTTGTTAAGACGATCGAGATCTCGGCGCTGTCGATCTTTTTCTCGCTCATCTTTGGCACGGTGCTGGCGCTCGTTAAAAGCTATGCGCCCCGCCCGTTCCGTATTTTGGTGAGCGCCTATATCGAGCTGTTCCGCTGTACGCCAAACCTGCTGTGGATTCTGTTTATCTACTTTACGGTGCAGGGTTTGGACATTGTGATTTCGACCATCGCCTTTACGCTGTTTACCAGCGCTGTTATGGCCGAGATTGTGCGTGGCGGCCTCAACTCGATTCCGCGCGGCCAGTTTGAGGCGGCGCAGAGCCAGGGCTTCGGCTTCTTTGCCACCATGCGCTATATCATTCTGCCGCAGACGTTTAAGACGATCATTCCGGCGCTGTTTAGCCAGTGCACGACCGTCATTAAGGACAGCTCGTATCTTTCGGGCATTAACGTGGCCGAGCTCATGTACACGGCAAACGTTGTGATGGCTCACGCGATCGACCTGTCGCAGGTGCTTATGCTCTACGGCCTGGTGTTTGCGATGTACTTTGTGCTCAACTTTGGTATCTCGTTGCTGGTCCGAGCATATCAACGCCGTATTGTGGCAGCGTAGTCCTGCTTCCCCAAGCACGGCATCTTGCCCCTCAATCGTCGCTTGCGTACATTTAGTACGCGGCGCTCCTCTTTCGGGGCAATCTGCCGCACTTGGGAAACCAGGACGGTCGTAAGTGACAAAATGAGAATCAGGAATCGCCTATTTCTCATTTGTTAGAAAGGAATCGCGATGAGCGATCTGGAGAACAAAAAGAGCCCCGTGGTCATTACCATCGCGCGCGACTTTGGTGCCGAGGGCCACGAGATCGGACGCATCCTCGCCAACGAGTTGGGGATTCCGCTGTACGATAACGAGCTGCTGGTGCGTGCTTCGCTGCGCGCGGGCGAGTCGCTCGACAAGATGGCCGCTTACGACGAGCGCCTGGCCGTGGAGAACATGGCTTTTCTGCCCGACCGTTACGATGCGCGTTCGTACTCGGACAAGTTGTTCCAAAAGATGAGCCAGGTGATTTTGGATCTGGGTGAGACCGAGAGCTGCATTATCGAAGGCCGCCTGTCCGATTACCTGCTGCGTAACAACCCCAACCACATTGCCGTATTGGTGACCGCTCCCTTTGAGGACCGCGTCGAGATCGTGCGCAAAAAGCGCGGCCTCAACAAAAAGAAGGGCGCCAAGCTAGTTAAACAGCAGCAGAAGGCGCGCGAGGCATTCTACAAGCGCTACAGCGCCGGCAAGTGGAAGATGACGAGCGGCAAGGACATCGTCGTCAACCGCGCCAAGCTGGGCCGCGAGGGTTGTAAAGACGTCATCGCCGCCGCCTACCGCTACAAAGTGGCGCAGCTCGAAGGCTAATCGATCAAAAACCACCACAAAGGGGACAGGCACCTTTGTGGTGGTTTTTGTTTTAGGCGGAGAAAGTCAACTGGTTCTGCGGGGGCCGATCACTCAAAAAACTCAAAGATGCTCAAAATACTTAAAGATTGTAGGGGCATAATTAAGTTGTATGAGTTCAAGGGAGGCTTTATGGCGGCACCGACGGCGTACAGGCAGGCAAATCCATTCACGCCGATGTTCGGACGTGTACCGGCGTATATGGCCGGCCGTGAGCAAATCATCGATGATATGGTGCTGGCGTTTGAAAATGACGACTCCGATCCCAATCTTTGCTCGGTTTTCTATGGTGCACGTGGTACAGGTAAAACGGCGCTTTTGGCATATCTGTCGTACCGCGCCCAGCAAGAGGGCTGGATTACAGCGAATGTGACGGCCTCGGAGGGGATGCTCGAAGACATTTTGCAGCGCCTCAACGAATCAGCCGCCCATCTGATCGAAAAGCCCGCTTCTAGGCGTGTGAACAGTGTCGGCATTGCCCACGTAGGAAGCATGAGCTGGGAAAACATCGATGTTGAATTTGAGGGCGCTAACTGGCGTACTAAGATGAACGCTTTGTTTGCTCAGCTTGAAGCGACTGACACCGGGGTGCTTATCGCCGTTGACGAAGTGGATGTATCGTTTGCGCAAATGACGGAGCTTGTTACTACCTACCAGCACTTTGTAAGCGAGAATAAAAAGGTAGCTTTGCTTATGGCGGGGCTGCCGTTTCGCGTGCTGGCGCTGCTGACGGGGAAATCGACATCGTTTCTTCGTCGCGCGGCTCAACATTCGCTGGGATCAATTTCACCGACTGAGGTAAAAGAAGCGTTTCGACTAACGATTGAGGACGGCGGCAAGACGATTTCTGATGAGGCGATTGACCTCGCTGCCAAGGCGATCGATGGCTTTCCATTTATGTTCCAGTTGGTGGGGTATCGGGCATGGAATGCTTCGCGCCAAGCCTCCGAGGTTTCTATTGAGGATGTCGAACGAGGCGCGAAACTTGCGCAAGAGGAGCTGGAATCGCGAGTTTTCGCTTCAACAGCGGCGGAACTTTCACGAGGGGACCTTGAATTTCTTCGTGCAATGAATCCGGTTGGGACGACGACCAGGCAAGAGCTGGCAGCGAGGCTTAAGAAGAGTTCCGGTTCGATTTCAACGTATAAAAAGCGTCTGGTAGAGGCTGGGGTAATTGAAGAGCCTCTACAAGGACGTTTTGAGTTTGCATTGCCAGGCTTTGGCCGATATGTCGCATCGCTTTACTAGAGGGTCGTTGCTGCGAAGGATCGCTTCGTGTCCCTTTACTGTCTCGATCTGTAACAATAAGCCTGCTTTTAGGGGCCTATCTGTTACAGACTGAGACAAACTGGCAGAGTGGCCTTCTGCTCCGCTCAAACCACCGCAAAGGGGGCCTTTGTGGTGGTTTTTGTTTTAGGCAGAGGGGAAGGCTTTGGCGAGACCGGCGCGCGTCTGCGTGTCGGTCTTTTGGTAGATAGAGCTCAGGTGGCGCTGTACCATGCGCATCGAGATGCCGAGTTCCTCGGCGACCTGCTTGAGCGGGCGTTCATCCTGGGTCACGGCTATGAGCACGTCGACTTCGCGCGGGGTGAGAGCGTGGTCGGCGATGAAGGCCTGGCGTTGCTCTTCGATGGTGGGGGCGGTGAGTGCTTCTTTTGCCAGTTGCTCGCGCTCGCGCTCCTGCTCGGTTTGGGGCAGGCGAAACAGGCCGGCTGCCACGAATGCCGCGCAGGCGGCGACGAGCAAAACGAGCGCGCCGATCATAATGAGGGCAACGTTGTCCGAGGTTACGAGCGCCAGCGAGAGGCCCGATGTAGTGAATGCGCATACATTGTTGGCGGCGCGTCCCATGCCGGCCCAGAGGGCGGGCGCATGCATGCGCGGTGCCAGCTGTGTAAAGGTGGCGGTAAAGAACGTGACAAAAAAGCCCGAACTCAGATAAAAGACGACAAGGCCCAGGTTGGGATCGGCGCCGGCCTCCACGGCCAGGATGGAAATGGTCGAGAGCACGGCGATGCCGAGCATGACAAGTCCCATGTAGCGGCGCTCGGCAAGGTCAAAGATAAGACCGGCGGCAAGGCCGCTTGCCGCCAAAAAGAGGCGCGGCCAGGTTTGCACGGCAATGGTGCCGTGGGCGTTGGAGAGTGTGACCACGTTGTCGAGGGTCGAGAACAAGCAGGCAAGAATCATGACGAGCGCGATGCTCCAGCATGCCTGTTTGGCGAGGGCATGAGAGGGCTCAACAAAGGGATTGATGGCAGGCCTTTCGGGGGGCGCGCTTGGCAATCGCATGCTCGTTGCCTTTTGCGCTGGCAGGTGCGCCACATGAGAATTTGTGCCCCGGGATCCGGATATCTTCCCGTAACATGGTGTTACAGAAGCACCCCTTACGACAAGGAGGCTCATATGCGAAAGCAAATCCATGACAACCCAATCGACCACGGCTGCTCGTGCGCGCTCTCCCACGGAACGTGGCGACGTGTGGGCGCCAAGCTTGCCTGCGCGGGGGCCTGCGCACTCATGGCCGGCCAGCTGCTGCTACCGAGCGTGGCACTCGCCGCCGACTGGGTCAACGTCGGCGGCACGCAGTACGACAGGGGCACGGTCGCCGGCGATGAGGCCGGAACGTGGTCCTGGGACGGTGCCGACGACATGAAGCTCAACGGCTACGACGGTACCGGCATCAGCGCTCAGGGCAACCTCACCATCGATGTGGCGGGCACCAACACCATCACGGCCGATGCCGGTCAGAGCGCTATTGCTGTCAAGAACGGCAACCTTGCCATTACCGGCGACGGCACCCTTAATGCGACGGCCCAGACCGATGTGATTGCGGCGGAAGGCGACGGCAATGCGGGTGGCGATGTGACCATCAGCGGCGCCAACGTCAACGTGACGGCTTCGGGCGCAGTGAACAGTGCGACGGGCATTCGCGCGACGGCCGGCAGCGTGACGATCGATAAGGGCGCCGATGTCAAAATCGAGGCAAAATCGGCGGAAGGATCTTGGCGTCCAACGGTGGGCACCTACGGTATCTTTGCCGATAACCTTCCCAGTAGACACGCTGCTCAGGAAGGCGAGCAGGAAGAACCGGATTATGTCTCCGTGCACGGGGGCGACGTCACGATCGATGCCGCCAACCTGTCGATCAAGACAGCCGATGCCTGGCAGGTTTCCGTGTGCATCAATACGGTCGGTATCAAAAAGAATACCCTCATGAAAATCGTCAACGGAGCCGATGTCGCGCTTTCCGCCGGCAGTGCGGCTTCGCTCTCGGCGGGCATCAGCGCGCGTTCGCAAAGCGGTGCGGTGTGGATGCTTGTCGAGGAGTCGAATCTTACGTCTCGAAGCCTGTCTGCTGCAAACGGCATCGATGCCGTCCGCAATCAAAGTTTTGGAATCATGGCAGAGGCAAACACCGGGTCGGAAACGCCTCGTATCAAGATTCGCAAATCGAAGATTGAGGCTTCGGGCGCGACTGCGGGAATCTATGCGATCAACTGTAACGACGCGACTGCGACGCTGTTCCGTGCCGCGAGGATTGATTTGAGCGTGAACAATTTACACGGGCGCGCGATGATTACGACTCCGACGGATGGTGCCGTGCGCGATGTGAAAAAGGTTGTTGATACGGGGAAATGGCCGAGCTCCCAGAACGGGCAGGTCGTCGGTGTTGCCGGTTCGTCTGCTATTACGGATATCGTCGGTTCTGCCGAGGTCGCCCATGATGTAGTGATTGATTTTGGAGACGGGCAGGAGCCGGAGCCGACACCGGAGCCCGAGCCGACACCGGAGCCCGATCCCGATCCTATGCCCAATCCCGAGCAGAAGCCTGACCCCAAGCCCGTAGATAAGGACGCAAAGACCACCACGGCGGTTACCAAGACCGTTACGACCAAGACTGCCGCCGGCGCCAAAAACGCTTCCGGTGTTCTGGCTGCCACAGGCGACAACGCCGCGACGGCGGCGGCCGCCCTCGGCATCGCCGGTGCGTCCGTCATCGGCGCCGGCTTCGTCGCGTCCAAGCGCCGCGACCGCTAGCGCAAGCTTCCGCAACATAAAACAGCGGAGGTACCCCTTACGACAAGGAGGCTCACATGCGAAAGCAAATCCATGACAACCCAATCGACCACGGCCGCGCGTGCGCGCTCTCTCACGGAACGTGGCGTCGCGTGGGCGCCAAGCTCGCCTGCGCGGGGGCTTGCGCGCTCATGGTCGGTCAGCTGCTGCTACCCAGCGTGGCGCTCGCCGCCAAATGGGTCAACGTCGGCGGCACGCAGTACAACAAGGGCGCCGGCGATGAGGCCGGAACGTGGTCCTGGGACGGCGCCGACGACATGAAGCTCAATGGCTACAACGGCGCCGGTATCAGCGCTCAGGGCAACCTCAATATCGGCGTGACGGGCACCAACACCGTAACGGCCGATTCCTTGCAGAGCGCTATCGAGGTCAAGGACGGCAACCTTGCCATCACGGGGGAGGGAACCCTCAACGCGACGGCCGAACCACAGAAGAGCAGGAGCGCTGTTAAGGTCGAGTGCGGTAGCCTCGCCATCTCGGGTGACGTGACTCTCAACGCGACGGCCGGGACCGATACGATAGCGGTTTCGGGGGACGGTAAGGCCGGCGGCGACGTGGACATCCGCGGTGCCAACGTTAACGTGACGGCAACGAACAAAGTGCCTCATACCATCGGCATTCATACGCGGGCAGGCAACATAACCATTAACGAGGGCGCCGACGTCCACGTCGAGGCGGAGGCGAATGGGGGGCTCAATGCCGTTGCAGTCTATGCCGAAAACATCTCCTCCGAGCATGGAGGCTGCATCGCGGTGGATAACGCAAAATTAGATGCGGCGGCGCGTAATGCAAACATGTTGTCGGTCGCCCTGTATTCGTCCGGGGGTAAGGATACATATTTGAGTATTACCAACGGGGCGGATGTTACGCTCGTGGCGAGTGATAGTGTCGAGGTTTTGGATGGTGTTTGGATGCGCGCGCAGGACGGCGTGTCGCGGGTGCTCGTCGAGAATTCGAGCCTTACAGTTCGATGCGGTGACGGAACTGGCCACAGTCGTAAACATGGCTACGGAATATATTCCCAGTCCGGCTCCCAGTCCGCCATCCCTCGAATTGACATCATTAATTCAAATGTTGAGGTGTCGGGTAATGCAGCGGCAATCTACGCTGTCAATCAAGGTGATGCAGCCCCTTGTCTCTCAATTGATGGCGGATCGGTAGTTACGACTCCCGCCGGCGGCACTGTGCGAGAAACTACGGGAAACGGACTCGTCATCGGTGCTGCCGGGTCGTCCACTATCCAGGATGTTAGGACCTCCGACGAGGTTGCCCGCAGCGTGGTAATCAGCTCCGGAGATGCGGTCGAGCCTGAGCCCACGCCGCAGCCTGAGCCTACCCCGGCTCCCACGCCGCAGCCAGGCGGCGGAAGTGAGACTGGCACGCCGTCCGTGACGCTGACTCAGGCGAGTTCCACGACTGCTGCCTCCAAGCCGGCCGCGAAGGCCACCGCTGCCCAGAAGTCCGTGGGCACTCTGGCCGCCACGGGCGACAACGCCGCGACGGCGGCAGCGGCCCTTGGCATCGCCGGCGCAACCGTTGCCGCTGCCGGCATCGCCGCAACCAAGCGCCGCAAGCGCTAGGCTTTTGGTGGCAGCGCCCATTCTCGGCTTTTACAAAATCTCGATCTGTAACACCAAACCTGATAGTTGGGCTCTAGGTGTTACAGATTGAGACGAACTGTTCAGCCGCTAACCTAACGTCTCGATCTGTAACACGTGGCGAGGAATTTGGTCTCTAACTGTTACAGATTGAGACAAACGTCGGAATTGGTTCGCCGGCCAAGTCCCCAACCACCACAAAGGTGCCTGTCCCCTTTGTGGTGGTCGGTCGGCCGGTATAGAAAAAGTCCCCGCCGGGCGTGTGCTCGACGGGGACTTTGCCGTTTGGTGGCTAGTGCTGTAGGTGATTACTCGCCCAACAGGCTCTTGGTGATGGAAGCGGCGGCCTTCTTGCCGGCGCCCATCGCCAGAATGACCGTAGCGGCACCGGTGACGATGTCGCCGCCGGCCCAGATGCGGGGATCGGTGGTCTGGCCGGTCTCCTCGTCGGCGACGATGTAGCCCCACTTGTTGAGCTCCATCTTGCCGCCGATCTTGGCAGCGAAGGGGTTGGCGTTGGTGCCGATAGCCGAAATAGCGACGTCGCAGGGGATCTCCTCGATGGCGCCCTCGATGGGCACCGGGCGACGACGGCCGGACTCGTCAGGCTCGCCGAGCTCCATCTTCTGGACCTTGACGGCGCACACGGAGCCGTCCTCGCCAGCGACAAACTCGAGCGGGGAGACGAGCGGCAGAACCTCGACGCCCTCGGCCTTGGCGTGGTGCAGCTCGGCACGACGGCAGGGCATCTCGTCTTCGGTACGGCGGTAAGCGATGATGGCGTGCTCGGCGCCCAGGCGCTTGGCGGTACGGACGGCGTCCATAGCCACGTTGCCGCCACCAAAGACGACGACGTTCTTGCCGTGCTTGGTGGGGGTGTCGTACTCGGGGAACTTGTTAGCCTTCATCAGGTTCACGCGGGTGAGGTACTCGTTCGCGAAGAAGACGTTGGGCAGGTTCTCGCCGGGGACGTTGAGGAACTTGGGCAGGCCAGCGCCGGTCGCCACGTAGATGGCGTCGAAGCCCTGCTCGAACAGCTCCTCGGCCGTGGCCATGTTGCCCACGACGGAGTTGTACTCAAACTTGACGCCCATGTCCTCCAGGCCGTCAATCTCGCGCTTGACGACTGCCTTGGGCAGACGGAACTCGGGGATGCCGTAGACCAGCACGCCGCCGCCGGTAAAGAAGGCCTCAAAGACGGTGACGTCAAAGCCGTTGCGGGCGAGCTCGCCAGCGCAGGTGATGCCGGACGGGCCGGAGCCGACGACGGCGACCTTCTTGCCGTTCTTGGGGGCCATCTTGGGCGTGGAAGCGAGCTCGGGGCGGTCACCCAGGAAACGCTCGAGCTGGCCGATGGCCACGGGCTCGGACTTCTTACCACGGATGCACTTGCCCTCGCACTGGTTCTCCTGCGGGCAGACGCGGCCGCAGATGGCGGGAAGCATGGAGTCCTCGCGGATGGTATCGAGAGCGCCGCCGAAGTCCTTCGCGCGGATCTGCTCGATAAAGCGGGGAATGTTGATGTTGACGGGGCAGCCCTCGACACAGAACGGCTTCTTGCAGTTGAGGCAGCGCTCGGCCTCGGCCAGCGCCATCTCCTCGGTGAAGCCCTTGTCGACGGGGCGGAAGTCGCAGGCGCGCTCGGCAGCCGGCTCCTCGTTATCGGGGGTGCGGGGCGACTTCATATCGGCAACGAAACGACCGTTAACTAGTGGCATGCGCAGCTCTTTTCCTCATAAGCCTTGAGGGACTCGCCCTCTTCGGAACGGTAAGCGGCCTGGCGGGCACGAAGGTCATCCCAGTCGACCAGGGTGGCATCGAAGTCGGGGCCGTCGACGCAAGCGAACTTGGTCACGCCGCCCACCTCGACGCGGCAGCAGCCGCACATGCCGGTGCCGTCAACCATGATGGGGTTGAGGGACGCGGTGATGGGGGTGTCGTACTTCTGGGCGGTGAGGGTCGAGAACTTCATCATCGGAACGGGGCCGACGCAGAAGACCTGGCTCACGGCCTTGTCCTGCAGCAGGCGCTCCAGCGGAGCGGTGACAACGCCCTGCTCGCCATAGGAGCCGTCATCGGTGGTGATGTGGATGTGGTCCTCGTCGAGGAGCTCGCGGAACTGGTCCTCCATGAGCAGGAGGTCCTTGGTGCGGGCGCCCATGATGGCGTGTACCTCGTGACCGGTCTCGACCAGGTGCTTGGCGACCGGGAAGGCAATTGCCAGGCCGACGCCGCCGCCAATGACGGCGCAGGGGCCCTCGGCCATCTCGGTGGGAACGCCCAGCGGGCCCACGACGTCGCGCAGCGACTCGCCGGCCTCGTAGGTGGAAAGCATCTCGGTGGTCTTGCCGATCACCATGAAGATGAACTCGACCCAGCCCTCGTCACCGTTCCAGCCGGCCAGGGTAAACGGGACGCGCTCGCCCGTCTCGTTGGCGCGGACCATGAGGAACTGTCCAGCGTGCGCATGCTTGGCGATTGCAGGCGCCTCGATGCGGAACTTGAACACCTTCTCCGAGAACTGCGTCTTCTCCAGGATCTTATACATAGAACCCCTCTCTTGTTAGGGCCGCCGAACCGTGCCTCCACGGAAATGGACGGTAGCCCGAGTAAAACCGTACGCGCACAGGCGTTGTGCAGACATACGGTGCAAATTATACCCTCATGGACATGCTGTTTACGTGTGTCTTCGGCGGTTGGGAAAAGGGTTTATCCCGACCCTTGATTCTCATTTTCATTGCAACAGCCTCAGGACTCAGCGCAACGCGTTGCGCTGAGTCCTGAGGCGCGAATCCGGGTAGGCAACCCCAGAGGGGCCGGAATCCCCCGGCCCTCGATGGAGGGAGGCCGGCATGTCCAGACCGAAGCCGTCCGGAAGGTCGTACGGGAGGCTCACGAGGCACGAGAGGAACACGGTCGAGAGGATGCTCGACCGCAACCGCAGCGCCCGCGAGATCGCCGCGGAGCTCGGCAGGTCGCCCTCGACCGTGACCAGGGAGGTGGCGGCGCACCGCTACGTCACCGCGCCGCGCTCGCGCTACGGCGAGCCCGCGCCCGCGGACCTGTCGGGGGCCTGCCCCAGGCTCTCCGCGTGGCCGAGGTGCTGCAACGGCTGCTCGCACAGGAGGGGCTACGGCTGCTCGAGGAGGCCCAGGGTGTTCTACAGCGCCAGGAGGGCGCAGGAGGCGGCCGACGCCGAGCTCTCGGGGAGCAGGTCCGGGATCGACGAGACCGAGGAGGGCGCCGCCGCCAAGCTCGCGGCCATCAGGGACGGCCTCGCGCGCGGGCTCTCCCCGCAGCAGATAGCGGCGACGACCGCCGGGCTCAGCGCCTCCACCGTCTACAGGTGGGTGGACGCCGGCTACGACGGCATGACGAACATGGAGCTCAGGCGCAAGGTCGGCTACAGGCCGAGGTCGCACCGGGCCCCGAAGAGGGCGACGCCCCACTCGGCCCGCAGGTCGCACGCGTCGTTCCTCGCGCTCGGCGAGGACGCCTGCGCCGCGGCCTGGGAGATGGACACCGTCGAGGGCGCCAGGTGCGACTCCGCCAGGCTCCTCACGCTCCTGCACCGCCCGAGCCGGTTCCAGCTGGCGCTGCCGCTGCCGGACGGCACGTGCGCCTCGGTCCTGGCGGCGCTCTCCTCCCTGCGCGGGGTCCTCGGCGAGGACGGCGCGAGGCGCGCCTTCGGCGCCGTGCTCACCGACAACGGGAGCGAGTTCGCCGACGAGGGCGCCATCGCGGCGCTGCTCGGCGAGCGGGAGGGCGAGACCAGGCTCTTCTACTGCGACCCCCGGCAGAGCCAGCAGAAGGGCGCGTGCGAGAAGAACCACGTCGAGATCAGGAAGCTGCTGCCCAAGGGCGCCGGGGCCAGGTTCGACCGGCTGACGGCGGCGGACTGCGCGCTGCTCATGTCGCAGGTGAACTCCGAGCCGAGGGGGGCGCTCGGGTTCCTGACGCCGGCGCGCGTGCTGCGGATGGCCCTCGGGGAGGACGCCTCCGCCCTCATGGACGCGTTCGGGGTGGAGGAGCTGGCGCCGGGCGAGCTCGACCTCACGCCCGGCTGCATAGACAGGGCCAGGGCCGCGAGGGGCGAGGGCCCGCTGGCGGGATAGCCGGCGGGCCGGGACATGGGCCGGAGGGCCCGTTGCGCTGAGTCCGGAACGGCTGCGCGGCGGGCTGGCGGAGCATGTCGCGGCAGCGTGGGGACACGGGCCTCCACAGCCTCTCCACCTGCGGAAACGAGGCGATGTCCAGATGCCGGGGGCTATTTCCGCGTTGCGCTAGCTGCGGAAACGCGGGGTCCGTTCAGGCTGTTGCGTTGAGATTGAAAATCAACCGGTTTATCCCGACCTACCAAAAAGGGACAGGTTTATTTTGGTCGGTTTTATCAGGCAAAACGACAAAGGGGGCCGGCCTCGGGTTGTGATGAGGCAGGCCCCCTTTGGGGTGTTATGCGTGTATGGCGGCGCGGGGTTTATTGCGATGCGGCCACCGGGGCGTTTCCGCAGATAAAACCTGCCAAAATAAACATCCCTAAACGGTAGGTTTTAGTGCTTGCCGTTGGCGGAGGCGGCGCCGTTGACGTGGTCGCGGGCGTAGATTACGCCGTGCACGATGGCCAGACCGGCGGCGTCGGCGGCGCGGGCGCAGGTGTCCTGGAAGGCCTCGGCCTCGCGGGCGCGCAGCTGCTTGAGCACATAGTCTGCCACGGCCATCTTGCCGGGAGGGTTGCCGATGCCGGTGCGGATACGGCTAAAGTCGCGGCTGCCCATCTTGTCGATGATGGAGCGCAGGCCGTTGTGGCCGGCGTGGCCACCGCCCACCTTGACGCGCACGTCACCGGCGGGGATGTCGAGCTCGTCGTGGATGACGAGCAGCTCCTCGGCCTTGATCTTGTACTCGCGGCAGAGCTTGGAGATGGGGCCACCCGAGGTATTCATATACGACTGCGGCTTGACCAGCACGATCTGGCGCTTGCCACCCTCTTCCTCGGGATCGTTGATGTTGATGAGTGCGACCTCGGCGCCGGCCTGGTTTTTCCAGTACGTGACGCCGGCCTGACGGGCCAGCTCGTCAATCGCCTTAAAGCCGGCGTTGTGGCGGGTCTCGGCATATTCCTCGCCCGGGTTGCCAAGCCCGGCAACCATGCGAATCTTAAGCGGCTGTGCAGCTGCCATGTTTGTCCTCCGTTACGTAAATAGTTCAATCAACGACAAAGGCTACCACGCCCGCCGAAGGCGAGACTTCGTTTCAGCGAAATCCTACCAGACAAAAGCGTGGCCGCGGCAGAGCGAGCCGTCGGAACAGAAGAAACCCCCGCGCGACCTTTGC
>USBK01000034.1:0-24360 GCA_900552895.1 uncultured Collinsella sp.
CGTTGATGCCGTCGTAGCGGATCTTGCCGTCGGCGATGTCGTAGAAGCGGTTGATGAGGTTGGTGATGGTCGTCTTGCCGGCTCCGGTGGCGCCGACAAACGCGATCTTCTGGCC
The DNA here is from genome assembly GCA_900552895.1 of uncultured Collinsella sp. Taxonomy (GTDB): domain Bacteria; phylum Actinomycetota; class Coriobacteriia; order Coriobacteriales; family Coriobacteriaceae; genus Collinsella. The sequence goes on from USBK01000034.1 coordinate 116, forward strand.
CGGCTTGGCAAACACGGACACGCCGTGCAGCACCTCGTGGTCGGGCGTGTAGCCAAAGTCGACGTTGTCCATGACCAGGTCGCCGCGCAGCGGTACGTACTCGATCTCGCCGGTTGCGCGGTGCGGATGTTTCCATGCCCACATGCCGGTGTGGTGGTCGGCCTCCTCGAACTCCCAGGTCTCGGGGTTCACCTGCGCGTTGACGAGCGTCACGTAGCCTTCGTCGGCCTCAGGCTCCTCGTCGATGAGCTCAAAGATGCGGTCGGCGCCGGCAAGGCCCATGACCACGGCGTTGATCTGCTGCGAGATCTGGCCGATCTGTCCGCAGAACTGCTTGGTCATGTTGAGGAACGGCACCACGACGGCGATGGACAGCGCCATGCCCGAGATGCTCAGGTTGGGCACGCCCAGTGCCAGGAAAATGCCGCCCGCCAGTGCGACCAGCACGTAGAGCAGGTTGCCCAGGTTCATAAGGATGGGCATGAGGATGTTGGCGTACATGTTGGCCTTCTGGGAGACCTCGAAGAGCTTTTCGTTGCGCTCGTCAAAATCGGCCTCGGCGGCAGACTCGTGGCAGAACGCCTTGACGACCTTCTGGCCGTTCATGACCTCCTCGATATGGCCCTCGACCACGCCGAGCTCGGTCTGCTGTGCAATGAAGAAGCGCGCGGAGTTGGAGCCGAGCAGCTTGGTCATAAAGGTCATAAAGGCGACGCCGGCGATGATGACCAGGCACATCCACACGCTGTAGTACAGCATGATAAAGAACACAGTGACGATGATGATGATCGTCATGAGCAGGTTGGGCAGCGACTGGCTGATCATCTGACGCAGCGTGTCGATGTCGTTGGTGTAGTGGCTCATGATATCGCCGCGCTGGTGCGTGTCGAAGTAGCGGATCGGCAGGTCCTGCATGCGGTTGAACATCATCTCGCGCAGCTTCTCGAGCGAGCCTTGCGTGACGATAGCCATGGCGCGGTTCCAGAAGAGCGAGGACAGGACACCGACGCCGTAGATGCAGGCGAGGGTGGTCACGAGCTGCAGAATCTTGGGCTGTGCGGCTTCCCAATCGCCCGACTGCCACGATTCGCTAATAATTTGCAGGGCGCTCTGCAGGAAGGTCGCGCCGATGGAGTTGATGATGGCGCAGAGCACCACGCCGGCGACGACAAGGGGCAAAAGCACGGGATAGAAGCCAAAGAGCGTCTTGATGAGGCGCGACATGGTGCCGCCCTTGCGGTTGAGCGCGCGCTCGGCGGTCGTTGCCTTACTCATGTGCCTCGCCTCCTTCCTGGGTCTGAGCTTGCGTTGCGGTCATGTCGGTGTTGTCTGCCGCCGTGTTCGCGTCGCCAGAGACGTCGTCGGCGTCTTGCGTACCTTCGGCAGACATCTTGTTTTGCGAGGTAAAGGTCTCGCGGTAGATCTCGCTCGTCTTGAGCAGCTCTTCGTGGTTGCCGATCTGTGCGATGCGGCCGCCCTCCATGACAATGATGCGGTCTGCGTCCTGCACGGAGCTGATGCGCTGGGCGATGATGAGCTTGGTCGTGTTGGGCAGATGGCTTGCCAGGCCTGCGCGAATCTTGGCGTCAGTCTTGGTGTCGACGGCGCTGGTGGAGTCGTCCAGGATCAAGATCTTGGGGCGACGCAACAGGGCGCGTGCAATGCACAGGCGCTGCTTCTGACCGCCCGAAACATTAGAGCCGCCCTGTTCGATCCAGGTGTCGTAGCCCTTGGGGAAACCGTCGACAAATTCGTCGGCGCAGGCCAGATGCGCTGCCTCGCGGACTTCCTCGTCGGTGGCGTTCGGGTCGCCCCAACGCAGGTTCTCGGCGATGGTGCCGCTAAACAGCACGTTTTTCTGCAGCACCATGGCGACCTGGTGACGCAGCGTGTCCAGGTCGTAGTCGCGCACGTCCATGCCGCCCACGCGCACGGTGCCTTCGGTGGCGTCGTACAGGCGGGCGATGAGGTTGACGAGCGTGGACTTGGCCGAGCCGGTGCCGCCGATGATGCCGATGGTCTCGCCGCTCTTAATGTGCAGGTCGATGTCATCGAGCGCCTGGCGCTTCGCATGCTTGGAATACTTAAAGCTCACGTGGTCAAAGTCGATGGAACCGTCGGCAACCTCGAGCACGGGCTCGGCAGGATCGGCGATCGTGGGCTCGGCGGCCAGCACCTCGGCAATGCGGTGTGCCGATTCGTCGGCCATGGTCACCATGACAAAGATCATCGACAGCTGCATCAGGCTCATGAGAATCTGGAAACCATAGGTAAAGGTCGAGGAGAGCTGGCCCACGTCGAATAGCGTGCCCTGGCTCGTGATGATGAGCTTGGAGCCCAGATAGATGATGACGACAAACGCGCCGTTGACGCAGATGTTCATCATGGGGTTGTTAAAGGCGAGCAGCTTCTCGGCGCGGGTGAAGTCCATCTGGACGTCGCGCGCGGCGGTCGCGAACTTCTCCTTCTCAAAGTCTTCGCGCACATAGCTCTTGACCACGCGCATGCCGGTGACGTTTTCCTCGACGGACTCGTTAAGGGCATCGTACTTGTGGAACACGCGCGAGAAGATGGGGCGCACCTTAAAGATGATAAAGAACAGTCCAAAGCCCAGCAGCGGAATGATGACCAGGTAGACCATGGCGACGCTGCCGCCCATGATAAACGCCATGGTAAAGGCGAAGATCAATACCAGCGGCGCGCGCACGGCGATACGGATGATCATCATAAAGGCCTGCTGCACGTTGTTGATATCGGTGGTCAGGCGCGTGACGAGCGAGGAGCTCGAGAACTCATCGATGTTGGCAAAGCTGAACGTCTGGATCTTGTAGAACAGGTCGTGACGCAGGTTCTTGGCGAACCCGCAGCTCGCATGGCTGCAGGTGACGCCGGCCGCGGCGCCAAAAGCAAGCGACGTCAGCGCGATGAGCACCAAAAAGCCTGCGGTGGGAAGCATCTCGGCTACGGTGGCGCCGTCTTTGATGGCGTCGATCAGGTTGGCGGTGATAAATGGAATCAGCATCTCGCAGAGCACCTCGCCAAGCACGAGCAACGGCGTGGCAACGGTGACTTTCATATAGTCGCGGATGCTGCCCATGAGGGTTTTAATCATCCAGTTCCTCCCAGGTTACGCGGATTTTATCGAGCATTTCGGCGAGGTCTTCGCGCTCGTCGTGGGTGAGCGCGCTAAAGGCCCGTTCTCTAAAGTGGATGCGGGCTGCCTGGTCGATTCGGGCGTTTTCCCGGCCGGTTTCGGTCAGACGAATGGTGAGTTGCCGTCGATCCTTGGGGTTACGGCTGCGCTCGATGAGGCCGTTGAGCTCGAGCTTGGACAGGATCTCGGAAAGCGATCCCGGCTTGAGGTCAAAGTGCATGCCGAGCTCCTGCTGCGACATCTCGCCGCCGGGTTGCTTGGCCAGCAGGCAGATGATGGGCGCCTTGCCGGACACGCCTCCGCCATGAAAATGCATGTAATGGCCGCAAAAGCCCAGATTATTGAGGATGCGCTTGGCAAGCTTGTCTTCGGCGCTGACCGCTTCGGGTACATCCGCCGGCTGTGACGGGTCGCCGCCGGGCTCGTGCGAACAAAGGTTAAGAGGTTCATCGCACATGAATTAGTGCCGCTCCTTTCTTTAGTTAGGTAGTGGAATTGTTTTGTGCCTAACCAATCTAGGAGCATGAGAAATGAATGTCAAGGTACCAAAGTAGTTGTTCATGCGGTTTGTTGATTGGTGCAAGGGGGAAAGGTTACTTTGCACCAAGGGGGCAAGACTGGCAGTTGCCGGTTTTGCCCCCTTGGCTTTCCGAGACTCAGAGCGGCTCGTCGCCGGTTCGGAGGATGGCGAGGTATGGCTCATATGAAAACGTGCGATATCGTTTCCTGCTCGTGTCGCGTTGGACAAGAATGCCCCAATCGGTAAATTGGGATATAAGGTTGTTTGCGCTCGATCTGCTAATCGGCATTCGTTCAGAGACAAAGGCGATGTCGACGATGGGATTGCCCTCGAGAAGGTCGAGTAGCATAAGAGCGTTCGTTGTAGCCCTTCCTGCTTTTTCGAGAATCAGCCTTTCGGTTTCCGAATGGAGATCAACAAGCTTTCGCATCGAATCCCGCGCCTCGCGTGCGCTCGCAAGTAAACAGGTGCTGAAAAACGAAACCCATCCTTCGAAGTCACCTGTCTGCCTTACGCGCATAAGCCAATCGTAGTACTCGCTCCTGCGTCGTTTGAGTTCATACGAGGGATAGATGACCGGCTTGGTGAGCGCCCCATCATGTATGAGCGAAAGGAGGATGAGCAGACGCCCGAGGCGCCCGTTGCCGTCGAGGAACGGGTGCGTGGTTTCAAACTGGTAGTGCACCAAAGCAGCCTTGATGACCGGATCGATGTCGTCACGTTCGTTGATGAAAAGCTCGAGGTCGCCAAGCGCCTCCTTCATATCCTCCGTGTTGGGAGGGACATACGGAGCCTCATTGAGCGTGCAGCCGTTTGGTCCGACCCAGTTCTGGGTCGTCCTAAACTGGCCCGGCGTCTTGTCAGATCCTCTGCCATTCCCAAGCAATGTGGCATGGACGGATTTGAGCAGCCTCATGCAGAGCGGCAATTCCTCCATGAGCTCGGTCGCCTGCTGCACCGCCCGAGTGTAGTTGACGACGTCGGTTAGGTCCCGGCTCGCATTGGATTCGTTTGACGGATCAAGAACGTCATCGAACGTACATTGCGTTCCCTCGATTTGGGAGGACAAGAGCGCTTCCTTGCGAACGTACATGGAAAGGTACATGTCGATGTTCGGAACAAATCGAGACATGCCCTCAACTTCGCCGAGTATGGCGCGGCAGTCGGAAATGAGTCGCATGGAATCAACGGATAAATCAAGTGGAAAGAACGAATCCATGTTGGCGGGTCTAAACGAATCGTAGGCGAGGGCTCCCGAAAGGTTGTGCCTGACGTTTCCCTGTCGTCCGGGTGTTATGGGTGCGAGCATCGTTAAAGTCCTAAGAACAAATTTGAGCCAAAACTTGTTCTTAGAATTTTATAGCGCCTTCTAAGGCCAAGTTTCTGCAATAAGAAGCGCCAGAAAAACTCTAAGAACAAAAAAGGGCCCAAACTTGGCCTTACATCCGAAGGCAAGACCTGGATTGCACTGCGCTACACTTAGTCGCACTGTGGCGCTGCCGCGCCGCGCCCGAAACAAGGGAGACCCTCATGAAGAATACTCAGCTGCTGCTGATTAACGATATGTGCGGCTACGGCAAGGTCGCGCTTTCCGCCATGCTGCCGGTGCTGTCGCACATGGGCTACCGTATCCATAACCTGCCGACGGCACTTGTGTCCGATACGCTCAACTATCCCAAGTTCTACATCCACGACACCACCGAGTACGTGCGCCAGAGCCTCGCCATCTGGGAGGAGCTCGGCTTTGAGTTCGACGCCATCTCGACCGGCTTTATCGTGACCGAGGAAGAGACGCGTATCATCTCGGACTTTTGCCACCGCCGCGCGCAAAAGGGCACCAAGGTGTTCGTCGATCCCATCATGGGCGACAACGGCAAGCTCTATGCCGGTGTGCCCGAGTCCACGATTGGCCTTATGCGGCACCTGCTGGAGTGCGCAGACTACGCGGTGCCCAACTACACCGAGGCCTGTCTGCTCGCCGATACGCCTATTGCAGAGCAGATCACGCCCGATGAGGCCCGCGCCCTTGTGGACGCCGTGCGCGAGCTGGGTGCCAAGTCGGTGGTCATTACGAGCGCCGTGGTAAATGGCACGAACGCGGTTATCGGTTACGACCATGTGGCGGGGGAGTACTTCACGATTCCCTTTGAGCTCATTCCGGTCTATTTCCCGGGCACGGGCGATACGTTCTCGGCGGTGCTCATGGGCCGCGTTATGGCAGGTTGGAGTCTGCAGCGCGCGACGTCCGATGCCATGCGTGTGGTGGCTGAGCTTATCGAGCGCAATGCCGACCAAGAGGACAAGTCGGCCGGCCTTCCCATCGAGGCCTGCCTGGATGTGATTGACCATGAGTAACGCTGGCGAGGGCGGCGTCAAGCCTGCGGGCGAGAACAGGCCGCTCGGCGCGCCGCGTGGCAAGCGGCCGCGTATCCGCGTGAGCTGCGTGGACCAGCTGGGGACGTGCCGCTGCCACCATGGTCACAGGCCGGGCGACGTCTTTGACTTTGACCGAGACCGCGGCAAGATGTGCGCCATGGCCTGTCACGTGGGCTTTCCCTATATCGATATCCTGCGCTATGGCGGAACCGTGCCTGGCAACGAGCCTGGCACGGCAAAGTTCTGCTGCCCCGAGGTCGATACGTTAAACGTCTGGCTCGCCGAGATCGTCGACGAGTAACCGAGCGAGGATTTTCTCCCGTCGAAATATCGAGCGTGGATTATCTCCCGTTTTGGGCGCAATTTCGCACTCAAAGTGGGAGATAGTCCTCGCTCGATTTGTATGCGAGAATCCCGACCTCACTTATGCCCATGCTTAGGCGCACGCGTCGTTGTTCTGTGTGCGAGTAAGCTCAAATTTCTGCATTTCATCCAATTTCGGTACTAAAAATCTCTGCATTTCATCGATAATAGTCGATATAAATATCTGCATTTCATTTATCGAGGCGATGGGAGAGCTTATGTTGCGCAGGAAAATCGCTGATGAGCTTGATTGTTGGCAGAGATCCATTGAACGAAAGGCGTTGTTCGTCACGGGTTCTCGCCAAATCGGTAAGAGCTACTCGATTCGCGAGTTCGGTAAGTCAAACTACGCAACCTATATCGAGCTCAATCTCGCGGAAAATCGCCAGGCAAAAGATGCTCTTCTCGAGGCACGGGATGCCGACGATTTCATCAGCAGGGTGACGCTTCTTTCGGGAAAGCCGATAGCGCCAGGCAAAACGCTCGTGTTTATCGATGAGGTCCAAGAGGCCCCCGACATCATGACGATGGCAAAGTTCCTTGTTGAGGACGGGAGGTGCCACTGGGCGTTTTCGGGGTCAATGCTCGGGACCCAGTTCAAGGGCGTTAGGTCCTATCCTGTGGGATATGTTCACGAGCTTAGGATGTTCCCGCTCGATTTTGAGGAGTTTTGCTGGGCGATCGGGGTGAGCGAGGGAGCTCGCCAAACGATACGCGATGCGTGTATCAGCGAGAAGCCCATTCCTGATTACATTCATGACGCGATGATGGCAAACTTCAGGACCTATACCGTTGTCGGCGGAATGCCGGAGGTCGTGCAGCGTTTCCTTGACACGCGGGGCGACCTTGCCTCTGTTCGTCAGCTACAATCAGAGCTCAACGAACAGTACCGGCGGGATATCTCTAAGTATGCAAGCGGGCGAGCCCTTCAGGTGCAGAGCATTTACGATCAGCTCCCTATTATGCTCGAGGGCGAAAACAAACGCTTCGTGCTCAATTCCATTGACCCCAAGGCGCATTACGACAAGTACCAGCGAGATTTTGTCTGGCTTGTCGATGCCGGCGTTGCTCTCAAGGCCGATATCGTAGCCGAGCCAAAATCGCCCCTGCTCAAGACGGCGCGGCCATCGCAGTTCAAGCTATATCAATCGGATACGGGCATGTTGATGGCGCGCTACCCCGTTGGAGTCGCCCAGGCGGCGTATCTTGATAGCAAAGAGCCCAATCTGGGCGGCATTTACGAAAACGTGGTGGCCCAGCAGCTGGCTGCCCAGAATCGCCAGCTTTACTACTATCAGACGAAAAAGCGCGGCGAAGTGGACTTTGTGGTCGACGGACCGGATGGGACGGCTGTCCCGATCGAGGTTAAATCGGGCTCCTATTACCACGCGCACGCTGCGCTCGGTCATGTGCTTGATACGGCCGAATATGGCGTAAGGCTCGGGATTGTTTTCTCGAGAGGCAACGTTGAGCGCAACGGAGCTGTTCTTTATTTGCCGCTATATGCGACCTGGGTCCTTTCGGATGTTTTGGGCGACTCCCGTGCCGAGGGGATAAAGCTGGAGGTCAAGCCGGTCTAGGGCCAGTCCCGAATGTGACAAAGGGGCAGTCCCTTGGTCGTATCGAGTTCCACTGCCCGAGAAAATGGGCGTGGATTTTCTCCCGTTTAGAGCGCACTTGAACGCTCAAAGTGGGAGAAAATCCACGCTCGATTTATGCCGATGGCGCGGTTCGCGCGGCATGCGCGCTCGCGAGCCTACAGTTGCTCGAGCATAGCGGTGCAACCGGCGAGCACATCGCGGTAGGTGGCATCGAAGTTGCCGGTGTACCAGGGATCGGCCACGTCGCCGGGGCGCTCGGTCCAATCGAGCAAGCGCGTAATCTTGCCGTCGGGGTCGTCGCCAAAGATGCGACGCAGACCGCGTGCGTTCTCAGCATCCATATAGACAATGTGATCCCAGTTGCCATACTCCGCGCGACGCACCTGGCGGGCACGGTGCGCAACGACGGGAATCCCGACTTCGCGCAGCTTGGCGACCGTGCCATGATGCGGCGGGTTGCCGATCTCCTCGGTCGAAGTCGCGGCGGAATCGATGGCAAACTCGCCCGCGCGCCCAGCGCGGCGCACGAGCTCGGCAAACACCGACTCAGCCATCGTCGAGCGGCAGATATTCCCATGGCAGATAAACAGTACACGTTGCATATGCGGTTTCCTTTCGATCGCCATCATCGAACTCGAGTATCGCAGCTAAGCCTAAGCCTACGCTCTCGCCCGCCTGCGCTCCCAGCGAGCCAACTTGATCGTCACCAGCGTGAGCATCCAGGCCACAAGCGAGAACGCGGCGCCCACTGCGCCCACGTACGCAATGCCAATGCTGCTTACCACGGCGCCGCCCACTGCGGTGCCAAACGAGATACCGACGTTAAACGCCATGGGCTCAACCGAACTTGCGAGTACCATCGACTTGGGATGGCGGCTGCGTGCCACGTCCATAAAGTGCGTGATGCATGAGACCGAGAACAGGTACATGAGCATCGCCAGGCTAAAGACAAAGACCAGCGCGAGCGGCATAGTGCCGCCCACAGCAAACAACCCGAGTAACGCCACAGCCTGCAGCACAAACGTCACAAGCAGCGCCTTCATGCCAAAGCGCGCATCGATCCATCCGCCCAGGATGTTCGAGATCAGGCAGAACACGCCGTAGGCCATGAGCGTGGTGCTTGCCTGAACGGTACCCATGCCCAGCACCTGCTCAAGATAAGGCGTCACGTAGCCGTAGAACACATAGACCGAGCCTACGCCAAACAAGAAGATGAGCATGCCGGTGATGATGCTCGGTTCGCGTAGAAGCCCCGCCTGCTCGCGAAAGGTGGCGGGCTCATCGGTCTGTCCGGCGCGCGGCATAAACACCACGAGCGCGGCGCAGATCAGAACGGCAAAGGCCAGCGTGCCGTACATGGCAACGTGCCAGTCGAGCGTGTCGGCCACAAACTTGCCGATCGAAGTGACAAAGACCATTGCCACGGAAAACGCACCATATACCACCGAGATGGCAAGCGAAGTTTGCTGCGGGGACAGCAGCTCGGGGATGTACGTCACGCCCACGGCGAGCAGTGCGCCCGAGACGGATCCCAGGACAATGCGCGAGATAAACAGTACCTGGAAGTTGGGCGCCAACGCCATGACCAGATTGCCGAGCACAAAGATAATGCTGTAGCACACGAGCAGCTGGTAACGACGGAAGCGCCCCGTGCTGAGCGCAAGCACCGGCGTCGCGATGGCGTAGACCAGTGCAAAAACGCTGATGAGCTGGCCCGCAGTGGCAAGCGATATGCCGAGTTCCGTCGCCAAGTCACTTTCGATGCCGATGACCACGAACTCGGAGCAGCCGAGCGAGAATCCCAGCAGCACGAGCAGCGCCAGGCAGAGCCTGGTGCGCGCGGGGGAGAGCGCGGCGGCGGTTGACTTACTTTTAGGCGTGGTTGCGGCGGTCAAGGTTGTCACTCCAATGTCGCATGAATAAGCGGGATTCAATCCCTGCAACTCTAACAGAATGTGTCAGGTGCCTGCCTCCTTTGTCACAGGTTGCGCTTGCCTGTATAGTCGCAATACAGGTGAAGATGGTCTCAGGTACATCGCGGGCGACAGGAGATCCCATGGGTATGCACACGACAAAGGTTGCAGTGGGCGAGGGCAAGTTTACGCTCGAGGCCCAGCTGACGGTGACGCCGCGAGGCATGGCGGTCTACGCCTGCTCGCCGGAGTTCGCACACCTGGGCGCCACGGCGCAGGCCATTCCGCGCCCCGAGCCCGGCCGCACGGCGACGGTGAGCATTCTCGCAGTGCCTTGCCATCGAGACGAGATCCCGGCGCACGATATCGCGGCGGCGCTGGCCACGCGCTTTGGCGTGCCGGTCGTTGCAAGCACGGGTTTTCATGTTGAACAGGCGAGCGGGAACGACCTGCGGCGCGTGCTCGACACCACCAAGGAGCTCATCGCCGCGCTCGAGGAAGCCGCCGCCCGCATTCTGCGCGCCGGCTGGGATGAGGGCGGCGCGGGCGCCGAAGTCGTGGCGGTTGATGCCGCGACCGGCGAGGCGCTTGGCCCCGTCGATCGCATCGAAGCCCATACGGGGGAGGGCGTCCTGCACCAGGCATTTCTGACGCTTCTGGTCGAGGGGCGGGGCGAGGGCGCGCGCCTGCTGCTCTGCCGTCGCAGCCCGCTCAAGCGCCTGTGGGGCGGCGTGCTGGCCGACAGCTGCGCCGGGCATCCGCTCCCTGGGGAAGACGTCGCCGTCGCGACGGCGCGTCGCATCAACGAAGAGCTCGGCATCACGCGCGCATCCGACCAGCTCAAGCACCTCGGTCACGTGACCTACCGCGAGGACCACGGCGACGGTCGCTGCGAGTGCGAATGGTGCGAGGTCTACCTTGTCCATGTTGAGCCGGGCGAGCTGCATATCAACCAAGAGGAGATCTCGGAAGTGCGCCGCGTGGCCCCGTCCGAGCTCAAAGGCTACCTGCAGGGTCACCCTGAGCAGCTGGCCCCCTGGCTCCGCGAGGCTCTGGAGGTCCCCTCCATCCGCGCAGCCCTCGCTATGTGAAATAAGACAGTCCCTTTGTCGCATCCAAACCGTCGCAACATTCGACGAAAATCTCGAAATCGAGGAAAAGCGTCGAATGTTGTGACGGTTTTTGCCCAGAGGATCGCTTCTCATCCAAAAATCCCGCTTGACTGTATTGCAACAACACAGCGCAACGTAAGGGGTGTCCGATAACGGGCGCCCCTTTTTAAGCGGCAACGTGGCTGCGAATCCGGAGCGCCCCCAACAAGAAAGGTGGGGAGATGGAAGCGGAAAAGAAGGCGTTTAAGATCACCAAGCGCGAAATTGGCTTTGTGCTGGGTATCGTTGTCTTTTTGCTGGTGAAGTTTCTTCCTTTGGCGGAGCTGAGCTCGACGGTCGAGCTCACGGTCGGTGGCCAGACCTGTCTGGCACTGACGCTCGCCACGGTGGTGTTCTGGGCATGTGGCGTGGCGCAGCCGGGCTTTGTGGGCCTGCTCTACTGCGCGCTGCTCGTTCTGTTCAAGGTGTGCGTGGACGACACGGGCGCCGCGAGCATCTCGGCGACGGTCGCCTCTACGTTTAGCTCGTGGACCAAGGCCACCATGTGGCTGGTCATCGGCGCCTATCTCATTGCCAGCGCGGTCAAGGAGTCGGGCCTGGGCGAGCGCATCGCCTATGCGTTCATGCTCAAGTTCGTGCGCGACACCAAGTCGCTCATCATCTCGATCTTCGCGCTCACCTTTGTGCTGTCGCTGCTGATCCCGCATCCGTTCCCCCGCGCTTTCCTCATCCTCGCCGTCGTCTCGGTCATCGCCGAGTCCGCCGGCTACGGTGACGACGACCGCGGCAAGCTCGGCTTCCTTGTGTTTGCCGCTGCCGCTCCGGGCTCCATGTTCTTCCTGACGGGCGATTCCACACTCAACCCGCTCGTTGCGCAGTACAGCGCCGAGGCCGGCGGCATGAGCCCGTCGTTCGTCGATTGGTTCCTGTACATGAGCGTGCCTATGCTGGTCGCGCTGCTGTGCACCCTGTTCCTGGGCCTCTTCCTCTTTAAGCCCAGCAAGGAGCTCGTCTACGATCGCGAGCAGATTGTGGCCAAGCAGGCCGCGCTCGGCAAGCTCTCCGTCAAGGAGATCCGCACCATCGTGTGGCTTGTCATTGCCATCGCGCTGTGGCTCACCGTCTCGGGCGACTATATCGGCTGGGTCACCCTGGCCATTGGCGTCGCGCTCGCCATGCCCATCATCGGCGAGGTCCTCACGCCCGCCAGCTGGAACGCCGTCGACATCAAGTCCCTCATGTTCCTGACGGCCGCCATGGCCGTGGGCTCCGTGGGCGGTGCCACCGGCATGAACGCCTGGATCGCCGACGTTGTGCTTCCCAGCTCCGTGCCCGAGAACATCTTCCTGTTCGCCCTGCTTGTCGCCGCGCTCTCCATGATCATCCACATGTTCATGGGTTCGGTCATGGCCGTGCTCGGCGTGTGCGTGCCGGCGTTCATCAGCTTCGCGGCCGGCTCCAGCGTGAGCCCGCTCGCCGTGGCGCTCATCGTCTTCACGTCCATCAACATCCACTACATCCTACCGTTCCATAACCTGCCGATCCTTATCGGCGAGGGCAAGGACGCCGGCGGCTACACCTCCAAAGAGGCCATGCGCATGGGCATTCCCCTCACTGCGGTCGTCTTTATCGTCGTGCTGGTCGAGGCCGCCTGGTTCCACCTCTTTGGCCTGATGTAAGCGGTCGAGTGCTTGGCTGTAATTAGCCGAGTGCTTGAACTGCGAGTGCCCGAGCGCCCCATCCATGAGCGCCGTGGCCCCACTACGTTCCCCAGCCCGGCGGCACTCCCGCCGCCGGGCACTCTCCCGAAAGGAGCACGCTATGTCCACTACCGATGCTTCCCAGATCCACGACCTGCGCTCCGCGCTCGACTTTTTGCGCGAGATGCCGGGCCAGCTGCTCGAGACCGACACCCAGGTCGATCCCGATGCCGAGGTCTCGGGCGTCTATCGCCACGTCGGTGCCGGCGGCACCGTTATGCGTCCGACCAAAGAGGGTCCGGCGATGGTCTTCAACAACGTCAAAGGTTTTGACGATGCCAAGGTCTGCATCGGCATGCTTGCCAGCCGCAAGCGCGTTGCCGCCCTGCTCGACTTGGACGAGGAGCACCTGGGTCTCGAGATCGGCAAGCGCTTCGAGAACCTGATCGCGCCCGAGCAGATCGCCGAGGGTGCGCACATCGACTGCCAGGAGGTCGTGTACAAGGCGACCGACGATGGCTTTGACCTGCGCAAGATTGTTCCCGCTCCCACCAACACGCCCGTCGACGGCGGCCCCTACATCACCATGGGCCTCGCTTACGGCACGAGCCCCGACGGCTCCCAGTCCGACGTGACCATCCACCGCTTCTCCTGCGTCGACAAGGACAAGCTTGCCATGTGGATCACCCCGGGCAGCCGTCACCTGGGCGCGTTCTTTGACGAGTACTGCCAGCGCGGCGAGGACATGCCCATCTCCATCTCCATCGGCCTGGACCCCGCCGTGTACATGTGCTGCGGCTTCGAGGCTCCCACCACGCCGCTCGGCTTCAACGAGCTGCAGATCGCCGGCGCCCTGCGCGGCCATGCCGTCGAGCTCGCCGACTGCGTCACCGTTCCGCAGAAGTGCATCGCCAATGCCGAGTACGTGCTCGAGGGCTACCTCATGCACGACGAGACCATCAACGAGGACGTCAACGGCCACGGCTACGCCATGCCCGAGTTCCCCGGCTACACCGGTGGCGCCAAGGTTTGCCCGGTGATCAAGATCACCGCCGTCACCACGCGTACCAACCCCATCATGGAGAGCTGCATCGGCCCTTCGCACGAGCACGTGTCCATGGCCGGCATCCCCACCGAGGCTTCCATCTACAAGATGGTCGAGACCGCTATCCCGGGCCGCCTGCTCAACGTCCACGCGGCTCCCTGCGGCGGCGGCAAGTTCGTTGCCATCATGCAGTTCAAAAAGTCGAGCAAAAATGACGAGGGCCGCCAGCGCAACGCCGCCATGCTCGCCTTCTCGGCATTCTCCGAGCTCAAGCACGTGATCCTGGTCGACGAGGATGTCGACATCTTCGACATGAGCGACGTGATGTGGGCCATGACCACGCGCTTCCAGGCCGACGTGGACCTCATCACCATTCCCGGCTGCCACTGCCACGTGCTCGACCCGTCCAACGATCCCGCGTTCGATCCCACGATCCGCGAGCACGGCATCGCCTGCAAGGCCATCTTCGACTGCACGGTCCCGTTCAACCTTAAGAAGAACTTCATCCGCTCGCAGTTCATGGAGATCGACAAGGACAAATGGGCTAGGGAGATTGCGGCGTTTTAACAAACGCCGCACCGGTCGACGCTGCGCCCGCGCCTGGCGGACAATCTGCCCCTCAGCTGCGAAGGCATGGGCATAAGCCCTATGCCTTCTTGTTTCGGGGCACCTTGTCTCGCCAGGCGCGCGCTCGCTGACATTGCCCGACCTATAGCCGCCATTTTGTTGTTGCTGGTAAGCCCTACCAAGTAGTCAAGGAGTTGTCATGCCTGAGCCTTCTGTCCGTCCCCGTCGCATTGTTGTTGGCGTGTCTGGCGCCAGCGGTGCCGCGCTGGGTCTTGAGTGTCTCAAATGCCTGCGTCAGGCTGGCGCCGAGTCGGCGCTTGTCGTCACACGCGGGGGAGAGATCACCATCGAGCAGGAGCTCGGCATGACGCTCGACGAGTTTGCGTGCTATGCCGATGTGGTCTACGACAACAAAAACATCGGCGCCGCCATCGCAAGCGGAACCTATCCGGTCGACGGCATGATCGTGGCGCCCTGCTCCATGAAGACCCTCGCCGGCATCGCGAGCGGCTACAGCGAAAACCTGCTGCTGCGCGCGGCCGACGTGCAGATGAAAGAGCAGCGCCGCCTGGTGCTCATGGTGCGCGAGACGCCCTTCAGCGCCATTCACGTCGATAACATGGCGCGCCTGGCGCGCGTGCCCGGCATCATGCTCATGCCGCCTATGCTCACGTTTTACAACGGCCCCGCCACGCTCGATGACGCGGTGCATCACATCGCCGCCAAGGCGCTCGAGGCCGTCGGCGTGCCATGTGCAAACTATAAGCGCTGGTCATAGGCGTCTTTAGGGTAGGATACGAATAGTGTTTAAGCCCGCTGCCCCTGTGGGCGGCGGGCTTTGGTGTGTCGGGAGGATCTATGCAGACGGGCATGTATGCGATTAGCGAGATGGCGAGCTTGTTTAACGTTTCGCGCCAAACGCTCATCTACTACGACAAGATCGGCCTGTTTAAGCCCGCCGTGGTTAACGAAAAAGGCTACCGTTTCTATTCGCCCACGCAGATCCCGCTCATGCGTCTGATCTGCATGCTGCGCGACCTGGGGCTCGAACTCGACGAGATTGACCGCCTGACCTCGACGTTCGACATTGGCGAGATGACCGATCACCTGCGCTCGCGGGTGCAGGCGCTCGATGAACAGATCGCCGGGCTCAAAGCCGAGCGCGCGAGTGTGCAGGAGCGTCTGAGCTTTTACGACGAGGCGGTTTACTGGCGCGAGCGCGAGGGCAAGCCGGAGCTCAAACAGTTTGAGCGCCGCTACGTGGTCTTTGAGGAGTTTCCGGGCGATATCGAGCGCGGCCGCTCGATGCTTCACCCCACGCTCATGCGGGCGATTCTGCGCATGCGTACGTTGACGGGCACGCGCCCCATGCGCGGCTGGGGCGCCATGCTGCGTCGCGAGGCGCTGCATTCCGACGACCCTATTGCCGGCGCCGGCTCCTTTGCCGTGCTGCCGCGCGGTGCCGAGGAGCTGCTGCCGAGCGATCCCGCCGAGCTGGCAGAGATTGGCATCGAGGTGCTGCCCGCAGGCACGTATCTGTGCATGAGCCGCTGGGGTATGCCGTACGAGCCTGAGGGCATCCGCGCCATCGTTGCCTGCATGGACAAGCACGCGCTCCTGCCCATTGGCAACGCCTTCGACTTTTGCTACCTCGATACCACGAGCTACGACGAGTCCCACCAAGAGGACTTCTGCTGCATCCAAATCCCCGTCACCCTCGCAATGTGACAAAGGGACAGTCCCTTTGTCACAGCCACGTCCATTTCTTAGAAACATGCAAAATCTGCAAGTTTCTAAGGTGGCATCTTATAAACTTGCAAATAATGCAAGTTTATAAGTTTTCATGTCTGGACGGGCGCTAGGGAGACTCTATGAACATCGTTCGCCGAAGCCGCTATCTCGATCGACTCATTGCTTTTCAGGATACCGACCTCATCAAAATCGTGACGGGTATACGCCGTTGCGGCAAATCCACGTTATTGGACATGATGAGGGAGCACCTGGCGCAACAGGGGGTGCCGGCCGAGCGTTTGCTGACCTTTAAGATGGAATCTCTAGAGTATGCGGGGATTACAGATTACCTGACGTTTTATCGCATGGTTCGGGAGCGCGTTGACGGTGTCGATCGCCCCTATCTATTCTTTGACGAGCTCCAGAATGTCGAGGGCTGGGAAAAGGCGGTTAACTCGCTTCGAATTGATTTGCCGTGCGATATCTATGTCACGGGCTCCAATGCCTTTTTGCTATCGAGCGAGCTTGCAACGCTTATCTCGGGCCGGTATATCGAGGTCAAGATGCAGCCGCTCACGTTTGGCGAGTATCTTGATTTTCGCTCGATTGATGCGGTCGTCGCCGAAGGGCTCGGCGAGAGGGCCGAGCTCGTTTCCAAGACGGGCGATCGCCTTAATTCAAACACCGTGCTCGAGCAGTACATAACCTATGGCGGCATGCCGTTTCTGGCTCATGACGAGCCGAGACGCGAACCGTGCCGCGACTACATCCGCAGCCTCTATCAGACGATTGTCGCGCGCGATATCCTATTGCGCGCGACGCGTAGAGGTCGCGGAGCTATCACCAAGCGCGACGTTCTCGAGCGGCTCTGTGCGTATCTGGCAGACAACATCTCCAATCAAACCTCGGTCAACAAAATCGTAGGGACGCTCAACGAATCATCGGGCGGTAAGACCAACGCACTGACGGTGTCGGCGTATATTGACGCTCTGGAAGAGACGTACCTGTTTACCAAGGTAAAAAGGTATGACGTCAAGGGGCGGGAGCTTCTCAAGACAGGCGGTAAATATTACATAGCCGATACGGGAATCCGCAGCTATCTTGACGGATATAGAGGCAGCGATAGCGGAAGGATGCTCGAGAACGTTATCTACAACCAGCTTGTCTTTGAAGGATACGAAGTGTTTTGCGGCCATCTGCGCGCGGGGGAAATCGACTTTGTCGCAATCGGCGAGGGATCGGACCGTAAATATATCCAGGTTACCGAACGGATCGATGCCGAGGCGACCAGAGAGCGCGAGCTGCGACCGCTCAAACTAAACACGCTGGGAAAAATCCCTGATTCGTACGAGAAGATCCTGATCGTCAGGGATGGTGAGCATCCAACAGACATCGACGGCATCAGAATCGTAGGGGCGGTCGACTTCTTGCTGAGAAACAAGATCGCCCACGGCTAAACGCAAAATGTGACAAAGGGATAGTCCCTTTGTCACATTCCATGCGAGCCGCCGTGCCATCTGGGGGTATAAGGCTAGCAAGTGTTTTATTTGCGAGGCCTAAGGGGCGCCCCGTATGGATATCGATAACTTTGAATGGTGGTATAGCGAGGGCGAGGCTCCGGACGAAGAGTGGGACGAGCCCGCGCCGTGTGACATGTCGAGCGACGAGGACGAGACCGGCAACGATACCGCTGTCGAGCCTGACGCCGCCTCCGATGCCGCCGAGTCCCTGACCTTTGAACAGGCCTGGGCCCAGGCCGAGGCCGACGAGGCGAAGGCCGATGCCACGGCCACGCTCGGCGAGCCGGCTGATATGTCGATCTCGCCGGCAAAGACCCCACAGCCGCGCCACAACATCGACCCCGGCAGCACGGCATCCTTCAGCATACTCGACGTGCCCGCGCAGGGTGCCCAGGCGCCCGCCCCCACCCATCGCCCTAACCTGGCTCGCGAGGAAGACGCGGGCCGTCGCTCTCCGCTCGGCCCCATTCTCATCGCCTTTATGGCCGGCGTCATCGCTTGCTCGGCGATCGGCAGCATCTGGGGTCATGTCGAGCAGCAGCGCCAAGACGCCGCCAAGGTCGAGATGTCTGTCGAGCAATCGCTCAGCCGCACGCGCTCGGTGCATGTATCGGTCGAGGTCAAGGACGGCGCGACGTGGGACACCGCGCGCGGCGACAGCCAGATGCTCGTCCATATCGTGGGTCGCACGCTCAAGGGGCAAGCGATCGACGAGTACCAATACGTCAATTCCGAAGGTGACGGCATCGAGCTCAAGCCCGGCGACTACGAGCTCACGGTCGATGAGCCGCCCGTCGCCACCGACGGCACGCGTTACCGTGCCTCAAAGCGCATGGTTCCGGTGAGTTTTAATTCACAGGCGCCCGATACGGTCGATAGCACGCCGCAGGGCGGGTTTGACCTTTACGCTATTGCTCAATAACTGCACCTGTCGCTCAACCCCGCCGCCAAGAGTGGGACAATAGCCCTCGACACCGTTGTTTACTATTGGAGGAAGTAGCATGTCCACCGTCACTACCATCAAGCGCGGCGGCCTCACCGCGGCCATCGATTCCATGGGCGCCCAGCTCACGAGCCTTGCCCTCAACGGCAACGAGTATCTGTGGCAGGGCGACCCGGCCTTTTGGGGCAAGCATGCGCCTATCCTGTTCCCCATCGTGGGATCGCTGCGCAACAACATGGCGACATCTGCGGCCGGCACCTGCGAGATGCCGCGCCACGGACTCGCTCGCATCGTCGAGCACAAGCTGGTCGAGGTCTCCGAGGACGGCTCGTCCGTCACCTACGAGATCACCGACACGCCCGAGTCGCTCAAGGCTTTCCCCTTCCACTTTAAGCTCAACATGACCTATGCCCTAACCGGCGACGCCACGCTTACCCAGACCTTTGCCGTCACCAACACCGGCGACGTGGACCTGCCGTTCTCGGTAGGCGGTCACCCTGCATTTAACGTGCCCGCCCCCGGTGCCGAGGACGAGGCGTTCGAGGATTACGAATTGGCGTTTACCGAGGCTTGGACTAACGAGGCTCCTATCATCACGCCCGACGGTCTTATGACGTTTGAGGGTAGCTACAAGGCTCCCGATAACTCGGACGTGCTGCCCATCACGCACCGTAGCTTCGATAACGACGCCATCATGTTCACCGATACCCCGGGCTCCACGCTCACGCTGCGCGGTCGCAAGTCGGGCCATGGCGTCAAGATCGACTTTGAGGGCTTTAAGTATATCGGCGTGTGGTCTGCCGCCAACGACGCCCCGTTTGTGGCGCTCGAGCCCTGGACCGGCCACACCACCATGGACACCGAGGACGACGTCTTCGAGCACAAGGTCAACACCATTACCTTGGCACCGGGTGAGACGGACGTTCGCAGCTTTAGCGTTACCCTGCTCTAGAGGTTCCGCCGTTCTAACGAACGACGGACCGGTCGACGCTGCGCGCCACCCAGAGCGACAATTTGTCATTCAAAAGGCAAGGCATGACCAGAAGGTCTATGCCTTGCCTTTTTCATGCCAACTTGTTCGCTCTGGGTGGCGCTCGCTGGCATTGCCAAAACATCGACGCTCCCAATGACTACCGTGTGTCTATTAATTTTTCGAGCTTGTGCTGCGCTGCTGGTCGCTGGCGTATATCCTTTTAAGTCGTCAGCATACGATTCAACAGGGAAGGCAGATTATGCATTCTCCCCATCAATGCGGCGCGCATACCCAGCCGATATGCAGCCGTCGCATCTTTTTGGGTAGCGCTCTCGCTGCGAGCGCTTCTGTCGTCGCCGGCACACTTGCCGGTTGCCAGCGCCCCTCCACGCTGGAAGTAGTTCAGCCCACGACGGGCGGCGGTCGCGACGACCTGTCCGATTCCGTGATCGGCAAGGACAAGATCCGCATCGGTATGGAGGCAGCCTACGCCCCGTACAACTGGCAGGTCTCCGAGGCCAGCGAGTACACCATCCCCATCGACAACGTGCAGGGCGCCTATGCCGATGGCTACGACGTGCAAATCGCCAAGATCGTCTGCAAGGCCCTCGGCGGCGAGCCCGTTGCCGTCAAACAGAGCTTCTCGGGTCTCATCGATTCGCTCAACAACGGCCAGATCGACCTCATCATCGCCGGTATGAGCGCCACGCCCGAGCGTGAGGAGTCGGTCGGCTTCTCCGACCCGTACTTCATTGGCTACTTTGGCCTGTTTGTAAAAGAGGGTTCCCCCTACCAAAACGCCACCAAGCTCAGCGACTTTAGTGGCGCTACGGTCCTTGGCCAAAAGGACACCATGCTCGATACCGTCATCGACGAGATTCCGGGCGTTGTGCACAAAAACCCGGTCGACTCCGTCCCCACGGTGTTCTCGAACCTGCTGCAGGGCACCTGTGACGCCGTGACCTACAACACCGAGAACGAGAAGGGCTATATGGCCCAAAACCCGGGCATTGTCCCCATTCATTTTGCCGAGGGCGAGGGCTTTAAGCAGGAGGTCGCGGCAAACGTCGGCTGCCGCAAGGGCTCGGACAAGCTCCTTAAGCTCATCGACAAGACACTCAAGGGCATTAGCCAAGAGGAACGCGACCAAATGTGGGACGCGTGCCTCGATCGTCAGCCGGCATAGGGAGGCAGCATGAAAACCATCAATCGTCTGGCCTCCTTTATCAAGGCCGACCACCGTTATGTGTACCTGGGCACGAGCGTTATCGCGGCGCTCGGCCTGGCGTTTAGCCAGCGCAACCCCACACCGCTGAGCTTCTTGGCTCCCACGGGCGTGTTTCAAGATTGCCTTTGGGCAATCCTGTGGGCGTGGCTCGTCGTGTCGGCGGCGGCGCTGGTCACCAAGCTTATGCACTGGAGCGACTATCGCGAAAAGTCGCCGTTCGCATCCGAGCGTTTCCGTCGTGGAGCACGTTTAGGCAGCTACGTCGTGGTCGCCATCGCGGCAGTTTTCTTTATCGACCGCTGCGTCATGTCGTTTATCGACCTGGTGCAGGTGAGCATTGTCTCGGATTCCAACCCCAGCGACTTTTTGTCGAGCCTGGTCTACATGACCTACAAGAGCGGCGACTTCTTCATTCGCGGTATCGAGATCACCATCGCGCTTGCCACCTTCGGCACCGTCATCGCATTCTTCCTGGCACTGCTCTTTGTGTTCCTGCGTATTCAGACCTTCGACCGCGTGGATAACGACCTGGTGCGCTTCTTTAAGAGTATCGGCCGCGGCTTTGCGACCATCTACTCCACCATCGTGCGCGGCACGCCCATGATGGTCCAGGGCCTGCTCATCTATTACGCGGGCTTCACCGTTTTGCGCGGCATGGGCTTCGAGACCGCCCAGGCCAACCAGATCTGGAGTACCTTCACCGCTGGCCTCGTCACCATCTCGCTCAACTCTACCGCCTACATGATGGAGGTCCTGCGCGGCGGCATCGAGTCCATCGACCCCGGTCAGGCCGAGGCAGCGCGTTCGCTGGGTCTTTCGCAGTGGCAGGCTATGCGCAAGGTTGTGTTCCCCCAGGGTATTAAAAACGCGATTCCGGCGCTCACCAACGAGCTCATCATCAACATCAAGGACTCGTCGGTGCTTTCGGTCATCGGCGTCTTTGACCTTATGTACGCTACTACCACGGTCGCCGGCGTGTACTACCGCCAGATGGAGGTCTACTGCGTGGCACTCGTGGTTTACCTGATCCTGACGCTCGTGGCGAGCCGCCTGCTCGAGGCCTTTGGCAAAAAGCTCGGCGCCGAGGCTCCGGCCACGCTGCCCAGCTCCAACTAGGCTCAAGACGAGGAGAATCATCATGGCAGATACCGCCACTAACGGCGTCGCGGCCGCCGCACAGACCAACGAGCCGCTCATCCGCGTCGAGGGCCTGCGCAAGAGCTTCGGCTCGCTCGAGGTGCTCAAGGGCATCGACCTGTCCGTTAACCCCGGCGAGGTCGTCACCATTATCGGCGCCTCGGGCTCGGGCAAGTCGACCTTCCTGCGCTGCCTCAACCTGCTCGAGACCCCGGACGCGGGCCACATCTGGTTCCATGGCCAGGACCTCACGGCCGAGCGCTGCAACATTAACAAGCTGCGTGAGGACATCGGCATGGTGTTCCAGGGCTTTAACCTGTTCAACAACATGGATGTGCTCGACAACTGCACGCTCGCGCCCGTCACGCTCAAAAAGATGGGCAAGGCCGAGGCCGAGAAGGTCGCAATGGAGCATCTGACGAGCGTGGGGCTCGAAAAGTTCGCGCACGCCGCCGTGGGTCGCCTGTCCGGTGGCCAAAAGCAGCGCGTGGCCATCGCCCGCGCCCTGTGCATGAGTCCGCAGATCATGCTGTTCGACGAGCCGACTTCGGCACTCGACCCCGAGATCGTGGGCGAGGTGCTCGAGGTCATGCGCAAGCTCGCGGCCGACGGCATGACCATGGTTGTCGTCACGCACGAGATGGCCTTTGCCCGCACGGTGTCCGACCGCGTGGTCTTTATGGACAAGGGCGTGGTGCTCGAGGACGCCGCGCCGGCCGAGCTCTTCGGCAACCCCAAACACCAGCGCACTCGCGAGTTCCTCTCTCGCTATCTCGAAGACAAATAACCGGCGCAAACGCTTACGTTGCAGGGCCGCTCCCGTGGGGCGGCCTTTGTCGTCACAATCGAAAGGATGTCATGGCTGAGGTTTGGCGCTTCTTTGCGCATGAGGACGATTTTGCCGATATGGACGAGGCCGGCGCGTGCGAGCGCTTGGGTCGCGTGCTGTCGTTTCCGACCATCTCGAGCATGGATACCGAGGCGGTGGACTGGCAACCCTTCGATGACCTGCGCGCCTATATGCAGCAGGCCTGGCCGCGCGTGTTTGCGGCGGGCGAGGTCGAGCTTATCGATCATTCGCTGCTGGTGACGCTTGGCGGTTCCGACCCCGCCCTCAAACCCGTCATGCTCATGGGCCACATGGACGTGGTCCCCGTGGTGCCGGGCACCGAGGCCGACTGGACACATGCCCCCTTTAGCGGGCACGTGGACGACACCTACATCTGGGGCCGCGGCGCGATCGACATGAAGGATCAGGTCGCAGGCATTCTCGAGGCGGTTGAGTATGCGCTGGCGCACGGCTGGGAGCACGAGCGCACCCTGCTGCTGGCTTTTGGCCAGGACGAGGAGACTACGCAGTACGGAGCAGGCGCCATCGGCCGTGCGCTCGAGGAACGCGGCATTGAGCTTGAGTACCTGATCGACGAGGGCGACTACCGCATCGTTTCGGCTGCCGAGTACAGCGCGGGCGAGGGTTGGCACATGCACGCCGACCTGGCTGAGAAAGGTTATGCCGACATTGTGCTCAAGACAAAGAGCGCGGGTGGACATTCTTCCAACCCCTACGGCGGCACGTCGATCGAGGTGCTCAGCCGTGCCATCACCGCAATCTGCGATATCGAGTGGCCGACGCGCGTGACCGACTTGCTTGCCGCCCAGCTTGTCGAGTTGGGGCTCTACACCGCCGATGAAATTGCCGCCAACGGGGATGCCATTGTCCGCGATTGCCTCGCCAGCACAAAGCTCTATCCGCTGGTGACGACCACCTGCGCGCCCACGCAGATCGAGGGCGGCAGCACCGGCGCCAACGTAATGCCGCAGGATATGTGGGCCAACATTAACTTCCGCATGCTCGAGGGCATGAGCGTGGCCGACGTTGTGGCGCGCTGCCGTGAGGCGGTTGCCGGGGCGGACCTTGCCGGGCGTGTCGAAGTGGAGCTCGGTCCTGGCAGCTCCGAACCCTCGCCGTCTCCGCGCATCGGTGGTTCCGGCCTCGAGGCGGTTCGCTCCATCGCCGCCCGCTATTTCCGTGATCCAAAGGGGACGGAGGAAAACGGATCATTCGAGCCAGTGGCAATTGTGCCCTCGACCGTGATCGGTGCGACCGACGCTGCCAACTACCAGCGTGTTTGCCCTGAGTGCATTCGCTTCTCGGCCTTTGTGGTCGATGACGACGAGTGTGATCGCGGCGTCCACGGCACCAACGAGCGCATCACCCGCCGCGCCTACCTCCAGGGCATCCGCTTCCTCGTCGCTCTACTCCAAGCGCTCTAGAATGTGACAAAGCGACAGTCCCTTTGTTGGCCGTTGGGTGTTCCTATAGTTTTGTCAACCGTCGGGGCTACTCCCGGTAGGGCACCCG
>USBK01000035.1:0-23016 GCA_900552895.1 uncultured Collinsella sp.
GTTTGCTCGACCGACTCTTTTTTGTGGGTAAAATACCTGCTCAGTTGTGTGGTTTTGTGCTGGGAGGCATCTGTGGGCAAGGCTAAGGCTAAAGCGAAGAAAAAGACGACGGGGGCGCGGGCTAAGCGTGATCGTCGTCGGAAGCTCGCGACCGAGGCTCCCGCATCTGCTGAGGAGTTGCTGGCGAGTGTACCGGGGCTTGACGCGCTGCGGGACGTTCCGGCGTTTGATGACCTGCCGGTCGATGAAGCCCAGCAGGCTGCCTTTGATGATTTCTGCGCGCATGTCGAGGAGCCCGAGCAGATGCAGCTTGGCGCCGTGGTGCGCTTGGATCGCGGGTTTCCACTGGTGGCGACTGCCGATGACACGTTTCGTGCCGAGCATGCTGTGGGGTTTGCCAAGTCACGCGGCGAGGACGAGGTCCTGCTGCCTGCCGTGGGCGATCGTGTGGCGGTGCGCCGCGCTCCCGGGCACGATATGGGCGTGATTGAGTGCGTGCTGCCGCGCCGTACGAGCTTTGAGCGTTGGCGCGGCCGTGCCCGCGGGGAGCGTCAGGTGCTCTGCTCCAACGTGGATAGCGTGCTAATCGTGCAGGCGCTCGGTGCCGGCGAGGTGCTGCTCGACCGCGTGGCGCGCTCGCTGGTGTTGGCGCTCGACTGCGATGCCGAACCGGTGGTGGTACTCACCAAAGCTGACCGCTGCGATGCCGAGGAACTCGAGCGCGATCTGGACCGCGTGCGCCGCCTGGTGGGTCCGGACGTGCGCGTGATCGTGACGTCCTCTGCCGAGGGCCGCGGCCTGGACGAGGTCCGTGCCTGCGTGCCTGTCGGGAGCTGCGCCATGATTCTGGGCGAGTCGGGTGCCGGCAAGTCGACGCTGCTCAATGCACTGCTGGGCCACGATACGTTGGCGACCGGCGGTGTGCGCGAACGCGACGACCAGGGCCGTCACACTACCGTCGCGCGCGTGATGGTGGCGCTGCCGGGCGACGCCGGCGTGATCGCCGATGCCCCGGGTCTGCGCAGTTTGCCGCTCGTGGGACATGAGCGGGGTCTGGCGCGCGCCTTCCCCGAGATTGTCGAGGCATCGCGTGCGTGCCGGTTTGGCGATTGCACGCATGTCCATGAGCCGGGTTGCGCCGTTCGCGAGGCCGAGGACGCCGGGCAGATTGACAGCCTGCGTCTGGAAACGTTCCAAAACCTGGCGTCATCCATGCGCGTGAGCGCTCAAATGCTCGATCCAGATGTCCATCTGTAATTGATTTTTCCTATGACAGCCGTCTCCCAACTGTTCGGGAGACGGCTTTTTTGCTGCGGAAAAGCCTCGAAACATGCAGTTTGCTGACGTGCTGACCAAAACCTTGCCACGAGCTTGACGGGCAGGTCAGCTTTTGGTCAGCGATTGGTTTGACATCGAAAACCAAGATCGCGATTGCGCCGCTTTGCGCTCTGACCGCCCAGACAATGGTGGTACGGGCATTCGCCCGGCACTGCCATGAGAGGAGCGGCCGTGAACAAGAGCAAGCGCATCGCCATCAGTCTGGTCGCGGGCGTGCTCGCTGCGCTGCTCTGCATGGCTTACGGCTCGTCGATCCGCTCACGAGCCGAACAGGTCCAGGCTGAGACCTTGGCCAAGTACGGTGGCGATCGCGTCGAGGTATGCGTCGCGGCGCGCGATATCGATGTGGGCGAGACCCTCGATGAGACCAATGTCATAACCCAGGAATGGCTGACGAGCCTGCTGCCGCGTGACGCGGCGACCGAGCTGCGCCAGGTGCGCGGCGACGTGACGACTTCGCGTATTCCCAAAAACGCCGTGATCTGCAATGTCTACACCAAGGCCGAGAGCCACAAGCTCGAGGTGCCTAAGGGCAAGGTCGCCGTTTCGGTGGCGGTCGATGCCGAGCACTCGGTCGGCGGTGCTGCGGGCGTGGGCAGCTACGTGGATGTGTATGTGCAAAAAGACGGCGTGACCGATCGGCTGTGCGGCGCGTACGTGATCGATACCAGCGAGGATTCCGGTGCCACGCGCGAGGGCAAGATCGAATGGGTGACGCTGGCGGCTGACCCCGAAGACGTCAAGGAACTGCTGGGAGCCTCGGGCAAGGGAACGGTCAGCTTGACGATTCCCGCCACGGCGCGCGGCAAAAGGAGCGGAGGCGACGAGTGATGAAGGCGATCTGGCTTGCGTGCTGCGCGTGCGGCGATTACGGACTGTTGCAGCGGGAAGTCGAGGGCCGTGATGTGGGTGCACAGGTGCTTCGTGTGGGTGACCTGGACGGGCTGGTTTCCATGGCGCGGGCGTTTCCGTCACGCCGCGGGGCTGCCATCATCGCGGCGTCTCTGTTTGATACCGAAGATGTGCGCAAGACTGTTGCGCGCCTGACGGCCGAAGGCCGCGTGAGCCGCGTGGTCGTGTTGATAGAAGCGCTCGATCCGTCGGATATCGAGGGGCTGTTTCGCGCGGGGGCGACCGAGGTCATCGCTGCACACAGTATATGCGGCAACGGGCGCGCGGGCGAGGGAGCGGTTGATTCCGATCGGCGCATGACGATTGAGCCCGATGCTTTTGTTGATAGGGAACCCGGGGCGCCTCGCGCTACAAGAGGCCCGCGTGTTGATGATTATGGAAAAGCGGAAGCCGAGCATGGTCGGCGCCCCCGGAACCCCCTTGTACACGATGACGCTGGAGGGCCGGCGCAGCATGCTGGCGATTCCCCGGCTGTAGATATGGGATACGTGCACGGCGTGAATCTGGCGGATGAACTCGATGAAGTTGAGGGCTTTGCCGGGTGCGGCGAGTTGTCGCTGATGCAGCATGAGCAGATTGCGCAGAACGAGCCTGCCTCGCAGACCGAACAAGCTGCCATGCCGGCTTGGACGCAGCGTGTGGTTGCGGCGGGGGAGACGGGGACGCTGTCACCGACGCCCGCCCCGCCGCCTCCGATGCCGCCGGCAGACGCTGTCGCTTCGCCGCATCGAGCTCCGGTCATCTGCGCCATTTCGGGTTCGGGCGGTTGCGGCAAGTCGACGATCGTTGCCACCATGGCACACACATCGTCGCTGTTGGGCTTGCGTGCCGCCGTGCTCGACCTGGACCTGATGTTTGGAAACCTTTACGACTTGTTAGGCGTCGATGCTCCGCGCGATATGGCGGCACTTATCGAGCCATCGGCGGCGGGCGCGCTCACCGAGCCGGATATCGTAGCCACATCGATGCGCGTGGCGCCGGGCGTTACGCTCTGGGGTCCCGTCGCGGCGCCCGAGCAAGCCGAGCTCATGGCACGTCCGGTGGAGCTACTGCTTGATGTCCTGCGTCGCGAATCCGACGTGGTCTTTATCGATACCTCGGTCTTTTGGGGCGACGCCGTGGCGGCTGCGGTGGCGGCGAGCGACCGTTGCCTGGTCGTTGGCGATGCGGCGGTGTCGTCCGCGACATCGGCGTCGCGCGTCATTGAACTGGCAAGTCGAGTAGGTGTGCCGCGCACGCGTATGAGCGCCGTGTTCAACCGGTTCGGTGCGCGCGGGGCAGACGAGGACGTCGCCATGCGCTTTGAGATTGCCTGTGCGTTGAGCTCCAAGATTCGTATCGCCGATGGCGGGCAGGATCTCGCCGCGCTCATGGCGTTTGGGCGTGCTGACGAGGCAGTGGGGCAGACCAGCGCTTTTGCGACCAGCGTGCGCGAGGCCACGCGCGAGATGCTCGTGGAACTGGGGTGCGCCGTCGGCCCTTGGAGCGATATGGTCGCCGACCGTGCAATGCGCACCGAACGCCCGCGTATTCGCCTTCCCTGGTCGCACGAGGGTGATCAGCGATGAGCCTGCAAACGAGGATTAAGGCTGCCGGCGCTGCGGCGGCGGCAGCGCCTGTAGATGCGGGGCGTCGCCGCGCCGTGAAACGACGCACCAAGCGCGCCGTGATGGACCGCATGGGTTACGACGAAGTGGCGCGTATCAGCGCCTATATCGACCCGGCACTTGCCCGCTCGGAATTGCGTCCTGCGGTGGAGGCGGCGCTCAATGTTGAGGAGCCGACCGATCTCGCGACGCCCGAGCGCGAGGCCATCATCGACGAGATTTTGGATGACGTGGTGGGCTTGGGGCCGTTGCAGCCGCTCATCGAGGACGACACCGTTACCGAGATCATGATCAACGGCTGCCGCTCGGCTTTCTTTGAACGCGGCGGCGTCTTGTACCCCATCGAGCATGCGTTTGAGGATGATGAGCAGATCCGTGTGCTTATCGACCGCATTATCTCGCCACTTGGCCGCCGTATCGACGAGCGCAGCCCCATCGTCAACGCCCGCCTCAAAACGGGCTATCGCGTCAACGCGGTGATTCCGCCTGTGGCGATTGACGGACCGATTCTCACCATCCGAAAGTTCTCGGACCGTATCTGCTCGCTGGACGAGCTCGTGGGGTTGGGATCGCTGCCGCTTTGGTATGCGCAGCTGCTGTCGTGTGCGGTGTCGCTGCGACAGGACCTGGCGGTTGCGGGAGGCACGGGATCTGGTAAGACCACCCTGCTCAACGCGTTGTCATGTGAGATTTCCACCGGCGAGCGCATCGTGACGATCGAGGACTCTGCCGAGCTCAAGTTTGCACATCATCCGCACGTGGTGCGCCTAGAGGCGCGCGAGGCTTCAATTGAGGGCGAGGGCGCGGTGACGATCCGCGACCTGGTAACTAATGCCCTACGCATGCGCCCCGACCGCATCGTGGTGGGCGAGGTGCGCGGTGCCGAGTGCTGCGACATGTTGCAGGCCATGAACACGGGCCACGACGGGTCGCTCACCACACTTCATGCGGGTTCAGAACAGGAGACCGTGGTGCGTCTGACGTTGCTTGCACGTTATGGCATCGATCTGCCGAGCGAGCTCATCGAGGAGCAGATTGCCATGGCGCTCGACGGCATCGTGATGTCCGAGCGCCACGCCGATGGCAGGCGTTTCGTCTCCTCGTATTCGGGGGTGCGACGCGCCGCATCGGGCGGCGTAGAGCTCGAGCGCTATGTGACGTTCGATGCCGCCGAGCGCACCTGGACGCTTGACCGCGAGCCGCCGTTTATCGCAGAAGGCCTGCGGTCGGGGACGCTCACACAAGAGGAGGTGGACGAATGGAGATCACTGTGCCCCTCGTCGTAGGGGGCTTGGCAGGGCTTTCTGTCGCGACGGCGTGCGGGGCGGAACCTCGTGTGCCGCAGGTACCGCCGGCGGAGCTGGCACGTCAGGCGCTCGAGACGGTGGCAGAGAAGCTGCCGCGTGAGCTGGTGGAAAACGATCTGCTGAAAAAGATCGCCCGTTCGTGGGCATCGCTGGCTCCGGCGCATCGCCTTGGCCTCGTGATCGAAGATGCTCCGGGACGTTTGGCGTTTCTGCTGCTATCGAGCGGTGTCTGCTGCGTTTTACTAACGATGGTGTCGTTATCGCCCCTCGGATTTGCCTTGGGACTTGTTGCTCCGTTTGCCGTTGGTGCCGCTCGGGATGGCTTTGAGAGCCGGCGCGAGCAACACGATGCAGAAGAGGCAATGCCCGAGGCGTTTACCGCACTTTCCATGTCGCTTGCCTCGGGACATTCGCTGGCCCAGGGCATGCGCTTTGTGGGCGCTCATGCGCAAGAGCCAGTGCATACCGAGTTTTTGCGGGTGGCGGCGGCGATCGATTGCGGCATCTCGGCGACCGACGCGCTCGATGACTTGCTCGTGCGTATCGACGCCCCCGGTCTTTCGCTTGTGACCTTGGCGCTTAAGGTGTCTCAGCGCACCGGCGCTCCGCTTGCCGACTTACTGTCCGAGGCGTCGAGCATGGTGGGGGAGCGCATTGAGCTCAAGCGCCGCCTGGATGTTAAGACGTCGCAGGCTCGCATGTCTGCGCATATGGTCGCGGCGATGCCGGCGGGCATGTGCGCGGTGTTGGCGCTGCTTTCGGCAGATTTTCGTCGCGGTCTTGCGACGCCTGCCGGCGCGGGCGCTGTGGTGCTGGGTCTTGCCCTCAACGCCGTTGCCCTGGTGGTTATCCGGCGCATTATGCGGGTGGAGCTATGAGCGCCCCGGTTGCAGTTGCGGCTTGCCTGTGCGCCCTGAGTGTATTTGTCGCGACGGGTTTGGATCGGGCGGATGCACGCAAGATCGCAGGGGCCTGCAAGCGCGAGGCGGTGCTGGTCGCTGCCGCGGGTCGCTCGGTGGTCGATGCTCTGACCGCGCGAGTGAAGGGCGCGGTTGGAGCGGGCGGCCCGGCGCGAGTGTCGCTCGGCGAAGTGTCCGAGATGATCGATGTTGTGCGCTTGGGTCTTTCGGCCGGTCTTTCGTTTGATGCGGCGCTTGAGATTTTCTGCGCCAACCGCCGGTCAGTGCTGGCTCTTCGCCTTGAGCGCGCCTGCATGGCGTGGCAGGTGGGCGTGGGCACGCGTGAGGACGAGTTGTTGGCCGCCGCGCGCGACCTGGACGTGCGAGCGCTCGAGACCTTTGCCATCACGGTGGGGCAGGCGCTCGCCCTGGGTGCCCCACTTGCCGAGACGCTGGCCGCTCAAAGTCGCGAGATCCGTGCGGCTCATCGCGCCGCGGTCGAGCGCGAGATCGAGCGTGCGCCCGTCAAGCTGCTGATTCCCACCGGCACGCTCATCTTGCCGGCGTTGCTTCTGTCCATATTGGGCCCGCTGCTGGGAGCAGGCGGGATGATGTAGGGAGGAATACATGAACACGATGACTGACGCTGCTGGCAAGGTCCAGGGCTGGGCGTTTTGCCGGGCGGCACATGTTCGTCAGCGCGCCAAGGAACTATTGCAGGAGGAGAGTGCACAGGGTACCACCGAGTATGCCATCTTGGTCGGCGTGCTCGTGGTGATCGCGATTATCGCCATCGTCGCATTTAAGGGCAAGGTCCAAGATCTATGGAACGCTATCAGCGAGGGCATCAACAGCCTGTAGAGGGCGAGCGCCCCGTCGGGGTGCTGCTAGTGTTTGCTTGCCTGACCGTGGCGATAGCGGCGGTGCTTTGGGGGCTTAACGCCGCGCGGCAGCAGCGTCCTGGGACCGCCTCCGATTTGGGCTCAGATTCGGCGGTGGCGTCTCAAAAAGATGAGATGCGAGATGCGGACGATTCGGATGTCGCTGTCACGGCGCAAAACTTTCTGCGGACGCTCGACAAGCGGTCTGGCACTGCGACGGATTCGCCTGAGGGCAACGCGATTGCGGTCCGACTTGCATGGTCCGAGGACCGACCGATGACCGAAGCGGCGGCGGATATGCTGCGTGCCTATCGCGAGGTACCCACGGCGCAACTTGCTCTGAGCGGCTATCTCGACATCAAGGGAAACGTGTGGGGCGCCATCGTGCGCGACGGACGCGGCTGGGTCGATATGGTGACAATTGCCGCGGATGCTGGCGATGCTTCGTGTCGTCTGCGCGCCGTGCGCCTGAGCCCGCAGGCAACGGACTCAAAGGAGGGATCGTGAAATGCATGATGTCCTGCGTGAGGAATCTGCCCAGGCGACGGTCGAATACGCCATCGTCACGGTGGCGCTGTTATCGATCGTGCTGGCGATCGCGGGGCTTTGGCGTGCCGGCACCGATGGGCGCTTGGCGGCGCTGGTTGAGCGGGCGGCATCCCATGGCGTTGCCTCGACGTCGGTTATCGACGCCGCTGCGGCCGCTAAGGACATCGCGTTGTATTGATGCCGCGCGCGAGGACCGGGCGCAGTCTACGGTCGAGGCCGCTTTTTTGCTGCCGACGTTTCTGACACTCATCCTTCTCGCGCTGCAACCGGTGTGCCTGCTCTATACGCGCGCGGTCATGGAGTCTGCCGCCGCCGAGACCGCGCGGCTCATGACCACGACGACGGCGGAGGACGACGATCTTAAGGAGTTCGCCCGCCGCCGACTTGCCGCAGTGCCCAACGTTTCGATCTTTCATGCCGGCGGGCCGTTGTCGTGGGATATCGAGCTTGGCCGGGCCGGTGCGGGTGGCGTCTCGTCCGTGTCCGTTTCCGGCGAGGTCAAGCCGTTGCCTGTGATCGGTGCGTTTGCGCAGGCTATGGGTGGTACCGCCGAGGGCGGCTACGTTGAGCTCAAGGTCGATGTCTCGTATCAATCGCGTCCCGAATGGCTGGAGGGAGATTATGATTCGTGGATTGCTGCATGGGATTAAGCGTTTCTGGTCTAGACGCGTTTTGACGCACCGTCCGAGCTGCCATCGCAAGCGAGGCGGCTTTATGGGTCGAGCCGGTGTCGATCTGTTTATCGAAGACGGCGCCTATACCACGCTTTCTTCTGCCGTGGTCATCCTAGTGGTGCTCACATTGTTGTTTTCGTCGACCGCGGCGATATGGAGCATGTCGCGTGCCGGGGATACCCAGGTGGCGGCTGATAGCGGCGCGCTGGCGGGTGCCAACGTAGTGTCGTCCTATCACACGGCTGCCACGGTGGTTGATGCGAGCATCTTGAGTCTGGGGCTGGCGGGGTTTGCCACGATCGGGACGGGCCTGGTCGCCATCCTCATCCCGGGTGCCGAGCCGGTTGCCGGCAATATGGTCGACACCGGGATTGAGATCATTAAAACGCGCAACAAGTTTGCCAAAAGCGCATCGGAAGGCTTACAGAAAATCGAGACGGCCCTGCCGTATCTGATCGCCGCGCGTGCCACGCAGGCGGTGTCGGCGCAGGATACCGATAGTGTGACCTATACCGGTACGGCGCTTGCCGTGCCCAGGACATCCGAGTCTGACTTCGCTGCGCTCAAAGGATCAGAGATCTCGACCGATACCATTAAAGACACATCAGATGATTTAGAGCGTGCGGCCGAGGAACTGCGGAAGGCTTCTGAGGACACGGCGAAGGCTAAAGAGCGTGCTTGGCTGGCGGATTGTGGTGGGTCTGACAAGGGCTCGGTCGGCAGCTGTTCTTGCATGTGGGAGCGTGCGAAAAGCCTAACGGATCTCTCCGGTGTTCAAAATCCGCATTACTCATCGAGCGTTACGTGGGAGCCCCAAGTTGCCCTTGATCGCGCGAAGGACTACTACCATTGGCGTCTGACAAATGAGAAGCCCCACGGCTCGAGTGTCGAGATGAAGGCAGAGTCTGCGGCGCGTAAGGCGTTTTATACCTATGCGAGCGCGGAGGTCGATCGGGCACATATAACCGAGAACGGAGACAGGGTTTCCTCCTATATTCCGCTGCTGCCGCGCAACTCTGATGAGGTTCGGGCGACGGAACTCTATACCGATGCGGTGTGGCCGACTAGCGTGAACGATGACAAGGCGTATCTGCATTACGGGACGACCTGCCCTAACTATAAGAAAGGGACGCCGAGCGGATTTGCTTCGGTTGCCGATTACGATGGACAGGATAAATGCAGCAAATGCCATTTTGGCGTTTTGTCGCTTGGTGCTGTTGCGGCGCCTTCAACCTCTATCGAAAACGGCTTCGAGTATCACTTTGACAAGTTTAAAGACGCCCTGGAGGACTACGTCGACTGTCGCAACAAGGAGCTCGAGCTCGAGCGTCAGACCGAGGACGAAGCCGACCGTGCGGGCAATGCGTTTGACCAGGCCATCAAAGCGCTTTCGGGCGAGCGTCCGCGTATCGCCCCACCTGGCCGCAACGGCGTAGTCGCCTTTGCAGTTTCGGGTGATATTGCCAGCCCCGATCAACTTAACTCTTCGTTTAACACGGCGGTTGAGCTTGGCAGTCGCGGTGCCATCTCTGCCGCGGTGCTGGCGCCCGATGAGGCGACGGCGCAAAACAACGTGCTTTCGCGATTTTTCTCGACATTGAAGGAACGCTCGGGTGGCGTTGCCGGCGTACTCGACGGCGTCATGGATGTTTGGGGACGGCTGCTCGTAGGATACGGTGATATCCAAGGTTCGGCCGACGAACTTATGGACGAGATGATTAAAGGCCTAGGAGGGGGCAGCGGCGCGTTGGGCTCCATCGCATCATGGCTCGGCGATACCGTTTCGGTGTCCGTGGCGGCGTTGGGTCTGGAACCGTGCGACTTGCGCCTGCGAAAGCCAGTGCTGACCGATTCCGCCAACGTCATTAAGAGCCCGGGGTCTGACATTGCCGGTCTCTCTCAAGCGCAAGACAAGCTGCGAAGTATTCCGTTGGGCGTGACCGATCCCAAGGCGCTTTGCGAGGCGTTGGAATATCAAGTCGAACGCACCATCAGCGGTACGGTGCTCACACTTGCGGAGATTCCTCTGCCCGGCGGCGGCTCCATCCCGCTTACCGTCGATGTCGCCACGCTGGTTGGCGCTCTGGGCGGTGGGTCGTAATGAGTATCCGCATGCGTCTGCGCGAGGAGCGCGCCCAAGCGACGGTGGAGATGGCAGTGGTTACGCCCGTTTTGCTGGTGCTGGCACTCATCGTATACAACGTCATGATCTTTGCCAGCGCTGTCGCGCGCTTCGACCGCGTGGTGCCCGACATCGTGTTGGCGCACGCCGTGGCGTCGGAGGGGGAGGGCGACGAAAGCTCTGCCGATGCCTCGGCGACGGTTCAGACTCAAATTCTGAATGCCATGAAAGGCTATGACTTGCAGATCGAAGTGTCGAGCGAGCAAGGCGCGGAGGCATCGGATGGTGGCCTGCTCTCCCTATCCGGTACGTTTAGGACCTACACCTGCACCATGCACTATGAGCCGTGGCCGACTTCTCTCAGCATCGCTGGCGTTCCGCTGGGGGCGCCGACAACGTTGTCGCACGAGCGCGCGGTGACGGTCGATCCATGGCGCCCGGGGGTGGTCATGTGACCGCGGTCTCGTCCTACATCGCTTACGCGCGGGCACTCAATAGGCTGGGTTGGACGCCGGCCGAGTTTGCGGTGGCGGAGTCGTTTGTCATGCGCCTGCGCGGCATGCTGGGACGGCGTCCGGTTGCCGCCAACGGCCTGCCGCTCGTCATGGCGTTTCCACGCTGCTCTTCGGTCCACACGTGTTTTATGGCCTATCCCATCGACATCGCCTTCATCGATCGCGACGGCAATATCCTCGCGCGCTACGAAAACGTATGTCCCTGGCGTATGTGCTCCTACCCCGGCGCCTGGGCCGCACTAGAACGCTCTTCAATCATTGTTTCGACCCCTGCTCTCCAACGCGTGCCGGCTTAAGAATTGGCGACAGCGGACTTTCGTCATACGAAATTGGGTAAGATGGAGGAGAAGATGCATGGATGTTGAGATCCATCCCAACGCTAAAAAGCACCTGACAGAAAAGCAGGTGCTTAGCGCTTGGCTTGCGGTTACTGAGCGAATTCGTCGCGAGTCGAAGGACGAGCCGCCGAGATGGCTTGCGATTGGATGGCTCCCAGACGGACGAAGCGTGGAGCTTGTCGCGGTCGAGCTTGTTCGTGGGTGGCTTATCATTCATGCCTTGTCTCCAGTCCAGAAGAAATTTTGGCAGGAGATTGAACGGGCTCGGCAAAGGGGTCGATGATGGGCAAGACGTATACGGCCGCTAATGGTCAGGTTGTAACGGATGAAATGATTGACGCGTGGTGCGAGTCGTACGAGCGCGGAGAGTTTCCGGATGGCGAACACACCGTTGGTGGGATCGTGCATGGACGGCCCCCACTCTCAGGTGAGGGGACGGCAACGCTGTCGGTCAAGATTCCTCTGGGAATGAAGGAGGCCATTCGTCGACGGGCGGCTGCCGAGGGGATGACTCCAAGTGAGTTTGCCCGTGCGGTTCTGAGCGAAAAACTTCTTGCTGCCGGCTGATGCCTCTGACGTGCCGATTTATAGAACCGAGGCTGTGCTCAAAAACTTTTTTAAAATTCTCGGTTGACCGGAACGCGTCCTTGGTTATACTAATCAAGCCTTGAAACAAGGCACACTTCAAATGGCTGGGTAGCTCAGTTGGTAGAGCAGAGGACTGAAAATCCTCGTGTCAGGGGTTCGATTCCCTTCCCCGCCACCTTGAATTGACTAGGACCTCTGCAAAGGGGTCCTTTTCTTTTATGTAGGGTTCTGCGGAAACTGCGTCCCAGAATAAGGGCTCAGAACGGGACACACTTTCCGGTGCCTGCCTTTGGCGCGCGTACACACCTCGTCGCACCATTCCGAGCCCGCCCGCCCCAGACATTCCTCCCACTTTCGCGTCACTTTGCAGACCGTTCGGTCGCCTGTCCGCACACGCGGGTATACTCAAAACGATACTTATCCTATGCAATACGATGCGGGTTCGACCTGCATGATCCGAAGGGGGCAGTGATGGAGAGGATACTCGGCGTTAATCTCTCTGGCTGGTTTATTCCCGAGCCTTGGGTGACCCCGTCGCTGTACGCGGCGACCGGCGCATCCAACGCAGCCGAGCTGCAGGAGGCCATGGGTACCGCCGCTTACAACGAGCGCATGCGTCGTCATTACGAGACGTTTGTGAGCGAGGACGATTTTCGCCGCATGGCGCAGATCGGTCTCAATGCCGTGCGTCTGCCGGTGCCCTGGTATGCCTTTGGCTCACAGGAGTCCGATGCCTCCTACATATCGGTTGTCGATTACATCGACCGCGCGATTGAGTGGGCTGCCAAGTACGATATCCGCGTGCTGCTCGATCTGGCAACCGTGCCCGGTGGCCAGGGCGATTCCAACGATTCGCCCACCACGCCGGAGGCTGTCGCCGAGTGGCATTCGTCCACCAACGGCCGTCATGTCGCACTCGACGTGCTCGAGCGCTTGGCCGATCGCTATGGCGAGGCCGAGAGCCTGCTGGGCATTGAGCTGCTGGACACGCCGCAGATGAGCGTTCGCAAGAGCCTCTTCACCATGACGGATGGCATTCCTGCTCACTACCTGCGCAATTTCTATCGCGATGCCTACGAGCTCGTCCGTTCGTATATGCCCGAGGATAAAATCGTCGTCTTCTCGTCGTCGGGGCATCCCAGCGAGTGGAAGCATTTTATGCGCGGCGCCAAGTACAAGAACGTCTACATGGACCTTCACCTGTACCATTACCGCGACGAGTATGCGCTCGACATCACGAGCCCTCGCGGGCTGACGACGGCGATTTCGCGTAACAAGCGCGAGCTTAAAGAAGCGATTTCGACTGGGTTCCCCGTGCTGGTGGGCGAATGGTCGGGCGCGGCGATCTTTGCCAACTCGTCGGTTACGCCCGAGGGCCGCAATGCCTACGAGCGCGTGTTTATCGCCAACCAGCTGGCTTCGTTTGCGCCGGCTGCCGGTTGGTTCTTTCAAACGTGGAAGACCGAGAAGCGCATTGCAGCATGGGACGCCCGCGCGGCGCTCGGTACGCTCGAGCGCGGCATGATTGAATAGGTTGATATGACGCAAAACAGCGCCCATACGGGCAAACTCTATGTGGTCGGCACGCCCATCGGCAACCTGGGTGACCTGTCCCCGCGCGTTGGCGAGGCCTTTGCCGCTGCCGATGTCATCTGCTGCGAAGACACGCGTGTGACGTCAAAGCTGCTGATGCACCTGGGCATTTCCAAGCCGCTTGTCCGTTGCGACGAGAATGTGATCGCTAGCCGCGCTGCCGGCCTGGTCGACCGTCTGCTGGCGGGGGAGACCCTCGCCTTTGCCTCGGACGCCGGCATGCCGAGCGTGTCCGATCCCGGCCAGGCGCTGGTCGAGGCGGCGCGTGAGGCCGATGTACCCGTCGAAGTTA
Source organism: uncultured Collinsella sp. (assembly GCA_900552895.1). Classification (GTDB taxonomy): domain Bacteria; phylum Actinomycetota; class Coriobacteriia; order Coriobacteriales; family Coriobacteriaceae; genus Collinsella. The sequence continues at coordinate 13,616 of USBK01000035.1, forward strand.
TTCCCGGGCCCTCTGCTTGCGTCACGGCGCTTGTTTCGTCCGGCATTCCCTGCGAGCATTTTTTCTTCGAGGGCTTTTTGGGCCGAAAGCACGGCGACCGTGTGCGCCGTTTGCAGCGCCTTGCCGTGGTGCCCGGCGCACTCATCTTCTACGAGTCTCCACATCGCATCGTGGCGACGCTCGAGGCCGTGGCGGAGGTCTTTCCCCAGCGTGAGGTTGCCGTCTGCCGCGAACTCACCAAGCTGCACGAGGAGGTCTTGCGCGGGCTCGCTGCCCAGCTTGCCGAGGAACTGCGCGCTCGCGGCGAGGTAAAGGGCGAGATCGCGCTGGTCATCGCGCCGCCGAGCGAGGATGAGGAGGCCGGTATCGTGCCGGTCGGCGCCACGGCAGCGGATCCCGACGAGGCCCTGCGCGAGGATATCCGCGCCGCGCTCGAGGAGGGGGAGCCCGCGTCTGCGGTGGCCAAGCGCCTGTCTCAGAAGTATTCGCGCCGCAAGCGCGATGTCTATGCCATGGTGCTCGATATGCAATAGATGGAGGATATCCAGCCCTTGCGCTAGAATCATCCTCTGTATGCAACGTTTTTCTGGAGGACAAACCCCATGGATCAAAGCAAGCCTTCGTTCTTTATCACGACGCCCATCTACTACGTCAACGCCGATCCGCACCTGGGCACGGCTTATTCCACCATCATCGCCGACGTTCAGGCTCGCTATCGCCGTTCCGCCGGCTATAACGTCAAGTTCCTGACCGGCATGGACGAGCACGGCGAGAAGGTCGCCGAGGCCGCAGCCAAGCATGGCATGACGCCGCAGGAGTGGACCGATAGCCAGGCCCCGCACTTCAAGGAGCTTTGGAGCAAGCTCGAGATTTCCAACGACGACTTCATCCGCACCACCGAGCCGCGCCAGCATCATGCCGTGCAGTACCTGTGGGAGCGCATGAAGGAGTCCGGTTACCTGTATAAGGGCAGCTACGACGGTTGGTATTGCGTGCCTGACGAGACCTACTTCACTGATACGCAGGTCCAGAAGGGCGACGAGGAGTACGGCAGCGTCGGCCAGCATCTATGCCCCGACTGCCACCGTCCGCTTGAGCGCGTCCAGGAGGAGTCCTACTTCTTTAAGCTTTCCGCCTTCCAGGACAAGCTTCTCAAGCTCTATGACGAGCACCCCGACTTTGTCGAGCCTGCGTTCCGCATGAACGAGGTTCGCAGCTTTGTCGAGGGCGGCCTCAACGACCTTTCCGTGAGTCGCACGAGCTTTGACTGGGGCATCCAGGTTCCGTTTGACGAGGGCCATGTGACCTATGTATGGTTTGACGCGCTGCTCAACTATATGACGGCCGTCGGCTACGGTGTCGACACCGACGAGGCCCGTGCCGAGCTGGCCTATCGCTGGCCCGCGCAGTTCCACATCGTGGGTAAGGACATCATCCGCTTCCACTGCGTCATTTGGCCCGCGATGCTCATGGCCATCGGCGAGGCCCTGCCCGAGCACGTCTTTGCCCACGGCTTCCTGACCGTGCGCAATGCCGAGACCGGTAAGGCCGAGAAGATGTCCAAGAGCCGCGGCAACGCCATCGCTCCGCAGGATGTTATCGACATGCTGGGCGTCGAGGGCTACCGCTATTACTTTATGACCGACGTGGTCCCCGGCACCGACGGCGCCATCAGCTTCGATCGTATGGAGCAGGTCTACAACGCCGATCTGGCCAACAGCTGGGGCAACCTCATTTCGCGCTCGCTCAACATGAGCGCAAAGTACTTTGACGGCTGCGCCCCGGCTAAACCGGCGTCTGCCGACGCGTTCGATAACCCGCTGGCAAAGATCGCCGATGGTCTGGTCGAGCGCTACATGGCCAAGATGGACGTGCTCGATTACGGCGGAGCCAAGGACGAGGTCATGGAGCTCATTCACGCCGCCAACCACTACATCGAGGACTCCGAGCCTTGGGCACTTGCCAAGGACGAGGCCAAGGCTGACGAGCTGGCGTTTGTGATCTACAACCTGCTCGAGGCCATCCGCATTGCTGCTCACCTGCTGATGCCGCTCATGCCTCAGACCTCTGCCGAGGCCCTGCGCCGCCTGTCCTGTGAGGGCGAGGCCGCGAGCGACGACCTCAAGGGCATTTGCACTTGGGGCCTGCTTGCCGGCGGTCAGCCCGTCGAGAAGGGCGATCCGCTGTTCCCGCGTCTGGCGTAGAGACCGCGCGAGCGCCATATCGGCAATTTGCTGTTTAGCTGTAAGGGCATGGCCGCCACGGTCCATGCCCTTTTGTTTCAAGACGCCGCCATCATGCTAAGGAGGCAACCATGACAACTTCGCCTTTGGCAAACCCCACGGCCACCAGGGAGCTGCTGGAGGAGTTTGGCCTTGCGACCAAGCATCGCCTGGGCCAGAACTTTCTAATCGACAATCATGTGATCGAACGTATCTGCGAGCTTGCCGAGCTTGCAGGTGACGAGCGCGTACTCGAGGTGGGTCCAGGTTGCGGTACGTTGACACTTGCGTTGCTGCAGGAAGCGGCGTGCGTTACGTCCATTGAGGCCGATCCCGAGCTTGAGCCGGTGCTCGATGCCCACGCCGCCGACTATGCCAACTTCCGCTTTATCATGGGCGACGCGCTTAAGGTGGGCCCGGAGCAGATTGAGCAGGCTGCGGGCGGTGAGCCGACGGTATTTGTCGCGAACTTGCCCTATAACGTGGCGGCGACGATCATTTTGCAATTTTTCCAGACGATGCCGGCGCTCAAGCGCGCCGTCGTCATGGTGCAAAAGGAGGTTGCCGATCGCATTGCCGCGGTGCCGGGCAACAAGACCTATGGCGGCTATACGGCAAAGCTTGGCCTGTATGCGCAGGTAACGGGTCGCTTTGAGGTGCCGCCGCGTTGCTTTATGCCGGCGCCACACGTGGACTCGGCCGTTGTGCGTATCGACCGTGTTGACGGTGTGGTGCCCGAAGGACTCGATCGCGAATTTGTGGCCCGCGTGATTGACGCTGCATTTGCTCAGCGTCGCAAGACCATCCGCAATTCCATGAGCGCCAACGGCTTTGCCAAGGACGTGCTCGATGCCGCCTTTGAGGCTTGCGGTATCGCACCCACCACGCGCGCCGAGACGCTCGGCGTCGCCGACTTTGTGTGCCTGGCTCGGGAGCTTTCCCATGACGCTTAATGCCGAACGCGTGACGTTTACCAAGAAAAAGAAGACGGTTGCTTGTCCCGTGCCCTTGGCACCGCTTGCCGACACGCATGCGCATCTGCTTTCGTTCTGGGGCAAGGATGTGCCCGAGACACTCGTGCGTGCCAAGGCGGCAGGCATCGACCTGTTGGTGACGGTCTTCGACCCCATCGCCGACAAGCGCAGCGTGACGGACTATAGCGACTGGCTCGTGCGCGAAATTCTGCCGATGCAGGATATCCCGCAGATCAAGTATCTTGCCGGCGTGCATCCGTATGGCGCGCCGGACTATACCGACGACATTCACGCGCAGGTTGTTGCTGCGCTTGATGACCCTTTGTGTGCCGGTATTGGCGAAATCGGTCTGGACTACCACATGGATTACGACGACGACATCACGCCGGCGCCCCACAGCGTGCAGATTGATTGCATGGCGCGCCAGCTCGAGCTTGCCGTGTGTCGTAACGTGCCGGTGGAGCTGCATCTGCGTCACGAGGACATGGACCAGGAGCGTACCTCGCACGTGGACGCCTACAACGTGCTTCGTGAGGTGGGCGTGCCCCAGGCCGGTTGTGTGCTGCACTGTTTTGGTGAGGACCGCGCCACGATGGAGCGCTTTGTGGAGCTGGGCTGCTATATCGCCTATGGTGGTGCGGCCACCTTTAAGCGCAACGAAGACGTGCGCGAGGCATTTGCGGCAACCCCACTCGATCGAATTTTGTTCGAGACGGATTGCCCGTATATGGCTCCGGAGCCCATCCGCGGTCTTGAATGCGAGCCCGCAATGATCTCCATTACGGCAAACGCGCTGGTTAACGACCGTGTCGATCGCACTGGTGAGGACGCCGAAACAATCGCGCATGCCGCTTGGGAAAATGCCTGCAAACTTTTTCAAAAATAGTTCTTGCGTTCGCGGTGGCGCTCCGTTATTCTAATTCCTGCACGCGGGCGTGGCGGAATTGGCAGACGCGTACGGTTCAGGTCCGTATGGGGGCAACCCCATGAAGGTTCAAGTCCTTTCGCCCGCACCATTGATTGAAAGAGCTCCCAGCAATGGGAGCTTTTTTGTTATGGGCCCATCGCAGGGACTTGAACCTGTGAAGGAGCGAGCGTCAAGAAAACGCGGAGCGTTTTTAGCGAGCTGGCGAGTCCGCCGGCAGGCGGGCGAAGCCGGTGCGGATCCGCGAAGCGGATACGCGGACGTCCTTTCGCCCGCACCATTAAATGAAAGAGCTCCCAGCAATGGGAGCTTTTTTGTTATGCACGATCTCCTTGGACGGGTATCCTAATGCCAACGTGTGCCTATCAGAGGAGAGACCATGCTGTTTTCCGGTATCATCGCCGCCCTTACCAGCCTTTTGATTCCCATCATCATCCTGTTGCTGCTGCTCCCCAACGCCTGTTATGTCGTTGAACAGCAGCACGCCGTAATCATCGAGCGCTTGGGTAAGTTCAACCGTATCGTCAACGCGGGCTTCCACGTGAAGGTGCCTGTGATCGACCGCAAGGCCGCCACGGTGAGCCTGCGCACCATGAAAAACGGTTTTGGCATCGACGTTAAGACCCAGGACAACGTGACCATCGGTCTTGAGGTCTCCGCTCAGTACCACGTGAGCTACGACATGGGCGCCGGCCCGGCAGATTCGGGCATCTACAAGAGCTACTACATGCTGCAGGAGCCCGTCGACCAGATGCGCGACTTCATCACCGACGCCCTGCGCTCCTCCATTCCCGTCTACACACTCGATGAGGTCTTTGCCAAGAAGGATGACATCGCCAAGGATGTCAACGCTACCGTTTCCGAGCAGATGGCCGCCTACGGCTTCACCCTCGTGTCGACGCTCATCACCAAGATCGCGCTGCCGACCGAGGTCGAGAACTCCATGAACGACATCAACGCCGCCCAGCGCAAGCGCGCTGCTGCGCAGGAGCTCGCCGAGGCCGACCGCATCAAGCGCGTTACCGAGGCGACCGCCGAGGCCGAGGCAATGGAAAAGGCGGGCGAGGGCATCGCCAACCAGCGCAAGGCCATCGCACTGGGTATCAAAGATTCGCTCGAGATCATCCAGGAGACGGGTGTCGGCAATGACGAGGCCAACCAACTGTTCATGTTTACGCAGTGGTCTGAGATGATGACGGAGTTCGCTCGCACGGGTAAAACCTCGACGGTCGTGCTGCCGAGCGACTTTTCGCAGTCGGCCTCGATGTTCGAGCAGATGCTGGCCGCCGGCAAAGTTCAAAACGATTCGAAGGAGTAGGCGCGCGTGAAATACACCGTCGTTTGCGTCGGTAAGCTCAAGGAGCGCTTTTGGAAGGACGCGTGCGCTGAGTACACGAAGCGTCTGGGCGCCTATGCCAAGGTGGATATGCGCGAGGTGGCCGATATCGACCCGGCCAAGGCGGGCGGTGTGGATGCCGCGCGTGACAAGGAAGGGGCGGCGATTCTTGCTGCCTTGCCGTCTCGAGCGCATGTGATCCTGCTGGCTATCGAGGGCAAGGAGCGTTCGAGTGAGGAGCTCTCGGCGAGGCTCGACGATCTTATGCTGCGAGGCAGCAGCGACATTGCCTTTGTAATCGGCGGTTCGGACGGCGTGAGTGATGAGGTGCGCGCCCGCGCCGACGAGATGCTCAGCTTTGGACGCATTACTTTGCCGCATAACCTGGCGCGTGTGGTGCTGCTAGAGCAGATTTACCGTGCCTGCAAGATCAGTCGTGGCGAGCCGTATCACAAATAGGTCGGCAATACGAAACAATGGCGTGGGACAATACCTTTCGTTTTGAGGAATGTGTCTGAAAGGACTATGCGATATGAAGATTGGATTTGTCGGTTTTGGCAATATGGCGAGCGCTATGGCCGATGGCTGGATCGCTGCCGGTGTAGCTGCGAGCGACATGTGCGCCTGCGCGGGTCGCTACGACGCACTGGTTGAGCGCTGCGAGGCGCGCGGCATGGTCGCCTGCCACGATGCCGCCGAGGTTGTCGCCGCATCCGATATCGTGGTCGCTGCGGTCAAACCGTACATGATCGAGAAGGTATTCGCCCCGCTCAAGGATGCTCTTGCCAAAAAGGTCGTTCTGTCGGTTGCCTGGACCTGGGACAGTGCCAAGTGGGAGCAGGTCCTGCCGGGCGTCGCGCATATCTCGACGGTGCCCAACACGCCGGTTTCGGTGGGCGAGGGCGTCATCGCCTGCGAGAAGGCTTCGACGCTTAACGACGAGCAGCGTGCTGTGGTGCTCGACCTGCTCGGTAAGCTTGGCGCTGTCGTCGAGCTCGACACAAGCCTGCTGTTTGTGGGCGGCACGGTGGGTGGTTGCGCTCCGGCGTTTGTCGCCATGGCAATCGAGGCCCTGGGCGATGCGGCGGTCAAGCACGGTATCCCGCGTGCGGATGCTTATCGCATTGTGAGCCAGATGGTGCTGGGTACGGCAAAGCTGCAGCTTGCAACTGGCCAGCATCCTGCGGCGATGAAGGATGCCGTATGCTCGCCCGGTGGTGCCACCATCAAGGGCGTCGTTGCGCTCGAGGACGCCGGCATGCGCAGCGCCCTGGTCAAGGCAATCGACGCAACCCTCCAGTAAAACCTGCTATTTAGGGACAGGTTTATGTTGGCAGGTTTTTCCTGCGGTTTTGTCCTTTTAGCGAAAAGTGCCCCGCAACTGGCTCAATTCCAGTTGCGGGGCACTTGCGTTTGCCCAGATAAAACCGACCAAAATAAACCTGTCCTTTTTTGGCAGGTTAGTCCCAGAAGCTGTCTTCTTCGTCCTCGGACTTGGGGCCGCGGTCGACATACATCTTATGGGTGCGCTTCTCCATTACAAAGGCAATAATCGCAAACAGCAGGATGCCGCCGGCGAAAAGGATGGCAAAACCGGTGCGGGTGCCAAACAAAAAGGAAAAAACTGCGTCCATTGGGTGCCTTCTTGCGTAGTTGAGTTGGGTCGTAAACGCTCATAAGTATATACTTGCCCATACATGTACAAGGTTGCAACCTAAATGGAATGTATATCGCCGGAGGATCTAATGCTTGATATCAAGTTTGTTCGCGAGAACCCCGATGCCATCGATGTCGCCATGGCTAACCGCCAGACGTCTTGGGATCGCGAGAAGTTCTTTGAGCTCGACGACGAGCGTCGTGCCGTCATCACCGAGGTTGAGGAACTTCAAGCCACGCGCAATGCCGAGTCCAAGAAGATCGGCGCCCTGATGAAGGAGGGCAAGAAGGACGAGGCCGAGGCCGCCAAGGAGGCCGTGCGCGCCGTCAACGAGAAGATTGACGGTCTGGCCGAGCGCCGCACCGCCCTCGAGCAGGAGCAGTACGACTTCATGGCTCACCTGCCCAACATTCCTTGCGAGGCCACGCCGTACGGCAAGGACGAGGACGAGAACATCGAGCGCCGTCGTTGGGGCACCCCGCGCGAGTTCGACTTCGACTTTAAGCCGCACTGGGATCTGGGCACCGACCTCGATATCCTTGACTTCGAGCGCGGCAACAAGCTCTCCGGCAGCCGCTTCACCGTTCTCGGTGGCGCCGGCGCCCGTCTTGAGCGCGCCCTCATCAACTTCTTCCTGGACACGCACACGAGCCGTGGTTTTAAGGAGTGGTGGCCGCCCATCGTCGTCAAGCGTCAGACCATGTTCGGCACGGGCCAGCTGCCCAAGTTCGAGGACGACGCCTATCACGTCTCGGGCGACAACTTCCTGATCCCCACCGCCGAGGTCGTGCTCACCAACCTGCACGCCGGTGAGGTCCTCGACGCCGATACCCTGCCGCGCCGCTACACCGCCTTCACCCCCTGCTTCCGCGAGGAGGCCGGCTCCGCTGGTCGCGATACCCGCGGCATCATTCGCCAGCACGAGTTCGACAAGGTCGAGATGGTCAAGTTTGCCAAGCCGGAGGAGTCCGACGAGGAGCTCGAGAGCATGACCGCCGAGGCCGAGTTCCTGCTGCAGCAGCTGGGTCTTCCGTATCGCGTGATTAGCCTGTGCACCGGCGACCTGGGCTTCTCTGCCCGTCAGACCTACGACGTCGAGGTCTGGCTGCCGAGCTACAACGCCTACAAGGAGATCAGCTCCTGCTCCAACTGCGGTGACTTCCAGGCCCGTCGCGCCAACATCAAGTATCGCGACCCCGAGAACTTCAAGGGTTCGCGCTATCTGCACACCCTCAACGGTTCCGGTCTGCCGGCTGGCCGTACCATGGCAGCCATTCTGGAGAACTACCAGAACGCTGACGGCACCATCACGATCCCCGAGGTTCTGCGTCCCTACATGGGCGGCCTCGAGAAGATCGAGCCGGTCGCGTAGATTGGCTGCATAAGCGATTTGCTAGGGCACTCCTTTTTGGGGTGCCCTTTTTGTGTGCGGCCATACCATGCTGTGCGGACAGCTCAATAGAAAACACACGAACAACTGTTCTGTATACAGCCATCTACCTGCTATGCTTTTGCTAAATAAGAGCGAGAGAAAGGGGACGCGATGGAGCTGTTTGATGATCGGGTGGTTTTGTTTGAGAGCGACGAGGGCGGGGAGTACCTGCTTGTGACGTGTGAGCCGTCTGGCATGGGTGGCCTGGTGGTTCGACAGACGAGCGAGGGGCCGTTGACGCAATGGTGCTACGAGGAGTCGCCTCATGTGGTTGAGACGTTTGTGGCGCACGAGGGGCTTGTGGCCCTAGAGCATTTCTATGGGGTCCAGACATCTAATCAGGTTGCTCGCATGTTGAGCATCTCGTTTGCCGATTATGATTGTGCCCAGCGGGTGAGATCGCTCCTGAGGGAACTTGATGCTAAGTTTGACGTGATCGAAAAGCCAATCGATCGTACGGGGAATGGCGGTATATGCGGAGCAGCATGACAAGACTGCGTTCCACAAAAAAGTTTGAAATTGTGCTTGACTCCAATAAGCTAAAGTGGTTTTATATGTCTTGCACTGCGGCGTTACCTCAGCTGGATAGAGGGTCTGACTACGAATCAGAACGTCATAGGTTCGAATCCTATACGCCGCACCAATTGACTTTGAAGCTCCCGGCGACGGGGGCTTTTCTTATATCGCGATGCGTCGAAGATCGCGCCAAGCCCTCCAAATGATTAAAAATCAAATTCGATAACTTTTTTTGAAAAAATGCTTGACCATTATTCAGTCCCTGTGCATAATAATCAACAAGTTGCGGCGTTACCTCAGCTGGATAGAGGGTCTGACTACGAATCAGAACGTCATAGG
>USBK01000036.1:0-22866 GCA_900552895.1 uncultured Collinsella sp.
TCGCCGTCGCCGGGCGCCTGCCGCTCGGGCCCGCTCCGCTTGCGGCCGCCTGGGCGGGCATCGTGCTGGGCAGCTTGCCCCTCTACGCGCTGGGGCTCGGCGTGGCCCTGCGCCTCGGCCGCAACGCCGCCATCGGCGCCGGCGCGGCGGGGGTGCTCCTCGCGTTCTTCTCGGTGGGCGGACTTGCGCACGGCCTCATGACCGGCGAGCTCACCGGCGCTCTGGCGACGCCCCTGAGCTGGGTGCCGCTCGCCTGGCCCGCGCGCCTGGGGTCGCTCGGGGTGGAGGCCTTCATCGACGCCGCACGCGCGGCGGGCCCTCTCCTCACGACTGCGCTCGCTAGCCTCGTTCTCACCCTGGCAGCCGACGCCGTCCTTCTTGCCTGGTTCTGCCGCTTCGAGGACGGGAGGGTAGATGCGTAGGAAGCCGCTCGCCGCCATGTTCGTCCTCCTCTCCGCAGCGCTCGTCCTGGGCGGGAATGCCCTGCTCGACGCCGGCTGGGGGTCGGCGCTGCGCTCGATCGCCGACCGCGTGCTGCCTAACCCTGAGATCGCCATGTGGGCGCCCGCGCCCGAGCCCGGCAGCCACGCGAGCTCCTACGCCGACGCCACCGGGGCGGGGGCAAACTACGTCTACCTGGTGGACGCGGCGGACGACAGAGGCAATGTCCGAGAGCTCCAGCTCATCTTCTTCGGGCGGGAGTCGGACGGCGAGGGCTGGCTCGAGATCGAGGCGCGCGGCGGCTCGGGCGTGCGCTACCGCGCGTGCGACGCGGCCGAGACACCCGTGGCTGCGCGCAGGCCTCTGGACCGCTGAGCGCGGCGTTAGTACAATTCCGACGAGAGTTTCAGGAGGTCGAACATGGCGAGGATACTGGCAGTGGATGATGAACGGGCGATCCTCGACGCGCTTGCGCGCGTCCTCGGCCGCGACGGCCATGAGGTCGTCAAGGCGGAGGACCCGACGGCGGTCCCGGGGATGGACCTCTCGCGCTTCGACCTCGTGCTCTGCGACGTCATGATGCCGGGGCTCGACGGCTTCGAGCTCGTGCGGCAGATCCGCCCGGACTTCGACGGCCCCATCGTCTTCCTGACCGCTCGCGTGGCCGAGGAGGATGCCGTGGCCGCCTACGGCCTGGGCGCCGACGACTACGTCCGCAAGCCCTTCGGGGCCGCGGAGCTGCGCGCCAAGGTCGCGGCCCATCTACGCCGTGAGCGCCGGCCGCGCTCGCACGCCCTCTCCTTCGGGGAGGTGCGGATCGACCTCAGGGCGCGCGGCCTCGCCGTGGGCGGCGAGGCCGTGCCGCTCACGCCCACCGAGTACGCCATCTGCGAGTACCTCGCCCGCCACCCCGGGCAGGTCATGAGCCGCGCGCAGATACGCGAGGCGGTGCTCGGCTGGGAGAGCGACGCCGACGACGCGGCCATATCCATGCAGGTCAGTCGCGCCCGGAGGAAACTCTCCGAGGCCGGCGCCGATCCGATCGCGACCGTCTGGGGGATGGGGTACAAGTGGCAGCTCTGAGGATCGGGGCGCGAGGTCGCGGGGGCATGCCGCTCTCCTTCGTCATCGCGCGCTACTTCGCCTACGCGTTCGCGGCAGTCGCCACGGCGTGGCTCGCCTCGTTCATGATGCTCTCTGTGGCGATCAACGCGGGCTTCGTCTACGAGGCAAGCTGGGGGCCGGCCAATGCGCGCGAGGTCGCGGAGGGCCTGGCACGCGACGGCGTCTGCGGGCAGCAGGACGTGCCGACGGCGTACCGCTACCTCATCCTGAACAAGGACGGAAACGTGCTGATGACAGACCTCGAGAGCACGCGGCTCGAGGACGCGAAGGAAATGGCTCGTACGGCACTCGCCGCGGATCCGGGCACAGTGGAGATCGAGGGCGGGGGTTCGGGCGTTACCTACGCCGCGTTCCCGCTCAAAGGTGGCGGGGCCTGCGCGCTCGTCAGCGAGTATCTGCCGCAGTGGGTCTCGCGCGACCTCGCCGGCCTGCTTCCCAACCCGCAGAACCTCATGCTCGTCGGCGCCACGGCGGGAAGCGCACTTGCGCTTGCGCTCGTCGCGCGCCGCGCGAGCCGCGTGATCTCGCGCAAGATGGCGCCGCTCGCGGAGGCGGCGGGGCGCGTCGGCGCGGGGGAGCTCGACTTCGCGGTCGGCAGCACCAACGTGCGCGAGGTGAACGACGTCCTCGCCGCGATGGACGCCATGCGGGCCTCCCTCGCCGAGTCGCTCGAGGCCCGCTGGGCCGCGGAGCGGGGGCAGCGCGAGCAGATGACGTCGCTCGCCCACGACCTCAAGACGCCGCTCACCGTGCTGCGCGCCAACGCCGACTTCGTAGCGGAGGAGCTGGAAGACGAGAAAGACGCCGACCTCGCGGCCGCCGCGCGCGACATAGCCGGCAGTGTCGAAAGGCTCGACGGCTACGTGCGCCTGCTCATCGAGGCCTCGCGCGGGTCCGGCGGGGCGGAGAGGGCCCCCATGCGGCCGGCCGAGCTTTGCGAGCAGGTCCTCGCCGAGGCCGCCCAGATCGCCCGGGCGCGAGGCGTGACGCTCGACGCGGCCACGGGCCCCGCTGTCGCGGGCGCGCCCGAGGCCGCGCTCGACCGAACCGCCCTGGCGCGAGCCGCCGCGAACCTCGTGGCCAACGCCGCCGAGCACGCACGCTCGCGCGTGGCTGTCTCCTGCGACGTCGCGGGCGGGCACCTCGTCATCGAGGTTGCCGACGACGGACCGGGCTTTTCTCCCGCCGCCCTCGAACGCGGCTGCGAGCGCCTCTTCACAGACGACTCCTCCCGCTCCTCGCGTGACGAAGGCCGCCACTACGGGCTCGGCCTCCACGTCGCCTCCGAGGCCGCGAGCGCCCACGGGGGATCCGTCTCGCTCGCCAACGGCCCCTCGGGCGGTGCGGTGGCCACCATCGCGGTCCCCCTGTGCGGGATCTGACGATTTCCTCGATGTCTACCTCGACTGCGATATGTCGCTCGCCGAGGCCGCGACGAGATGGTGTTGCGTCTGCCCCGTTTGGTGCTTCTAGCTCAAATTTGATCTGATGTAAGGCCCGTGCAATCCTGCATGGGCCTTACTTTTGGCAATTGCTCGACCGATTCGTGGCTTGAAACACAAATTATCGAGTTAAGGAGAAATGGGGTCATACAGCAGCTCTCAGAGCGCTTGCCGCACTCCCCCGCCATTACCTCTGCGGCGTCCTCATATAGAGCCCATACCGTTTGGCATATCGTTGCAATCGCCCACTTGTCCACCGGTCAAGTGAACTACTGGAATAAATACAGCGACACGCTTGTCCGTTACAGTCGCTATATCTGTGTAAATCGCCGCGATAAATACAGCCTGTACTCGGCTGTATACCAACTACGCGTATGTAGATTCATATCGCGTTAATAAATCGGCTCAAGCGTGTGCAAAACGCGCAAGTAACCGCAAAAGGCGATTATCGCTCAGGTAGATTTTTGGCACCCCGTTGCTTAATCAAAATTAAGCAATTGCTTAAAACAAAAAAGGTCAGGCACTAGATGCCTGACCTGCAAACTTCTGGTCGGGACGACTGGATTCGAACCAGCGACCCCTTGACCCCCAGTCAAGTGCGCTACCAAGCTGCGCCACGTCCCGAAGCTTTTGTTTGTTGCTCTGCTCTCGCTCGCAACAGGGAGTATATTAACCCGAAACTTTAGACTTGTGCAAGAACTTTTTTATAAATTTTGAAGCAAGTCCAAAATTGTATCTGCGAGCTGGGGTTTTGTTAGAACGGGAAGTTCTTTCGTACCCGTTGTGCTCACAATCCAGGCCTTGTTGGTATCGGTTCCAAAGCCCGAATCGGCGCGTGAGACATCGTTGGCGATAATGGCATCGCAGCCTTTGCGTGCCAATTTGCGCTCGGCGTACTTGACGACGTTATCGGTCTCGGCAGCAAATCCGATTACGAGGCGATCGCCCTTTTGGCGTGAGAGTTCGGCCAAGATGTCAACGGTCTCGACGAGCTCGATTCGATCCAGGCGCTCGTTGGCCTTTTTGAGCTTATGGTCCGCCGGGGCCGCCGGCGTGTAGTCGGCGACGGCGGCGGCGCAAATGGCAGCGTCGGCCGTCTGGAAGGCGCTCAGCGCCGCCTGCAGCATCTCTGCGGCGGTCTGCACGCTTACGCACGCCACGCCGCGGGGAACATCGAGCGATGTCGGTCCCAGCACGAGCGTGACCTCGGCACCGCGGCGAGCGGCCTTCCCCGCCAGGGCGATGCCCATCTTGCCCGACGATCGGTTTCCAATAAAACGCACGGGGTCGATCGGTTCGTGCGTAGGACCGGCAGTGATGACGATGCGCTTGCCCGCCAGGTCTTGCGGCACGGGATTGAGCACCTCGCAGATGGCTTCGACGATGTCCTCGGGCTCGCTCATGCGCCCCGTGTCCACGTCGCCGCAAGCAAGGTAGCCACTACCGGGCCCAACCACGTGCACCCCGCGGTCGCGCAGCGTGGCCATATTGGCCTGGGTTGCCGGCGCCTTCCACATGCCATTGTTCATGGCCGGCGCGATCACAATGGGTCGCGGCGTGGCGAGTAGCGTCGTAGAAATCAGGTCATCGGCAATGCCGTTGGCCATCTTGGCGATGATATTGGCCGTCGCGGGCGCCACGACCACCAGATCGGGCTCCTGCGCCAGCGAAATGTGGTGGATGGGGTCGGAAGGATCGTCGAATAGCCCAACCGCGACCGGCTCGTTGGTGAGCGCGCGGAAGGTAAGCGGCCCCACAAACTCCGTGGCATGCTCGCTCATAACGACTTTGACACGTGCGCCGCGCTTTTGCAGCAGGCGCACGATATTGCACGACTTATAGGCGGCGATCCCGCCGGTAATGCCCAGCAGGATCGTTTTTCCCTCAAGTTGCATTGAATTGTTGGATGCCGCCGTCATCGCTAGGCTTCCTTACTCGGGAGCACCAGGAGGCGGTGGCAGTACGGACAGTGCGTAATCTCGCTACCGTCGTGGTTGAGGTCGCTCATGGACGATGCCTGCAGCGCGGTGTGGCAGACCGTGGGGATGTTGCCCTGGATGGTCTCGACGGCCAAGCCGCGGAACTGCTTGAGCAGACGCTCGTAGTCGCTGAGCACGTCGGTGGGCAGCGTAGCGGCCAGCGCGGTGCGCTCCTTGGTGGCGGCATCGATCTGGGCCTGGAGGTCGGCTGCCTTGGCGCGGGCGGCCTTGGTGTCGGCCTTCACGCCCTCCTCGAACTTGGCGATGATTGCCTGTGCGCGAGCCTCGCGGTCGAGCGCCTCCTTGTGGGCGACTACGACGTCCTTGCGGGTGTGCTCGATCTTGTCCAGGCGCTTGGCCAGGGTGGCGAGCTCGTTCTCCAGGTCCTGAACCTCGCGATAGTCAGAGCCGTCGACGTGGCGCTTCTTAGCGGCCTCAATGGCGTTATTGGTCTGGATCTCGGTGGTGTTGAGATCGTCGAGCTCAATATCCAGGTCCTTGCGCTGAGCGTAGAGCTTGGTCATTTCGGCCTTGAGCTTTACATAGGTCTTGCGCTTGGAAGCGAGCTCCTTGAGCTCCGGCATATTGGCAAGTACGCTCTTGTTGCGGGCGAGCTCCAAATCGATCTGTTGCAGCTTGAGTAGCGTAGCGCCGGCGCTCATAAGTTCTCTCCTTTTGTCACAGTCCACCATTGGCAAGGGTTCAGTATTTTAATCGCATGACGGGGGTCGACCCCGGCGTCAACTGCAGAGTTCATCAATATATCAACGAACGGCTCCTCGGAGCGGTCGTGGCCGAGCAAGATCACCGACAGCCCGCGCAAGGCAAGGTCTTGCGCCACGTGGTAGCCCGCCTCGCCCGTCACGACAACATCTGCGCCCGCGGCGATGGCGAGCTCTCCGAAGTCGCCCAGGGAGCCGCCCAAAATGGCGACGGTGCGGCACGGGCGATCAGCTTTGCCCCACACACGCGGGTCGCTGCCAAAGGCCGTGGCAGCACGGGTGGCAAGATCGCGCAGCGTGCACGGGTCGTTGAGCGTTGCAAGTGCGGCCAGGCCGGTGGCCTCGGGGTCGTCCACGTGCTCCAGTGAGCTCACGGGTGCGGCACCCAGCAGCTTGCTCAGGCAGACACGGGCTTCGTGCGAGCGGTCCAGGTTGGTGTGGAGCGAGATAATGCTCACCCCGCAGCGGGCAGCCTCGTAGAGGGCCGCACTGCACTGGGGTCGTGTGGCATCCGCCGGACAAAAGGCCTCGGGTGCCTTGATGTATATGGGATGATGCGTCAGCAGCACGTTGGCGCTTGCTTCTTGGGCGCGGCGAACATTAGCCTCAGTCGCATCGAGTGCGCAGGCAACGCCGGTGATCTCCGCGGCCGGATCGCCAACGGAGAGTCCTACGTGGTCCCAGGGCTCGGTGTCCGTCTTGGGATAGCGTGCCAGTAGCGCGCGCTCGAGCTCGGCGACGATCATGCGGCACCTGCGATCGAGAGCAGCGTCTGGGCAAACTCGTCCAGATCGTCCGGATTCACGCGGTCGTCAAAGGAAATGCGCAGTGCACCTAGTGCCTGCTCGCGACCAATGCCCATGGCGCTGAGCACATGGCTCGGGTCCATGCTGCCGCTCGAGCACGCCGAGCCGGCCGAAACCTCAAAGCCGGCGGCGTCGAGCTTGACGATGAGCTCCTCGGAATCCATTCCGTCAACGTAGATCGACACCATGCCCGGCAGGCGATCGGCCTGTGTGTAGTCGCCCATGGTGGCATGAATACGCGGATGAGCCGTAAGCGTGGCGTAGAGCTTGTCGGAAAGGGCTTGCAGCGTCGCGCGCTCCCGGTCCACATTCGGCAGCAACACGGAGGCGGCAGCGGCAAAGGCGAGCTGCGTGCGCAGGTCCTGCGTGCCGGCACGTCGTCCGGCTTCCTGTCCACCGCCAAAGATTCGGGGGCGCAGCGGCGTGCGGTTCTTAAGGTAGAGCGCGCCGGATGCCACAGGGCCGCCGATCTTATGCGCGGCAACGGACATGGCATCGACGCCCAGCTCGGTGACATCGAGCGGAATATGCAGATAGCCCTGGATGGCATCGGTGTGGAAAAGGGCGCCCACGGTATGCGCGGCCGCGGCAAGCTCGCGGATGGGCTGCACCACGCCGGTCTCGTTGTTGGCAACCATGATGCTCACGAGCGCCACGTCGTCGCCTAGTAGCTCGACAAGCGCGGCAGGCTCAATGTAGCCCGCGCGGCAAGGCGTCGCCAGGTCGACGGTAAAGCCGGCGGCACGCAGCAACGGCAGGTTGTCCAGAATCGAATCGTGCTCGATGGCCGAAACGATTACACGATCGCGCTTGCGATCGCGCTGACGAGCGCCCTCGGCAAGACCGAGCAGCGCCAGCTGGTTGGCTTCGGTGCCGCCGTTGGTCAGTACAATCTCGGACGGGCGGACGCGCGCGCCAAAGCTGCGGGCGATCTCGCGACGTGCAACCTCCAGACGCGCGGCAGCCTTGCGGCCGAGCGAATGCAGCGAGTTGGGGTTGACGCCGGCAAGCTCGCTGTCGTCGTACTCGCGCTGCGCAAGGAGCGCCTCGGCGCGCATGGGCGTCGAGGCGGCATAGTCAAGATTAACGGGTATGCGGTTTTGACCTGCGGTCATAAGGGTTTATGCCTCCTGTGCGGCCTCGTTGCCCAGCTTCTGCAGCAGCGCAACCTCGGCAGCGGGATCTTCGGACTTAAATACGGCGGAGCCGGCCACGAGCACGTTGGCACCGGCCTTGACGACCTCGGCGATGTTTTTGGAAGAGATGCCGCCGTCGACCTCGATCATGGGCGACACGCCGTGGCGCTCGCACATGGCTTTGAGCTCGTGGAGCTTGGCGATGGTGCCCGGGATAAAGCTCTGGCCGCCAAAGCCGGGGTTCACGCTCATCAGCAGCACCATATCGACGACGTCGATGATGCTCTCGAGCACGCACACGGGGGTGGCGGGGTTGAGCACCACACCGGCCTTGACGCCGCGCTGCTGAAGATGCGTGAGCGTGCGGTGCAGGTGCGTGGAGGCCTCATAGTGCACGGTGATCATGTCGGCACCGGCGTCGGCGTACCAATCGACCGTCTCATCGGGGTTCGATACCATGAGGTGCGCGTCGACCGGCACGTCGGTGGAGCGCTTGACGGCCTTGAGGATGTCAACGCCAAAGGTGAGGTTGCCGGTAAAGTGACCGTCCATAACGTCGAGGTGCACGTAGTCGGCACCGGCGATCTTGTCGAGCTCGCCCCTGAGGTTGGCCATGTCGGCCGAAAGGACGGACGGAGCGATTTTAATGGAACCCATGGTAGAAGCCTTTCTGCGCTAGTCGGTGAGTCCGTAGAACTCTTGAGAAGGGACGCGATCTGTGAGAATCTCGAGCGCCCTATCCAAAGTAACACCGTTGTAGAGCGTTTGCTCCACGGCAAAGGTGAGCGGAATGTCTACGCCCAGTGAACGGGCAAGCTCGCTGACGCTGCGGGCCGCGACGGCGCCCTCGACCACCATATGCGTACGTGCCTGGTACTCGTCGAGCGAGATGCCGTGGGCAAACTCGTAGCCAAAGGTGCGGTTGCGCGAATGCTCGGAGGTGCAGGTGGCAATGAGGTCACCCATGCCGGCAAGACCCATGCAGGTCATGGCTTGACCGCCGCGGGCGTGCACCAGACGGCTGATCTCGGCCAGGCCGCGCGTCATGATAAGGGCAAGCGTGTTGTCGCCCGCACCAGAACCGGCGGAAATGCCGCACACGATGGCGATGACATTTTTCATGGCGCCGCAAACCTCGACGCCGGTCATGTCCTGCGACAGGTAGATGCGGAAGGCCGTGGATAGGAGCAGGTCCTTAAAGGTCTCCCCTACCTGTGGATCATTGCTGGCGATGACGGCGGCAGAAAGCCCGCCGCGGCAGATCTCCTCGGCATGGTTGGGGCCCGAGAGCGCCGCGACACGCGACTCGTTGCCGATCTCACTGGCGATTACCTCACTCATAAGCAGGCCGGATTCGGGCTCAATACCCTTGGTGAGGCAGAGTGCCGGGGTGTCGGCGGCGATGAAGGGTGCTGCCTGATGGCATACGCTGCGCAGGTGCGTGGAGGGCACGGCAAAGATGATGGCCTCGGCGCCGTCGAGCGCCTGCGACAGGTCCGTGGCGGCGACAACGTTGCCGGGCAGCTCGTAGTCCACCAGATACCGGGGATTGCGGTGCTCGGCATTGATGCCGGTGGCCGTCTGCTCACTGTGGGCCCACATGGTCACGCGCTCGGCTCGCTCTGCGGCGAGGCCGGCGACGGCGGTTCCCCAGGAGCCGGAGCCAATCAGCGCAACATTCATGACTCTCTCCTACTTATCGTCGGGCTCGGTGACGCGCTTGGTAAACGAGAGCTTGGACTCCTTACCGGCCATGAGCTTTTGGATATTCGAGCGATGGGCCCACACCACGGTGATGCCGATCATCGCCATGCAGAACTTGAGGCACAGGCTGCTGTACGGAAAGACCGCGCAAGCAGCGATAGGAAGTCCGATGGCCGCGGCAAGCGAACCCACTGACACATACTTGGTGATGGCGACGGCTACGATAAACATGCCCAGCAGCGACAGGCCAATAGGCCAGTACCAGGCGAGGATGACACCCAGACCAACTGCGATACCCTTGCCGCCGTGGAAGTTGAGATAGGGCGAGAAGATATGGCCCCACACGGCTGCCAGGCAAATGACACCGAGCATCCAGTCGCCGGGGGCTCCGGGCGCCATGATGTTCGGCGGAAATCCATAGCCCACGCTCGCGATGAACGGACGGGCGATGACAACGCAGATGGCGCCCTTAAGGCAGTCGAGCAGCAGCGTGAGCGCGGCCACCTTGGGGCCGGCTACGCGCAGGGCGTTGGTGGTGCCGATGTTACCGGAGCCCGCCTTGCGAATGTCGGTGTGGTTAAACACGCGGCCCAAGATCAGGCCAAACGGAATCGCTCCGATAAAGAACGAGACCACGGCGCAGATGGCGGTCAGCAGAATCGGATTATGCATCCTTTTGCTCCTTCTTCCTAAAGAAGAGTCGAATGGGCGTGCCGGCAAAGTCGAAGGTCGAGCGCATGCGGTTCTCCACGTAGCGCTGGTAGGTGTCGTTGACCAGGTCACTGTGGTTGACGAAGAACGTGAACGTCGGCGGGTTGACGCCCGTCTGGGTCACGTAGTGCATGCGCAGGCGGCGCTTGCCGTCCACCACGGTATGACCGAACTCGCGCAGGTCGGTGAGGAACGCGTTGAGGCGCGAGGTGCTAATCTTCTGCGAGCGCGTCTTTTCGGCGGCGTCTACCATCGCCCAGATCTTCTCGACGCTGCGGCCGGTGAGAGCAGAGATGCGCAGGTACTGGGCCCAGGGAGCCATGACGCCCAGACGGCGGTCGATGGTCTCCATGCAGGCCTCGCGCTTACGGTCGTCGTCGAGCAGATCCCACTTGTTGAGCAGCACAACGATGGCGCAGCCGCGCTCGATGGCAAGACCCATGACCTTCTGGTCCTGCTCGGTAACGCCCACGGAGGCGTCGACGACGAGCAGCGCCACGTCGGCGCGGTCGATGGCGCGCAGGCCGCGGACCATGGAGTAGTACTCGATGTTCTCGTACACGGTGCTCTTCTTGCGAATGCCCGCGGTGTCGACCATGCGGTAGTGCTTGCCGTTACGCTCGACGACCGTGTCGATGGCGTCGCGCGTCGTGCCGGCAATGTTGGACACGATAGAACGGTCGGCGCCCAGGATGCGGTTGAACAGCGACGACTTGCCGGCGTTGGGGCGGCCGATGATGGCCACGTTCAGCGCGTCGGGGAACTCATCGGCGACCTCGTCTTCTTCCTCGGGAAGCAGGGCCACGATATCGTCGAGCAGGTCGCCCGTGCCATGGCCATGCAGGGCCGAGAGCGGCGTGGGCTCGCCGATACCGAGCGAATAGAACTCCCAGATGCTGTCGTTTTCGCGATCGGGGTTGTCGAGCTTGTTCACCAGCAGAAAGACCGGCTTGTCGCAGCGCTTGAGCATGCGGGCGACCGACTCGTCCTCCTCGGTGACGCCGGTGCGGCCATCGACTACAAACAGGATGACTGCGGCTTCCTCGGCGGCGGCGAGCGCCTGGTCGCGGATGGACGTGGCAAAGACGTCGTCGCTCTTGAGCGGCTCGATACCGCCCGTGTCGACGATGGTGAACTCGCGGCCGTTCCAATCGGCCGTGTGATACGAGCGGTCGCGCGTGACGCCGCGAGACTCGTGGACGATGGCGTCCGAGGTCTGGGCCAGGCGGTTAACGAGCGTGGATTTGCCCACGTTGGGGCGTCCGACGACGGCGACGATAGGTTTCATCTGCTCTCCTTTAATGGGTAGGTTCAGTGGAAGTGTTAGAGTCGGCAGGCACAATGCCAAGGATATGCTCCAGGGTATCGAGCAGCTCATGCGGCATGGTCGACACCACATGAACCTCGGCGCCGCGACTGGTAAGGCTTGCGAGTAAATCGTCACGATGATACTCGTCAAGCGTCATGCCGTCAGCGTTGAACATGAGCTTAGGCACAAAGAGCATAACCCCCGACAGATCTTGGGGCAGCTGCTCCAAGATGTCACACGCGACGATGAGGCCGGTCACGTCCACGTTGCCGCCAAAGTAGCGGTTCTTGATGGCCGTGACAGTGCCGGCGAGTCCCTGGGGCGACTCCACAAAGCGGGCCACCGTGTCGCGTGCGCTGGCGCCCGAGAGGCACAGCAGATGCTGGCTGCGGGCGGCGATGGCCTCGCGGACGCGGGCCAGACGCTCGGTATAGGCGGCAAGCACGTCGTCGGTCTCGTCTAGATACGAGCGGATCATGCCGATGCCGTCGTAGTACTGCGGGTAACCGTCGTAAAAGTCTGCCTCTGGAGGATCGATGCCGGCGTCCAGATAGAACTCGTCGCTCATCTGGAAGGTGTGGCGGCCAAAGCGCTCATAGGCGCGGTCCTGGAACGGTCGGATCATGGCAATGGTCTCGCGCGCCAGTTCGGGCTTGTCGCTGTATGACCAGCTAAAGCGGTTTTGGTGTTTGGTAAAACCGAGCGGCACAATGCCCAGGCTTGTGATTTGCTCGTGCTCCTCGCAAAAGCGCAGGGTCTTTTCCAGCTCCTCGCCGTCGTTCATGCCGGGGCACAACACGATCTGCGCGTGAATCTCGATGCCGGCGGCCATGATGGTCTCGAGTACGTCCATGCCTCGCTGGGCGTTACGGCCCATCATACGACGGCGGACGTCGGGGCTCACAGCGTGGACCGACACGTTCATGGGACTCATGTTGCGCTGGATGACGTTTTGCACGTCCTCGTCGGTGAGGTTCGTAAGCGTGACAAAGTTGCCTTGCAAAAAGCTTAGGCGATAGTCGTCGTCGCGAATATAGAGCGTGGAGCGGCCGCCCTTGGGGAGCATGGTCATAAAGCAGAACACGCAGGCGTTGACGCAGGTACGCATGCCGTCGAAGATGGGGCCATCGAACTCCAAACCCCAATCCTCGCCGGGAAAGCGGTCGAGCTCGACGGGGGTGACGGTGCCGTCGCGCGGGTCGAAAACCTCGAGGTCGACGGTATCATCGTCGGCCTCCCAGAGCCATACGATCATGTCGGTGAGCGCCTCACCGTTGACCGTGAGCACGCGCATGCCCGGCTCGATACCCACATCCCACGCGGGCGATTCGGGACGCACGTTCTTTACGAGCGCGCCCTCACCCGGCTCGGGGTCGCGGCTGCGCCCGTAATCGGCCACCTCGGCGGCGTATGCGGGTACGGTCTGGTCCATGGTTAGCGGCAAAGCTCCTTGATGCGCTCGACGGCGCGCTCGATGTGTTCTTGCGGGGTGGAGGCTCCGGCGGTGATGCCGATGTGGTGAGCGTCGGTAAACCACGCGGCTTGGAGCTCAGAAGCTTCCTCGATGTGATACGTGCGCTCGCAGGCGTCTGCGCAAATCTGCGCCAGGCGGCGGGTGTTGCCCGAGTTCTTGCCGCCCACGATGACCATGCAGTCGCAGCGGTTGGCAAGTGTGGCTGCTGCCTGTTGACGCTCACTCGTGGCGGCGCAGATGGTGTTGATCACGCGCAGCTCCTGCACGCGCGGGGTGATAGCAGCCACGACCTCGGCCAAGTTCTGCGCAGTCTGGGTGGTCTGCACAACCAAGCCCACTTTACCCTTGAGCGACAGCGCGTCCGCATCGGCAGCGCAGCTCACGACCTGCGCGTCATCGCCGGCGTGGCCCAGGATGCCCTCGACTTCGGGGTGGCCCGGCTCGCCCACGACGATCACGCGGTAGCCCTCGCGCACCAGGCGCTCGGCCGCCACGTGGACCTTCTTCACGTAGGGGCAGGTGGCGTCGACGACGTTAAGGCCACGCTCGCGAGCGGCATCAATGACCTGCGGCACCACGCCGTGGGCGCGGATGATCACAGTGCCCGACGTGGCGTCGTCCAAGGTGTCGGCCAGACCGACGCCTGCCTCGGCGAGCTCGCGTACCACGATCGGGTTATGGATGAGCGGACCCAAGGTATGGACCTGAGTGCACTCCCCTGCCTGCGGCGCAGCGGCCAGCGCCATATCGAGCGCACGCTGTACGCCGTAGCAGGTGCCGGCGTGGGCAGCGATTTCGATAGTGGGGGCGTCTGCCTTGCCGGGCACAGCCTCGGCGGTGTTCATGACTTCCTCGTCCATGGCTAGAACCTGCCCGGGTGCTCGGCGCACAGGTCATCACGCATGGCGTAGACGCGACTCATGGCTTCGGACTCAAACCAGGCTAGGCGCTCCTTGCGCTTGAGCTCGGCAGGCGCGTCGGAAAGCGAAATTGACTTGCCGGCGCGGATCCAGCACTTTTTGGGGCGCATGATCTTTTTGCCCGCAGGCGTAATATCGGACCAGCCGCAGATGGCGAGCGGGTTGACGGGTGCCTTACCCATCTGGGCGATGAGCGCAAAGCCGCCGTGGACCTCGGGCTTGATCTCGCGCGAGCGGATGCGCGTACCCTCGGGGAAGATCAGGACGTCCTCACCGCGCTGCAGCGCATGCTGGGCGGCACGCAGGCACTTCATGTCGGCGGTGCCGCGCTCGACGGGAATGCCGCCCACGCGGCTAAAGGCCCAGCGCACGATCTTGCTCTTCGCAAACTCGGACTTAAAAATGGGGCGAATGCGGCGGCCGCCAAAGAACAGCGCCGTCTCCACGGCCAAGAGCTCGGCCATCGAGGTGTGGTTGCAGATGACCACGCTGCCGCGGCCTTCTTGGCGCTCAAACAGTAGGTCGGCGTCCTCTACCTTCCAGCGCCACATGAGCTTGGAGAAGGCCCAAAGGATGGCCATAACCACGACGACAGTGCCGCGGATGAGCGCCGGGAACTCGGCGTAGGGGGCGTTGTAATAGTCCTCGGGCGTCTGCTTAAACAGGCGCATGGGCTACCTCCTTTGGTTGATGAGGTCCTCGATTATCGAGACGACCTCGTCGATGGTGTGGGCGGTGGAGTCGACGTGCACGGCGTCCTCGGCGGGCAAGAGCGGGGCGACCTCGCGGCTGCTGTCAAGTTTGTCTCGCTGCTTAAGGGCGTCGAGGGTCTCGTCGACCTCGGCCTCGAGCTGCTCTTCGGTGAGCGGCTGGGCGTCGTTTTGGTGGCGCTGCAGCACGCGGCGGCGGGCGCGCTCACGCGGGTCGGCGGTTAGGAACACCTTGACCTGCGCGTTGGGGAACACGACGGTGCCGATGTCGCGACCCTCGGCGACGATATCGCGGTCCTCGGCGGCGCGGCGCTGGTGGATGAGCATGGCGGCGCGCACGCCCGGATAGGCCGAGACCTTGGACACGTTGGCGTCGACCTGCGGGGTACGGATGGCGGCCGAAGCGTCCTGGCCGTCGATGGTCAGGCGCGTGTCCTCGCCGGTGCCGTTGGTAAAGCGAATCTCGATCTGCTCGGCGAGGGCGTCGATGGCAGCCTCGTCGTCCAGGTTGATGCCACGGTCGAGCGCGGCGAAGGTGACGGCGCGATACATGGCGCCCGTGTCGAGCTTGTTAAAGCCCAGCTGACGGGCGATCTCCTTGGCGATGGTGGACTTGCCTGAACCGGCGGGGCCGTCGATGGCGACGATCATGCAATGCTTCCTTTCGATGGTTGACGTGCTGGTATGGTTCGCGGGCGTTGGGGCGCGGCGGGTTGCCTAGCCCGTGTAGCGCTCGCGGTAGGTGTTGCGCTTGGGTGCGGAGCCGTGGCTGCCGTGGTGACGCGTGCGGCTGGCGGGCGTGTCTTGGGGCCTGCCGCCGTTGCGCTTGGCGCTCGCCTGCTTGGGCGGGATGCCGCCGGCCTTGAGGATCTGCACCTCGCGGTCGGTGAGCTCGCGCCACGAGCCCTTGGCCACGTCCTTGAGCTCCAGGCCCGCAAAGTTGCAGCGATGCAGACGGATCACCGGATGGTGAATCTTGCTCAACATGCGCTTAACCTGGTTTTTGCGACCCTCGCGGATGATGACCTCCACGGCGGTGGTACCGGACTTGACGCCTTGCGGAGCCACGGCCTCGGCCTCGCGTGCGGTGATGACGCGGCAGATCGCCGGCTGGCATAGGCCGTCGTCGAGCTCGATGCCACGACGCAGCGGCTCAAGATCGCGGTCGGTCAGCTGCCCGTCCACGAGTGCCTGATAGGTCTTGTAGAC
Organism: uncultured Collinsella sp.; assembly: GCA_900552895.1. GTDB lineage: Bacteria > Actinomycetota > Coriobacteriia > Coriobacteriales > Coriobacteriaceae > Collinsella. Next base: position 15,689 of record USBK01000036.1, read on the forward strand.
GTGCTTGCTGGGATGCAGCAGGTCCTGAGACAGGTCGCCGTCGGTGGTAAAGAGCAAAAGGCCCGTGGTGTCGCGGTCCAGGCGACCCACCGGGAACAGTCCCGGAAAGCGGCCGCGTGGGACCAGGTCGGCCACGCAAGGGCGCTCCTGTGGATCACTCATGGTGGTGAGGTAGCCGGTCGGCTTGTAGAGCATCAAGTATACGGCGCCTTGGTTGAGGTTGACGGGCATGCCGTCAACCTCGATAAGGTCGCGGTCGACGTCGACCTTGGTACCCAGCTCGGTTGCGACCTGACCGTTGACGGTCACGCGGCCGGCGGTCATCAGGTCCTCTGAGCCGCGGCGGCTCGCCACGCCTGCGCGTGCCAAAAAGCGCTGTAGACGCATGGTGTGCGGGTAGACGGGCTGGGCGTCGGTTGCGGGTACCGCGTTGCCCACGGCGTGCGCCTCCCCTACTCCGTTAGTCCTCGTCATGCAAATCCTCCGAGGTCTCGTCGACGACCAGGGTCTCCAAGTCCTCGACTGCCTCAACATCTTCAACATCGGTATCGAGCAGTTCGCGCTCTTCGTCCAGGTCCTCGGCCTGCTCCTCGAGTGTGGACTGAATACTGCGGCCGCTCAGACGCTCGCGGATAAACTGGCGCGACTGCTCGTCGGGGGCAAACTGCTCCAGGTCGGGTAGGTCGTGGGTGGAGCGCAGGCCGAACTTTTCCAAGAAGGCGTTGGTCGTGCCGTAGATGATGGCCTGACCGCGCTGGGGATCGCGGCCGAGCTCACGCACCAGGCCCTTGTCCACGAGCGACGCAATGACGCCGTCGGAATTGACGCCGCGGATGCCCTTGACCACCTCGCGCGTCACGGGCTGGTGGTAGGCGATGACGGCTAGGGTTTCGAGCGCCGCTTGCGACAACTTTTGCGTATCCCAGCTCAGCACGTAAGCCTCGACCACATCGTGGTAGGCGGGGTGTGTAAACAGGCGCCAGCCGCCGGCGACCTCGCGCAGCTGAAAGCCGCGGTTGGCCTCCTCGTACTCAACCTTGAGCTCGGCGAGCAGCGACGCGCACTCGCCGGGGGCGATATCCAGTGCGCCGGCCAGCGCGGGCGCACTCACCGGGTCGCTCGATACCAGCAACAGCGCCTCGAGGGCACCTTTGAGGCTGTTTGCCTCCAGCGTGGAAAGGGTTGACATGGTTGCGGCTCCTATTCGGTGAGCTCGGGGCCCTCGCCGGGCACATATGCCTCGGCGCCCTCGACGCGGTTGATGCAGATGGTTCCGAAGATCTCGTCCTGGCTCAGCGTGAGCGAGCCGCGCTTGGCAAGCTCAAGCATGGCCAGGAAGGTGACGACGAGCTGCTCGGTGGTGGCGTCGCCGTCCAACAGCTCGCGGAAGGTGCAAGTTTGGTGCGCCATGGTAAAGCGGTCGACCGAGGCTACGGTCAGATCGAGCGGCACGCGATGCGGCGCCACGTGCTCGGCCTCCAGCAGGAAGGTCTGGCGCTTGCCGTCCAGGTCGGCACAGATAACGGCCAGGCCGCGCAGGGTGATGCCGGCCAGGTAGTCGGGCATAAGGCCCAAAAACTCGGGGTCGGGGCCGGCCACACGCGGGTGCATGCGGCTTTCGGCCTGCATGCGGGCACCGAGGGCCGCAGCCGCACCCTTAAACTGCTTGTAGGCAATCAGACGCTGAATCAGGACCTCGCGCAGGGCGTCGCCGTCGAGCGCGCTGAGTTCCTCGAGGTCTTCGTCGAACTCGCCATCGTCGTCATCATTTTTACGCGGGGCCTCCTGCGGGACCAGAGAGGCGGCCTTGATGTCCAGAAGGGTTGCCGCGACCAGCAGAAAGTCGCTCGCCACGTCCAGGTCCAGCGCCTCGATGCGCTCGGCCTCGGCAAGGTACTGCTCGGCCACCTCGCTGATGGAGATGGCGCCGATATCTACTTTTTGGCGGGTTACCAGCTGCAGCAGCAGGTCGAACGGTCCGCTGTAGACCTGCGTCGACACGCGATACGACATCTTCGACCTCCTTTGACGGCGCCTTCGCGGCGCGGTTTGGGTGCATGTTACGACCGTTTTGCACGGTCGACCTGTAAGTTTACCTTAGATGCCGGCGATTGCGAAGTTGAGCAGCTGCTCAGCGAGCGGATACACGGTAACGTCGAAATAGCGGCCGATCACGTCGATGCCGGTCCACATGGGCAGCAGATACAGCACCAGGATGAGGATGGGCATAGCGTATTGCTGCAGACGATAATAGTTGTTGAGCGCCTTGCCTTTGAGGAAGGGCACGATGATCGACGAACCGTCGAGTGGCGGGATCGGGATGAGGTTGAAGAACGCGAGTGACAGGTTGACCACGATAAAGGTGGCGCCGAAGTTCATGATCTGTGACGCCAGGGCAAAGGACATGCTGGAGTAAAGGCTGCCGTATGCTAGTCGCATGAAGGCTGCGGCAAGACACGCAAGTGCGATGTTCGATGCGGGGCCGGCTGCGCTCACCAGGACCTCGTCGCGCTTGGGGTGTTTGAGGTTGTTGAGGTACACGGGCACGGGCTTGGCGAAGGCGAACACCGGGCCGCCGGCGGCAAGCATGAGCAGTGGCAGGAGGATGGTGCCAAACGGGTCGATGTGGTTGAGCGGGTTGAGCGAGACGCGGCCGCGCGAACGGGCCGTCTTGTCGCCGAGCGCCCAGGCCGCGGCGGCGTGTGCGCTCTCGTGGATCACGATGCCCACGATGACGGCGACGGCGCTGGCGAGCAGGTTCATGATGTAGCTGCTGGACATGGCGCTCCTCTAGCGGACGCGACGCGAGGCGCGCGTGAGCAGGTAGTCGATCACAAACAGGATCACGGCGACGATGGCGTAATCCAAGCGGAACACACCGCCAAAGGGCGACGTGATGACGCCGTAGCCGGCGATGGCGCTCGGCAGGGCGCGCGAAAGCTCGACGACAAAGCCCACGATCTGCAGCTTGGCGGTGAGGCCGCTAAAACACAGCAGCACGGTCATCGCGCTCATAAAAATGCCGCAGATGCGACAGGCGATGGCGATGATGCTCATCGCCACGGCAGCGGCCTTACGAGAGTTCACGCGCGGTCTCCTCTTCGATCTGGGTGGAAAGCTCCAGCCATTCGTCCTCGAGCTTGGGTAGCTCTTGCTTGAGGCCGTTATATTCCCCCAGCGCGGCGTTGAACTTGTCTTGATCGGCATAAAGCTCTTCGCTTGCCATCAATTCCATAAGCTCGTCATAGCGGGCACGCTTTTTGTCGAGCTCCGTCTCGATCTTCTTGAGCTGGTTGCGCACGCCCTTGAGCTTTTTATTGAGCGCGGCGCGGGCTTGGGCCTCGGCGCGCTTTTGCTCCTTGGTCTTTTTGCCCTCGGCAGGCTTAGGCGCCGCGGCGGGGGTGTCGGCCTGGGCGGCGCTTGCCTTGGCGGACTTGGTCGTGGCCGGCGCGCTCTCCGTGGACGCCTCGGCGGCGGCGCGGGCTGCGAGGTCCTCGCGCTTGTAGAGGTAGTAGTCGTAGTCGCCGTCGTAGACCGTGACTTGTCCGTCGCGGATGTCGATGACGCGGTTGGCCACGGCGCGCACCAGGTGCTCGTCGTGGCTGATCAGCACGATGGTGCCGGGGAAGTTTTGCAGGGCGTTCTCGAGCATGTCCACCGAGTCGATGTCTAGGTGGTTGGTGGGCTCGTCCAGGCACAGAAGTGCCTCGGGGGCCACGAGCATCTTAGCCAGGGCCAAGCGCGCCTTTTCACCGCCGGAAAGGACGCGCACCTGCTTTTCGATGGAATCGTTGTCGCTAAACAGGAAGGCGCCCAGTAGGCTGCGCTGCTGCGGCACGGTCCACTTGGGCGTGACGGTGTCGATCTCTTGCAGGACGGTGTTGGACTCGGTCATGCCCTCGAGCGCGTGCTGGGCGTAATAGGCCACGCCCACGTTGGTGCCCAGGTCGCGGGTGCCGGTGGTGGGCGGCTCCAGTCCGGCGATGATCTTCATGAGCGTGGACTTGCCGGCGCCGTTGGGGCCGACGAGCGCCACGTGCTCGCCGCGGTAGAGCTTGAGGTCGATGTCGCTGTAGATGTGCTTGTTGCCGTAGGACTTGGAGACGCCCTCCAGGCCCACGACCATGTCGCCGGAGCGCGGCGGGTCGGGGAACTTAAAGTCGATGTGCTTGTGGCCCTCGGGTAGGATGACAAGCTCCTTTTTGATCTGCTCGATCTTGCGGATGCGCTCCTGGGCCTGGGCGGCCTTGGTGGGCTTGTAGCGGAACTTGTCGACGAAGACCTGCATGTGGGCGATGTCGCGCTCCTGGGCGGCGCGCTTGGCGCGCATCTGCTCAAGGTTGTCCTCGCGCTGCTTGAGGTAGCTGCTGTAGTTGCCGGTGTAAGTGGTCACGCGACGGTTTTCGAGCGCGGCGACGTGGTCGACGCAGGCGTCCATAAAGGCGCGGTCGTGGCTGACGATGAGGACGGCGCCGTCGTAGTTGGCGATAAAGCCACGCAGCCACTGGACGCTTTCGAGGTCCAGGTGGTTGGTGGGCTCGTCCAGAAGCAGCAGGTCGGGATGGCGCAGGAAGAGCTTGGCGAGCGCGATGCGCATCTGCCAGCCGCCCGAGAACTCGGAGCACGGGCGCTCAAAGTCGGTGACCTTAAAGCCCAGGCCGGACAGGATCTTGCGGGCGTTGCTCTCGAGCTCGTAGCCGCCCAGGTGCTCAAAGCGGTCCTGGACCTGGCCGTACTCGTTGAGGAGTGCGTCGACGTCCTTGCCCTGCTCGGAGAGCTCGGTGATTTGGGCCTGCAGCTCGTTAGCGCGCTCGCCCATGCGGCGGATTTCCTTGGCGGCGGCCATGACCTCGGCGAGGATGGTGGTGTCCTTTTGTTCCAGATTAGTTTCCTGCTCTAGGTAGCCCACCTGGCAGTCCTTTGCGTACTGGACCTGGCCGGAGTCGGGACTGTCGATGCCCATGATGATTTTGAGCATGGTGGTTTTGCCAGCGCCGTTGGGGCCCACGAGCGCGAAGCGCTCGCCGGGGTTGATCTGGAAGGACGCGCCGCTAAAGAGGACGCGTGCGCCGAAGCTTTTTTCGATCTTGTCGACCAGGAGGATCATGGTGCCGCCTTTGACCTTGTGTGCCAATATGAAAAAAGGCCCCAACTTGCGTTGGAGCCTCATTCAATGCTCGGGTGGAGACGAGGGGGATCGAACCCCTGACCTCTTGACTGCCAGTCAAGCGCTCTCCCAGCTGAGCTACGCCCCCGTGCGAAGAAGTACTATACGGGAACTCCGACGGCGATGCAAGGGCAATTTTGGAAAAACTTTCGCCCGTGCCGGCACGGGCGAAACACGACCCGCCCGCTCAACCGGGTTTCCCGTGCTCCGCCAGTCCCATTATCGGACCCGATTGCGAACCGCCCCTCCTCTGCGCCTCAGAACTATGCCGGTTTACTACGATGAATCAGGAATGTTCGACCACGCACGCCTTTTCACGCAACCGTCGGGCTCCCTACCTGCGGTTTTGCAAACGGGGAACACGCGGTGCTCGGGAGTCGCCGATCAGTCGTAGTAAACTGGCGGTGTTTTGAAATGGCATCAGCTTGATTTCGCGGTTAAATGTGTTTGAGCCCTGAATTAATGGCCTTAACTTTTTCTAAAACACGTCTTTTCTGCGACGCGCCTAGATTGGTTGTTGTTTAGCATTGGACTTGATCTTGCGTTGTGCGACTTGCTCGTGCATGGTAGTATTTCACGACGTGAAGCGAAGAAATTAGGCCTTAGATGCCTTTATTAGAATTGCATTCACCGTTCATAAGGGCTCTTGGCGCAACGGTTAGCGCAGGGGACTCATAATCCCTGGGTTCTGGGTTCGAATCCCGGAGGGCCCACCAGAGTATTTTAGGCCGGGCATTACGCCCGGCCTCTTTGTTGTTAGCGCTGCAAACTAGCTTTGCCATCCAGAGACGTAAAGTTATTAACATTCATATTCGTAATTAACAATGGGAATGTCGCCAAGATGCTACCCAACCAACACATGGCTTCAATCGTTAGATAAGAAAAAAGGCCCCAACTTGCGTTGGAGCCTCATTCAATGCTCGGGTGGAGACGAGGGGGATCGAACCCCTGACCTCTTGACTGCCAGTCAAGCGCTCTCCCAGCTGAGCTACGCCCCCGTGCGAAAAAGTACTATACGGGAACTCGGACGGCGATGCAAGGACATTTTTGGAAAATTTCGCAATCGCGGCGCGGGCCGCCATCCGCCCAACGGCCGTCTTGCCGGCGCCAGGCCCATTACCGGGGCCAATCGCGCTCCCGCCGACCCGGCGATTTCAAAACTATGCCGGTTTACGGGGCCAGGCCGGGAACCCCCGAGCATGCCGTAATCGGTAAAATCAAAACCGCAGGTAGACGGCTTGCGTATTCCGTGAAATGCAGGGTATGGACGGCCAGTCCGGGTCCAGCCCCGTAATCCGGCATAGTTTTGAAATGACATTATTTCACTAACAGGCAAACTAGGTAGTTCTAGCGCCTTGTCGCCGACTAATTTCCGATTTCCAACCAGTTGCACAAAACATTTGCTCGCAGTCTCGTCTCGGCGCACTTCATTGCCTCAGTTTTGGCTTTATAGCGAATCCCTAAACGGTCGCAGACACTTCTGACTATGGTGTCTAGCAGCTTTGAATCGTTGAGCATATCGTGAGTCACCAGGAATACATCGAATCCCATGCTCTGCAACGCAGTCATGCGCTCCGCATCGTGGTCAAGTATTGCACCTGAGCCATGAATGACCTCACCTTGGATCTCGATAATAACTGCCTTCATTAGGATTGGGTTTACGATCACGATGTCGCCGTAGCAGACCTTTTGGCCTGCGATGCTTTGGGCTGCCACGGATAGAGGGGTTAAATCGTTGAGGTACACGTATCTGAATCCTGAACCACCTAGACGTCGAGAACGACTTAGAAGCAGTACCCCCGCGACCTCGAGCGGAGACGCAGCAATGCCGATAACCTGCTGAGCGGCATCATAAAACTGCTTTCCCCACATTTGACTTTTGACCTTGTCGGCGAATCGATGTAGATCGCTTAGCTCGATGAGCGGCTTTCTCATCCAAAGAGAAGTGCCTTTGAGTTTCGTAACCTCTCTTCCATCCTCACGCTTGTTCGTTTGGCCTTCTTTATCTGTG
>USBK01000037.1:0-19414 GCA_900552895.1 uncultured Collinsella sp.
AGAAGGTCAATGCCCTGCCTTTTTCATGCCACCTTGTACGCTCTGGGGGCCGCTCGCTTGCGTATGCTCAACCTGTTGCGTTCCGTTGATCCCTTGCCAAAAAGGGACAGGTTTATTTTGGTAGGTTTTTCCTGCTTGAATTTGAAACATTTAGTCCGGCAAGAGCGTATCTATGGTGAGGGCCTCATCAAGAATCATTAACGTCACCGGGAGGTGATTATGGAAGAACAAGCTTTTAGACAGGCGGTCGAAGATCACCGGGATGTCGTGTTTCGAATCGCATTGACGTACCTGCGCGATCGCGCCGATGCCGACGATGTTGCACAAGACGTCTTTCTTAAGTTGCTCAAAAGCGATACGCATTTTGAAGGCTGGGAGCATCTTCGCCGATGGCTTATCCGGGTCACGATCAATGAATGCAAATCGCTCTTTCGAAAGCCATGGAGGCGTGTGGAGGATATTGAGAACCTGGCCGATTCGCTTTCGACGGCGCAGGATGAGACCAAGGCCGTCCTATTAGACGTCATGCGGCTTCCGGAACGATTCCGTATCCCCATCGTGCTCTATTACTATCTGGGCTTCTCGACTTCAGAGATTGCCGAGTTATTGCATGTGCCAGCCGCGACCGTTCGAACGCGTTTAGCCCGCGGTAGATCGAAGCTCAAGTTCATCCTAGAGGAGGGCGACCGTGAAATCCAACCAAATCAAGCAGGCCTTCGAGTCCGTCCAAGCCGATAGCGATCTTGCCGACCGTGTTCTTTATGCCGCTGCTGGTGAGCCACTTCGCCGAAAGGGTCACGCGAAGCCTCTGTATGTTGCCGTGATCGGATGCCTTGCCGGAGTGCTGGCGACCGGAGGGGTCGCCTACGCCGTCGTCAATTCCAGTTATTTTGCCTCTGCCTGGGGAAACCATGGCAACGGAGAATCCATTACCTGGACTCAAGGTGGCTCGTCGGGGACTAAATATACCTACACCAGAGAGTTTGGTGATGGTATCGCGCCCCAAAGCTTGGAGGGTTCAGTACAGAAGGTCAATCTGTCCGTCGAGGGCAACGGCTATACACTCGACATTCATGATATGGCTATCGACCAAAACGGCTGCGGTGCTGTGACGTTTACGCTGTCCAATCCAAATGGTGTTAACTACTACAAGCCGGCAGCAGAGACAGGCGAACTTGTTCTCTATGGTGAAGAAGAACAAGGCATCGGTACACCCAGCATGAACTTCGGCGAGGAATGGGCTGATACACGCTGCACCATTGATAAAGACACATCAAGCGACACGGTCATTAACGGCACGATGTACTTTGCATCTTGGAATCGCGATCGAGATTTACGACATGCGGTCACCTGGAATATCAGTTGGACGGAGGGCAAAGGTGAGGATGCGAAGGTGATCGAGGTATCGACGCCAGAGTTTAACGTCGGAGCGCACGTCGATACAAAAGGACTCCGCTCCGATGACTCGCCTCTCGAGATTAGCCCGTTTTCCATCCAGACGCACATCGATGATCTGGGCTATGAAGCAGTTGATCATAAACTGACCGTCACCTACAAGGATGGGTCAGAGCAGATTATCGAAGATGACGACGCAGGGGTGTTCAACTTATATTTTTCTTATGCGCGCAATAGCGGAGAGAACATTTGGGTGCCAACGAAGCTGATCAATGTCGATCAAGTGGTCTCGGTAACCCTCGAGGGCACGAGGTACACATCAACAGGAGAGACTCAAACGGAAGAACCCTTTACCATCGTCTATTCGTAAGGCTTGAGGCCGCTTCCCACTAGGGGAAGCGGCCTTTTTTGCGTTATATGGACGGTTATTTTGAGCGATATTCGCCTGAATTTCGGAAGTATGCGGCAAAATCTCGATGGGTCGACCACACCGCATATGCTCAAGCGCTTTACCTGCGGGTTTATTATCGAAAAACCCCGGTGTGCTCGGCAGGTCCAGAATTTGCCGCATACTTCCGAAAGCGCCGCCGATTTCCCTATGACAGATGAGGGCGGATCACCGCTGGAGCGCGACGTTTCCGCAGATAAAACCGACCAAAATAAACCTGTCCCGTTTTGGCAGGGAACGTTGCCCCAACGAGCACGTCGGATTCCCGGACCGGGCGGCCCTGGTATTAAGTTTGTCGCGAGTTCCGCACGAGCCGGAGGCCACTTAATGTGGCCTCCGTGCGAGCCAGGACTGTAGAGCAGCAAACTTAATACCAGGGCCGCCCGGTCCGGGAATCCGCCAGCGCGCACAGGAGGGGATTCCTTTTGTGTAGGCTTTGCGGAAATGTGCCTATTTTAGGATACGCCCGGCGGCGTGGTCTGTTGACGGCACAGCTAACGCCACGTATCCTATCGAACTGCGTGTTTCGTAGGGGGATGCTGACCCCTCGATTCAAGCCGTTGCACTTTACAGAAAGCTGGAATCATTCGAGAAGGAGTACGCTTTGCCTACTATTAACCAGCTGGTTCGCCAGGGCCGTCGTTCCGTGCCCAAGAAGTCCAAGAACGCTGCTCTGCAGCACAACTCCCAGAAGCGCGGCGTGTGCACCCGCGTCTTCACCACGAGCCCCAAGAAGCCGAACTCGGCTCTTCGTAAGGTTGCCCGTGTTCGCCTTGTCAACGGCATCGAAGTTACTGCTTACATCCCGGGTGAGGGCCACAACCTGCAGGAGCACTCCATCGTGCTCGTCCGCGGCGGTCGTGTCCGTGACCTCCCTGGTGTCCGTTATCACGTCATCCGTGGCGCCTACGACGCTGCTCCGGTCCAGAACCGTATGCAGGCCCGTTCCAAGTACGGTGCTAAGCGCCCCAAGGCCAAATAAGCCAGATAACGTTTTGATACTTTCGCCGTGTGCCGCTTAAGCGCCGCACGGTAGACACTTAAGGAGATTTCACATGCCGCGTCGTGCAGCAGCTAATCGTCGTGAGGTTCAGCCTGACGCCGTTTACAACAACCGCCTGGTGACTCAGCTCATCAACAAGGTCCTTCTTGACGGCAAGAAGGCCACCGCTGAGCGCATCGTTTACACCGCTTTCGAGATCGTTGCCGAGAAGTCCGAGGGTGGCGACGCTCTCGCTACCTTCAAGAAGGCTATGGACAACGTCAAGCCCACGCTCGAGGTTAAGCCCAAGCGTGTCGGTGGCGCTACCTATCAGGTCCCGATGGAGGTCAACTCCCGTCGTTCCACCGCTCTGGGCATCCGCTGGATCGTCAACTTCTCCCGCGCTCGCAAGGAGAAGACCATGGCCGAGCGTCTCGCCAACGAGATCCTCGACGCCTCCAACGGCCTGGGCGCTTCCGTCAAGAAGCGTGAGGACGTCTTCAAGATGGCCGAGGCCAACCGCGCGTTCTCTCACTATCGTTGGTAAGTTAAGGTAAGGAACTAACATGGCTAAGCCTAAGTACAAGCTTTCCGATACCCGTAACATCGGCATCATGGCCCACATCGATGCCGGTAAGACCACCACGACCGAGCGTATTCTTTACTACACCGGTAAGACCCACAAGATCGGTGAGGTCCATGAGGGCGCTGCCACCATGGACTGGATGGTTCAGGAGCAGGAGCGCGGCGTAACCATTACCTCCGCTGCTACCACGTGCTTCTGGAACAAGGACGGTAAGGACTACCGCATCCAGATCATCGACACCCCGGGCCACGTTGACTTCACCGCCGAGGTCGAGCGCTGCCTGCGCGTCCTCGATGGCGCTGTCGCCGTCTTCGACGCCGTTGCCGGCGTTCAGCCCCAGTCTGAGACCGTTTGGCGTCAGGCTTCTACCTTCAACGTCCCCCGCATCGCCTTTATCAACAAGTATGACCGCGTGGGCGCTGACTTCTTCAACGCTATCGAGACCATGAAGGATCGTCTCGACGCTAACGCCGTGGCCGCTCAGGTCCCGATGGGCGCCGAGGACAACTTCTGGGGCGTCATCGACCTGGTCACCATGACTGCATGGGACTTCAAGGCCGACGAGAAGGGCATGACCTACCCCGAGCCGATGGACGAGATCCCGGCTGAGTTTGCCGACATCGCTGCCACCAAGCGCGAGGAGCTCCTTGACGCTGCTGCCAGCTTTGACGATGAGCTCATGGAGAAGATCCTCATGGAGGAGGACTTCACCGTCGAGGAGCTCAAGGCTGCTCTGCGCAAGGGCGTTCTGGCCAACGAGCTCAACCTCGTCTTCGTGGGCTCCGCCTACAAGAACAAGGGCGTTCAGGAGCTGCTCGACGCTGTCGTCGACTACCTGCCCAGCCCGCTCGACGTCGAGGCCGTCACCGGTACCGATCCGGATACCGGCGAGGAGATCCAGCGTCATCCTTCCTTCGACGAGCCCTTCTCCGGCCTGGTCTTCAAGATCATGACCGACCCGTTCGTCGGCAAGCTCACCTACGTCCGCGTTTACTCCGGCCGCGCTGAGTCCGGCTCCTACGTGGTCAACGCTTCCAACGGTCAGCGCGAGCGCCTCGGCCGCATTCTCGAGATGAACGCCGCCGAGCGTATCGACCGTGACGACGCTGCCGCTGGCGACATCGTCGCTTGCGTCGGCTTCAAGAACTCCACCACCGGTGACACCCTGTGCGCCGAGGGCAAGGAGATCGTCCTCGAGAAGATCGAGTTCGCTAAGCCCGTTATCGACGTTGCCATCGAGCCCAAGACCAAGGCCGAGCAGGACAAGATGTCCCTGGCTCTGACCAAGCTCGCCGAGGAGGACCCGACCTTCCAGGTGTCCACCAACCACGAGACCGGCCAGACCATCATCGCCGGCATGGGCGAGCTGCACCTCGAGATCATCGTCGACCGTCTGCTCCGTGAGTTCAAGGTTGACGCTAACGTTGGTAAGCCCCAGGTTGCCTACCGCGAGACCGCTGGTCACGACGTCGAGAAGGCTGAGGGCAAGTTCGTCCGTCAGTCCGGTGGTCGCGGTCAGTACGGCCACGCCGTCATCAAGCTCGAGAAGATGGAGGAGGGCTTCGGCTACGAGTTCGTCAACGCTATCGTCGGCGGCGTCGTGCCCAAGGAGTACATCCCGTCCATCGACAAGGGCATCCAGGAGGCCCTGAACACCGGTGTTATCGCCGGCTTCCCGGTCCTCGACGTTAAGGTCACCCTGTTCGACGGTTCTTACCACGAGGTCGACTCCTCCGAGGCCGCCTTCAAGATCGCCGGTTCCATGGCTATCAAGGACGCCCTCAAGAAGTCCGATCCGCAGCTGCTCGAGCCGATCATGGCTGTCGAGGTCGAGACCCCCGAGCAGTACATGGGCGACGTTATGGGCAACCTCTCCGGTCGCCGCGGCAAGATCGAGGGCATGGAGGATCGCAAGAACAGCAAGCTCATCCGTGCCAAGGTGCCGCTGGGCGAGATGTTCGGTTACGCTACCGACCTTCGCTCCCAGACCCAGGGCCGTGCATCCTACACGATGCAGTTCGACTCTTATGAGCCCGCGCCCAAGTCCATCGTGGACGAGGTCATGAGCAAGAACGCCTAAGTTCGAGCTCCCTGTTACGTAATCCGCGAGATCATCTCTCGCACTCTTTGGAGGTTTAAGTTGGCTACCCAGAAGATCCGCATTCGCCTCAAGGGCTATGATCACGAGGTCGTCGATCAGTCCGCGAAGCTCATCGTCGAGACCGCTCAGAAGACCGGCGCTCGCGTTTCCGGTCCTGTCCCCCTGCCCACCGAGCGCAACCTGTACACGGTTATCCGCTCGCCGCACGTGAACAAGGACTCCCGTGAGCAGTTCGAGATGCGCACCCACAAGCGCCTCATCGACATCCTCGACCCCACCTCGGGCACCGTTGATTCGCTTATGCGTCTCGACCTCCCCGCTGGCGTCGACATCGACATCAAGCTCTAAGCGATATCGCTCATAGCTTACAGAGCCCCGCTGCCATTACGGTAGCGGGGCTCTTTTGTTTTGCATGATGGGTTTGGATCGCCGGGTAAGGCTGCCGAGCGGCTGGCTGTGGCGACCTACTCACTCAAGGGGCGCAATGACGCTTCCTCAAAATGGAAGGATCGCAAGCCGTCTTCTGTTTCGATGCACGCACGACCAAAGCCATCGACCGTTTTAAAGATGCCTCGCGCCAGCTCGTCACCGGCAGGGGAGCGGGCGATAACGTGCTTTCCAATCCAATTGAGGTGAGCGACATATTCGCCGTGGACGGGCGCGAGCGGTCCGGTGTTTTCTTCCATGGCGTTGAGGCGTTCTGCCCAGGCATCTATAGCGTCTATAACTGCGTGATAGACCTCATCGAGGAGCATGTCGACAGCTGGAACGTTCTCGTTAAGGTCCGAGAGACCGATTGCCGGCAGGCCGCCATCGGGCACCTCTTGGGGCGCATAGTTCACATTGACACCAATGCCACAGACGGCGAAAGGTTTGCCTTCGTTATCGCGTGCGGCCTCGACCAGAATGCCGCCGAGTTTGCGTCCACGCGCGACCAGGTCGTTGGGCCATTTGAGGCCAATCTCGTTTGCAAGACCCTGTTTTTCGAGCGCCTCGAGCACCGCTAGGCCGCTGACGGCAGCAAGACCTGAGTACTTCGCAGGATTAACGCATGGACGCAGGACAATCGAAAGCAATAGGTTGCCGGCGGTTGAATCCCACTTGTGGCCGCGCCGGCCGCGTCCTGCTGTCTGAGCCCGGGCGGCAAGTCCTGTGCCGTGCGGCGCTCCCTGTTTTCCTGCTTCGAGCAGGTCATCGTTGGTCGATCCGGTTACGTCGACTATCGTTAATTTGGCATCCATAACGGCTGCTACCTCCTTAATGAATAAGTGAATAACGCAATGGTGTCGAGAGAGACACAATGTGAAGCCTTTGTCGCATTTGGACAATTTAATGTTAACACGTTAACAACGACTGAAATGCGCTATCCTCTCTTGGTCGATGTAAACACGTCAACAACTCAAAGGAGGTTAGTGATGGGTTTCACGATTCTTGGAACAGGCTCGGCGCTTCCTAAGCGCAGTGTTTCCAATGACGAGCTGTCCGAGTTCCTCGATACCTCGGATGAGTGGATTTTTACCCGCACAGGTATTAAGAGTCGCCACGTCTGCACCACCGAGTCACTTGACGACCTTGCCGTAGCGGCGAGCGAGCGGGCACTTCAGGTGTCCGGAATCGACGCGAGCCAGTTGGATCTGATCGTCTGCTCGACGACGACGGGTGACCACCTTGTTCCCGCCGAGGCGTGTGCCGTTGCTGAGCGACTGGGCGCGACGTGCCCTGCCTTCGATGTCTCGGCTGCCTGCGCCGGCTTCGTATTTGCGCTCGATGTTGCCGAGGGCTATATCGCCCGAGGACGAGCCAAGCATGTGCTTGTCGTTGCCGCCGAGCAGATGACGCGCGCGCTCGACTGGACCGACCGCGCCACCTGTGTGCTCTTTGGCGATGGGGCAGGCGCCGCGGTGATTGAGGCTGGGGGAGACAGCCCCCTTGCCGTTGAGCTTTCGACGGCGCCCGACGTCGAGACGTTGTGCGTTCCCGGTCTGGTCGGCACCTCGCCGTTTAAGGCCTCCGCAGATAGCGAGAGCGTGCTGTCCATGAATGGCCGCCGCGTGTTCAAGTTCGGCGTCAACGCGATTTGCGACACGGTCCATAAGCTTGCGAGCGATGCGGGCATTTCGGTCGAGGACATCGACCATTTTGTATTCCATCAGGCTAACGAACGAATCCTGAGTCAGGCGGTCAAGCGCCTCGGTGTGCCAGACAAGCGCGTGGTTCGAACGCTGCGCGAGACCGGCAACATTTCGAGCGCATGCATTCCGCTTGCCCTCGACCGGCTGGCAAACGCCGGTGCACTTCACACGGGCGACACCATCACCCTCGTTGGATTTGGCGCCGGTCTGGATATAGGTGGCTATCTACTTCGTTGGAAGTAGTTGCACATAGGAAATTAAAACGCCCCTAGGGCACAAACAAAGGAGAACTACCATGGCAGATCAGAAGACCTTCGAGCGCGTTTGCGATGTTATCCGCGAGACCGCCGGTCTTGACGACGTCGAGATGAAGCCCGAGTCCACGCTCGAGGAGATTGGTCTCGACAGTCTGGGCACCGTCGAGATCCTCGTCGCCGTTGAGGACGAGTTTGGCATCCAGCTCGATACCGAGGAGAACCCCAAGACGGTCGGCGAGTTCGCCGATACGGTCGAGGCGGCATTGGAGAAGTAGAGATGCTCAAGACTCCTCTCTGCGATCTGCTCGGCATCGAAAAGCCCGTGTTCCAGGGCGGTATGGCCTGGATCGCCGACGCCTCGCTGGCGTCCGCAGTGTCCGAGGCGGGCGGCTTAGGGATTATCGCGGCCATGAACGCCGACGCCAACTGGCTGCGCGACCAGATTCATGAGCTGCGCGCCAGGACGGATAAGCCCTTTGGCGTCAACGTCATGCTCATGAGCCCGTTTGCCGACGAGGTCGCGCGGGTCGTGATTGACGAGCGGGTGCCGGTCGTCGTGACGGGTGCCGGCAATCCCACCAAGTACATGAAGGCGTGGAACGAGGCGGGCATCAAGGTCATCCCGGTCGTTGCCTCGGTGGCGCTGGCGCGCCTCGTGGCGCGTCGTGGAGCCACTGCCGTGGTTGCCGAGGGTACCGAATCAGGCGGCCATATTGGCGAGACCTCGACGATGGCACTGGTGCCGCAGGTTGTCGATGCGGTCGATATTCCCGTGGTTGCGGCTGGCGGTATCGCCGATGGCCGCGGCGTGGCGGCCGCCTTTATGCTGGGCGCCGCCGGCGTGCAGGTGGGTACGCGCTTTCTGATCGCAGATGAGTGCACCGTATCGGAGCAGTACAAGGAGATGGTCCTGAAGGCCAACGACACCTCGACGCGTGCGACCGGCCGCTCGACGGGACACCCGGTGCGTGCCCTCAAGAGCCCCTTCACCAACGCCTACGCCAAGAGCGAGGCGGCGGGCGTAAGCGTCGAGGAGCTCGGGGCCATGGGCACGGGCGCCCTTCGCAAGGCCGCCAAGGACGGCAATTACGAAGAGGGCTCGTTTTTGTGTGGACAGATTGCCGGCATGGTCAACGAGCGCCAAAGTGCACGTGAAATCGTTGACGACCTGGTCGATGGCGCCGAGCACGTCCTGAAGGGTGCGTGCGCATGGGTGGCGTAGCGTTTCTGTTTGCCGGCCAGGGCGCCCAGCACCCCGCGATGGGCGTCGACCTGATCGAGGCATCGCCGGCCGCCGCCGAGGTGTTCGCCATTGCCGACGAGGTGCGCCCGGGGACCAGTGAGCAGTGCCGAAGCGCCTCCAAGGAGGAACTCTCGCAGACCGAGAACACGCAGCCGTGCGTGTTCGTTCACGATCTGGCAGCGGCTGTCGCCCTGCGTGAGCGCGGCGTGGTACCTGCCGCCTGTGCGGGTTTTTCGCTTGGCGAGGTCGCCGCGCTCACCTTTGCGGGGGCGTTCGATACGCGAGCGGGCTTTGAGCTCGTGTGCGAGCGCGCGGCGCTGATGGCCGCGGCTGCCGAGCGCCATCCGGGCGGCATGCGCGCCGTCATCAAGCTCGATGCGGCGCAAGTCGAGAACCTGGCAAAACAGGCCGGCGAGGACTGCTGGCCGGTCAACTACAACAGTCCGCAGCAGACGGTTGTTGCCGGAGCGCCCGAGGCGCTGCAGGAGCTCGACGTCCTAGTAAAAGAGGCTGGCGGCCGCGCTATGAAAGTCGCGGTGTCGGGCGCATTTCATAGCCCCTATATGGCCGAGGCGACTGAGGGGCTGGCGACGTATATCCAAGCCGGCCACGCGCCGTCACCGCTGCTGATTCCGGTCATGGCAAACATGACGGCGGCGCCCTATCCGGCGGACCCGCGAGCGGCATCGGATGTCTTGGCCAATCAGGTGAGTCATGCCGTTCGTTGGGTCGACACGCTGCATGCTCTGCAGAATCAGGGCATCGACACGTTTATTGAGGTCGGCCCTGGCAAAACGCTGTCGGGCCTGGCCAAGCGTACGCTGAGCGACGTTCGCGTGTATTCGTGCGAAACGGCCGAGCAGGTCGCAGCTATTGCCGACGAGCTCGCATAGTCCACAGGGCTGTAACCCGAAAGGAATGACATGGGCAACTTGAACAACGGCGCGCTCGAGCGCAACGACTCACGTCGTGTGGCACTGGTCACGGGCGGCTCGCGGGGTATCGGCCGCGCCTGCGCTGTCGGTCTGGCGGAGGACGGCTTTGATATCGCCGTCGTCTATGCCGGCAGCGTCGATGCGGCGCGCAAGACGTGCGAAGCCTGTGAGGCGGTTGGCGCCACGGCACGCGCATATCAATGCGACGTGGCCGATCCCGCTGCTGTCAACGCGTGCGTGGAAGCGGTCCTCAACGACTTTGGTTCCATTTGGGCGCTCGTCAACAACGCCGGCATCACCCGCGATGGCCTGCTCATGCGCATGGGCGATGACGCATTCGATCGCGTGCTCGATGTCAATCTCAAGGGAACATTCAATATGACGCGCGCGCTCACCAAGACCTTTATGCGCCAGCGCGGCGGTTGCGTCGTCAACATGAGCTCGGTCGTGGGCCTGATGGGCAATGCCGGGCAAGCCAACTACGCTGCTTCCAAGGCGGGCGTGATAGGGCTTACCAAGGCGGTGGCGCGCGAGCTTGCGCCTCGTGGCGTACGAGCGAACGCGGTCGCTCCCGGGTTTGTCGAGACAGATATGACGGCAAAGCTCTCGGAGAAGGTGCGTACGGCAACCGAGGAACAGATTCCCCTTAAGCGCATGGCACGTCCCGAGGAAGTGGCCGGCGTGGTGCGCTTTTTAGCGAGCGATGCGGCTGCTTACATTACGGGCGAGGTCGTGCGCGTCGACGGCGGAATGGCGATGTAGAAACCAGGGCCGAAGAACGGCTTGGATGAGGAGACCATGATGGAACAGAGAGTTGCAATCACCGGCATCGGTGCCGTATCGCCGCTCGGCAACACCGCGCTTGCCACCTGGGCGGCCATGTGCGCCGGGACCTGTGGCATCGGCCCGATCACGCACTTTGATACCGATGCGTTTACCGTCAAGGTGGCGGCCGAAGTCAAGGGCTTTGACGGCAACGAGTACTTTGGCAAGCGCGACGCCAAGCATCTGGACCCCTGCGTTCAGTTTGCGCTGGTGGCTTCGGACGAGGCAATGCACGATGCGGGCTTTGATGCCGAAGGCGCCATCGATCGCGAGCGCCTGGGCGTTTACGTGGGGTCGGGCGTGGGCGGCATGCAGACGCTCGTCGACAACGTCCATACGATTGCCGACCGTGGGCCCCGCCGCGCATCGCCTTACATGATCGCGATGATGATCCCCAACATGGCATCGGGCAATATCGCAATCCGTCACAAGGCAAAGGGACCGACCCTGCCAGTCGTGACTGCGTGCGCGACCTCGGCCCATGCGGTGGGCGAGGCGTTCCGTGCTATCAAGCACGGCTATGCCGACGCGATCCTCGCGGGCGGTGCCGAGGCGGCCATTATCCCCGATGCTGTTGCAGGCTTTACGTCCTGCCGCGCATTGACCACCAACCCCGATCCCGCGACGGCCTGCCGCCCGTTCGACGCAGACCGCGATGGCTTTGTGATGGGTGAGGGCGCCTGCGTGCTGGTACTCGAGAGCATGGAGCATGCGCAGGCGCGCGGTGCGCATATTTATGCCGAGGTCGTGGGCTACGGCAACACCGATGATGCCTATCACATTACGAGCCCCGACCCCGATGCCGCCGGCATTGCCCGCGCGATATCGCTGGCGGTGGCCGAGGGCGACGTCAAGCCTTCCGAGGGCCTCTACATCAATGCCCACGGCACCTCGACCAAGCTTAATGATTCGTCCGAGACGGCGGGCATTAAGCGAGCGCTCGGCGAGGACGCGGCGCGCGCCGCACATGTCTCGTCGACCAAGTCGATGACGGGGCACATGATCGGTGCCACGGGGGCCATCGAGGTCATGGCCTGCGCCATGGCACTCGAGCAGGGCGTGGTGCCGCCGACCATTAACTACCACACGCCCGATTCCGCCTGCGATCTTGATTACACGCCCAATCGCGCGGTTCGCGCCGACCTTACCTGGGCGCTTTCGACCAACCTGGGCTTTGGCGGGCACAACGCCGCCATCGCGCTGCGTAGATATACGAGGAGCTAGAGCATGGATTCCAAAAGACTTGCCGAGATAGCCGATGTGATGGAGGACCGCGGCCTCACGCGCGTACGCGTTGAGGAGCCCGATGGCACCGCGGTCGAACTCGAGCGCGCGAGTGTGGCGCAGCCGGTTGCCGTGCCCATGCCTATGCCGAGCGCCATGGCCGCTCAAGTTGCAGCTCCCACAGTCGCGCCTGCCGCACCGGAACCCGCCACGCAGACACCTGCCGCCGCGCCGGAGCCCAAGGGCACCGAGGTGACTGCTCCCATGGTGGGCGTCTTCTATGCTGCCCCTGCGCCGGGCGACGAGCCATTTGTGCGCGTGGGCTCCAAGGTCAAGGCCGGCGAGACCCTCTGCATCATCGAGGCCATGAAGGTTCTCAACGAGGTGACGGCCGAGGCAGACGGTGAGGTGCTCGAGATCTGCGTGGCCGACGGCGACCTCGTGGAGTTTGGCAGCTGCCTCATGAGGATCGGATAGGTGATATCCATGAACAAAGAAGAGCTCAAGAAGCTGTTACCGCATCGCGAGCCGATGCTTTTGCTCGACGAAGCCGAGCTGGTGGGCGACGAGGCCCACGGCAAGATCACGATTACAGGCGACGAGTACTTTTTGCAGGGACATTTTCCGGGAAACCCGGTCGTTCCCGGCGTGATTCAGTGCGAGATGCTCGCCCAGAACTGCTGCGTGCTGCTGATGGGCGATGAGGAGGCGCGCGGCGCGACGCCGTTCTACACGAGTCTGGACAAGGTGCGCTTTAAGCGTCCGGTGCGCCCGGGCGACACGGTGGATCTAGTGTGCTCCATCACGCGTGCGCGCGGGCCGTTCCGCTTTGCGACGGGTACTGCGAGCGTCAACGGTGAGGTTTGCTGCCGCGCCGATATGTCTTTTGCACTCATGCACGAAAGTTAAGGAAGGCTCCATGTTCGACAAAGTGCTCATCGCCAACCGCGGCGAAGTCGCGGTCCGTGTTATCCGCGCGTGCCGCGATATGGGCATCAAGACCGTCGCCGTTTATTCCACGGCCGATGCGGACGCGCTACACGTGCAGCTTGCCGACGAGGCGTATTGCATCGGCGGCCCGCGTCTTGCCGAGAGCTACCTCAACGACGATGCCGTGCTCACCTGTGCCGTAAAGTCGGGAGCTAAGGCAATTCATCCCGGCTATGGCTTCTTTTCCGAGAAGGCGAGCTTCGTGCGCGACTGCGACAAGTTCGGTCTGGCGTTTGTCGGTCCTTCGGCCGAGGTGATCGACAGCATGGGCGACAAGGACGCCGCACGCCGAACGGCCGCTGCTGCGGGCGTGCCCATCGTGCCGGGCTGCGATTTGCTCAAAAGCCCCGAGGAAGCAACGGCCGAGGCCGAGCGCATCGGCTGCCCCGTGCTTATTAAGGCGCGCGCGGGCGGCGGCGGTCGCGGTATTCGCAAGGTCGAGCGCGTGGAAGATGCGGCAAAGGCGTTCATCGAGGCGCGTGCCGAGGGTGAGGCCGTTTTTGGCGACGGCGAGTGCTACATGGAGAAGTTCGTTGCGCCGGCGCATCACGTTGAGGTACAGATTATGGCCGATAAGCAGGGCCATGTGTTTTCGCTCGGCGAGCGCGAGTGCTCGGTGCAGCGCCGCAACCAAAAGCTGATCGAGGAGAGCCCCGCGCCGTGCCTCGACGGACGCGATGATATTCGCGCGCGCATGCACAAGGCCGCGCGCGACCTGGCTCGTGCCGTTGGCTATGAGGGCGCTGGCACCATCGAGTTTTTGTACTCAGATGACGGCAATTTCTACTTTATGGAAATGAACACGCGCTTGCAGGTGGAGCATCCGGTTACGGAGTTTGTGACCGATACCGACCTGGTCAAGTGGCAGCTGCGCGTGGCTGCCGGCCAGCCTCTGCCCTTTGAGCAGGAGGACGTACCGGTCCGCAACCACGCCATGGAGTGCCGCATCAATGCCGAAACGCCGGACTTTCTACCGTCATGTGGAACGGTCACCGCGTTGCGTGTGCCGGGTGGTCCGCGCGTGCGCTGGGATTCCGCCATGTTTACCGGAGCGAAAGTTCCGCCGTACTACGACTCCATGCTCGGCAAGCTCATCGTGTGCGCGCCCACGCGTGACGGTGCCATTCGCAAGATGCGCTCGGCCCTGGGCGAGCTCGTGATTGAGGGCGTGAGCGAAAATAGCGAGCTTCAGCTCGACGTGCTGGCAAACGACGAGTTTTTGTCGGGCATGTATCACACCGATCTGATGGGGCATCTCTATGCTGATGAATAGAAAAGCGAAGACGGTCAATGTCCTTGAGGGGCCGATAACCGAGTCGTGCGCCGAGTTCCCCGCGCGCCACGTGTTTGTCAAATGCCCGGAGTGCCGCCGTGTGATCGATGAGGCGCGCCTGCACGACAACCTCGAGGTCTGCCCTCGTTGCGGCAAACACTTTCGCGTGAGCGGTCGCGCGCGCATGCGCATGACGGTCGACGCGGGTACCTTTGAGGAATGGGATGCCAATCTGGCGTCGAAGGACTTCCTCTCGTTTCCCGGTTATGCCGACAAGCTTAAGAGCGTGAGCGAGCGTTCGGGCGAGCGCGATGCCGTTGTGTGCGGCAGGGGCAAAATCTGCGGCTGCGATACCGCGCTCTTCTTTATGGATGCCAACTTTATGATGGGCTCAATGGGCTCCGTGGTGGGCGAGAAGATCTGTCGTGTCTTTGAGCGCGCGGCCGAGTTGGGGCTGCCGGTCGTTGGCTTTACCGTATCGGGCGGCGCCCGCATGCAGGAGGGCGTGACCTCGCTCATGCAGATGGCCAAGATTTCTGCGGCGGTTAGGCGCCACAGCGAGGCGGGCGGCCTGTATATCACGGTGCTCACCGATCCCACGACCGGAGGTGTAACCGCGAGCTTTGCCATGGAGGGCGACATTATCCTGGCCGAGCCCGATGCCCTGACGGCATTTGCCGGCCCGCGCGTGATCGAGCAGAACATGCACAAGCGTCTGCCCAAGGGATTCCAGCGTTCCGAGTTTTTGCTGGAGCACGGCTTTTGCGATGCCGTTGTTCCGCGTGGTGAGATTGCGCTCACGGTAGGCGAGCTGCTGGCGCTGCACGAAGGGCACGCGCCCGGCCTGGGGGCACCGCATGAGATCGTGCATACGGGTCGTCGCGACAAAAAGCTGGGACACTTGTTTAAGCGCTCGGCCGCACCAAAAAGCGCGCTCGAAATCGTCAAACAGACTCGCTCGGCGAACCGCGCCACGGCAGGCGAGATGATCTCGTTGGGTCTCGACGGATTCGTAGAGCTGCACGGCGACCGCTACTTTGGCGACGATGCTGCCGTGGTGGGCGGCATCGGCTGGAAAGACGGGCGACCCGTGACGGTTATCGCCATCGAGCGCGGTACCACGACCAAAGAGCGCATGCGTCGCAACTTTGGCATGGCGCATCCCGAGGGCTACCGCAAGGCACGTCGCCTGATGCACCAAGCCGAGAAATTTGGTCGGCCGGTTCTGTGCCTGGTTGATACTTCGGGCGCGTTTTGCGGCATCGGTGCCGAGGAGCGCGGCCAGGGCGAGGCGATTGCCCAGAATCTCATGGAGATGAGCGGCCTTAAGACGCCGATTGTCTCGGTGGTGACAGGCGAGGGCGGCTCTGGTGGCGCGCTGGCGCTGTCCGTGGCCGACCGCATCCTGATGCTCTCGAGCTCGGCCTATTCGGTCGTGAGCCCCGAGGCCTGTGCGTCGATCCTGTGGAAGGATACCGAGCGCGCGAATGAGGCCGCTGAGGCGCTTAAGCTCACGGCCCCCGATCTGTTGGCGCTCGGCATCATCGACGGCATTGTTGACGATAGGGGCCTGTCGCATGAGGAGATCGCCGGTGTCGTCATGTCCTCGGCATTTGATGCCTTCGATACGCTTGGGCAGCTCGACGACGCGACCCTCACAAACCTCCGCTACGAAAAGTACCGCGCAATCGGTCAGTACCGCACGATGTGACAAAGGGACAGTCCGCATGTCACATTGGGAAAGGCGTTCCATGTCACAAGTTTCTAACACCTCGTTTACAACGACGGTTTCATCAAACGCCATGGCCGTGGTGGACTATCTGTCCAAAAGCATGATGTCGGCGTTGCCGTTTATTGTCTGCGCGGCGCTGTTCCGCACCGTTGCCGTCATTATGGGCGAAGGCATGCTTGGTCTATGGCCTGCCGATTCCGAAATCTATCGCCTGTTTTACAGCTGGCTGTATAACGCCGGCTACTACTTTTTGCCCATTTATCTTGGTTGGGCCGCTGCCCGCCAGCTCGGTTGCTCGGAGCAGCTGGGCATGATGCTGGGCGGCGCATTGATTGTGCCCGATCTGCTTAAGCTCGTTGATGCCGCATCGACGACGGGGGCATCGATGACTTTCGTGTATGGTCTACTTCCCGCGCCGGTCAACGATTACACGACGACTGTTATTCCGGTTCTCATCTCGGTGCCCGTGCTATGGCAGGTGGAGCGTTTCTTTAAGCGCACTATCCCTCAGGCTGTGGCGTTTTCTTTTGTACCGTTTGCAACCATGCTTGTCATGGTTCCGGTGTCGCTGTGTGTTACGGCGCCGGCAGGCAGCTATCTGGGCATGCTGTTGGGACAGCTTATGTTTATGCTTGGCAATTCCGGTGGCATCGTGTCGCTGCTCACGCTCATGGGGCTTGCCGCGGGCTGGGAGTTTCTTAAGATCGCGGGTGTCAGCAACGTTGTCCTATCGCTCGCCTATGCGCAGTTTATGAGTGTGGGAACGGATTCGTGCATCCTGATCGCCGCGACGATGGCAACGTTCGCCGTTTGGGGTATGCCCTTTGGCGCGTCGCTCCGCGTTGCGGATAAGGACGAGAAGGCGCTCATGCTGGGCTATTCAATCTCGGGTATTCTTGGCGGCGTAAGCGAGCCAGCGCTGTACGGATGCGGCTTTAAATATGGCAGGTGTCTGACGTGCATGGCCGTTGGCGGCGCCGTCGGAGGCCTTGTTGCGGCCGTAGGCCACGTTACGGCTTATACCATCGGTATGACGAATGTTCTTATGGTCATTGGCTTTGCCACGGGCGGCATCTCGAATCTGCTGTGGTGCTGCGCTGCCGGCGGCGCAGCATTTGCGGTGTCTGCGGCGCTGAGCTGCTGTTTTGGCGTGGTGCCGACAAAGATGCAGGCGGCAGAAGACGCAGCTGATTCGCTCGAAACAGTGGCGAGCGCTGCTGAAGCAAGCGCATAAATCTGTGCGACAAAAGGACGATTCCTTTGTCATATTCCAAGGCTGCGGCCCGTGTGGGCTGCGGCCTTTTTGTATCTGGAGGACAAAGTGGCTACACTACAATCCGTTTGAGCAATAGATATATAGGTAGTACCGTGGGGACTGATGAGGATGGTCGAGTGGATTGTTCGTCGTGCGCAGGGCGACCGTGCGCGCGTGGGAACGTTGACGGGCATAGTGTGTATTCTCGCCAATGTTGCGCTTTGCGCTGCGAAGGGTGCAATTGGCGTGCTGTCGGGATCGGTTGCGATTGTGGCGGACGCCATGAACAACCTGTCCGATGCCAGCTCGAACATCGTGAGCGTGCTTGGCTTTAAGCTGGCGGGCAAGCCGGCCGACCCCGAGCATCCTTACGGACATGGCCGCTACGAGTATCTCTCGGGTCTGGTCGTGGCGGCGCTCGTGCTGCTGATTGGCGTTGAGCTGGTGAAGTCCTCGGTTGAGCGCATCATCCACCCCGAACCTGTCGAGTTCTCGCTTGCCCTGGTGGCAGTCTTGGTGCTTTCGATGATTGTTAAGCTCTGGATGGCGGCCCTCAACCAAAAGCTCGGCGATCGCATTGAGTCCGAGACGCTGCATGCGACCGCTCAGGACTCAAAGAACGATGTCCTAGCTACGGGTGCCGTGCTGGCGTGCGCAATTGTTTCGCAGGTGACGCACATCAATCTTGACGCATGGGTCGGCCTTGCCGTTGGCGCCTATATCGGCTGGAGCGGCTTTGAGCTCATCCAGGATACGGTGAGCCCGCTTTTGGGCCAGGCACCCGATCCAAAGCTGGTCAAGCACATTCGAGACAAGATCATGAGCTACCCCGGCGTTTTGGGCGTTCACGATTTGATGGTTCACGACTACGGCCCGGGCAGGAAGTTCGCAAGCGCTCACGCCGAGATGGCAGCCGAGGCCAGCCCGCTGGAAAGTCACGACACGCTCGATAACATCGAGCAGTCGTTTAGGGTCGAAGACGGCATGATCGTCACGCTCCATTACGATCCCATCGTGACCGATGACCCCAAGGTGGCGAGCATGCGTCTGCGCATCAACGCTATGGCTCAAGAGATTGATAGCCGCCTCTCGATCCACGACCTACGCTGTGTTCCGGGCCCCACGCATACCAACGTGATCTTTGACTGCGTACGTCCCTCGGATTTGGCGATGAGCGCCGAGGACCTGAAGCGCGCGCTGGCGAAACGGGTCGAATCGGAATATCCCAAGTCGGTCGCCAAGATCACGATCGACGAAGACTACGTAGGCCATACCCACGAGTAGGGCTGTGCCAGCAAAGCAAGTTATACAGAAGGGGAGAGCATGAAGCGTCTATATCTACTCCGCCACGGTCAGACAGAATTCAACGTTAAAAAGCTCGTCCAGGGCCGCTGCGATTCACCGCTGACCGACCTGGGTCGTCAGCAAGCCGGGATGGCAGCCGCGTGGCTCAAAGCCCACAACGTCGTTCCCGACAAAGTGGTCTCTTCGCCCTTGGGCCGAGCCATGGACACGGCAAGCCTCGTCGCAACCGAACTCCTCGGCCGGGATGCAGCAGTCGAGCCCTGCGAAGGCATCATCGAGCGCAGCTACGGCACCTTCGAAGAAGGCCCCCACGACGCCCTACCCACCGACGTCTGGGATCCAGGCGAGGACTTGGTCCCCTTCGGAGGAGAAGGAAGCCGCGCGCTGCAAGAGCGCATGGTAGGCACCCTCACCAATCTCATGGGCTCTGAGGGCATCGAAACCCTTCTAGCAGTAAGCCACGGCAGCGCCAGCCGCCAATTCATCAAGGCTGCAGCTCCAGACGGCTTCGAGCTCCCAACAAAACTCCCCAACTGCGCCATTATGATTTTCGATTTTGATGAGGCGGAGCCACAAGTAGAGGGCGAGCCAATGCAATGCAAGTTCACCCTCCAGCAAATAGTGGACCCCCAACAAAGTCATTAGCCTGAGCGAGCAGAGTTAAGCAGACATCAACGTGTCGTCTCCCGAGCACGGCGGAGGGCCGGAGAAATATATTAAGGTCATCGCGA
>USBK01000038.1:0-18200 GCA_900552895.1 uncultured Collinsella sp.
GAGTTCCGCACGCAAAGAAGGCCACTTAATGTGGCCTTCGTCTTGCGCAGGACTGCCCGAGCAGGCAATCAAATATATTGCGGGCGGGCACGCGCCCCAGTCGGCTTTACGACAGCGCAATACCGCCAAGCCAGCCCCAACGCACGCCAGAGCCAGTACCATAAAAGCTGATGAACGA
This sequence comes from uncultured Collinsella sp., assembly GCA_900552895.1. Taxonomy (GTDB): domain Bacteria; phylum Actinomycetota; class Coriobacteriia; order Coriobacteriales; family Coriobacteriaceae; genus Collinsella. The sequence goes on from USBK01000038.1 coordinate 179, forward strand.
ATCAAGCGACTTAGACGTAATGGCGCCCTCGTTGCTCATTACGATGCCGCCGCCAACATAGATACCCACATGACCGTAGATAAGGCCCGGAGCACCCGTGCCGCTGTGCGAGGAATCGGCCACGATCATGCCCACCTGCAGCGCCGAGCGGTCAGAGCTATAGCACCAGGCGTTGAACATGTCACACGCGTTGCCGCCAAAATAGCCCACGCCGGCATTGCGGAAGACGTTGGTAACCCAGGCAGCACACCAGCCCTGGCCGGGAGAAGGCGTCGAGTAGCACGCATTGACGACGGCCTGCTGCTTGCCCGAACCGCCCGTCTGTTGCGGGGTGCCGCCGGCATACGAGCCGCCACCCGAGCTCGAGCCACCCGAAGAAGAGCCCGTGTTCGCAGAGGCCGCGGCTGCCGCAGCCGCCTTCCTAGCGGCCTCCTCAGCCTGGGCGGCAGCGAGGATCTCGGAATCGCGCTGAGCCATGAGTTCCTTGACGTCGTCGGAAAGACCGTTCAGCACGGTCTGGACTTCTTGCTGCTTGGCCTGCATATCCTGCATCTGAGCCGTCTGCTGGTCCTTGAGTTTCTCCAGGTTGGCCTTTTGTGCTTCGAGCTCGGTCTTCTGCGCGTCGAGCTCAGCCTGAATCGTCTGGATATCCTCGATGGCATCGCGGTCGCTCTTGTTGATCTTCTCAACGTAATGCGCGTTGGCGACGAGTTCCTCAAACGAGCCAGAGGCCAGCAGCAGCGACAGGATATTCGTACCGCCGGACTTGTAGCTGGCGGCCACGCGATCGGAAAGGTCGTTGCGCTTCTTCTTGAGCTCGGCCTTCTTTTCATCGATCTGGGCCTGCGTGTCGTCAATCTTGCCCTGGACATTCTCGATGTCGTTGAGGGTCTGGGCATTCTTGTTGGCCAGCGCCGCATACTCATTTGCGATGCTGTCGAGCTGGGCCTGAACCTCGTCGAGTTGGGCCTGGGCGGCATTCAATTTATCGGTGGTTTCTTTGGAAGCCTCCGCCGCATGGGCGCGAGTGGGCAGGCCAAAAAGAACTGCCGCAGAAGCGGCGCCGAACAGGGCCTTAAGGGCAGTGCGGCGCGAGAGCTCCTGGGAAAGGATGGAATCGCTGTTTGGTGACATATGTACTCCGTTACATGCTTATTTATATGTCGCTCAACTCATACATATTAGCGTACATATGGCGCGTCCCAACGATTTCCACGAACGGCAGGAAACTACAAGGTCGGCGGCTCGTAAGCAATTGTCAAATTTGAGGTAACAATTGAGCAAGCTCTTATATGAGTACGTTAACATAATCCTCTGCTTTTCCTACAGTGCACCATTTGGGCGTCCCCGCCTGCGCTATACTCCCCTCTAGAAGTGTTCCTGATTCGATAGGAGACTACATGTCCAAAGCACTCGGCCCCAAAGACACCTGCGTCCTCGTTACCGGTGGCGCCGGCTTTATCGGCTCGCACACCGTCGTTCAGCTGCTCGAGGGTGGCTACCAGGTCGTCATCGTCGATGATCTCTCCAACTCCAGCGCCGTCGCCGTCGACCGCGTCAAGACCATCGTGGGCGACGAGGCCGCCAAGAACCTCACCTTCTACGAGGCCAACGTGCTCGACCGCGATGCGATGAACAAGATCTTCGATACCCATCAGATCGACCGCGTCATCCACTTTGCCGGCTTTAAGGCCGTCGGCGAGTCGGTGAGCAAGCCCGTCGAGTACTACCACAACAACATCGAGAACACCTTGGTGCTCATCGACGTCATGCGCAACCATGGCTGCAAGTCCATCATCTTCTCGAGCTCCTCGACCGTCTACGGCGACCCGGACAACCCGCCCGTCACCGAGGAAGACCCCAAGAAGCCCGCGACCAACCCCTATGGTTGGACCAAGTGGATGATCGAGCAGATCCTTATGGACGTCCACACCGCCGACCCCGAGTGGGACGTCGTGCTGCTCCGTTACTTCAACCCCATCGGCGCTCATCCGTCGGGCCTGATCGGCGAGGACCCCAAGGGCATCCCCAACAACCTGGTGCCCTATGTCGCCCAGGTCGCCGTGGGCAAGCTCGAGGCCGTTCAGGTCTATGGCAACGACTACCCCACCCCCGACGGCACCGGCGTGCGCGACTACATCCACGTGTGCGATCTGGCCTCTGGTCACGTTGCCGCCCTTAACTGGATGAACGGCAAAACCGGCGTCGAGATCTTTAACCTGGGCACCGGCACCGGCACCTCGGTACTCGAGGTCGTCGCCGCCTTCTCCAAGGCTTGTGGCAAGGAGCTGCCCTACGTGATCCGCGAGCGCCGCGCCGGCGACATCGCTGCCAACTGGTGCGATGCCTCCAAGGCCGAGCGCATGATGGGCTGGAAGGCCCAGTACGACATCGCGGACATGTGCCGCGATAGCTGGAACTGGCAGAGCCACAACCCCAACGGCTTCGCCGACGCCGAGTAGCAAAAACCTACATACCGCTCTTGCCCCGATCTCACGTTGTGAGGTCGGGGCTTTTTCATGGCATGTAACCATTCGCCGAAAATCGACCAACTTTTTTATCTTGCCTGTACATGTTTAAACAACATGTTTTACAATAGGCGTATCGAATCAGAACATCGGAGGCGGACTGCACACCCATCGGCAGGCCGACCCCACAACAAGAAGGTTGGTGAGCGCATTCATGGAGCGTGCAAGCGGCGTCCTCATGCCCGTCTCATCTCTGCCCGGACCATACGGAATCGGCGGCTTTGGCTGGAATGCCTACGACTTCGTCGATTTTCTCGCCTCGTGCAAACAACATTACTGGCAGATTCTGCCCCTTACGACGACCAGCTATGGCGATTCGCCCTATCAGTCGTTCTCGGCCCGCGCAGGCAACCCCAACTTTATCGACTTTGCCGAGCTTATCGAGGCAGGGTATCTGGAGCAGCGCGATATCGATGGCGTGTATCTGGGATCCGACCCCAGCAATGTCGACTACGGTGCCATCTTTGGTGGCCGCCGTCAGATTCTCGACCGCGCCGCCGAGCGCTTTGCTGCCGACAAGCCGGCCGATTTCGATGACTTTATCCAGGCCAACGAGGACTGGCTCATCCCCTACTGTGAGTTCATGACCGTCAAAGAGGAGTGCGGTCTCAAGGCGTTTTGGGAGTGGCCCGCGGAGCTCCGCACCCGCGGCGAGGCTTCCGCCAAGGTCTGCGCCGACCATCCGGCGCGTATGCTCTACCACCAGATGACGCAGTACTTCTTCGATCGCCAGTGGAGCCGCCTCAAGGCCTATGCCAACGAGCGCGACATTCTCATCATCGGCGACCTGCCCATCTATGTCTCGCGTGACTCCGTCGAGATGTGGGCGACGCCTGAGCTCTTTAAGATCGACACCGCCGGCAATCCCGTGAGCGTCGCCGGCACGCCGCCCGACCAGTTCTCGGCCACCGGCCAGTACTGGGGCAACCCCATCTACGACTGGGACGCCATGGAGTCCGACGGCTTCTCCTGGTGGGAGGGCCGCATTCGCGCCGCCCTCGACATGTACGACGTCATCCGCCTGGATCACTTCCGCGGCTTCGAGGCCTATTGGGAGGTGCCGTTCTCCTCGCCCGATTCGTCCTACGGTTCGTGGACGCAGGGTCCCGGCCTCAAGTTCTTCAAGACGCTCGAGGAAAAGCTCGGCACGCTGCCCATCATCGCCGAGGACCTGGGCTTCCTCACCCCCGGCGTCATCGACATGCGCGACAACTCGGGCTTCCCCGGCATGAAGATCCTGCAGTTTGCCTTTGAGGGCACCAACTCGTACTACCTGCCGCATAACTACATCGCCAACACCGTCGCCTATGTGGGCACCCACGATAACGAGACGGCGCGCGGTTGGTTTGAGGGAACGGCCACCCCGCGTCAGCGCGAGCAGGCAGCCCTGTACACCCATCAGCAGGCCGGCGAACCCATGGCAGATGCACTCAATCGCACCATCGCCGCCAGCGTGAGCGACACGTGCATCTACACCATGCAGGACCTGCTCAACTTGGGCAACGAGGCGCGCATCAACACCCCTGCCACGCTGGGCGGCAACTGGACCTGGCGCATGCTCGACGGCGCCATCACCCGCGAGCTCGAGCACAAACTCACCGACTGGACCGAGACCTACTTCCGCATCCCGTCGGAAGCCGAAATCGAGCTTCCTCAATAGGAGCTACCGCGCCCGACCCCTCCCCACCGTGCGGACGCGCTTGCTTACCCGCGCGAGGCCACCCCAATCCCCTCGCGCGGGATTCTTATGAATTGCAGACATGTAATCAACCCATTACAGGAGGAAACATGCCCCAAATTAACCTCATGGAACTCGCCGAGCAGTCTTTTGGCACCTCGCTCGAGCAGCTCGACGACCGTCGCATTTACAAGCTGCTGGTCAAACTCGTGCAGGAGCGCTCCGCCGCCTGCCCGCTCAACAACGGCAAGAAAAAGCTCTATTACATTTCCGCCGAATTTTTGATCGGCAAGCTGCTCATCAACAACATGATCGACCTCGGCATCTACGACGAGGTTAAGGACCAGCTCACCGCCGCAGGCCACGACCTCAACAAGATCGAGGAGTTCGAGGTCGAGCCGTCGCTCGGCAACGGCGGCCTGGGCCGCCTGGCCGCATGCTTCCTGGATTCCATCGCCACGCTGGGCTTGACCGGCGATGGCGTGGGCCTCAACTATCACTACGGCCTGTTCCGTCAGCGCTTTGTCGACAACCAGCAGAAGGCCGTCCCCGACGAGTGGCTCGGTGAGCAGGACATCCTAGTCGACGACGACCGCTCCTACACCGTCGAGTTCGGCGATTTTGCCGTTACCTCCAAGCTCGTCAACATCGACGTGCCCGGTTACGGCCAGCCCACCAAGAACCGTCTGCGCCTGTTCGACCTGGCGAGCGTCGACGACGGCCTGGTCCCCGGCAGCTCCATCGACTTCGACAAGACAGAGATCGCCAAGAACCTCACCTTGTTCCTCTACCCCGACGATTCCGACGAGCAGGGCCGCCTGCTTCGCATCTACCAGGAATACTTCATGGTGAGCAACGCCGCCCAGCTCCTGATCGACGAGGCCATCGAGCGCGGCAGCAACCTGCACGATCTGGCCGACTACGCCGTGGTCCAAATTAACGACACGCACCCCACCATGGTCATCCCCGAGCTCATTCGCTTGCTCACCACCGAGCATGGCATCGAGTTTGACGAGGCCGTGACCATCGTACGCTCCATGGTCGCCTACACTAACCACACGATTCTTGCCGAGGCGCTCGAGAAGTGGCCGCTCGTCAGCCTGCAGAAGGTCTCCCCTGCCATCGCCGACATTATCGTCAAGCTCGATGAGATCGCGAAGGCCGAGCACGATGACCCGCGCGTCGCCGTCATCGACGAATACGACACCGTCCACATGGCCCACATGGACATCCACTTTGGCTTCTCCATCAATGGCGTAGCCGCCCTCCACACCAAGATCTTGGAGGACACCGAGCTTCATCCGTTCTACGAGATCTATCCCGAGAAGTTCTCCAACAAGACCAACGGCATCACCTTCCGCCGCTGGATCCATGGAGCCAACCCCGCGCTCGCCAGCCTGCTCGACGATGTAATCGGCACCGACTGGCGCAGCACCGGCGATCTGAGCAAACTCGCCAAGTTCGCCGACGACAAGGACGTTCTTGAGCGCCTGGCCGCCACCAAGGTCGAGGCCAAGGCCATCATGCGCCAGTTCATGGCGCTCGAGCAGGGCGTGACCATTCCCTCCAACGCCATCATCGACGTCCAGGTCAAGCGCATCCACGAGTACAAGCGTCAGCAGATGCTCGCGCTCTACATCATCTGGAAGTACTTCGATATCAAGAACGGCAACAGGCCTAAGCACCCTGTCACCATCATCTTTGGCGGCAAGGCGGCGCCTGCCTACACTATCGCGCAGGACATCATCCATCTGATCCTGACGCTGTCGCAGTGGATTGCAAACGACCCCGACGTGGCTCCCTACCTGCAGGTTGTCATGATCGAGAACTACAACGTCACCGCCGCCGAGCGCGTGATCCCCGCCGCTGACATCTCCGAGCAGATCAGCCTGGCCTCCAAGGAGGCGAGCGGCACCTCCAACATGAAGTTCATGCTCAACGGCGCCCTAACCCTGTGCACGCTCGACGGTGCCAACGTGGAGATTGCCGAGCTCGTGGGCGACGAGAACATCTATACCTTTGGCGCCTCGTCCAAACAGGTCGAGCAGCTCTACGCCGACGGCACCTACAACGCCGGTGCGCTCTACCGCAAGCCCGGCATTAAACTGCTGGTGGACTTCATCACCAACCCGGCCTTTATGGCAACCGGCAACGCCGAGCGCCTGCAGCGCCTGCACGACGACATTAAGGGCAAGGACTGGTTTATGGCCCTGCTCGACATTGAGGAGTACATCCAGACCAAGGAGCGCGTGCTGGCCGACTACGAGGACCAGGACGCCTGGATGCGCAAGGCGCTCATCAATATCGCCAACGCCGGCACCTTCTCGTCCGACCGTACGATCTCCCAGTACAACGACGAGATCTGGCACCTGAGCTAGCTCATTCCCCTTACCCATCCTCTTGAGAAACGGAGTCGTGGCAACACGGCTCCGTTTTTTGTGCCCGCACGTTACCCTGTGATCCGACTCGGCCAAACAATCTCGATCCATAACAACTACTCAACCAAAACGGTCCCAGCCGTTACAGATTGAGACATACCGGCCCCTCCCCTTGGGTTTATCTCAATCTGTAACATCTAGCAGGTGAAATTCGCCTTTGGTGTTACAGATTTAGATGAAATGGTTAGCTCAGCGGAACCGTCTCGATCTGTAACATCTAACGTCCGAAATCGGCCCTATCCGTTACAGATCGAGACAAACGACCGGCCAGACAGTCCCAACACAAAGAAAGGCTCCCCTCTCGCCCAGTGGACGGGAGGGGAGCCTTATATGTGACCGCGGCAAAAGGATGGCAAAGCCGCAGTCGCCCAAAGGGAGGGCCTGGATGCACCGGGCCTAGATAAGGTTCTTGCCAGACACCTTATCGAAGAGATGAGTCGCGTTCTTCTCGAACTTGAACCAGATGGGGTCGCCAGCCTTGAGCGCGCCCTTGGCCTCGAGGTCGACGACGGGGATAATCAGGACAAACTGGCCGTCGGGAGCGGTCACGTGGACATGCTCGGTCGAGCCCATGAGCTCGGTCACCTCGACGGTGCCCTGGAGCGCACCCTCCTCGCCCTTGTCGGCAAGCAGAATCTGCTCGGGGCGCACGCCGGCCGTAATCTCCTTCACGTCGCCGCCGTCCCAGTTGAGGGCAAGCTGAGCGCAAGTCTCCGGGGCGAGCGCCACGTTCATATCCTCGGTCTTGACAGTAAAGCCGTTGCCCGAGCGCACCAGCTGGGCATCGAAGAAGTTCATCTGCGGCACGCCGATGAAGCCGGCGACGAAGATGTTCGCGGGATGGTTGAAGACCTCCTGCGGCGTGGCGATCTGCTGGACGACGCCGTCCTTCATGACCACGATGCGGTCGCCGAGGGTCATAGCCTCGGTCTGGTCGTGGGTAACGTAGATGAAGGTGCCCTTGATCTCGTGGCGCAGCTTAATGAGCTCGGCGCGCATCTGGTTACGAAGCTTGGCATCCAGGTTGGACAGCGGCTCGTCCATCAGGAAGACCTTGGGGTCACGCACGATGGCGCGGCCGATGGCGACGCGCTGGCGCTGGCCACCCGAAAGCGCCTTAGGCTTACGGTCGAGATACTCGGTAATGCCCAGGATCTCGGCAGCAGAGCGAACCTTGCGGTCGATCTCGTCCTTGGGGACCTTCTTGAGCTCGAGCGTAAATGCCATGTTCTCGTACACCGTCATATTGGGGTACAGAGCGTAGCTCTGGAACACCATGGCGATGTCGCGGTCCTTGGGCGCCACGTCGTTGACGCGCTTGCCGTCGATGAGCACGTCGCCGGAGGTGATGTCCTCCAGGCCGGCGACCATGCGCATCGTCGTGGACTTACCGCAGCCAGAGGGGCCAACGAGGACGATGAACTCCTGGTCGTGAACGGTGAGGTTGAAGTCCTCTACAGCGAGCACACCGTCCTCGGTAACCTTGAGGTTGTGCTTCTTCTCCTCGGTCTTCTTCTTTTTGCCAAAGAAGCCCTTCTTTTTTGACTCGTTGTTGGGATACACCTTCTGAACATGTTTGAGAACGATCTCGGCCATGTCTTTACCTTTCGATATGCGGCGCCGCGCTGAGGGGCGCCGCCCAAACTTGCAAAACAGTTACGGCATCAGCCCTTGACGGCACCTGCCACCACACCGTCGATGATGTACTTCTGGCAGAAGATGTACATGATGACGATGGGGACAACGACCATCATGATGCAGGCCATCATGGGGCCGAGCTCGACGTGGCCATAGCCGCCGCGGAAGTACTGGATCAAAATAGGAATGGTCTTGTACTTGGTGGAGTCGAGCGTAAGGTAGGGCAGCAGGTAGTCGTTCCAGACCCACATGGTCTCGAGGATGCCGACCGAAAGATAGGTGGGCTTCATGATGGGGAGAACGATCTTAAAGAACACCTGAACCGGGTTGCAGCCGTCGATCATGGCCGCCTCCTCGATCTCGAGCGGGATGTTCTTTACAAAGCCGGCGAACATAAAGACCGCCAGGCCCGCGCCAAAGCCCAGATAGATAAAGCAGATGTTGAACGGCGTATTAAAGCCGATGCGGTCCGCCAAATTGGACAGCGTGAACATCAGCATCTGGAACGGTACGACCATCGAGAACACGAACAGGTAATAGAAGAAGTTCGAGATCTTGCTGTTGACGCGCACCACGTACCAAGCGCACATGGAGCAGCACACCAGAATCAGCACGACCGACGTGACTGTGATGATGAGCGAGTACATAAACGCCGAGGCAAAGCCCTGCTCGTTAAGAGCGTGCACGTAGTTTGCGAGGCCGTTGAACGTCTCGGGCGTGAGCAGATCGAACGCCGTGGTGGTGCTGATTGCGGTCCCCTTCTTAAAGGAATTGAGCGCAATCATGAACACAGGGTAGATCCACGCGAGCGACAGAATCGTAAAGAAGATCGAGAGCGCGCGGTTAATAGCCTTATCGCGTTTCATTACTGCTGCACCTCCTTGGACCTCGTGGCCTTAAGCTGGATCATAGAAATAGCGACAACCAGGATGCAGAAGATAACTGCCTTGGCCTGACCGATGCCCTGCCATGCGATGCCAGCACGCGAATAGAACGTGTTGTAGATGTTCAGGGCGAGCATCTCGGTGGAGTGCGCCGGGGCACCACCGGTAAGGGCGAGGTTCTGGTCGAACAGCTTAAAGCCGTTGGTGATGGACAGGAACAGGCAGATGGTGATGGTCGGCATCAGGTTGGGGATCTTAACCTTCCAAAACGTCTGCCATGCCGTAGCGCCGTCGACCTTGGCGGCCTCGATGTAATCAGACGGAATGGACTGCAGACCGGCGATGTAGATGATCATCATGTAGCCGACCTGTTGCCACAGGGTCAGGATGATAAGGCCCCAGAAGCCAGCGGCGGAGTTGAGGGCGATAAGCTGGGCACCCACGTTGGAGAGCAGGCAGTTGATCAGAATCTGCCAAATGTAGCCCAGCACGATGCCGCCAATCAGGTTAGGCATAAAGAAAATCGTACGGAAGATGTTGGTGCCCTTGAGCGCCTTGCGAGTGAGCGCCTGCGCAATGGCCAGCGCGATCACGTTGATGAGCACCGTCGACAGGAAGGCAAACGCCACGGTAAAGAAGAACGACGTGGAGAACTGCGGGTCGGTCAGTGCGCGCACGTAGTTCTCGATACCGACAAAGTGCGCGTTATTGATGGTAATAAACTGGCAGAACGAGAGATAGAAACCCTGGATAAAGGGAATCACGAACCCGATCATAAACGCCAGGCACGTGGGCAGCATAAAGAGCGGCCACCAGCGCTTGAGTGCTTTGCCCATAGAAGGGTCCTTTCAATATGCAGGGGGCGGGCAAACCTACGTCTGCCCGCCCCCTGTCGCTAATCAGATAGCTTGGGCAGCAACTGCTTACTCGGAAGCAGCCTTCTCGGTCTTCCAGCCATCGACGAAGGCGTTCTTGACGCCGTCCCACTTGGTGTTGTCGGCAGCATAAGCGATGAGAGCCTGCTTGAGGTTCTTCTTCCACTCCTCGGAGGGGATGTAAACGAAGTCCCAAGCGACGGTCTTCTTGCCGTCCTTGGCCATAGCAACGGCCTGCTGAGAGAAGACGTTGGTGGTCTCCTTAGCGCTCTTGAACGGGGCGGTCAGGCCCATCTTGTCAGCGATGATGCTGGTGGCGGTGTCAGAAGTGACGCACCAATACATGAAGTCCTCGGTGGCCTTCTGGGCATCCTCGGAAGCCTGGGAGCTGACGCACCAGTAGTTCTCGCCGCCGGAGCACAGGCCCTGGTTCTCCTCGCCGTCGACGCCGATGTAGATCGGCAGCATGCCGAGCTGGTCGTCGGTCATACCGGCCTTGGTGAGGTCGGCGTAGGCCCAAGAGCCGTTCTGGTAGAAGACGGCCTTGCCGGTTGCGAACTCGTTGGTGGCGTCGTCACCGGTCTTGGAGGCGAGCTGCGAAGGATCGCAGGTGGAGTCGGTGATGTACAGGTCGAAAATCTGCTTAAAGTTGTCGAGATACTCGCCCTTGATCTCGTCGTCCTCCTGGTTGTGCTCCTTCTCGAACTCGTAGTAGAGCGGGAGGTTGGCGAGGTGGGTGGTGTAGCGCCAGCTGGAGGAGTCATCCATGCCGGCGGAAGTGAAGGCACCGTCAACGCCGAGCTCGTCCTTGCGGGCCTGGATGTCATCGGCGCAAGCCTTCAGCTTGTCGAAGGAGTTGATGTCCTCGGCCTTGTAGCCGGCCTTCTCGAGGAGCTCCTTGTTGTAGATGATGCCGTAGCTCTCCTGAACCCAGTCGATACCCAGATCCTTGCCGTCGGACTGCAGCGCCAGGGAGTCGTCGATGAGCTCGCCGCGGAGCTTGGTGTCGGAAAGATCGGCGCAGTAGTCCTTCCAGTTCTTAAGGCCGGTGGGGCCGTTGACCTGGAACAGCGTCGGAGCGGAGCTCTTGGACATCTCGGACTTGAGCTTCTCCTCGTAGGTGTTGGAGGCGGCGGTCACGATCTTGACCTCGACGCCCTTCTCCTTCTTGTACGCCTTGGCGATCTCCTTCCACTCCTTGTCGACCTCGGGCTTGAACTGGAGGAAGTAGACCTCGGCAGCGTCACCAGAAGCAGAGGAGCCGGAGCCGGCAGAACCACCGCAGCCCACGAGACCCAGACCAAGAACCGCAGCCGCGGAACCAGCAAAGCCCAGGAACTGCCTTCTGCTCATTTCGTTCTTCATTACAATCCACCCTTTCACACCGTGGCGGCACCCTTTGCCGCCGCCTTCGGAGATTGGCTCGGGGACTTTGCCCCTTTTGCTGACTTGTACAATACGCTATTTGGCTAGTTGTTTGAACAAGTATTACTAGAGCGGTAGAAAAACTTCGGTGAACGGTAATTTCAACTTGATACTTGACAAGTTTTGTATAAACAATTATTTATTATCGAATGCAGAGAAAACGCCCGATCAAGCCGATGCATCGTCGGTTTGACCGGGCGTTTTCGCTTTGAGGGCATGAGTCTCGTCAGGCTGCGAGCTAGCCGGCTATCGCTTGGAGTTGACGCGGTAGTGGAAGATCTCGGGATGCGTGCGGGCATGCGTGACCTCGAACAAGATGCCGTCCGAGGTGTACGACTGGCTCTCCATAACGGCGACGCAGTTGTACTTGCCAAGGTCCAAGTAGCTGCAGTCCTCATCGTTGGCGAGCTCGACACTCACCGTACGACGGCTCGCCATCACTTTGACGCCGCGCTTGTGCTCCAGATAGCCGTAGATAGAATCCGCCGCGATCTCGGGGGTCAGGCCCTTGGCGATCGACGCCAAAAAGTAGCCATGGTCCACTTGGCGCGCGCTGCCGTTGAGGCTTCGGACACGCACTACGCGAATCAGCTCCTCGCCCACCTTAAAGCCTAGGCGACGAGAGAGTTGCTCAGTGCAAATCAAATGTTCAAAAGACTTGACCTCGGTCGATGCGACGGCATTGTTGCGTTTTGCGAACTCGCCAAACGACTCAACCTCTTCGAGTGCGCCCAGCATGTCGGTTTCGCCCTTAAGCCAAATAACGCGCACGCCCTTACCGTGTATAGGCTGCACAAACATCTGGTCGGCCAGCATGCTCAAGGCGCGTCGAACGGTATTGCGCGTGCAGCCAAACTCCGCGGTCAGCTCGGCTTCGGTTGGCAGCATCTCCTGAAACGCATAGGTCCCGTTGATGATGCGCGAACGGATCTCGCGGTAGATTCCTTCGTAAATCGCTTTTGGCATGATTTCACCTCTAATGAATATGTATGGCTAGGCACGATAGCATTTCTTAAAGTTGTTTAAACCGATTATCGGTAAAGCACGGATTATTTACCGTCGACGGTTCCCCCGAAACCCAAATCGGACCGAATCAAAACCGTCAATGCGGCAAGCAGCCAGTCCTCTACAATGAGTTCATTGTTTAAACGTTCTTGCTCGCACAGCATGTTGCATCCGGAAGGCATATTATGCTGCAGAAAATCCAACGTTTTGGCGGAGCCATGTTCGCGCCCGCCATGCTGTTTTCTATATCAGGCCTCATGGTCGGCATCTCCGCCCTCGCCACGACCGTAGACATCGTCGGCGATCTCGCCGTATACGGAACCCCTTGGTACGTTTTCTGGACCATCATCCAGCGCGGCTCGTGGACGGTCTTTAAACGTCTCCCGCTCCTTTTTGCCGTAGCGCTGCCTATCGGTCTTGCCCAAAAGCAACCGGCACGCTGCTGCCTCGAGGCACTCGTGGCCTATTTTGCCTATTGCTTCTTTTTGAGCGAGATCATTAAGCTGAGCGGAGACAACCTTGGACTTAAGTACCCATCATCTTTGACCCCCGCCAGCGGCATCACCGTCATCGACGGCATCAAGACGCTCGACACCGGCATTATCGGCCCGCTGGCGGTGTCGGCAACCGTCGTCGCCATCCATGACCGCTTCTACGATGCCAAGGTTCCCGATTGGCTCGGCACCTTCTCGGGTTCCTCGCTGGTCTACCTCATCAGCTTTTTTGCCGTGTTTGCCCTTGCCGCCATCTCGGCCGCCATCGTGCCCTTCGCATACGCTGTGACCGAAACGCTGCGCCACGCACTTGCGGGCGTCGGCCCCTTCGGCGTGGGCATCTTTGTGTTTTTGGAGCGAGCGCTCGAGCCCATGGGGCTGCACCATCTGCTCTATATGCCCATCTATTACGACAATCTGGTCATTCACGACGGTATTTACGCCACGTGGACCAACCTGCTCCCCATTCTCTCCCATAGCACGCGCCCTTTAAATGAACTTGCGCCCTGGGCAGGTTTTACCGCCACCGGCTGGGGCAAGCTCTTTGGCCTTCCCGCCATCGCGGCAGCATTCTATTTCACCGCCAAACCCGAACGCCGCGCCGGCCTTAAAGTCATCCTTTTGCCCGCCATCGTCGCCTCGGTGGTCTGCGGCGTCACCGAGCCGCTCGAGTTTCTCTTTATGTTCACCTATCCCGGACTCTTTTTGCTCTACGCCGTCCTATCCTCCTGCCTTGCCATGACCATGAACTTCTTTGGCATCGTCGGCATCTTCTCGGGCGGTCTCATGGAAATGACGGCCTTCAACTTCATCCCACTCATGCGAATGCATGCCGGCTCCTACCTTTTGGCGCTCGGTATCGGTCTTGCCTTTAGCCTCATCTTTTTTGTTAGTTTTCGAGCACTCATCTTGGTCTATGACCTTAAGACGCCGGGCCGCGAGGATCATGTCTCCAATCGCGCGGCAATCGATCGTTTAACGGGAAGCGGCTTTGCCAAAGAGCAATCTCCCAATGGCGAGGTCAGTATTCAATCCGATCAAGATCACGTCCTCGCTGAGCGGGTAATTCAGCTTTTAGGTGGCGTTGGCAATATCGTGGGCGCAACCAACTGCGCCACGCGCCTGCGCGTCGAGGTCGCAGACCCTTCCATCGTTGCAGATAATGCGTCGTTTGTCGCGGTGGGCGCCAAGGGCCTCATCATTACGGGCAAGACCGCCCAGGTGATTATTGGCATCTCCGTTCCCCGCGTTAAAGAGCATTTTGACCAGATCATGGGCCTCGAGCCGGGATTTGTGCCCACCACCTCGGCCTCCCCTGCCGCCAGCGCAGCCCATAAGCGCGGCGATATCTGCTTCTTCGATATCGACGGAACACTCGCCTGGCAAGACCCTCGAGTGGCACAAGAGCTTCCCGAGAGCGAGCGAGACCTCTCCCCCTATCCCAATGAAGCGGTCTCGCAAGCCATCCGTGATTTTGTCGCCAAGGGCAATATGGCGTTTATCTGCACAGGGCGCACGCTGAGCTGCATCCATCCAAAGCTGCTCGAGCTGCCCTGGACCGGCATCGTCTGCCTCGCGGGTGGCTATGTCGAACTTGAGGGACACGTGATTCGCGATTTGGCGATGACGCCCGGCATGCTGCAGCGCCTTGCTCCCATTCTTGAGCAATCGGACGAAGTGATTCGTTTTGAGGGACTCAATGGCGTCGTTCGCATGAGTGCCGATGCGCCCGACGCCCCGGGATACGCCCGCACCGTGGGCGATGCAATTACGCAGCTGCAACATTACAGCGCCTACAAGATCTTAATGTCCACGTCGCTTGCCAACCGCATCGCTCAGGATCAAGCGTTTGAGCCGCTGCTCTGCTTTAACGAGCTCGAGCTCGAAGTGACCGAGATTTCGCCTCGCGAATGCACCAAGCGCGAGGGTATCCAGTCCGTACTCGACGCCCTCGATCCCCACCACGGAACCGTATACGGCATCGGCGACGCCAGCAATGACGTCTCGCTGATGAACGCCGTCGACGTTGGCATCGCCATGGGCAACGCTCCGGACTTCCTCAAGGAAAAGGCCGACTATGTCACCGACAGCATCGACCACGACGGCGTCGTCACCGCGCTCGAACACTTTGGGCTTATCTAGCCAAGCCCCTACCGCACTTGCGGCCGCATGGACCAATCGTCTTCAACCGCCGCGCTCGACGCCCTAATGTGGCAATATGTTGTCTGCATAATGCAACGATGCAACCTATCAAAGAATGCGAGAACCCGTGTCCAGTCCGTTTACCAGCTTTTTAGCCCAGCACTTTGACCAGATTAACGACTATCTGGCCACGTTCTTTGACGGACAGGCGACTTCCGCCGATATCGAGCGCTACCTGTACGCGCCGCTCTCGGCTTTTACGGCCAACGCCGGCAAGCGCCACCGCCCGCTTATCTGCATGCTCGCCGCAACCGCAGTGGGCGGTAGCTTTGAGAGCGCCCGCAGCGCAGCAGCGGCCATCGAGCACTTTCAGTCGGGCGCACTCATCCACGACGACATCGCCGACAACGGGCAGATTCGTCGCGGCAAGCCCTGCATGCACCTTACCGAGGGCACCGGTCTTGCCATCAACTGCGGTGACCTGGCGCTCACCATGGTCACCAAGACGGTTCTCGACGACCCCACACTCAACGCAGACGTGAAGCTTCGCGTGCTCCACGAGCTTACCGAGATGATCGTCCGTACCATCGAGGGCCAGGCGCTCGACCTGGGCTGGGTCCGCGACGGGCGCTTTGACATTTCGGTCGACGATTATCTGGACATGGCGACGCACAAGACCGCGTACTACAGCGGAGCGACGCCGCTTGCCGCCGGAGCCATTATCGGCGGCGGCAGCGAAGAGCAGATTGAGGCACTGCGCGCCTTTGGGCTGCACACGGGCCTTGCCTTCCAGATTCAAGACGACCTGCTCAACTTGATCGGCACCAAGGAGGCCGCCAACAAGGACTTCCGCACCGATATCACCGAGGGCAAGCGCACCCTCGTTGCCGTGCATGCCCTGTCAGACGAGCGCTATCACGACGAGATCGAGGCAATCCTTTCCTCGGGCACCGAGGACCCTGCGCAGCTCGCACGCGCCGTGGAGATCTTCCAGGAAACCGGCTCCATCGATTACGCCCACACCTATGCGCTCGACCTGACCGCTAAGGCCAAGGCCGCTATCGAAGGCGTCGAGCTCGACCCGCATGCGCGCGAGCTCTTCCTCTCAATGGCAGATTTCTTTGTGGAGCGTCTTAACTAGCGGGGGTCATAAAACCTGTGGGCAGCGAGTTTGGGTACAAGTTGCTACACTATTGAGTGCATGTTTATAAATTGTCTCGCGTTGTCTATCCGACACACGCTCAAAATAGTACGAATGGTACGCCGAAAGGGGTTCGTTCATGGAACCTATTACCACGGGCATGCAGGGAGCAGCCGTCGAGGATGTTCAGTCCCGCCTTCTGCAGCTCGGCTATACAATCGATGACGCCGAGGTTGTCGACAAGCGCTTTGGCACCACCACCGAGCAGGCCGTCAGCACCTTCAGGCTCGACAGCGGCCTTGCTGCCGGTCATGCCGTCGATATCCCCTGTTGGAGCGCCCTGGTCGACGCCTCGTATAAGCTGGGCGACCGCACTCTGTATCTGCGCATGCCCAATTTCCATGGCGCCGATGTGCAGGCCCTGCAGCGCGCTCTCAACGTTTTGGGCTTTGCCTGTGGCGAAGACGACGGCTACTTTGGTCCGCATACCGAGGCCGCCCTGCAGCAGTTCCAGGAAAATGTCGGCCTGTTTGCCGACGGCATGGCCTTCCAGGACACCTACGCCTACATCAACCGCCTGCACCATGTGTGGGAGGGCAAGCCCTCGGTCACCGAAGCCGAGTCCCGCATCGGTTTTGCTCGCGCCGCCAACGTGCTCGAGCGCTTCCAGATCGCCGTTATCGGTGAGGACCCCATCGCACGCAGCGTTGCTTCGCGCATGTGGAACATCGCCACGGCAACGACCGACAACAGCGGCATGATGCTCTGCGACTCCGAGGTCCCAACCGACGTTGACCTGGTGCTCGAGATCGCAAGCGACGAGCTGCCCGCCGACGCCGCGCCACGCGCCACGATTGCCCTCGCCGAGTGCCACAACCTGGCCCAGCGCATCCGCACCGCCAATGTCGCCGCGCAGCAGAAGCCGGCTCGCATTCGCATTGAGCTCACGGGCATGACGCGCTACAACGGCACCTTCACGGCCAGCGACGCGCAGACGCTCGCCGTACGCCTACTCGACGGCGTTTGCGATGCCCTCGCAGATTAGGTAAACTAGACGAGTTGCTTTTGGGCAACACCACACATTGGGACGTAGTTCAACGGTAGAACTCCGGTTTTTGGTGCCGGCTGTTGGGGGTTCGAATCCCTCCGTCCCAGCCATTAAAACTGAGCGCCCTAAGCCCATAACGGCCCAGGGCGCTTTCTTGTGGGCAAGCGGAGGAATTCGAATCCGCAAGGGTGCGGAGCTGAGGAAACGCGAAGCGTTTTCCAGCGCAGTACGCAAGGAGCGAAGCGACGCAGCGGGGCGCGGCCGCCGACCAGGCGGACGCGGAATCCCTCCGTCCCACACCAGCCAAGAGCCCCTCACGTCAAGCAAATCGAGCCAACGCCGCCAAGCGGAGGAATCCGAACCCGCAAGGATGCGGAGCGACGCAGCGGGGCGCGGCCGCCGCAGGCAGACGCGGTGCCGGCACTTGGGGACGCTCCTAAGTGCCGGCATTATAGGAACGTCCCCAAGTGCCGGCTCGGGACTATTTTCGAGGACCCTCCGAAGGACTGTGGCCAAAAAACGGCAAATATGAGTACTGTTACCGTTGTAGCTACATTATTTTCGTTAATAAAAGAAGATCTTAATGAGATTTATTCGCATCAAGGTCTTCCTTTAATGAACACTTGAGGAGATACGGCAGCTTATCTGCTCGATCGACACGTCAAATCACCTTAAATGTGGTCAAAATTACTGCTACTAAAAGAGTATCAGTACTCATATTTGATG
>USBK01000039.1:0-17255 GCA_900552895.1 uncultured Collinsella sp.
AAGGCCACATTAAGTGGCCTTCTTTGCGTGCGGAACTCGCGATGAACTTCGTGCCCGCCACCCGGGAGGGCGCCTCTTTATTGATGGAATGCCTAATAAGCTGATGATTTCATTCCCGGATGTATTCAGGGTGGGACGGGCTTTCCGAATGGGCGGGGTCTTGGAAAGTGTGTCCCGGAATTCTCCTTTGGAGTGGGATGCAGTTTCCGGTTGAGGGATCTGATGGAAAGTGCGTCCCAGAATTTGCCTTTGGAATGGGATGAAGTTTCCCAACGGTGCTGCAAACGGAAACTGCATCCCATTCCGGACGTGAATTCTGGGACACAGTTTCCGCGATATGCATGACAGGCCACGCTTCTGCCATGAGGCGAGCGCAGTTTCTCATCAGCCCACTCAACTCGCAACGGATGAGGGGCGGCGGCAGGCCCCGTTACTTGATCTTGGTCGTACCCGGCGCCAGGTTGGGGTCGGTCTCGTTGGCCTCGGTCTGGAAGTGCTCCGTATAGACGTTCTTGCCGTCGCGGAACATCTCGTAGTACTGCATCTTGGCGTAATCCTCGCGTGCCTTGGTGGCGGCTGCGGCAGCGGCGTCGTCACCGGTGACGTTGGAGGAGAGCGTCCAGCGCAGGCTGGCGTCCTCGTAGCCCACGGAGTTGATGGCGGGTAGCGACTCGCGCAGCGTCATGTGCGCCTTCTGGTAGTCGGTCAGCGGTGCGCCGATCAGCTGCATCAGCTGAGTGGACAGGTAGTTGGTGGACAGGTCGTCAACCTCGCTCGTCTGGTCGCAGCCGGCAACGTCGTAGTTGGCCCAGATGATGTAGTCGGTCTGCCACAGACGCTCCTGATGCGTAGCGTCGTCCTCGCCGGTAAACCACTTGTCATTGAACTTGGACGGGAAGAACGGCTGATGGTCGCCCCAGAACACCACGACCACCTTGCGGTCGAGCTTGCTCAGGGCGTTGAGGAAGTAGCGCAGCGCCTGGTCGGACTGCTCGATGCACGAGACGTACTCGTCGACATCGGACAGCGTGCCATCCTCGACGGTCTTGGCGTCCAGGTCGGTCGTGTCGATGTTCAGGTGCATCTGCTTGTCGACCGGCAGCAGACCCGTATCGTAGCCCGAGTGGTTCTGCATGGTCACGTCGAAGATAAACTGAGGATCGGCGTTCTGGTCGAGCAGCTCAAGAATCTTGTCGTAGGTCGCCTGGTCGGTCACCATGCCGCGCAGGGTATCGGCACCCTGGAAATCGTTGATGGACAGGAACTGGTCAAAGCCAAAGTCCTTGTAGACGTTCTCGCGGTTCCAGTTGGTCGCGTGGTTGGGGTGCATGGCCGTGGTGGAATATCCGAGCGATTTGAACTGCTCTGCCAGGTTCCCAGTCGTTTCCATGTTGTAGATGGTGTAGGGGTACACGCCCGAGCCCAGGTTGGCCATGGAGTTGCCGGTCATAAACTCAAACTCGGTATTGGCCGTGCCGCCGCCGTAGGCGCTCACGTAGAGCTTGCCGCGGCTGAGGCAGTTGGACAGATTCTTAAAGTACTGCGGGCCCTCGTAGCCGGCGCGCATGTTCTGGTAGATGGACAGGTCCGAGAAGGTCTCGTTCATGATGGCGATGACCGTGGGCTTCTCGCTGTCGAACTGCTCCTTTGCGGCGGCGCGCTCGTCGCTCTTGGCCGCGTCGGACTTGTCGTAGGCCTTGGCGTACTTTTTGAGCGTGGCCTTGGCATCGTCGACGGAGTAGTCGGCGGGTTTGGGCGGCTTGATGGACTGTGCCGCACTAATAAAGGCGGGCAGGTAGCCCTCGCGCCAGTAGCTCTCGAGCGGGCGCCAGGTGTAGACAGTGATGCCGAGGGTGTTGTAGTAGTCGATGAGCGTGACATGCGCGGTCACGCCGCCCAGGCACAGCACCGCCACGAGCAGGTTGGTGAGCAGCATGCGCTTGGCGTTGGCGGCGCCCTTCTGGCGATGCGGCGCGACCAGGCCGGCGTACTCGCACAGCAGCATGGCGATGGCGGTAAAGCCCATGGACAGCACGCAGAACAGCGAGATCGAGAAGGTGTAGCCGTTGCCGGCGACTGCGGCGGCGGTGGAAATGGCCGAAAGGTCGCCCGGCTGGATGGGCATGGATTTAAACGTGATGACAAAGAACTCGGCAATGCCTAGGACAAAGAGGGCAAAGGCCAGGACCGCGGGAGCTGCGCCGTGGCGCTGGAATAGGAAGAACAAGCCGACCATGAGCACGGTGATGATGGCCCACTCGAGCAGGATGCACAGGGGGTAGACCCAGGTAAAGTCGTGGTTGGACGAGACCTCCATGCCCAGCAGCGCAAAGACGCCGGCGAGCAGCAGGCACAAGACGGCGGCGACGAGCGGTTTGCCCACAAGGGCGCCGCGCAGGCGGGCGAGCTTGCCGGTGGGGACGGGGGCATCGGACCCGGCGAACGCAAAGACGCGCGGGGCGATGCGGTCGCGGGCAATGCTGGCCCAGGCGCATCCGGTAAGGATGGCGTTGGTCAGGATGAGCATCACAAAGGCGAGCGGCTCGTTTTGGGCGACGAGGCCAATGGCGCCCCAAATGGTCAAAAAGAGCTGGAACAGGCCGAAGGCGACACTCCAGGCGATGGCGCCTTTGGCGACGGTGCCCGACTGTGCGCGAATGGCCTTGGCCTCGCGCAAGACAAGGTAGACGGTCGCCGCAAGACCGACGAGCGAGATGGCGGCAGCGAACATGCTGAGACTCCTCACAAACTTAAAACCTACGAAAGCGGGGGTTTACCCGATTGTTACCAAGATATGCGCTGCAATTGGTGGCTGCGCACAACAACCAGCCATATTAACGCGCACGTGTGGCGGTGTGGCGCAATGTAGTGGCGACCTGCGCGATAATGGACGGGAATTACACGGAAACGTAAAGGCTTCTTAAAGAAATGGCGAGGGTAGGGCGATGAGCGAGCAGGTTTGCAAGGCGGACGTGGGCGGCGGCGGAGCTGCGGGCGTGGATGCTGGCGGGTATCCGGTCGAGGCCACGGGCAACGCGGTGCTGGACACGTTGGAGCACCGTTCCTCCACGCGCGCCTTTGCGCGCAATGACGACGACCGTCCCGTGGCGGTGACCGACGAGCAGCGGGCGGCGATTCTGCATGCGGCGAGCCGTGCACCGTCGGCGGGCGCCATGATGATGTATTCCATCGTGAGCATTCGCGAGCAGGCTACGCTGGATCGTCTGGCCGACCTGTGCGACCACCAGCCTATGATCGCCAAGGCGCCCTGGGCACTTATATTTGTGGTCGACTATGCCAAGTGGATCGATCTGTTTGAGCACGTGGGCTGCTTTGAGCCCGAGTTTGTCGAGCGCACGGGCAAGGCGCCCCGCCGCGCGCCGGGTTTGGGCGACTTTGCCATCGCGGCGCAGGATGCCGTGATCGCCGCGCAAAACGCCGTGGTTGCCACCGAGGCCCTGGGGCTGGGGAGCTGCTACATCGGTGATATCGTCGAGAATGCCGAGGAAGTCGCCGAGCTGCTCGATCTGCCGCCCTATACCATGCCCCTGTCGATGCTCATCATCGGCGCGCCCCGTAAGGAGCGCCCGGCAATCGCGCATCCCGTGGTGAACCTGGTGCACGAGGAGCACTACCGCCGCGCCGACGCCGCGACGATGGATGCGCAGGTGGCCGAGATGGATGCGATGTTTCGCCCGCACGCCCGCGAGGTGGGCGAGCGCGTCATCGACATCTACACCCGTAAGCACACGAGCCCCTTTATGGCCGAGATGAGCCGCTCTATGGAGTGGTGGTTCAAAAACTGGCTCGGAAGATGACGAATGTGACAAGGGGGGTGTCCCTTTGTCACATTCCATATCGCCGCGGTGGCCTAAAGGCCGCATAAATGTTTATCTAGCTGGGAAAACGGTGCCATTAAAATATGGGCTGATTACATATAATCCCGTCGAACGTTAAAATTGGGAGGAAACCGGCTTATGGAACAAAAGGCCAAGGAGGCAGCCTCGCACGCTGCGATTCCTGTGAGCATCTCGGCGATGCTCGTCACGCTGGGCGTGGTGTACGGCGACATCGGCACCAGCCCTATGTATGTAACCAAGGCGCTCGTTGCCGGCAACGGCGGCATCGGAAGCGTGACGGAGGAGTTCGTGCTCGGCGCGCTCTCTCTTGTCGTGTGGACGGTCACGCTGCTGACGACCGTCAAGTACGTGCTGATCTCGCTGCGCGCCGACAACCACGGCGAGGGCGGTATCTTTGCCCTGTACAGCCTGGTCAAGCGTTGCGGCAAGTGGCTTATCATCCCCGCCATGCTGGGTGGCGCCGCGCTGCTCGCCGACGGCATCCTGACGCCGGCTGTTACCGTTACCACGGCCATCGAGGGCCTGCGCACCATCCCTGCGGTTCACGCCGTGCTCGGGGATGACCAGGGCCGCGTTGTCGCCATCACGCTCGCCATCATCATTGCGCTCTTCTTGGTGCAGCGCATCGGCACGGCCAAGATCGGTCACGCCTTTGGCCCCATCATGACGCTGTGGTTCCTGTTCCTGGGCGGCACGGGTCTGTTCTTTGTCTTCCAGCACCCCGCCGTGCTGCTGTGCCTCAACCCGGTGCGCGGCATCGCCTTTTTGCTGAGCCCCAACAACCACGCGGGCATCATGATTCTGGGCAGCTGCTTCCTCGCCACCACCGGTGCCGAGGCGCTCTACTCCGACATGGGCCATGTGGGTCGCGGCAACATTTACGCCACCTGGCCGTTCGTTAAGTGCTGCTTGCTGCTGTCCTATATGGGCCAGGGCGCTTGGCTTATGAACAACGCTGCCAACCCCGAGCTCATGGGCATTGCCGACCTTAACCCGTTCTACCAGATGCTCGCCCCGGGCCTGCGTCCGTTTGCCGTCGGCCTTTCAACCGTCGCGGCCATCATTGCCTCGCAGGCGCTCATTACCGGCGCGTTCTCGCTGGTGTCCGAGGCCAGTCGCCTGGACCTCATGCCGCACATGCAGGTCTTCTATCCGGCCGAGACCAAAGGCCAGCTCTACATCCCCATGGTCAACAACGTCATGCTTGTCGGCTGCGTCATCGTGGTGCTGCTGTTCCAGAACTCGGCTCATATGGAAGCCGCCTACGGCCTTGCCATTACGCTGACTATGATGTGCACCACGCTGCTGCTCTTCTTCTACCTGCACGAGGAGCGCAAGCTCAAGGTTGCTCCGTGGATCTTCGCGGCCTTCTTCCTTTTGCTCGAAGGCTTCTTCTTTGTGAGCTCACTCACCAAGTTCTTCCACGGCGGCTACTTCACCATCCTCATGGCTGCACTCATCATGGGCATTATGGTGTGCTGGTACAACGGCACGGCTGTTGAGCAGCGCCAGTTTACGCTGCTGCCGCTGCGCAGCTACCTGCCGCAGCTCAAGCGCCTGCGCGATGATGATCGCTACGAGCGCCTGAGCGACAACATCGTGTACCTGACCAAGGACACCCATACCGATTACATCGACCGTGATATCGTCTACTCGATCTTGGACAAGCATCCCAAGCGCGCTCGCGCCTGGTGGTTCGTGAATGTCGAGACCATGGACGAACCGCATACCTTTGCCTATTCGGTCGAGACGTTCGGCACCGACTACGTGTTCCGCGTGCATCTGTACCTGGGCTACAAGATTAACCAGCGCGTCAATGCCTACCTGCGTCAGGTCGTTCAGGACCTGGCTGCCACCGGCGAGCTGCCGGCGCAGACGCATGACTACTCGGTCTACAAGGATCCGGGCAACATCGGTACGTTCAAGTTCGTCCTGATCCGTAAGCTTCTGGCGCCCGAAAGCGATGTGGAGCCGAGCGAGCGTACGGCCATCACGCTCAAGTACATCATTCGTCGCGCCGCCGGCACGCCTGCGCGCTGGTACGGCCTGGAGAACTCCAACGTGAGCTTTGAGTACGTGCCGCTGTTCACCAAGTTCAAGGCCGTGAACAAGATGCAACGCCTGGCTCCCAACGAGCGCCCGTAGGCGCCGACAGGTTGCACGGAGTTGGTTTTCGATGGACAAGATTGGGGCCGGGGAGGCAAACATGGATGCAAAGATGCTTGATGGCCGCGAGGTGGTTGCCGAAGTGGTGCGCGAGGCACGCGCCGATGCCGCCGAAGATCGGTTCTTTACGAATCGGGCCAACATGGACATGGCCGATCGCGTGATTTCGGTCGTGGCGCTGGTGTTTGTCGCGGCGTGCGTGTGCGCACTGCTCGCGCACGCGCTGTTTGTCTAACGACCGCAGGCTGCAAAGGCTATACACTTGGAACCACCACAAGGGGAAACCACCACAAAGGTGCCTGTCCCCTTTGTGGTGGTTTTTGCTTTTGAGAGAGGGGCGGGGCGCTGATGGACGTCCATGCGGACGGCGATATTGCCGAGAACTTTTGGTGGCGGCGCACGACGCTGACGCGTCGCAGCCCTCTGTATGACGCCTGCGTATCGGCGGGGCTGCTGGTCGCGGCGACGATTGTGGGCGCGCTGCTCGACCATCCGGGTCTCGCGCCGAGCATCATGATCGTCTATGTGTTCGCCGTGCAGCTGTGCGCGTTCTTTACCTGGAGCCGCCTGTATTGCTTGCTGAGTTCGGCTGCCGCCGTGGCGCTCTACAACTTCCTGTTTGTCGACCCGCGCTACTCGCTGTCGTTTATCGACCGCGTCTATCCTGGCATGTTCTTCATCATGTTTTCGGTCTCGCTCGTGTCGAGCTCGATTTCGCTTGCCCTGCGTCGTGCCTTGGCGCAGGCCGCCGCCAGCGACCGGCGCACGCAGATGGTGCTCGAGACCAACCGCATGCTGCAGCGCTGCGCCGATCAGCAGCAGATTGTCCATGCTATGGCAACGCAGCTGGCACGTCTTTCGGGCTGTCCAGTCGTGTGGTACAGCGCCGACGCCGAGGGCGATGACCTGCTGCCGCGTGCGACATACACGGCCGTGGGCGATGTCGCGCCGGTGCACGAGCTGGCGCCGCAGATGCCGCCACGGCTCTCGGCATCCGCCTATGTGGGAACGCCGCTCGATGCCACCTATGGCGGCTCGGCGTTCTTTGGCATATACCTGACCGTGCACTCGGGCGACACCATGGTGCGCGCGGGTGATCCCGCCTCGGTGGTGGGGGTGCTCGCCATTGTCGCCGAGCCCGATGCGCTGACGTCCGAGGAGCGGACGCTTGCCGATGCCATCGTGAGCGAAGGCGAGCTGGCACTCGATCGCGCCCGCGCCATGGAGGCCCGCGAGGAGGCGGCGGTGCTTGCCAAAAATGAGCAGCTGCGCGCCAATCTGCTGCGCTCCATCTCGCACGACCTGCGCACGCCGCTTACCAGTATTTCGGGTAATGCCGACGTGCTGCTCGATCAGGGTTCGACCGGCACCGCGGTGCTCGATGCCCAGACGCGCCGCGGCCTGCTGCTATCCATTCGCTCGGATGCGCTGTGGCTCAACGCCACCGTCGAGAACCTGCTTGCCATCACCAAGCTCGAGGGCGGCGGCATGCATCTGTCGACCACGCTCGAGCTTATGGACGATATCGTCGAGGAGGCGCTGCGCCATGTAAATCCGGCCGTGCGCGAGCACGATCTTAAGGTGGTGGCGAGCGATGAGCCGGCGCTCGTCAATGTCGATGCGCGCCTGATGGTGCAGCTGGTGGTAAACCTGGTGAACAATGCCATTACCTACACGCCCGCAGGCTCGCATATCGTGATCTCGATTGACGCCGGCGATGGACGCGTGGCGTGCTCGGTGGCCGATGACGGCCCGGGCATTGCTCCCGAGGACCGCGAGCGTATCTTTGAGTCGTTCTACACCGCCAACCATGGTTTGGCCGATAGCCGACGCAGTGTGGGCCTGGGGCTTTCGCTTTGCCGCTCCATTGCGCTGGCGCATGGCGGTAGCATAGAGGTTGCCGCGGCGGACCCGCACGGCTCGGTCTTTACGATCGAGCTTCCCGCCGCCGACGTTTCGTTTGATAAGGAGTAGCGCTGTGCCGAACTCTGCCGTGAAACCGCTCATCTTAGTCGTTGAGGACGATCCCGCCGTCCGCAACCTTATCGTCGCCGCGCTCGAGGCGCACGGCTTGCGCCATATGGCCGTGGAGACCGCACATGCTGCCATCGCCGCCGCCTCGTCGCAGGCGCCGAGCATTGTGCTGCTCGATCTGGGCCTGCCCGATATGGACGGCGTCAAGGTGGTTGAGTCGGTGCGCACGTGGTCGGGCATGCCGATCATCGTGGTCTCGGCGCGCAGCGAGGACGCGGACAAGATCCGCGCGCTCGATGCCGGCGCCGACGACTACCTGACCAAGCCGTTTTCGGTCGAGGAACTGCTCGCGCGCATTCGCACGACGCTCAGGCGCCTTTCGTATGCGCAAACGGGCGGCGTTGCCTCCGAGGGCTCGTTCGATACCGGTGAGCTGCATATCGATTTTGATGCCGGCATCGCCATGATGGATGGCGAGGAACTGCACCTGACGCCGATCGAGTACAAGCTCCTGTGTCTGCTGGCGCACAACGCCGACAAGGTGCTGACGCACCAGTTTATCCTGCACGAGATTTGGGGCACGGCGACCAAGAGCGACCTGGCGAGCCTGCGCGTCTTTATGGGCACGCTGCGCAAGAAAATCGAGTCCGACCCCGCGCATCCGCGCTATATCCAGACGCATGTGGGCATCGGCTACCGATTGGTCATCCAAGGCTAGATCGCCAACCACCATCCCAATATGAGTTGCGGTGAAATACGGTCTAAATTTGCCTAATTCCAGGCAAAACAGTCCGTATTCCACCGCAACTTTGTTATTTGCCCTTGGGCTTGCTGGCGTAGAACTTCTTCTTTTTGGGCTTGCCGGCGGAGTCAGGCTTGCCGTTGCCGCGCGGCCCCCGGTCGCCTGCCTGCGCGTGCGCGGGCGCCGTTGCGCGAGGCTTGCGGGCTCCGGGGTTGCGCAGCTCCTCGACGCGCTCGGCAATTTCCTCGGCGCTAAAGCCGACTTCGGCCATGGCGTCCTCGATGGGCAGGCGGCGCACGATGTAGCAGTGGTGCACCTTCTGGTTGCGCGCGAAGTCCTCGGGGATGGTCTGCGCCGTAATGTCCTCCAGCACCACGCCCGCGCGGGCGAGCTTGCGCGTCTCGGGGCGGAAGCCGCGCAGGTTGCAGCTAAAGATGGCATGGCCGCCCTGCGCGAGCAGGCGCGATACGCCGGCCAAAAGCTCAACATGGTCGCGCTGGACATCCCAGGTGCGGCGGCCCATCTTGGACGAGTTCGAGAACGTGGGCGGGTCGACAAAGATCAGGTCCCAGCGGTTGCGCGTCTGGCGCTGGTCGCGAATCCAGGCGAGCACGTCGTCGCGCACAAAATGATGCTGAGGCCCCACAAAGCCGTTCTGGCGCATGTTGCGCTCGGCCCAGTCCAGATAGGTATTGGAGAGGTCGACCGTCACGGTCTCCTCGACGCCGCCATCGGCCGCGTAGCAGGTGGCAGTGCCGGTGTAGGCAAACAGATTGAGGAAGCGGCGCGCCTGCTTGGCGTGCTCGCGCACCAGGTTGCGGGTGACGCGGTGGTCCAAGAAGATGCCGACGTCCAGGTAGTCGTCAAAGTTGACGGCAAAGGTGAGGCCGCCCTCTTCGATGAGCGGCAGGCGACGACGCGCGATATTGGCGCGCTCACCCGAGCCGCCCTTGCCGGCGCCCTGCTTGCCGTACTGCGAGCCGCCGCGCGAACGCATGCGGGCCTTGGCGTGCACATGCTCGGCGGGAACATCTAGGATGCGCGGCGCGATGGCCAGAATGTCGAGCATACGGGCCTGGGCCAGTGCGGGGTCGATGGTCTTGGGCGCGGCGTATTCGGCGATGACGAGCCAGCGGCCCGGCGTCTGCGGGCAACCCTCGTACAGGTCGATAGCGGCGGAGTAGTCGGGCAGGTCGGCATCGTAGACGCGGTAGCAGCTCACGCCCTCGCGCCTGGCCCACTTGCGGCGCAGACGGGCATTCTTGCGCAGGCGGTTGGCGAACTGCTCGGACTCGGGGATGAGCACGGGCAGCGGCTTGCCGTCGCCCAGGTCGAGCATGGCGGCAGGCTCGGGCATGGGGGCGTTGACGACTTCGTCGTTGGCTTCGTTGGCATCCGCAACCTCGGCCTCGGCATCTGCGCTGGCCGCAACTTCGAATGCCGCGGCGGCGTGGTCGAGCGAGGGCCAAACCTCAATAGCCGCCTCCTCGTTATTGGGCATGACGGCGATGGAGCGCGCGGGCTCGGCATGGAGCGCGCGGGCCATAAGGCCATCGCGGGTGAGCGCGGCGACCGGTGCGGCGGCAAGCTCGGGGGCGCGGCGCAGCTCGCCGACCAGCGTCATGGCGTCGTGCATGAGCGAAAGCGGGGTCTCGGTGGTGTCTGCGACCAGGGCGGCACCGGCAACGGCACCTGCGTGGTCCAGCACGGTGGCGGACTTGGCGGCGCAAAAATCGACAAAGCGCTTGTAGCCGGCACACTTAACCATGCGCTCGGCGGTTTTGCGTGCGGCGGGGTCAACATCCACGGCAACGATGCGCGCCTGGCGCTCGCGTGCCGCCGTCTCGCGCTCGCGCGCCTCGGCGCGAAGCTGCTCCCACAGGGCGGCGTCGTGCAGCTGCCAGCCCTCAAAGCCCCAGCGCTCGCGCGCAGCGCCCGGGGCGCGATCGGTCAGAATATTCACGGCCTCCAGCAGCAGACCGCCGCCGGCGCACGAGGCGTCGATCAGCGTGGGCAGGGCCTCGTTTTCGTAGTCGTCGGCCGTCAGCTCGCGCTCGCACAGCGCGGTCCAGCCGACCTGCGCCAGCACCAGGGCGGCGTAGTCGGGGCGCAGCACGTGCGCGCCCTCGCCGGCGCGGGTCGCGGCGGGCGGCAGGCGCTTGAACAGCGGGTCGCCCGAAAGGTCCAGGCTTATGCTCGCGCGGCGTTGGCGCAGCGAAAGCAGCAGGTGGACATCGGGGTCGGCGGCATCGACGTCGGCGCGACGGCCCGTGGTCTCGGCCAGGCGGTCGCACAGCGCGTCCTTGGCGCGCAGGGCCGAGAAGCGCGTGTTGCGCAGCTGCTCGGTCACGCCGCGTGCGGTGATGGCAATCGTGGCGCCGGGGCGGACGATGTTTTCCCAGGCGATGTCGTAAACGCCGTCGTATAGCTCGTCGGCACCCTGCGCCTCAAAACGCCCGAGCACCACAAACACACGGCTTGCCAGGCGCGACCACAGGCACGCTCGAAGGCCTTGCTCAAGCTCGCCCTCAAACGTGGCGCGGCCCTTAAGGCGGCGGACATGCGAAAGCCCGAGCCACTTGAGCTCGTCGGCGAGTGCGGACTCAAAGCCCTCGGGGCAGCTTGCGTAAAATTCCATGGGTGACCTCTCTGGTTGCGTCGCTCCATTATATGATGGATGCTTCGTTTGCCATCGCCCTCGAAAGGAACCCATATGATTGATGCGTGCCCCGATTCCGCCGTACTGTTTTTTGACGTGGACGGCACGCTGACGTCGTTCGATCCCGACGATATGACCGATAAGGACTTCTCGGCGGTGCGTCCCTCGCAGGCGGTCGTCGAGGCGTTTCATCGCCTGCGCGACGCAGGGCACAAGGCGTTTATCTGCACGGGTCGCCCCTTGTGGCTGATTGCGGACAGCCTGCGCGCGCTCGACCCTGCGGGTGTCGTGGCCATGGCGGGCGCCACGCTCGAGGTCGAGGGGCGTGTGGTGCACGAGGATTGCATTGACGAGGGTATTGTCGAGGAGCTTGCGCGTCGCATTGTTGCGGCAGGGTTCGAGGCCTTTTTCGAGGCCAATGCTGCGACCTTTGCGCTGGAGCCTGCGGGCGTTGAGCAGTCGTCTTTGATCGGCGCTGCTGCGGTGCACAGCGCCGAGGAAATGCGCATCGACGGTCGTCTGCGCGTGGGCAAGGTGTGCCTTAACGCGCCCGGCTTGGCTCGCGTGGCCAACGACGATGGCTTTATCGACCGCAACTTTGAGCTGTGCAATACCGGCGGCCAGAATCGCGAGCTGAGCCCCAAGGGTATTGACAAAGGCGTGGGTGTGGCGCGAGCGCTGGAGTATCTGGGCCGCGAGGGAAATGCGCGCACCTTTGGCTTCGGCGATTCGGGCAACGACCTGGGCATGCTCGCTGCCGTCGAGACGGCTGTGGCCATGGGCAACGCCATGCCCGAGGTCAAGGCGGTCGCCGACTACGTGACCGACGACGTCGCGAACGACGGCACCGTCACCGCGATGCAACATTTCGGCCTCATCTAATGAATCTCGCCTTCTGACGTTTGCTCAAACTGCGACTCTTTGCTTTTGCATGCTCAATCGATTTATCAATCCAAACACTGAAGCGATTATACCGTTCGCCGAGAAGATAAAAAACCGCAGTTCACGCCTTGATAAACGTAGGTAAAGTGTTTAGCAGTTTAACGCCCGTGTGCAAGCGAAAGGAATCAGGCAGATGGCAATCAAGGTGTTCGCTGACGGTGCAAACCTCGAGGGCATGCTCGACATGTACGAGAACGGCAACGTTCAGGGTTTCACGACCAACCCGTCCCTTATGAAGAAGGGCGGCGTGACGGATTACCGCGCGTTTGCCAAGGAGGTCCTGGCCCACATCACCGATGTGTCCGTCTCGTTTGAGGTCTTTGCCGACGACGTCGAGACCATGGAGGTCGAGGCCCGCGAGATCGCTACCTGGGCCGAGAACGTCTACGTCAAGATTCCGTGCGTGACTACCAAGGGCGAGTCCACCGCCGAGCTGGTGCGCAAGCTTTCGGCCGATGGCATCAAGGTCAACGTCACCACCATCTTTACGCCTACGCAGGTCGACGAGATGGTCGAGGCCGTTGATGCCGAGACGCCGTCCATCATCTCGCTCTTTGCCGGCCGTATCGCTGACACCGGCGTCGATCCCATTCCGTTTATGACGGAGTCGGTGAAGAAGGCCGCCGCCAAGCCCAACTGCGAGGTCCTGTGGGCGTCCACGCGTGAGCTTATCAATATTTACCAGGCGGAAGGATGCGGTTGCCAGATCATCACGGTGCCCAACAGCATCCTGGCCAAGCGTAAGAACATCGGCCGTGACCCGTACGAGGTCTCGCTCGATACCGTGCGCGGTTTTGCCAAGGATATCGCCTCGCTCGGTTTCCATATCCTGCCGTAACGCGAACGCTGACTACATCGCGGGTTGTTCGCCCCGGCCTTTCCTTTCCCTATCGCTCACGCGCTTCGCGAGGGTCGCGCTAGGCAAAGGAAAGGCCGGGGCTGCCGACACGAACTTGCCGGTAGGTTGGTGATAGGCTTCCATATCCTGCCGTGGACAAAGGTACCCCCGCCTGCGCCGTGCAAAATTGAGAGTATTCAGCAAGGTAAAGGCTTTTACCAGCTGGGTGAAGCATGGAACAGCCCCCGTTTTGGCTCTGATGACGCTAAAACGGGGGCTGTTTCTTGCTTTTTCGTCTCTGAGGGGCATCCGGAACGGTGGAATTTGCAGAATACTCGCGATTTTGCACGTCGCGAGAGGGGGGACCCTTGCTTTGGCGGTTTACTTCTCCTGCACCATGGTGAGGGAGATCTTCTTGCGGTCGCGATCGACCTTTTCAACCCACACCTTGACCGTGTCACCGACGCGCACCACGTCGCTGGGGTGCTTGACGAAGCGGTTGGCCAGCTTGGAGATGTGCACGAGGCCGTCCTGGTGCACGCCCACGTCGACGAAGGCGCCAAAGTCCACAACGTTGCGCACCGTGCCCTTGAGTTCCATGCCGGGCTCCAGGTCGTCGATCGAAAGCGCCGAGCGGCTAAAGACTACCTCGGGCGCGTCGTCGCGCGGGTCGCGACCGGGCTTCTTGAGCTCGTTGACGATGTCGATGAGCGTGAGGGTGCCGCAGTCCAGGTCGCTTGCCAGCGCCGAGATGCTGCCCAGGCGGCGCTCGATATCGGGCACGCCGCCGCGGCTGAGCTCGCTTGCCGCAACGCCGGCGCGCTCCAGGACGGCCGTGGCCACCTCGTAGCTTTCGGGGTGGACGCTTGTCGCGTCGAGCGGGTTCTTGCCGCCGCTGATGCGCAGGAAACCTGCGGCGTTGAGGTACGCCTTGGGTCCCAGCTTGGGGACCTTCTTGAGCTGGCGGCGATCGGTAAAGGCGCCGTTTTCCTCGCGGTAGGCCACGATGTTTTTGGCTACGCTCGGCGTAATGCCCGACACGTAGCCCAGCAGGCTTGCGCTCGCGGTGTTGACGTCGACGCCCACACGGTTGACGACGTCTTCCACCACGTGGCCCAGGGTGCGCGAAAGCTCGGCCTGGTCAAGGTCGTGCTGGTACTGGCCAACGCCGATGGACTGGGGCGGAATCTTGACGAGCTCTGCCAGCGGGTCTTGCAGACGGCGGCCCAGGCTCATGGCGCCGCGTACGGTGACATCCAGATCGGGATACTCCTGGCTCGCGAGCTCGGAGGCGGAGTACACCGACGCGCCCGCCTCGTTGACGATGGTGTAGCGAAGGCTGGGCGCCTGCTCGGCAATAAACTCCGAGACGACTTCCTCGGTCTCGCGGCTGGCGGTGCCGTTGCCGATGACGATGGTGTTGACGCTGTCCTTCTTGACGAGGCGGGCGAGCTCGCGCTTGGTGCCGGCGACGTCGTGGCGCGGCTTGGTGGGGTAGACCACGCCGTGGTCGAGCAGCTTGCCGGTCTCGTCCATGACGGCGACCTTGCAGCCGGTGCGGTAGCCCGGATCGAGCGCGAGTACGCGGGCGCCGCGCACGGGGCGCGCCGAGAGCAGGCCTTCGAGATTCTTGGCAAAGACGTTGATGGCCTCGGTCTGGGCGCGAACGGTGAGTTTGGCGCGGGCCTCGCGCTCCAGCGAGGGGGCCATGAGGCGCTTGTAACCGTCAGCGATGGCGGCATTAAAGACGGGAGCAAACACGCCCTGGCGACGGGGCCAGCGGCTGCCGAGGCGTGCCGTAGCGGCAGCGCCGTCGACGTTCACGCGCACGCGGAGCTTGCCCTCACGCTCACCGCGGTCGATAGCCAGCACGCGGTGGTTGGGTATACGGCGCAACGGCTCGTCAAAGTTGTAGTAGGGCTCGTAGGGGGTCTTCTCGGCGGGGTCGGTGGCCTCGACGACGATGTCGGCGGTGTTTTGCGTAAAGGCGCGCAGGTCGGCGACGTTCTCGGGATCTTCGGCCACCGTCTCGGCCACGATGTCGGCGGCGCCGGCGAGCGCCTTCTCGGGCGTGTCGAAGCCGGCCTCCTCGTTGACGTAGTCCGCGGCGGCGTCGAGCGCGCTGCCCTTGGCCGAAGCCTACATGATGATCATGTTGGCGAGTGGCTCCAGGCCTGCCTCGCGGGCCTTCTGCGCGCGGGTCATGCGCTTTTTGCGGTAGGGCTTGTAGAGGTCCTCGACACGCTGGAGCTGTGTGGCCTCGCGAATCTGTGCCTCGAGCTCGGGCGTGAGTTTGCCCTGGGCGTCGATGAGCAGGATGACGTCCTCTTTACGCTGTTCAAGATTGCGCAGGTAGGACAGGCGCTCGTCGAGCGCGCGCAGGGCAACGTCGTCCATGCCGCCCGTTGCTTCCTTGCGGTAG
The DNA here is from genome assembly GCA_900552895.1 of uncultured Collinsella sp. Taxonomy (GTDB): domain Bacteria; phylum Actinomycetota; class Coriobacteriia; order Coriobacteriales; family Coriobacteriaceae; genus Collinsella. The sequence continues at coordinate 15,604 of USBK01000039.1, forward strand.
CGCGAGATAAAGGGGATGGTGTTGCCCTCGTCGATGAGCTTGACGGCCGACTCGACATTGGCGGCCTTAAGGTTGAGCTCGCGGGCGAGCTGGGCGATAAGATCCATGACACTCCTTGCGGTAAAGGTGCGTTTGCAGCACAGGGCCACCAAGGATACCACCCGCCACTTCGCCCAAAAAAGACTGTTTTGGCGTGGAACCACGAAAGCGGCCTATCTACTACGTTTGAACCGTGTGGGTCGACCATCCCCCGGTTTTCCGAAAATGCGCAACCCGTCTACCTGCGGTTTTTATTTCGCGAAATTCGGTATGGTTGAGGGTGATCGGTTAAACGTAGTAGATAGGCTCATTCCGTGGCGAACGAATCAAGCTAAGGTGCAAAAAGTCCCCCGTCCCAGAAAAACCATTGGCAAAGTAGCAAAATGCCCCGCGGGCAGGAGGCTGCTCGCAGGGCAAAGAAGAGGGGCTTATTTGTGGCGGACCGAGGGGCTCGGCATGGGGTTTCTGCCGCGGCCGCTCTTAAGGCATTACAGCTCGATGAGCTGACCGGTCTCGGCGGCCTCCTTGATGGCGTTGAGAAGCGTGAGCGTCTTGACGTTGTCGGCGGGGGTCACGACGGGCTCGACCTCGCGGCGGACAACCTTCACAAAGTGCTTGAGCTGCATCTTGTGCGGCAGTGCCGGGTCGACAGCCGGAATCTCCATCTGCAGCGGCTTGTGCCAGTTAGAGGCGCCGTCGTAGGAGAACTGGTGCAGGCGGGGCAGTGACAGGGCGCCCTTGGTGCCGCCGATAAAGTAGGCGTCGGCGTCGAAGGGACGGTACTGCGGATCCTCGCGAGCGGTTGCCTCCCAGTTCCAGGGGCTGGCGGTGGCGTCGGAGATGGTCATGCTCGCGAGCGCGCCATCGGCAAAACGGACGTTGACCACGGCGGAGTCCTCGGTCTCAAAACCGCGGGCGGCGCTGGACTGCATGCCCTGGACGGCGACGGGCTCGCCCAGCAGGTAGCGGAGCAGGTCCACGTCGTGAACCAGGTTGACCAAGATCGGTCCGGCACCCTTCTTGCGGCGCCACTCGACATCAAAGTACTCGTCATTCTTATAGATCATGTAGTGGAAGCTCGACACGGTGAGCTTGCCCAGCTCGCCGGACTCGATGATCTCCTTGGCCTTGTTCACAAACGGGTTGTGGCGACGGTGCTGACCCACGAGCACGGGCACGCCGGCGGTCTCGGCCTCGGCGGCGAAAGCCTGGGCATCCTCGAGATCGTTGGAGATCGGCTTTTCGACCAGCGGCACGATGTTGCGTTTGATGGCCTCGCGGGCAACGCCCAGGTGCAGGTCGTTGGGGGTGGCGATGATGACAGCCTCGGGCTTGACCTCGTCCATCATCTGGGCGGGATCGGTGTAAAACGGCACGCCGGCGGCCTCGGCCGTGGCGCGGGCGCCCTCAAAGGCGTCGGCGATGGCGACGAGCTCGGCCTCGGGCTCCTCGGTGACAAAGCGGATGTGGTTGCGGCCCATGGCGCCGGCGCCGATGACGGCAATGCGGACGGGGTTGAGCTCAGACATTTCGACTCCTTAATACTGGTGACCGGTGGAATGTGACAAAGGGACAGTCCCTTTGTCACATCGGTAAAACTAGGCGGACTTCTT
>USBK01000040.1:0-17224 GCA_900552895.1 uncultured Collinsella sp.
TCGTAGCCCGAGACGGTCCCGGGCTGACAATTTCGACTGTAATGGACGTTCTTAAACGACTGGTCGTTAAGGAACGTCCCCAACGGCTACGTCCACTCATTCCGTGCGGGTTATATGCAGGTTTGCCTGCGCACGCTATCATGTATGGGTTAGACCGCAACTATGTACCCCATACGCGAAGGGATGCGCATGTATCTGAAGATCGACATGTTCTAGCCGGGCTTACCCCCGCAGTGGCGCCGCGCGCCCCATCAACTCTGCCGATTTTCACCTTCACGCATATAAAGGAGTCCCGCCATGCGCGACAAGCTCGAAAAGATTATCAAGGCCTACGAGGAACTCGAGAAGAAGCTCTCCGACCCGGCCGTCGCCTCCGATATCAAGGAGTTCACGCGTCTCAACAAGGAGTACGCGCACCAGTCCGACCTCATCGCCGCCTCGCGCGAGTACATCGGCGCGCTCGATGACATCGAGGCTGCCAAGGAAATGCTCCACGATACTACCGATGCCGATGAGAAGGAGATGCTCCAGATGGACATCTCCGAAAATGAGGCCAAGCTTCCCCAGCTCGAGGAAGACATTAAGTACATGCTCATCCCGAGCGACCCCAACGACGACAAGAACACCATCGTCGAGATTCGCTCCGCCGCCGGTGGCGACGAGGCGGCCATCTTTGCCGGCGATCTGTACAAGATGTATCAGCGCTTCTGCGAGTCGCGCGGCTGGAAGACCACCGTGCTCGACTCCAGCCCCAGCGAGGCCGGCGGCTTTAAGTCCATCGAGTTCAAGGTCGAGGGCGACCGCGTCTACTCCGTTATGAAGTTCGAGTCTGGCGTGCACCGCGTCCAGCGCGTTCCCAAGACCGAGTCCCAGGGTCGCATCCAGACCTCCACGGCAACCGTCGCCGTGCTTCCCGAGGCCGAGGAGATCGACGTCCAGATCAACCAGTCCGACCTGCGCATCGACACCTACTGTGCCTCCGGCCCTGGTGGTCAGTGCGTTAACACCACCTACTCCGCCGTCCGCATCACCCACCTGCCCACCAACACCGTGGTGCAGTCGCAGGAGCAGCGCTCCCAGATCCAGAACCGCGAGGTCTGCATGCAGATGCTGCGTGCTCGTCTGTACGAGATGGAACTCGAGAAGCAGCAGGCCGAGCTCGGCGCCGAGCGCCAGAGCCAGATCGGCCACGGCAACCGTTCCGAGAAGATCCGTACCTACAACCAGCCCCAGGACCGCGTGACCGATCACCGCATCGGTTTCAACTCCACCTACAACGGCGTCCTTCTGGGCGATCAGCTCGGCACCGTCATCGAGGCGCTCGCCGCCGCCGAGCGAGCCGAGAAGCTGGCACAGGCGGTGTAGGTTACGCGGTTCTACGAACCGCGTAACCGGTCGACGCTGCAAACGCCCCTAAGCGGCAATCTGACGTTCAATCGTCGGTCGCGTACCAAAGTACGCTTCCCTCCTCTTTCACGTCACCTTGCTCGCTTAGGGGCGTTTTCGCTGACTTATGCTCAACCTGCGGCGTTGTCTTGCTCCGGATGCAGTCATTGGGGACAGACATAAATGAGTACCTACCTGCGGCGTTGCCATCGCTGCCGAAGGTGGCAGTCGGGGACGTTCCTTTTCTGCCGGCAGTTTGGGACACTCCTTGTCAAGGTAGTCATCGGGGACGTTCTTAAATGACCAGTCAAATAAGAACGCCCCCGATGACTAGGTTGGGTATATTGCGTTGAGGTGTTATTCGATTGGTTTCAGTGGCTGTTAAGCCATCTACCTGCTCAAAGCAATCAACGGCGTTCATCTGCAATTGAAAATATTGCTCGAAAAAACGTCCAAGAAGTCGCGGGGTCCTTTTTGGTGCGTCGCGCGTCAAGTGATTTGGCAAGTTCTTGGTTAGATATTGGTCAGTTTTGGGGCAACCTTGCCAAAAGCTTGACGGATGCAGATTTAGACGTCGACGAATGAACACTTCAGGTGGGCTCCAAGCAAAAATCTGGGCTGATTCTCGATAATCGCCTTCAATCGTCCCTTGTCGTGCGTCGCCCTCGCGTACAATCTGCTCCGACATTCGCGCGCCGCCCGGCGCATAAGAGGGGAGGACCCCATGGCAAACGAGATCTGGACCATCAAGCGTTGTCTCGAGTGGACCAAGGAGTACCTGGCCGAGCGCGGTGAGGAGCATCCCCGTCTTTCTGCCGAGTGGCTGCTGTGCGCAGCAACGGGTCTGGCGCGCATCGACTTATATATGCGCATGGACGAGACGCTCGATGCAGCTCAGCTCGAGACCATGCACGCAGCGGTCGTCCGTCGCGCTAAGGGCGAGCCGCTGCAGTACATCACCGGCAGCACGCAGTTCCGCATGATCGACGTCGCGTGCGCACCTGGTGTGCTCATTCCGCGTCCCGAGACCGAGATGCTCGTCGAGGAAGTCCTCAATTATCTGGATGCCGAGGTGCTGAGCCCCGAGGCTGCCGCCCGTCAGCGCGTTGAGCTGCCCTGGAACGATGAAGTCGAGCAAGCGCGCAAAGCCGAAGCCGCATTGGCCGACGAGCGAGCGACGGCCGAGCGCCGTGCTGCTAACCTCACAGCTGCCGATGAGGCGGCGCTAGGCAGCGACGTACTGGGCAGCCGTGCCTATGCCGAGGAACTGGCCGACCGCGAGGCCGAGGAAGCCGCCACGCAGGCAGCAGAAGCCGAAGCCGCCGAGTCCGAGCTCGACGAATACGGCATCGCCATCGAAGGTGCCGACCAGGAGGCTGCCCTAGCGCAGGATGCCGCCTCGTCCGCTCCAGTCGAGCCCCGTATCGCCCGCGTTCTCGAGGTCGGCTGCGGCACGGGCTGCATTTCGCTTTCCCTTGCCTGGGAGCGCCGCGGGCATGTTGCCTGTACCGCTACCGATATCGAGCCGCGCGCCATCGACCTGGCCACCAAGAACCGCGACGCGCTCGGGCTCACGTCCGATGAGGTCGCCCTCAGCCTCACGAACCTGGTGAGCTCTATCCCCCGCGAAGAGTGGGGCACCTTTGATGTGCTCGTCTCCAACCCACCCTACATCCCGACCGACGTCATGCGCTCGCTGCCGCACGAGGTCAAGGACTTCGAGCCCGATTTGGCGCTCGAGGGCGGCGTCGACGGCCTTGATATCTTCCGCCGCCTGCTCAATGCGGCACCCTACATGCTGCGCGCCGGCGGCCTGTTTGCCTGCGAGCTCTACGAGGGCGCCCTCGACACCGCCGCCGAGCTCTGCCGCCAGGCGGGTCTCTCGGACGTGTGCATCGTCCGCGACCTCACCGATCGTCCCCGTATCGTTCGAGCCATCGTCACTGAGCCCAAACAGCGTATTTAAGCTGAACAAATAGACATTTGCGCAAGTTTGTCCTTGCAATATACCGTAAAACTTCTACTATAGAAGGAGGAAGGTATGTCGAATCAGCTGCATCGGTACCGTATTGTGCTTGATTACATTGAACCTTGGCTTGATGAGCAGGATGAAGCTACGCTGAAGCAGATTTATGCAGACCTTTTGGCGCTCGAGAAGGAAGGTCCCAGCCTTGGTCGTCCACTGGTTGATCGCGTTAAGGGCTCGAAGCTTCATCATTTAAAGGAGCTGAGAGTGACTTCGTGTGGTGGGCAGGTGATTCGCATCCTCTTCGCCTTTGACCCCAAGCGCCAGGCGGTATTGCTATTGGCGGGTGATAAGTCGCGAGCGGGATCGTCAAGGGCAAAATGGAACGGCTGGTATGCGATCAACATTCCAAAGGCCGAGCAACTATACCGTCGCCACGTAAGGAGGCTCGATCGAGATGGAACTGCATGAGTATATGGAATCTCGCGGGATAACGCGCGAATCCATTACCGCCGAGCAGGAGAGGACTCGCGATCGTATCGAAGCCTATAAGCTTGCTGAGATTCGCAGGCTAAAAGATCTAACACAGGCGTCGGTCGCCCAGTCGATGGGCGTTTCTCAAAAACGTGTATCCGAGCTCGAGCGCGGGGAGTTGGGGTCGATGAGGCTCGACACGCTGAGCAGGTACGCAGAGAGCCTCGGCGGAAAACTGGTTGCAAGCATCGAGTTTCCCGATCGTACCGTTACGCTTGCGCGCTAATAATCTTCAATTAACCCCCTCACTTTCACCGACTACTAGAGCCGCTCACCAAACCAACATGCGCTCTGGGCAAATAGATTGAACGTTTCGTGCGAGAATGCCCCACAGTAAACAAACTTGCACCAGAGCGTAAGGGGCTGGCATACACATGCAGACGGTCTATCGGGTATACGAGGGAACGCGCGAGCCGCATCGGCTTGCCGTTGAGCGTACGGCCGAGGTGCTCGGCTGTGGCGGTCTGGCCCTGATCCCGACCGAGACCGTCTATGGTGTCGCTGTGGCGGTTAACGCCTTTTCGGACGCCGTGCCTCAAGATACAAGCGAATTCCCATCGTGGCCGCGCGATCCGCAGGCCACCGTCAACGGCGCCGCGGTCCCCGCGCTCGGTACCGGCTATCGTCGCATCTTTACCCTCAAGCAGCGCGAGCTCACCCAAACGGTTGCCTGGCTGGTCGATGATGCCGAGGCGCTCGATCGCTATGGCGTGGATATCCCTAACGAGGCCCGCGTGCTCGCCCGACGATGCTGGCCGGGCGCCCTGACTATCGTGGTCAAGGCGGCCCCCTGCGTGCCGACCTTTATGCGCGCCGCCGACGACACGGTGGCGCTTCGCGCTTCGGCCTCGCCCGTGGTGCAAGCGCTCATCCGCGCCTGCGGCAGCCCTCTTGCCTGCACCAGCGCCAACACGCATGGCGCGCCCTCGCCGGCAAGTTTTGCCACGGTGGAGGAGCGCATCCTGGAGGGAGTCGATATTGCCGTCGACGCCGGTGAGACCCCGTGTCGCGACGCCTCGACCATCGTGTCGTTCCAGCACGGCGGGCTCCAGATCCTGCGCCAAGGCGCACTTCCCGCATCAGAGATCGAGCGGGTCCTGTCCGACCCGATGCAATAGAAAGGTGTAAGCGATGTCGTTGAATCTGGGCAGCCTGGGCATGGAAGATGCCTCGTTTAACTTTGGCGGTTCCTACATCATGGCACTCGACTGCGGCACCACCTCGGTACTTGCGACCATCGTCGACGAGTACGGATGCATCGTCGCGCAGGCACGTCGCAGCGTCAAAACCAGCTTCCCGCGCCCTGGCTGGGTGGAGCAAGACCCCATGGCGGTGCTTGCCAGCCAGATCGCGGTCATGATGGAGGTCCAGTTTAAGAGCGGCATCCATTCTGACCGCATTGCCGCCATCGGTATCTCCAACCAGCGCGAGACCACGGTGGTGTGGGACCGCATAAGCGGCCAACCCATCTATAACGCCATCGTGTGGCAATGCCGTCGCACCGCACCTCTGATCGACGAGCTGGTCGAGCAGGGCGCAGAAGAGCTGGTGCGCTCCCGCACGGGGCTTACGCTCGACCCGTATTTCTCGGCCTCCAAGGTGCAGTGGATTCTCGATAACGTCGACGGTGCGCGTGAGAGCGCGGCGGCGGGTGACCTCATGTTCGGCACCATCGACACCTGGCTCATCTACAACCTCACCGGCGGTCAGGTCTTTGCCACCGACTACACCAATGCCAGCCGCACCGCACTCTTTAATATCCATACGCTCGATTGGGACGACGATCTGCTGGCGCTTTTCGACGTCCCGCGTTCCATGATGCCCGAGGTTCGTTGGAGTTCGGGCGACTACGGTCGCGTCGCGAGCGACATCATGACCAACATGCCACCCATCATGGGCGTGGCGGGCGATCAGCAGGCGTCGCTGTTCGGCCACTGCTGCTTCCGTCCCGGCCAGACCAAAAACACCTATGGCACGGGTTGCTTTATGCTCATGAACACCGGCGACGAGATCGTCGAATCCAAGAACGGTCTGGTCTCCACGATCGGTATCGCCGCTGACGGCAAGATCAGCTATGCGCTCGAGGGTTCTATCTTTGCCGCAGGCTCCACCATGAACTGGCTGCGCAACAACATGGGCATCATCTCGAGCGTGAGCGAGTCCGCGCAACTCGCCGCTTCGATCAACGACAACGAGGGCTGCTACTTCGTCCCCGCCTTCGCAGGCCTGGGCGCTCCCTGGTGGGACCCGCATGCTCGCGGTATCGTGTGCGGCCTGACCGGTGCCTCGAGTCGCGCGACCATTGTGCGTGCGGCCTGCGAGTCCATGGCCTATCAGAGTTATGACGTGCTGCGTGCCATGGAGCAGGACGTGGGGCTTTCGATTGAGCGCCTGTCCGTCGATGGCGGTGCCTCGCGCAACGAGTTCATCATGCAATTCCAGGCCGATCTGCTGGATATCCCCGTGCTGCAGTGCGAGACGGTGGAGACCACGGCGATCGGCGCCGCGTACTTGGCGGGCCTTGCCGTCGGCTACTGGGAGGATTTGGAGGAGCTGGAGCAAAACGCTCAGATCGTCAAAATCTTCCATCCTCATATGTCCGCCGAGCGCCGTGAGAGCAACCTCGCTGGTTGGCGTGATGCCGTCAAGCGTTCGCTCAGCACCGCTCAGTAGGGTTGCGACGGGGCACTCGATACAACAAACCGTTAAACTTATGCACGGCGCGCGGCAACAACGTCGCCGTGCGCCTTGTCAGCAAGGCCATCTTCCGGCCGCAACGAAAGGGGCTTCAACCCATGACCGTCACCTACGATACGTCCCGTGTGACCCTTGTCGATCACCCACTCGTCCAGCACAAGCTGTCGATCTTGCGCGACAAGAGCACCGGCACCAATCAGTTCCGCCAGCTCGTGCGCGAGCTTGCGCTTTTTGACGGCTACGAGGCCATGCGCGACCTACCTATGGAAGACGTCGAGGTCGAGACCCCCATCACTACCGCCACGTTCAAACAGCTTGCCGGCAAGAAACTCGCCATCGTGCCCATCCTGCGTGCGGGCCTTGGCATGGTCGACGGCATCCTCGACCTGGTGCCCTCCGCTCGCGTGGGCCACATCGGCATGGAGCGCGACGAGGTCACCCACGAGCCGCATGAGTATTACTGCAAGATGCCCAAGGATATCGACCAGCGTATCTGCCTGGTTGTCGACCCCATGCTCGCCACGGGCGGTTCGGCCGAGATGGCTATCAGCTACCTGCGCGAGCGCGGTGTCAAGGACATCCGCATGCTGTGCATCGTTGCCGCGCCCGAGGGCCTCAAGTCGCTGACCGAGAAGGATCCTGACGTACATATTTATACGTGCGCCATCGATGACCATCTCAACGAGGCCGCCTACATCGTTCCCGGCCTGGGCGACGCCGGCGACCGCATCTACGGCACGCTCTAGTCGCTGGGCTAAACGGCCGCGGCTGCAAATACGAAGAAACGGTGCGCGCGGACGAACAAAAGGCGACCGCGCGCACTCCTGTTAACGGACGTTTTGCCCTGCAGGGTTCGAGAAAAACGTATTACCGTACCTGCGGCATAAAGAAGGTCTTAAGAAAACGAACAGGTGCGTATTAACCGATGCTTTTTCGGTTGTACTTTAGCGATTGGCTCGTACAATAGTCACCAATGTTTGGCGGGAACTGTTCTGTGAAGCGTTAAAAAGGAAAGTGAGGATGCCAGTGTTTCAGATAGCCGATCTGCTCGCTATCGTTGCAGGCGCCATCGCGGGCGCAATTGCCTTCCTTCCCTTTGTCTTTACGCTCAAGCCGGTTCTTGACGATAAGCAGAATGCGGACATGTTCAAGGGCATGGTGAGTCTGGCGGTCTCGGCAATCGCCCTGCTCGTCTTTACCTTGGTTGTGTTTGTGTTGTTCGGAGAGGCATTTCGCATGTTCCTCCTGGGCGAGGCGATCGGCTTCGTGGCCTTTATGGCCGCCTGCACGGTTCGCGTCGCCAAGGCGCTGCGAGATCCTCATGAGGTCGAAAGGTAAGTCGTGGAAATTTTTGAAAAGCTGCCTGATGAGATTAATCATCTGGTCAGCGAGTTCAGCTCCACCCCTGTCGTGGGCGATCTGAGCTGCGGCATCACGCAGTACTCGTTTTGGCTGATCGTCTCCACGATCGTGCTCCTGATCGTCCTGGCCGTGTTCAAGAAGAAACAGACCCTGGTTCCCAAGGGCTTCTTCGTCAACGGTTTCGAGTACATCATCGAGTACGTCGAGAACGATATCGGCAAGGGCGTCGTGGGTGAGAACTGGAAGAAGCACTTCCCGTTCCTGTGCTCGCTTTTCCTGTTCATCCTGATCAACAACATGATCGGCCTGATCCCGGGAATGAAGCCCGGCACCGGCGCAATCGGCTCCACCGCCGCACTCGCCATTTTCGCCTTCGTGTACTTCATCTACTACGGATGCAAGGCTCACGGCGTGATCGGCTACATCAAGAGCCTCGCCCCGCAGGGCGTGAGCTTCCCGATGAACGTGCTCGTGTGGGTCGTCGAGCTTTTCTCGACCTTCCTGCGCCTCATCACGCTCGCCGTCCGTCTGTTCTGCAACATGTTCGCAGGACACGTGGTCATGGGCTCGTTCGCCATCATGGCGAGCATGTTCATGCAGCCGCTGCTTCAGCAGGTTTCCGCGGCGCACGCCGTCGGCGCCCTGCCTTCGCTGGCCTGGCTTGCCATCCTCATCCTGATCTATGCGATCGAGCTTGTGGTCGGCGCTATCCAGGCTTACGTCTTCACGGTCCTTACCGCCGTGTATGTCTCTGAGGCAGAGGAGGGCGCGGAGGAGGAGTAGGCTTCCGTTCGCGTCTTCAAGGTAAGGCAATTCGTTAAACCGCCGGTGCCCGTACCCATGGAGCCCGGCAGTTATAAAAAGGTTATCCTGCGTGAAATAAGACACGCACGACAAAGGAGGAATCGTGGGAGTTATCGGTTACGGTCTCGGTGTTATCGGCGCTGGTCTTGCTATCGGCCTGTCTGCTCTGGGTGCTACGGGTGCTATGGCCCGTCAACCTGAGGTCCAGGGCCGCGTGTTCACCGTCTTCATCATGGGCTCCGCCTTCGGCGAGGCTCTGGCTCTGATCGGCTTCGTTGTCGCGCTGATCGTTAAATAGCACGGAGCGTCAAGTATGAATCTTTCATCCCAGAAGAGCGCGATCGCACTCTCCGCGTCCGCGGCCGCGCTGCTCATGCCGGTTTCCGCGTTCGCCGAGGACGGCGCTGCCGGTGCGGACATCCTCATCCCTAAGATGGCGGAGTTCATCCCGGCGCTTATTGCTTTCCTGATTATCTGGATCGTGCTGGCCAAGGTCGCCCTGCCGGGCATCATGAAAACCATGGAGGAGCGCGGCAAGAAGATCGAGGAGAGCCTCGACGAGGCCGAGAAGACCAAGCAGGAGGCTATCGCCAAGCGCGCTGAGTCCGACTCGATCGTCACCGACGCCCGTCGTCAGGCTGCCGACATCGTTCTCGAGGCCCGTAAGGACGCCGAGTCCGAGCGCGCCCGTATCATCGAGGCTGCTCACAAGGAGGCCGAGGAGATCATCGCCAAGGCCCATACGACCGTCGAGGACGAGCGCAAGTCCATCTACGCCGGTGCCGCGAGCTCCATCGCCGACCTGTCCGTTGCCGTCGCCACCAAGATCGTGGGCGAGGCACTCGAGGACGAGTCCGAGCAGAAGAAGCTCATCGAGCGCTACATCCAGGAAGCAGGTAGCCTGAATGCCGACTAGCCGCTATCAGGACAAGGTGCTCGAGACCTACGCGCGCTCCCTTTTGGAAGCTGCCAAGGCTGAGAACCATGTGTTCGAGGACCTCGAGATGATCGAGCGCCTGGCTAGCGCCAGCCCCGAGATCATCGCCGTGCTCGACACCATGTCCAAGCGCGACCAGCTCGACCTTCTTCCCAAGGTGGCAGCTGCCTTTAAGTATGTTGCCGAGGAAGACGAGGATGTAGTGGGCGTGACCGTCACCACGGCGATCCCGCTCGACGACGAGCTGCGTCAAACCATCACTAAGAAATGCGAGCAGGACTTCGGCCGCAAGGTATTCCTTATCGAGCAGGTCGACCCGTCTATCGTGGGCGGCCTGGTGCTCGAGGCCCGCGGCGAGCGTCGTGACATTTCCGTCAAGACGCAGCTGCGCATCGCGCAGGAGACCCTCGCAAACTCTGCTAATTCGTACGGAGGTGAAGCCTAATGTCCGAAACCCTCAATGCCCAGGATATCGCCAAGAAACTGCAGGAGCAGCTCACGAGCCTCTCCGCGACGGTCGATACGCATGAGGTTTCAACGGTCGACGAGGTAGGCGACGGCATCGCGCGCGTCTCCGGCCTCAAGAGCGCCATGGCAGGCGAGCTTCTGGAGTTCAAGAGCTCCGATACCGGTGAGACCGTCTTCGGCCTTGCCCAGAACCTTGATCGTGACGAGGTCGGCGCCGTTCTGTTTGGTGCCGTCGACTCCATCAAGGAAGGCGACGAGTGCCGCACCACTGGCCGCATTATGGATATCCCCGTGAGCCGTGCCATGCTCGGCCGCGTCGTCAATCCGCTCGGCCAGCCCATCGACGGCCTGGGTGACATTGTCGCCACGCACCGTCGCCCCATCGAGTTCAAGGCTCCCGGTGTCATCGACCGTACCCCGGTGTGCGAGCCGGTTCAGACCGGCCTGTTGGCTATCGACTCCATGGTGCCTATCGGCCGCGGTCAGCGTGAGCTGATCATCGGTGACCGTCAGACCGGTAAGACCGCCATTGCCATCGACGCTATCCTCAACCAGCGCGGCAAGGGCATGGTCTGCATCTATGTCGCCATCGGCCAGAAGGCCTCCACGGTTGCCAACATCCGCGAGACCCTCGCTCAGCACGGTGCGCTCGACTACACCATCATCGTTTCGGCCACCGCTGCCGATTCCGCCCCTATGCAGTACATCGCGCCTATGGCCGGTGCCGCTATCGGCGAGTTCTTCATGTACAACGGCGAGGACGGCAAGCCCGCCAGCGAGACCAACCCCGGCGGCCACGTGCTCGTCATCTACGACGACCTGTCCAAGCAGGCTGTGGCCTACCGTCAGATGTCGCTGACGCTGCATCGTCCGCCCGGACGCGAGGCCTATCCTGGCGACATCTTCTACCTGCACTCTCGTCTGCTCGAGCGTGCCGTCAAGATGTCCAAGAAGAACGGCTACGGCTCCATGACGGCACTGCCGATCATCGAGACCCAGGACGGCGACGTCTCGGCCTACATTCCGACCAACGTCATTTCCATTACCGATGGTCAGATCTACCTGCAGTCCGAGCTCTTCTTCCAGGGTCAGCGCCCGGCAGTCGACGTGGGCATCTCCGTGTCCCGCGTCGGTGGCGATGCGCAGACCAAGGCCATGAAGCAGGTCGCCGGCAACCTCCGTCTGGACCTCGCTTCCTATCAGGAGCTCGCTGGCTTTACGCAGTTCGGCTCCGACCTCGACGAGGCTACTCAGAAGCAGCTTACCCACGGCGCTCGCATGACCGAGCTCCTGAAGCAGCCGCGCTACAAGCCGTTCGAGGTTTCCGAGCAGATCGTTACGCTGTTTGCCGGCAACGAGGGCTTCCTGGATGACCTTGAGATCGCCGACGTGCTGCCTTTCCGTGCCGAGCTCGTCGAGTACATGGACAATGGCTTTGGCTCGCTGCTCGACAAGGTTCGCGCCAAGAAGATCGACGATGACACCAAGGCTGAGCTCCTGCGCGTCATCGGTGACTTCAAGCAGCAGTTCATGGCCAAGCACCATGCCGATACGACTGGATCAGAGGAGAACTAAGCCCTATGGCCAACCTTCGCGACATTAAGAAGCGAATCTCCTCGGTTACCACGACCAAGCAGATCACGCGCACGATGGAGATGGTCTCTACGGCCAAGATCCGTCGTGCCCTCGATCGCTCCAAGCAGGCCGAGCCCTATAAGGAGGCGCTGACCGACGTCATGTTGACGGTCGCCGGCGACGCCTCCTGTTCGGGCACCGATCCCATGCTGCAGAAGCATGAGAGCGTCAAGCATGGCCTGATTGTCGTTATTGCCTCGGACCGCGGCCTTGCCGGCGGTTTCAATACGACGGTGGAGCGCACGGCCGAAAAGCTCGCCGCTTCTTGGGCGAACGATGGCATCGAGTGCGAGATCATTGCGTGCGGACGTAAGCCGGCCACGTATTTCCGCGACCGCGCAAACGTCGTCATGCACTTTGAGGGCAATTCCTCCGAGCCCGATTTCAATCAGGCTCGCATGATTTCCTCTCATATCTGCGATGCGTATCGTGCCGGTGAGCTTGACCGTGTCGAGCTTGTCTATCACCACGCCAAGAACCGCGTGGATCAGGAGCTTCGCGTCGAGCACTTGCTGCCGCTCGATCCCGAGATGATCGCTATGGCCCACGGTCCGCGTAAGAACGAGACCGACGCCCCTAAGCGCATCTCGTCCACGTTCGAGTTCGTGCCCTCTCCCGAGCATGTTCTCGGCAAGCTTGTACCGTCGTATATCCTGACGGTCATCTACCAGGCCCTGATCGATTCGGCGGCCGCCGAGCAGGGTGCACGCCGCAAGGCCATGCACTCCGCGACGGAAAACGCCACCGCGATCATCTCGACCCTTACCCGCACGTATAGTCGCGTGCGTCAGGCTTCGATCACGACCGAGATTAACGAGATCGTCGGCGGAGCCTCAGCATTGGAGGAACAGTAATGGCTAATAACACCGTAAAGCTTGCGGTCGAGGAAGCCACCAAGAAGACGACTGCCGGTGATGGTCGCATCGTGCGTATCATCGGCCCTGTCGTCGACGTCAAGTTTGACGGTGCGGTGCCCCCGATCTACAACGCGCTCACGGTCGAGGCCGAGACCCCGATCGGTCACCTGAGCACGATCCTCGAGGTTGAGAGCCAGCTTCCGGGCGGCGTCGTCCGCACGGTCGCCATGTCCTCGACCGACGGTCTGCAGCGTGGTCTCATCGCCACCGATACCGGTGAGCCCATGAAGATGCCCGTTGGCCCCAAGACGCTCGGCCGCATTTGGAACGTCATGGGCAAGCCCGTCGACGGTAAGCCCATGCCCGAGGTGGAGGAGTTCTATCCCATCCACCACGCAGCACCCCGCTTCGACGAGCTCACCACCAAGACCGAGATCTTCGAAACCGGCATCAAGGCCGTTGACCTGCTCGAGCCCTACATCCGTGGCGGCAAAACGGGTCTGTTCGGCGGCGCCGGCGTCGGCAAGACCGTTCTGATTCAGGAGCTCATCAACAACCTCGCCCAGGAGCACGGCGGCACCTCGGTGTTCACCGGTGTCGGCGAGCGTACTCGTGAGGGCACCGACCTGTTCCTCGAGATGAGCGAGTCTGGCGTTATCGACAAGACCTGCTTGGTCTATGGTCAGATGAACGAGCCGCCCGGAGCGCGTCTGCGCATCGGTCTGGCCGGCCTTACCACCGCTGAGTACTTCCGCGATCGCGGCCAGGACGTTCTGCTGTTCATCGACAACATCTTCCGCTTCTCCCAGGCCGGTTCCGAGGTTTCCGCACTGCTGGGTCGTATGCCGTCCGCCGTCGGTTACCAGCCTACGCTGGCTACCGAGATGGGCGACCTCCAGGAGCGCATTACCTCGACCAAGACGGGTTCCATTACCTCCGTCCAGGCTGTCTACGTCCCTGCAGACGACCTGACCGACCCGGCGCCTGCCACGACGTTTACGCACCTGGACGCCACTACGGTTCTTTCGCGTAGCATTTCGTCGCTTGGTCTGTTCCCGGCTATCGACCCGCTCGCGTCTTCCTCCGACGCTCTCGATCCCTCGATCGTCGGCGAGGAGCACTACCGTGTCGCCGTCAAGGTCCAGGAGCTCCTGCAGGAGTACTCCGACCTTCAGGACATCATCGCCATTCTGGGTATGGACGAGCTGTCCGAGGAGCAGCGCCTTACGGTCAACCGTGCCCGTAAGATCCAGCAGTTCCTTTCCCAGTCCTTCCACGTCGCCGAGAAGTTCACCGGCAACCCCGGTGTCTACGTCCGCGTCGAGGATACCGTCCGCTCCTTCGCCGAGATTGTTGACGGCAAGGCCGATGACCTGCCCGAGCAGGCATTCCGCTATGCTTCCACGATTGAGGACGTGCGCGAGCGCGCCCGCAAGATGGGGGAGAAGTAGGTTATGCGTATCCGCATCGTGTGCCCCGTGAGCTGCGCCTATGAGGGCGACGCTGCGTTTGTGTCGATTCCGTCCACGGATGGTGAGTTTGGCGTTCTGCCTGCTCACTCCAGCGAAATCTGCACGATCGATCGCGGTTACGTTCGCGTTTCCGATAAGGCCATGGGCACTGTCGACCACACGTTTGCCGTGGCCGGCGGCTATGCCCAGGTTGCGGACGATGTCGTGACCGTCCTCGCCGAGCGCGCTTGCGATTTGGCGACCGTCGACGCCGACAAGGTTAAAGCTGATATTCAAGGTTTTGAAGAGAAGCTGGGTAATTTGTCGGAGGATGATGCACGCCGCGCCTACCTCTATAATGAAATCGCATGGTGTAAGCTCAAGCTTGCCCAATAGTCAAACGCTTTAGCGTTCGACCATTTGCGAACACATCA
Source organism: uncultured Collinsella sp. (assembly GCA_900552895.1). Classification (GTDB taxonomy): domain Bacteria; phylum Actinomycetota; class Coriobacteriia; order Coriobacteriales; family Coriobacteriaceae; genus Collinsella. The sequence goes on from USBK01000040.1 coordinate 14,532, forward strand.
TGCCCGGGATGGCCCAGCCACCCCGGGCATGCTTTTTGAAAGGGTAGACCTTGGATATTATCCGCGTTGAGGGTGGCCACGCCATCGGAGGTTCCGTGCCTGTTTCGGGCGCCAAGAACTCCGCGCTCAAACTCATGGCGGCAACGCTTCTGGCGCCGGGCAAGACGACGCTGCAGAACGTGCCTGATATTTCCGATGTCCACGTGATGGGCAAGGTGCTCAAGGGTATGGGCGCCACGATCGATGTCCTCGACGAGCACACGCTCGAGATCGATACCTCCCAGGTCGATTCTTGGGAGGCGCCCTACGAGCTCGTTGCCAAGATGCGCGCTTCCACTGCCGTGATGGGGCCCCTGCTGGGCCGTTTCCATCGCGCCAAGATTGCCATGCCCGGCGGCTGCAACCTGGGCGCTCGCAAGATCGATATGCATATCTTGGGTCTTGAGGCCTTGGGCGTCGAGTTCGATACCGCCCACGGCTATATCAACGCCAATGCGCCTCAGGGCCTGCGCGGCACCACCGTCACGCTCGAGTTCGCCAGCGTCGGTGCGACCGAGAACCTCATCATGGCCTCCGTGCGCGCGCAGGGTACCACGGTTATCGATAATGCCGCCCGTGAGCCCGAGATCGTCGATCTCGCTAACATGCTCAACGAGATGGGTGCCAAGATTGTCGGCGCGGGTACGCCTGTTGTGACCATCGAGGGCGTGGAAGAGCTGCATCCCGTTACCCATCGTGTGGTGGGCGACCGCATCGAGGCCGGTACCTTTATCGTTGCCGGCGCGTTGATGGCCGACGATCGCGGTGTTGACGTTACAGGCTTTTGCCCCATCCACTTGGGAATGGTGCTCAAGAAGATGGAGCTCATGGGCATCGATTGCGAACGCATCGAGGATGGCGTTCACGTGAATCGCGTCGAGCGCATCAAGCCGGTCGATATCCAGACGCTCCCGTTCCCCGGTTTCCCCACGGACATGCAGGCGCAGATTATGGTGCTCTCCGCCCTGGCCGACGGCAGTTCCGTTATCACCGAGAATATCTTCGAGAATCGCTTTATGTTTGCATCCGAGCTGGTGCGCATGGGTGCCGATATTCGCATCGAGAGCCATCACGCTATGATTCACGGCGTCAAGGGTTTCTCGGGTGCGCAGGTTACCTCGCCCGATTTGCGCGGCGGCGCAGCTCTCGTTGTCGCCGGTCTGATCGCCGATGGCACGACCGAGGTATCGGCGATCCATCACATCAAGCGCGGCTATGAGCAGTTTGTCGAAAAGCTGCAGGCGCTTGGCGCTCACGTCGAGCACGCCGCTGTCCCCGATCCCGTCATCTACTAATGCAGGTTGCCTATGTTTAAGAAAAAGCCCCTTGCGGAATCCCGAAGACCTTCGACCGGCGCACAGGCCAAGATCTATAGCCGTGATAACGTCGCCCGCTATTCCGAGCGCGCCCGTCAGCGCCGTCGCGGCCATACGGTTCGCCGCGTCGCGCTCATTGCCGTGCTCGGTGTGCTGCTGAGCGCAACGACTGCCGCCGGCCTGTGGTTCGCCACCATTATGGGCAAGCTCGGCGACTCCAACGTCATTACCAACAACCTGCGCAAGATTCTGGTTGATACCGACGAGGCAAAAGACCCGTTCTACGTACTGCTCCTTGGTACCGACGGTCGCCCGGGTGAGGATACGTATCGCGCCGACTCGATTATCCTGGCACGTATCGACCCCACGCAAAAGCAGGCGACGCTCATCTCCATTCCGCGTGATACCAAGGTCGTCTACAACGGTTCGACCATGAAGATCAACGCCTGCCATACCTACGGCGGCGCCGAAGCTATGGTCCAGGCGGTCAACGAGCTGTGCGGTGTCCAGATTTCACACTATGCCGAGGTCAGCTTCGACGGCATGCAGTCGCTCATCGATTCGGTCGGCGGCATCGACATTAACGCAACCGACGATGTCGACGACCCCGAGCATCTCGACATTAAGATCACCGCCGGTCAGCAGCACATGGATGGCGCGACCGCACTTACCTACGCCCGCTGCCGCTACACCTATGCCGATGGCGACTACACGCGCATGCGCCATCAGCGTCAGGTACTCGGCGCCCTCGCCAACCAGATTCTCAACAACTTCGATGCCACCAAGGTCTTCGACCTCGTCAATTCGCTGTCCGACATGCTCGTGACCGATATGAGCGTTCAGGACATCGTCTCTACGGTCAATGCCATGCGCGGCATGGACGTCAATGGCATCTACTCGGCTAACCTGCCTTCGTATGCCGATGACAGCACCATGATTGATGGCGTAAGCTACGTCTTTGTCTACGAGGACGAGCTCAAGGAAATGATGGAGCGCGTCGACGCTGGTAAGGATCCCAAGGGCCCCAATACCATGGGCCTGTCCGATGGTACTAGCTCCACGATTGGCGACCTTAACAGCAACACGTCCGACGATTACGCCAACGGCACCGCCACTTCGTCAGGCAGCTCCGACGATTCGGAAGGCTCGGGCGATTCGAGCGATTCGGACTACTACGAAGAGCCCACTGGCGACGGCAACGGCTACGATGCCAACTACTAAGTTACGGCGTTTTACCAAACGCCGTAACGGCTCGACGCTGCGCGCCGCCCAAGGCGACAATTTGTCATTCAAAAGGCAGGGCATGACCAGAAGGTCAATGCCCTGCCTTTTTCATGC
>USBK01000041.1:0-17158 GCA_900552895.1 uncultured Collinsella sp.
AGGGCGGAGGCGGGGCATTCCCCGCCTCTTACACCACATCTCTGCGCGCTACCTTGAAACTTCCTAATCACCGTCAGCTAGCGCCAAATTGGAAGTCGATGGTCACTCATTAACGTACAGTTCTTATAACTTTGTTCATTATTTTCCGCACCTAAAATGATACGCCGTTTGTGACAGTACTCACAAACGGCGTTTTTTGACCACTGGCGTGTCTGGCAGGCGGCAAGCACCGCCCGAATCCGCATTTTGAACGCGCCCGAATCGGTTCTGGAGCCGGTTTTCGCGCTCTTACTCGTCTTTGGTCGCGGGGTGCTTGCAGACCACGCTCATGTAGATCATGCCGAGCACGGCTGCGGTGACCGAACCGGCGAGAATAGCGGCCTTGGCTGCAAGAACCTCAAACTGGGCCGTCGGGAAGGCGAGGCCGCTGATGAGGATCGACATGGTAAAGCCGATACCGCCCAAAATGCCCACACCGGCGATCATGTGCCAGTTGACATTATGCGGCAACTCGGAAATCTTGAGTTTAACCAGGGCAAACGTCATGCCAAAGATACCGATCGGCTTGCCCAGCAGCATGCCAAAGTACACGCCGAGCGTCACCGGGTCGGTGAGCAGCGTGCTCATGTCCACGCCCACCAGGCGAACCTGCGCGTTCACGAACGCAAAGATCGGCAGGATCACGAAGTTGACCGGCGTGGAGATCAGACGCTCCATGCGGATGAGCGGCGGGGTCACGCGGTGCATGACGCGCTCGACCTTGGTGGTCGAGACGGTAAAGTCATGCTGGCCCAGGATGTGCGCCTCGTCGTCGTAGCGATCATCGAGCAGCGGCAGGCACTCGCCCAGCCAATCGGTGAGGCTATCGAGCTTGACACCGCACTTGGCCGGGATGGTAAAGGCCAAGATGACGCCAGCAAGCGTAGCGTGCACGCCGCTCTTGAACATGCAAAACCACAACAGCAGACCCAGTACCGAATACGGGGCAAGGCGGTAGTGCTGCGTCTTGTTGAGCCACACGAGCGCGCAGGTCACAAGCGCGGCGGCGCCCAACCAAAACGGATTGGGGCTCTGACCGTAGAAGATGGCGATGGCGGCGATGGAGATGAGGTCGTCGGCGATGGCGAGCGTCGAGAAGAACACGCGCACGCCGTTGGGCACGCGATTGCCCAAAAGCGACAGCACGCCCAGCGCAAAGGCAATATCGGTTGCCATGGGGATGGCCCAACCGTTGCGGGCGCCGGCATGGTTAAAGATCAGGTAGATGCAGGCGGGAACGACAACGCCGCCCACGGCCGCCAGCATGGGAAGCATGGCCTGACGCGGATTCTTGAGCTCACCGACCGTCATCTCGTACTTAAGCTCGATGCCCACCAACAAAAAGAAAATCGCCATGAGGAAGTCGTTGACGAAAAGCTCAACGGTGAGACCGGCCGTAAGGTTGCCCAGACCCACATACAGCGGTGTCTCCAAAAAGTGATGGATGGCCTCGTAGGCATCGGTATTGGCGCAAATGACGGCGGCGATGGCGGCGAAGACCATGACGGCGGCGGAAATCGTACCGTTCTCGGCGATGCGCTCCCAGATGTCGTGACGTTCAAAGCGCTTGCGCTCACGAACGTTGAACAGCTGCTCAGTTGCTGCCATGGGCGGCTCCTTTCACGGGAAAGCTCCCGTCTTAAAAAAGCACGGCCCGCCCAAGTGGCGGCGCCGCGCTCTAACGTATTACGCTTGCATCTAGCCTACCCTGCACGACAAGCACGCAGGCGTGGCCGAAAAGCGGAACCACAGGTTGAACATTATTTGCTCAACGGCACGGGCACGCCTGTCCAAGAGACGACGCGGCGCCGTGCACAAAAAACGACCGGAGCGCGGGACGTTCGCGATCCGGTCGTGGCGTTTGGTCAACTAAACCTAGCAGGCGGCCATGATGGGGGCAGCGACCTGCTTCTTACGGGAGAGGACGCCCGGCATCCAGATGCCGTCGTGCTCGTCGGCAATGCCCAGGCCCTTCTGAGCGGCCTCGGTCTCGCCCTCGAGCAGGACCTGCGAGCCCTCCTCCATGATGTCGGTGATGCACAGGACAATGCCATCGGCACCCTTCTCGGCGGCGTAGGCACGCATGGCCTCGCGAATCTCGTCGATCATGCCGAGAGCACGACTCTTGTCGACGGTCTCGTACTGGCCGATGAGCAGCTTCTTGCCGGCGGGCTCGAACATCTTGATGTCGTTGCCGACCATCTCGGCTGCGGTGAAGGAGCCGGACGGACGGGTGAGGAAGACCTCCATGCCAAACTTGACCGGGTCGACACCCACCTGCTCGCCGAGCTTGGCGGCGACAGCGCGGTCGACATCGGTGGTGGTGGGACTCTTGAGCATGAGCGTGTCGGTCATCATGGCCGAGAGCAGCAGCTTGGCCTGGACGTCGGAAAGCTCAATGCCGAGCACGCCGGCGAGCTTGGTGACGATGGTGCAGCTGGAACCCCAGGGCAGGCAGATGTAGTGCAGCGGGCCGGCGGTCTCGAAATCGCCGATGCGGTGATGATCGACGACGCCAAAGACCGTGGCGTCCTTAAGGCCGGCGACAGACTGGGCGGACTCGTTGTGGTCGGTGAGGACGACGAGCTGGCCGGCCTCGACGGACTCGATCACGCGGGGCTCGGCAATGCCGGCGTCGGCAAGCAGCTTGGCGGACTCGGCCGGAAGCTGACCAAGGGCGCAGGCCTCGTAGGTGTTGCCGGCATACTCAACCTGGTTGAGCAGCTGGGACAGGACGACGGCGCTCATGATGGCGTCGTTATCGGGGTTCTGGTGACCAAAGACAAGAACGTTTGCCATGGATATCCTCCACTTGATATGTGTACTTGGACGTAGCTATGGTAGCACGCTGACGCCGAACCTTATGAGACGGAAGGGTCGCGGCACAATTTGGGGCAAGCGCTGAGGCGAGGTCAGGGACGAAGCCTGTCCCCCTTTCACCACCTGCCCCCGCACCAGCTATTTACCGGCGGCGCGCAGGGCTACGTAAGCGGCACCGATGATGCCGGCGTCGTTGCCGAGCGAAGCGACCTTAATGGGCGTCTCGCGCGAGGCGGAGAGCGCGTACTGCTTAAAGTGCTCGCGGACCTTGTCGAGGTAGACATCGGCCGAAGCGGAAGCACCGCCGCCGATCAGGAACATCTCGGGATCGACCACGTTGGCAATAAGCGCCAGGGCGCGGCCGAGATAGTCGGCCATGGTATCGGCAGCTGCCAGCGCGAGCTTGTCGCCCTCGCGGCAGGCTTGGAACACGTCCTTGGAATCAGAAGGCCCGGTGAGCTCGATGGGCTCGACGCCCGCTTTCTTGCACTCGGCAAGGTAGTTGCTCACCACGCCGGTGGCGCTGGAATACTGCTCCAGGTGGCCATGTCCGCCGCAGCCGCAGGTGCGCTCCTCTTCGGGGTTCAGGCACATGTGGCCAATCTCGCCGCCGGCGCCCACAACGCCCGACACCACGTCGCCGTTGACGATAACGCCGCCACCCACGCCGGTACCAATGGTGACCATCACCACGTTCTGTACGCCCTTGGCAGAGCCGAGCCAGGCCTCGCCCATGGCAGCGGCGTTGGCATCGTTCTCGTACTTAACGACCGCGTCGGGGCAGTGCTCCTGGATGGCGATCCTAAGCTCGGGCAGGTTGATGGCAATGTTGGCCTTGACCTTGGCATCGCCCGAAGCCGGAATGGGGCACGGAACGGCCAGGCCAATGCCCGCCACAAAGGCGCGCGGAATCTGGGCCTTGGCGACCACCTGGTCGATAGCCTCGGTCACCGCGGCAAAGCCCGCGGCGTCAACGATAGGCGGCGTGGGCACGCTGGCCTTGGCCAGCAGGTTACCATCCTCGTCGAACAGGCCCTCCTTAACCGAAGTGCCGCCGACGTCGATGCCGATGTAATACTGCTTAGGTTCCATGGGAGCCCGCCTTTCTCGTTTAAACATTGCCTGTATGGTACCGCTCCCAAGGCAAAAACCTGCCAAAAAGGGACAGGTTTGTTTTGGCAGGTTTTATCTGTGAAAACGCAGGGCATGGTATTTGGTTCGTTGGGCGGTAAAACGGCTCAACCCCATCCTCGAGTCGATCAATTTGCTCAATACCACATTATTCGAATGCATATTCATTTAGAGCGCTCTAGTTTTTAAAGAGAAGCGTTTTTTAATTAAACCTTTCTCGAACTTTTCAAAAACGCAATAGGGATGCTTAGGTGTTGACTATACTTTCTTCTGTACTCAATCAAGCTGGAAAGGAGGTTCCATGATTCCCAAATATGAGGCGATAGCTGCAGATATCGCCCGAAGCATCGAGGACGGCGCTCTAAAGCCGGGCGACAAGCTACCCACCGTCGTTGAGTTCTGCGAGCTCTATAGCGTTTCCAAAATCACCGTCAAACGAGCTATCGAGCAGATCACCGAGGAGGGCCTTGTCACCAGCCGGCGCGGGTCGGGCACCTACGTTAAGGACACGGCGGGTCTCCCCGACCAGGCATTTTTCCAGGGCAAAAATGACCGCGCCCAGGGTTTTTCGTATGAGCACCGCGGGGAGAAGGTGACCTCGGTGGTCTACGATTTCTCGATTGTCAATCCACCGGCGGACGTCGCTACTCAGCTGGGAATTGCCGAGGACGACTTTGCCTATCACATCGTGCGCGTGCGCCAGGTCAACGAGAAGCCCATCGTCATCGAGTACACCTACATGCCTCTCGAGCTGATACCGGGCCTTAAAAAGAAAGACCTGTATGGATCGGTCTACAGCTTCATCCGCGAGCAATGCGGGCTGAAGATTTCGAGCTTCCACCGCACCATCCGCGCCGTAGCGGCAACCGAGGAAGAGGCTGAGCGCCTGGACACCGAACCCGGCGCTCCCCTGCTCGAGCTCAACCAGATTGGCTTTTTGGATAGCGGCAACGCCTTTGAGTACTCGATTTCGCGCAACGTCGGCGACCGCTTTGAGCTGCACAACGTAACGTTGGCATAGGTTTTTGTAGTCATGCGGGCGCACGTTATGGCTCGTTTAGAGTGGGCGACCGCACAACACCATGGGGGTATGAACATGTCCGATTTGATTAAACTGACGCCGATCTTCCACGAGAAGATCTGGGGCGGCCGCCAGCTCGAAACCGTATTTGGTTACGACATTCCCGAGGGTCCCATCGGTGAGTGCTGGGCCATCTCGGCACACCCCAACGGCGACTGCCAGATCGCGGAGGGCCCGTATGCCGGCCACACGCTGTCATGGCTGTGGGCCGAGCACCGCGAGCTCTTTGGCAACTGCGAGGGCAAGGAGTTCCCGCTGCTCATTAAGATCCTGGACGCCAAGGACGACCTTTCGATCCAGATTCATCCCAACGACGAGTATGCCGCCGAGCATGAGAACGGTAGCCTGGGCAAGACCGAGTGCTGGTACGTGCTGGACTGCGAGCCCGGCGCCACGATTATCGTCGGGCAGCGCGCCAAGGATCGTGCCGAGGCCGCACAGATGATCGAAGACGGCCACTGGGACGACATGCTCAACGTGCTGCCGATTCACAAGGGTGACTTTTTCCAGATTGATTCCGGTACCGTGCACGCCATCAAGACCGGCACGCTCATTTTAGAGACGCAGCAATCGAGCGACGTGACGTATCGCCTGTACGACTACGACCGCCCCGGCACCGACGGCAAGCTGCGCCCGCTGCACATTGAGCAGAGCCTCGATTGCATCGACTTTAACGCGCAGGCTCCGACCGACGGCACGGTGACCGCGCCCGAGGTCGATGGCGTGACCGAGCTCGAGTCCAACCCCTGCTACACCGTCGATCGCGTGCGCGTCGACGGCAGCAAGACCCTCGAGCAGCGCTGGCCCTTCATGTGCCTGTCGGTCATCGACGGCGAAGGCACCGTCTGCGGCGACCCCGTCCACAAGGGAAGCCACCTGCTGGCCCCGAGCACCGTGGACCAGATCGAACTCGAAGGCAAGATGGAACTGATCATCAGCCACCTCTAGGTCGCAACAACAACCAAAACGAAACAAGGGGCTCCCCCGTTCATCAACGGAGGAGCCCCTACTCGTATCTATATATCAGCCCACCCGGCTCTCCAGACCAAATAGCGAACGAGCAAAGCGACGTTCGCAAGCAACGTTATCTAAGGACCTGGGCGGGCGTATGGGGCAACATCGATCGCGAGTTCCGCACGCAAAGGAGAGCACTTAATGTGCTCTCCGTCTTGCGCAGGACTGCCCGAGCAGGCGACCAAAGCCTCCGGCGCGCCCGCCTAGCCGGATGTACGGGTTTTCCAGGTGCGGCAGATCGGCCTGAAAGAGGAGGGCATAGACCTTGAGGTCATACCCGACGATTGAAGGCCGAGGTGCCTTGCCTGGGAAAGCCGCCTAGGTCAGTTTCACTATAGGCGCAAAGCCCTTCATAAGCTTTTTTGTCTGGCCGGTCTTTTCGAATTGAACCTCGATCATGTCTCCGGCGACCGAGATCACGGTGCCCGTACCAAAGGTCTTGTGGCTCACGGTATCGCCCGCGGCAAAGTCCTGCGATGCACTGGCGCGATCGACCTTGCGCTCCACCGTCGGCGACACCTTAGATGACGGCTTTTTGGCTCGCGGCGCGCCCGAGCCAAAGGTCGAGGCAACACGGCCGGCGTCGGGCGAAACCCCACGATGGCGCTCGGTCCCGTAACTGCTGCCGCCAAAGAAATCGTCGAAGCTCGACCCGCCGCGCGAGCCAGAGCCGCCCGTCGAGCGCGTATGCGAACCGAACACCTTGCCGCCGTACATATCCGAGCCCATGCCCGATCCAAAGGTGCCGTGACGGTCGCCGCGCTTCTCCCAGCCCGTGCCCTCAAAACCGGCAGAACCGATGCCGCTAAACTCGATATCCTCAAACGGAATCTCGTTGAGGAAGCGCGAGCGCGGATTGGCAGAGGTCGAGCCGTAGGTGCGACGCGTGGCCGCATAGGTCAGGAACAGGCGCTTACGGGCGCGCGTGATGGCAACGTAGGCCAGGCGACGCTCCTCCTCGAGCTTGCCCGGGTCATCGCTGCCGCCAAAGTCGTGCACGTGCGGGAAGATACCCTCCTCCATGCCGGCCACGAACACCGCCGGGAACTCCAGGCCCTTGGCGGAGTGGATGGTCATCATGGTGATGGCATGCGTCTCGCCGGCCAGGGAATCCAAGTCGGAGCGCAGGGCCAGCCACTCCATGAGCGCCGGCAACGCCTTGCAAGTGAGCGGGCCATAGGTGCGCTCGATCTCGTCGGCATGTACAGCACCCGCCGGCAGCTCCGTCGGTGCGGCATAGGCGTTGCCTGCGATGGCGGCAGCCAGGGCATCCTGCGGCGAGAGCGCCGGAGCGGCCAGACTATCGAGCGGATTGGTGCCCGCGGCGTCGCGAGCACCGACGAGCGCCTCAAACGAGGATGCCGGAGCGGACGGTCCCGGCTCGGGCGCGGGCGCACTCACCACGACGGGCTCGGACTCGGCGCCGGCAGGCACGTCGGCAACACCGGCCGCGCGCAGCTCTTCCAAGCTCTCGAGCGTACCCTCGATATCCTCGTGCGTCTCCTCAAATTCGGCGGCGACGCCCAGGAATTCCTGGATGTTCTCGGCGCGGCTCTCGGACTCCATGGTGCCCTCGGCGCGAAACGCCTGCAGCAGGCCCGTCTTATCGACAATCATCTCGACGACGTCCTTGAGCTCGCCGTCCATGCGGCGGCCCTCGCGCACCAGCGCCACAAAACTCGACAGGCCGTTGCGCACCTTGGCACTAAACATGCCCGTCTCGGCTGTTGCGATCTCGCAGGCCTGGAAGAACGAGCAACGGTTGTCGCGCGCCAGCTGCTCAATCTTTTGGATCGAAGTGGAGCCGATGCCGCGGCGCGGCGTGTTGATGACGCGCTTGACGCTCATCTCGTCGGCCGGGTTCACGATCATCTTGAGGTAGGCCATGACATCGCGGATCTCGGCGCGGTCGAAGAATCGCGTGCCGCCGACGATCTTGTAGGGCACGCCCGCGCGCAGGAACATATCTTCGAGGATACGCGACTGGGCGTTGGTGCGGTAGAACACGGCGATATCGTCGTAGCTCGTACCCTTGGCATGCAGCTTCTCGATCTCGCCGGCAATCCAGCGACCCTCGTCGCGCTCGTCGCTTGCCTGGAAAGCCTGAATCTTCTCGCCATCGCCCTCGGCCGTAAACAGGCGCTTGTCCTTGCGCTGCGAGTTGTGACGCACCACGGCATTGGCGGCGCTCAGGATGTGACCCGTGGAGCGATAGTTCTGCTCCAACTTGACGGTCTTGCAGTTTTTAAAGTCCTTCTCAAAGTCCAGGATATTGGTGATGTCGGCGCCACGCCAGCTATAAATGGACTGGTCGTCGTCGCCCACGACCATAAGGTTTTGGTACTTGGCGGCCAGCAGGTTGGCGATCTCGTACTGGACGTGGTTGGTGTCCTGATACTCGTCGACGCTAATGTAGCGGAAGCGCTCCTGGTACTTATCGAGCACCTCGGGGCGGGTGCGCAGCAGCTCGAGCGTGCGCACGAGCAGGTCGTCGAAGTCCATCGCGTTGGCGGCGCGCAGGCGGCGCTCCAGCTCCAAGTAGACCTGCGCGGCCTTTTTGTCATTGGGGCTGTCAGCGGATTTGAGCATGTCCTCGGGCCCGATCATGGCGTTTTTGGCCGAGCTGATCTTGCTGCGGATCATGTTGATGGGGAACTGCTTTTGCTCAATGCCGAGCGCCTGCATAATGTCGCGCACCATGCGCTTTGAGTCGTCGTCATCGTAGATGGTGAACTGACCGGTATAGCCCAGCAGGTCGGCGTCCTCGCGCAGCATGCGCACGCACATGGCATGGAAGGTGCACACCCACATGCCACGAGTGCCGCTTGGGATGAGTGCCGCCAGACGCTCGCGCATCTCGGCAGCGGCCTTGTTGGTAAACGTGATGGCAAGAACCTGCCAAGGCTTAACGCCCAGGTCGCCGAGCATATGAGCGATGCGGAAGGTCAGGACGCGGGTCTTGCCCGAGCCAGCACCGGCAAGGACCAGCAGCGGGCCCTCGGTGGTCAGGACCGCCTCGCGCTGGGCGGGGTTAAGGCTATCGATATCGACGAGCGGCTTGGCAGGTTTGGGCGCCGGAGCCGGGGCGTCGTAGATGTCGAGCGGAACGAGCTCGGGCTCCGGCGCAGCGGGGGCGGTGTATGCATCGAGCGGCACGGGTTCCGGCGCAGGCGGCACGGGTACCGCGGCGTTCTTTTCCCAGGGCAAGGGCTGGGTCATGGGCGACTCCTCATCTGACGGACGGCGCGCCTGCGGGCAGCGCCATAGTTTGAGCCGTACCAGTATACCGAGCCGCGCGGACACCGACGCAAATCACACCACGACTCCGTGCGCCACCGTCAGGCCCGCCCCATCGCCCAAAAAAGAGGGCAGCATAGACCTTTTGGTCATGCCACCCTCTTTGAATGACAAGTTGTCGCTCTGGCCGCCGCGCAGCGTCAACCAAGTTACAGGCCGAGCATGGGCTCCAGAACGAAGAAGTACGCGAGCACCACGATGCCCAAGATGATGCGGTAGACGCCGAAGCACTTGAAGTCGTGACGGCGGACGAAGCCCATAAGCCACTTGATGGCAATGAGCGACACCACAAAGGCGACGACGCAGCCCACGCCCAAGATGGCGATCTCGTTGGTGCCGAAAGTACCGCCCTTAATAAAGTACTTGACCAGCTTGAGCGCACTTGCGCCAAACATAACGGGAATAGCCAGGAAGAACGTGAACTTAGACGCCACCGAGCGCGTGCAGCCCAGCAGCAGGCCGCCGATGATGGTAGAACCGGAGCGAGACGTACCAGGCACCAGCGAAAGCACCTGGAAGCAGCCGATACCCAGCGCAGTCTTCCAGCTTAGATCCTCGAACGTGGCGATGTAACCAAAGTCCAGATTCTCGTCATCGTCCTCATCCTCAGCGGTAGCCGTGGCGGGCGCCGCAAAGTGCGCACCGGCGGGACGTCCACCCGACACCACAGCACGCGAACCAAACGAACCGGCAACGGCCATTTCCTCGCGCTTGCTCGCGCGCCAGTTCTCGATCACGATAAACAGCACGCCGTACACAATGAGCGCCAGCGCCACGACGGGAGCGTTGTAGAAATGCTCCTCCATCCAGTCGTTGAGCGGCAGGCCGATCGCCGCCGCAGGAATGCAACCGAGCACAATCTTGCCCCACAGCATCCAGGTGTCGCGACGGCCCTCCTTGCCCTTGCTGGGCGAGAACGGGTTGAGCTCGTGGAAAAACAGCACGCAGACGGCCAGAATGGCGCCGAGCTGAATCACGACCAGGAACATATTCCAGAACGTCTCGCTCACGTTCATCTTGACGAACTCGTCCACCAAGATCATGTGACCCGTCGACGAAACGGGCAGCCATTCGGTGATGCCCTCGACCAGGCCCATGAAGGCAGATTTTAGAAGCTCGATAATATCCAAAGGGACCCCCTCGTTAGACACCCGCCGGTAGATGTTCTGCGGACGATGCGGGCGATGTCCCATTATCAACCGTTGGCGGTGCGACCGCGCCTACCCTTACCAAAAAACTCGCCCGTTCACAGAATTGCGAGCAGTTAAACCGAAATCCTTGGGTATAACTGCAACAAGATAAAGTGTCCGGCGGTCAACGCACCCGCGCCCGCCCGACGCACGAGCCCCGCGCCCGCGCGATAGACCAAGGAGGAAACCATGAACGAGGGCTATACCAAGGTATTTGTTTCACTCGACGGTACTGAGCAGCAGGATTTTGTGCTCGCACGCGCCATCAAGGTCGCCGCGAACAACGGCGCCAAGCTGATTATCGGCCACGTAATCGATTCCACGGCACTCGAGAGCGCCGGTTCCTATCCGGTCGATCTGGTCAACGGCCTAGAGGAGGCATTTAAGAACTCCATCGCCAAACAGCTCGAAGAGGCCAAGGCCAATCCCGATATTCCCGAGGTCGAGGTCATGATTCGCGCCGGCCGCATTCGCGAGACACTCAAGGACGAGATGCTCGACGTGGTCAAGCCCGACCTGGTGCTCTGCGGCGCTCGCGGCCTGTCCTCGATCAAGTATGCGCTTCTGGGTTCGATTTCGACGTTCCTGCTGCGCAATACCGACTGCGACATCTTGGTCGTGAAGTAGCGTTGCTCCCACCGGCCGCGGGGCCTGCGGGGTTTCCACGGGCACGTCCTCGCCGCGTTGCGGCTGCGGGATGTGCCCTTAGGAAACCCCTCCCGGCCCCGCGGCCTTCGCAGCCTTACTTCAGCGAGTTGGCTGATGGAAAAATGGCCTGCCGCCACGTTTTGTTTGGGCGGCACGTTTTTGTTTGGACGAATGTCTGCCGCGTGCGTTACTCGAAATATTGAAACTTATTCGTTGAAAACGCGAATGTTACGACGAAGCCTTCGCCGGAGTCGGATGCCGCGGTGACGTCGATGCCCATCTTGGAACACAGGCGCGCCACCAGATAGAGGCCGATGCCCGTTGCGCGCTTGGTGGCGCGGCCGTTGTCGCCGGTAAAGCCCTTCTCGAACACGCGGGGCAGATCTGCCGCGCTCACGCCGCAGCCGTTGTCCGCGACGGTAAGCTCGATGCGCTCGCTCGCCAGGCCCTCGTCCAACAACGCGCCCGAAAACACGATCTTTGCGCCGTCCTCACGCGCATATTTAATGCTGTTCTGAATGAGCTGGCCCAGAATAAACTCGAGCCACTTCTCGTCGGTAAAGACCTCAAAGTCGAGGTTCTCGCACACCGGAGCCACGTGCGCCGCAATGAGCTCGCGCGCGTTGGCTTTAATCGCACCCGTCACCAAGGTCTTGAGATCCCAGCGGCGAATCAGGTAGTCGCGCTCCACGACTTCCGAGCGCGCATAGTACAGCGCCTGGTCGATATAGCGCTCCACGCGAGCCAGCTCGCGGCCCAAATCATCCACACGCGACAGGTCGTCTTCGCTGCCGTCCAGGTTTTCAAGAATCAGATGGGCTGCCGCCAGAGGCAGTTTTGCCTCGTGGACCCAGCTCTCGATATAGTCGCGATAGTCATCGGTCTGGCGCCGGCCTTCGGCAACTTCGTCGCAAGCGGCTTTGCCCACCCGGCGCAAGACCTCGTACTCGAGCTCGCCCTCGGCATAGGTCGGGCATTGCATCATCTCCTGCACCCACGCGGGGCTCTCCAGCTCCTCGGCCGCGCGCTCCAGCTGATGCAAAAAACGACGACGGCGCGCATACTCGATCACGATGCCCAGGATGCCAAAGATAAAGGACACGCCGACCGCCACGACCACGATGGAAACGGGAGCACCGGCGACCGTCAGCACAAAGCAGCTCAGCAGCACGCCGCACGTCCACACGGCGACGGGAAGCAGCGCATCTTTAAAGAACTTGCCAAACGACATAGCCGGCCCCTAGACCGAATAGCCCTGGCCGCGATGCGTCGTCAAATACCCCTTGATGCCGATTTTTTCGAGCGTGGTGCGCAGGCGGTTAATGTTGACGGTGAGTGTATTGTCGTCCACGAAGGCATCGGAGTCCCACAGGTCCTGCATGATGGCCGAGCGCGAGACGATCTTGCCCGCGCGACCCAAGAGCAGCGAGAGGATACGCAGCTCGTTTTTGGTGAGCTCGGTGCTAGTGCCGGTTGCCGTGTTGGTGACCACGGAGCGAGCAAGGTCGAGCTCTAATCCCTTATGGACGAGCGTGCTGCGCTCGCCTGCCGCCGCGGTGCGACGCAGCAGTACGTTGATGCGCGCCACAAGCACGCGCGCGCTGTAGGGCTTGGGCACAAAGTCGTCCGCGCCGAGCGTCATGGCCATGACCTCATCGATCTCGGTCGTGCGCGACGTGAGAACGATGATGGGGACCTCGGATTCGCGACGGACCTCATGGCAGATGTGCTGGCCGTCTTTGACGGGAAGCGTCAGGTCGAGCAGTACCAAGTCGGGTGCAGCGGCCAGGATGTCACGCGAGACGTGCTCGAACGATTCGCAGGCCTCAACCTCAAAACCGGCACGGGCAAGGATATCGGCAAGCTCGCGACGAATGGGCTCGTCGTCCTCAACGATATAGATTAGCGCCATGGATTCCGCTCCCCTCTTGGTTGTCTTGCCACCATTATGGCTGCGAAACTGCAGGTGTGCACCGCGCGCGGCGCCAAGGTGACAGAACTGTTCGCGAGCGGGGGCGTTTTGTCCGCCTCGCACTCGCAGCGGTGGCGGGGACCAAAATGATTCTTTAATCCCCGTCCCAGAAAAATCATTTAGCGGCGGGCGCGGAGCTTTTCGTAGCCGTCGGCGAAGAAGGCGACCGTGGCGGCGTCGGACTCGGCGGCGTCCGTCTCGGTTGCGGGAACCACGCCGTGCTCGTCGCTCACCAGGAACAGCGCGCCCTTAAGCTGCGCGGGAATGTCTACGCGCGTGACCGGGATGCCCTTGGTCTGGGCCAGCTGCTCAATGAGCGTCGCCGTGCCACACAGGCACTCGTCCGCCGGCGCCACAAAGGCAAGCTCGCCGTTGTTGACGGCGGCGAGCAGCTCGGGCGCTACGCCGGTCTCGTCGGCCTCGGAGCGGGCCTCGGCGGAGCGAGCACGCAGCGCCTTGGCCGACGTATCGGCTAGCGGCTCGTACTCCCCCACCGTCATGGCGGCGTTGCCGTTGATGTCGATCACCAGCATGAGCACGCCGTCGCGCGCGGTGTAATCGCCCTCGGCAAGCGACCACTCAACGTGCTGTTTGGCCCAGCTGAGCATGTTATGGGTAAGCGGCTCGCCCTGCACCAGACGCTCGGACAGCGCACGAATGTGACGGTTGAGCATGGGCACCTTTTTGTTGGACATGCGCCAACGGCAGACAAGCGCGGGCTTGTCGAGCGTAAACTTCTCGACCGCCTCCTGATTGGCGCAAAAGTCCTCGTACGCACGCTGATCCTCGGCATTGCCAAACAGCTCGGCATCATCAATCTGGGGCATGGTCATACCTTTCGTGTTAGTCATTCCGTCCTCTTATACCAAAAAGACGGCCCTCCAAACGGAGCAGCCGTCTTTTGCAGAGATTATTTTGACGATATGGCCAGGCGACCGATCAACTTAATGGGATAGAACAACATCCCATTAAGGGTTTTCCAAGTGCCCGAGATTGCCCCGAAAGAGGAGCGCCGCGTACTAAATGTACGCAAGCGACGGTTTGAGGGACAAGGTCGGGTGCTTGGGAAAGCCCTAGTGCCTAAAATGCCTGGCACCTGTGAAGACCATCGCAATGCCATGCTCGTTGCAGGCCTGGATGCTCTCGTCGTCGCGCTTGGAGCCGCCGGGCTGAATGATGCAGGTCACGCCGTGCGCGGCAAGCACGTCGACGTTGTCGCGGAACGGGAAGAACGCGTCGCTTGCGCAGGCAAAGCCGCCCTTCTCCACGCCCTCGCGTTCGCAGAAGTCCTCGGCGCGCTCACAGGCAAGCAGTGCAGAGTCAACGCGGTTGGGCTGACCCGGGCCCATGCCAATGCCGGCCTTACCCTTGGAGACCAAGATGGCGTTGGACTTGACGCCCTTACAGACCTTCCAGGCAAACTCGAGCTCGGCCATCTCGGCGTCGGTGGGCTTGCGGTCGGTGGGGAACGTAAAGGTCGCGGGATCCTCGGTCACGTGGTCGACCTCCTGCACCAGCATGCCGCCGTCGATGGAGCGCAGCTCCACTTGGGCACCGTGGTCCACGCCGCCGGTAGCCAGCACGCGCAGGTTGGGGCGCTTGGCCATGCGCTCGAGCGCCTCATCGGTGTAGCTCGGGGCGATGATGACCTCGACGAACTGCTTGTTCTGGTCGGCGAAGTGCTCAACCAGCTCAAAGGGAACCTCGCGGTTGCAGGCGATGATGCCGCCGAAGGCGCTCTTGGGATCGCAGCCGAAAGCGCGGTCGTAGGCGGCCGTGATGTCCTCGGCAACGGCGGAACCGCAGGGGTTCTGATGCTTGAGGATCACGCAGGCCGGCTCGTCGAACTCGCGGACCAGGTTCCAAGCGGCGTCGGCGTCCAGATAGTTGTTGTAGCTGAGCGGCTTGCCCTGGATCTGCTCGGAGCCCACGAGCGGGAACTGAGAGCTCGCGGTGTTCTCGCAGCCCTCGGCAAAGCGATAGACCGTGGCCTTCTGCTGCGGGTTCTCGCCATAGCGCAGGTCGTCGACCTTTTCCAGCGAGATCTCGAGCTTGGCAGAGGTGTCCGCCACGTCGCTTGCCTGGGCGGCAAGCCAACGGGAGATAGCCGTGTCGTAGGCGGCGGTGGTCTGGTAGACCTTCACCTGCAGGCGACGACGGGTGGAAAGCGTGGTGCAGCCACCGGTCTCGCGCATCTCGGCCAGGACGGCATCATAGTCGGCCGGGTCGGAGATGACGGTAACGCTCGCGGCGTTCTTGGCGGCAGAGCGCAACATGGAGGGGCCACCGATGTCGATGTGCTCGATGGCATCCGCAAAGGTGACCTCGGGGTTGGCGACGGTCTTCTCGAACTCGTACAGGTTGACGACGACCAAGTCGATCAGCTTAATGCCGTGCTGAGCGGCCTCCTGCATGTGCTGCTCGGAATCGCGGCGGGCCAGCAGCGCGCCGTGAACCTTGGGATGCAGGGTCTTAACGCGGCCGTCCATCATCTCGGGATAGCCCGTGAACTCCTCGATGGGGGTTACGGGAACGCCCGCGTCCTCGATGGCACGAGCCGTGCCGCCCGTAGAGATGATCTCGACGCCAAAGTCATCGACCAGCGTCCGTGCGAAATCGACGACACCCGTTTTATCGGTAACCGAGATCAACGCGCGTGCGATCTTCACATCAGATCCCATGCAGTCCTCCTGTCTGGTACGCCGCCGTGCTCTGTGAGTCGGTGATACGTCGATCTGCAGCGCTCGCGCAGCGGCATTGAAAATACTGATTCAATGTAGCGCATCGAGCGCATCGATGCACCCCGCAACGGGCGCATGTGCAGAAAAAGTTTGCGCGCGGAGGGGATGGGCACGGCACCGGGCACGGTGAGTTCATGGAACACAGGGGCACCATAATTAGATGCCAATAGCGTGGTAGAACTGTGCTCGATATGCATCCGCAAAAGAAAGAGGCACCATGGTCTCGCGGGTTCTCTACCGACCGTTTGATACCGAAGACTTCGACGCCATCGCGCTGATTCTGCAGCAGCTTTGGCATAACAATTCGGATAACGATGAGTACAACCGCCTTGAGGCCGCGTGCGACCTCGCCTATTGCCTTTCGTCATCGACGTTTTCGCAGGTTGCGGTGATTGACGGCGAGGCGCGCGGCATTGCGCTTGCACGCGCAGGACAGAGCTCCGGCGCCACCGTTAAGGAACATTGGATGGATACCGAACGCGCGCTGCTTTCGCAGATGCGCGAGCTGGAGCCCGATGTCTGCGCCGAGTATCTCTCGTTTGTGCGCGCCACCATTCGAACCAACAACCGCCTGCTCGAGAAAAGCCCACTGCCGCATAACAATGAGGTCACGCTGCTCGCCGTCGACCCTGACGTCCACGGCCTGGGCGTGGGATCGGTGCTGCTCGACGCCGCAATCTCACATCTGTCCTCGTGCGGGGCGACCAGCGCACACCTGTATACCGATTCCAACTGCTCGTGGAAGTTCTACGAGCTGCACGGCTTTAAGCGCACGGCCACGCACCGCGCCAACCGCGAAGAGCGCCGTCACGACATGCCGCGTGAAAGCTTTCTCTACGAACTCGACCTAACAGCCTAGCCCAGGCAGCCACACCTAGTCATTTAAGTCTGTCCCCAATGAGTAGCCTTGGTGATCTGCAAATAGCTGTGGTCAAAAAACATCAAATATGAGTACTGTTACCTTTTTAGTAGCAGCGATTTGGGGCATTTTTGATGCTTATAGGCATGACGACCAGCTGCAAGAGCTGACATAACTCCCCAAGTGTTCAATAAAATGGGCTCCTAACGAGAAGTACTCTCATTAGGAGCCCATTATTATGTGCAAACATATGTGACCAACGCAGCAACAGTACTCATATTTGGCATTTTTTGCCCACTGCCCCTTGCGCGAAGGTAGCGCGCAGAGATGTGGTGTAAGAGGCGGGGAATGCCCCGCCTCCGCCCT
>USBK01000042.1:0-15562 GCA_900552895.1 uncultured Collinsella sp.
ACTTTTCTTTACATCAACGCCAGAAAACTCGGTTCGAATCCCGCGTCGTTGCAATTTCTTGCCTTAATGCGAGTTCACTAATGTCGCAACTAAACTGGCGGAGGAGGAGGGATTCGAACCCTCGTCACCGGGGTTGCCGGTGAAACGGTTTTCGAGACCGCCGCATTCAACCACTCTGCCACCCCTCCGCGTGGGGTAAAAACAAAGCAGGCTCAAAGGCCTGCTTTGGAATTAACTGGCGGAGAGTCAGGGATTTGAACCCTGGAGACGCTTTTGACGCCTACACGATTTCCAATCGTGCTCCTTCGGCCACTCGGACAACTCTCCGTTAAATGCGAAAGTCAGTATACACGAGGAATCGCAAAGTGCAAACAGAAAAGTTGGCATTTTTTAAAGCGCTTGACCGCGCTTGGCGTTGCAGTGGGGTTTGAGGTACCAAAAAACGCCTTCCGACCAGCGTGGTTGATTAACTCAATTGTTCAAAAGGGGTATTCATAAGTGACTCGGCAATGAATTTAAAAATCTTTGGGTGGTGCTGTGAGCCACTGGTATGTATTTTGCGACCACAACCATGCGCCCGCTGACCTGCGACTTAACCCAGTTTGTCCCCGTGGCACCGTATCTTGTCCACAAATCCGTCAAGTTCTTGGTCGGCATTTGGTTAGAACGCGCATGAAGTGCTGTGTAAGCATGGGCATATGTGGAGGTCATGAGGTTGTAGCTGCATATTCTTGCAGCCTAGGAGGTTGAAAGATATTATTACCAAGTCTTTTCCTGCTTCAGGCGCACCTTCACGACCTGAAGCCACATTTGCCCAGAGGAGGTGACAATATGAAGGCTTATGAACTGCTGTTCTTTGTTGACCCGTCGCTCGACCCCGAGACTCGTCTCGCTGTTATGAAGCGTATCGATACCACGATCGCTGAGGGCGCTGGCAAGGTCGACTCCGTTGACGAGTGGGGCAAGCGCAAGCTCGCCTACGAGATCAACGACCTCACCGATGGTGACTACACCCTCATCAACTTCCACGCAGATCCTACCCAGATCGCCGAGCTTGATCGCGTCCTGCGCATCACCGACGCTGTGGTCCGCCACATGATCGTCCGTCGCGACGACCAGGAGTAAGACTGTCGTTTTGGACTGGGCTTGTGCCCCAAGAGGAAGTAGTGAGTTATGAGCATCAATCGAGTGAACATCACCGGTAACCTCACCCGCGATCCCGAGCTGCGCGCCACCGCCGGCGGAACCCAGGTTCTGTCCTTTGGCGTCGCCGTCAACGATCGTCGCCGTAACGCGCAGACTGGCGAGTGGGAGGACTATCCCAACTTTGTCGACTGCACTATGTTCGGCACCCGCGCCGAGGCCGTGAGCCGTTTCCTGGCAAAGGGAAACAAGGTCGCGATCGAGGGCAAGCTGCGCTACAGCTCTTGGGAGCGCGACGGCCAGCGCCGGAGCAAGCTTGAGGTCATCGTCGATGAGATCGAGTTTATGAGCTCCCGTGGTGGCCAGGGTGGCTACGATCAGGGCGGTTACGCCCCCGCAGCTCCCGCGCCCGCAGCACGTCCTGCCGCACCGGTGGCCACACCTCCCGCGGTCGACGTCTACGATGAGGACATCCCGTTCTAAGGGTGTTCACCTATTTTTGAGTGAGAGGCGGCTTCGGTTCGCCGAAGTTGCCAAATGAAAGGTATTTTGACATGGCTAATGATTTTTCTGCACGTCAGCCGCGTCGTAAGTACTGCCAGTTCTGCAAGGAGAACACTGAGTTCATCGACTATAAGGACACTCAGCTTCTCCGTAAGTACATGACCGACCGTGGCAAGATCAAGCCCCGTCGCGTCACTGGCGCTTGCACGCAGCATCAGCATGACATCGCCAACGCCATCAAGCGCGCCCGCGAGATGGCTCTCCTGCCGTACACCGTCCCCGTGGTTTCCTCTCGTGGCAACCGCGACCGCGGCTAAGAAGGGAGACGCATCATGAAGGTTATTCTTCTCGATGAGATCAAGGGCAAGGGCGGCGAGGGTGACGTCGTAGAGGTCGCTCAGGGTTACGCTGAGAACTTCCTGTTCCCCAAGAAGCTCGCTGTTGCCGCCACCAAGGGCAACCTCAAGCAGCTTGACGAGCGTCGCAACAACATCGCCAAGCGCGAGGCCGTCCGTCTGGCTACCGCCAACGAGACCAAGGCTGCCTTCGAGGGCAAGACGGTCACCGTTGACGTCAAGGTCGGCGACGAGGGCATCCTCTTTGGCTCCGTTACCGCCGCTATGATCGCTGACGCCATCAAGGCTCAGCTCGGTATGGACATCGACCGCAAGCGCGTCGAGCTCGGTAAGCCCATCAAGGTTGCCGGTGCCCACACCGTTGCCATCTCGCTGTACCGCGAGATCAAGGCCGAGGTTGTCGTTCTCGTCGGCGTTACCGCCGAGGAGCTCGCTGCCGAGGCTGAGGTCGAGGAGGCCGCTGAGGTCGCCGAGGCCGAGACCGCCGAGGTCGAGACTGAGGCTGCTGCCGAGTAGCATTTGCTGCAACGCAACAATCTTGTTCTAAGAAGGGCGCTCTGGGAAACCAGGGCGCCCTTTTGTTTTTTTGCGCTGAGTGAGTGTCATGGTGAACGTTGCGTCGAAGTCCTATATACAGGACCGTTCATCCGTTTGGTTCGGTGATGATTGGCGGCGCGCGGCGCGTTTTGGGACCGTGGCTGATACTATGGATGCTCGCAAGCGATATGAATGAGGATGCTCATGGCATATGACGATAGGGAGACCGGGCTGACGGTTGAGGACCGCGGCTCAAAGTTGGGTCTTCCCCAAAACCAAGATGCAGAGGCCAATGTACTGGCCGCTATGCTGCTATCGCCCGAGGTGGTCGAAGAGGCCCAGGTCGAGCTGCAGCCCGATGACTTCTACCGGCCCATTCATAAGACCATCTATACCGCGATGGTCGATATGTACAACAGCCGCATTCCCATCGACTCCATCTCGCTGATCGATTATCTGCGAAGCATCAACAAGCTCGATGCCGTGGGCGGCGAAGCGTATATTTTGGAGTTGATGGGTCAGACCCTGTCGCTCGTCAACTGGCAGCACCATGCCGCCATCGTTCGCCGCGATTCGATGCTGCGTGAGCTGATCGGCGCCACCAACGAGATCAACGCGCTGGCATAT
Organism: uncultured Collinsella sp.; assembly: GCA_900552895.1. GTDB lineage: Bacteria > Actinomycetota > Coriobacteriia > Coriobacteriales > Coriobacteriaceae > Collinsella. The sequence continues at coordinate 3,168 of USBK01000042.1, forward strand.
AACGCCCCCACCGACACCAAAGAGGTTGTCGAGCTGGCCGAGAGCAAGCTGCTCAAGGTTACGGCGCGCGAGGTCAAGTCGAGCTACAAGACGCTGACCGAGTTTATGGTCGAGGCCTATAACGAGGCCGAGGAAGTGTGCCAGGCCGGTGGCCAGGCTGCGGGCGTGCCCACGGGCTTCCCGTCGCTCGACCGCATGCTCATGGGCTTCCGCGAGGGCCAGCTCATCATCATCGGCGCCCGTCCTGCTGTAGGTAAGACGTCGTTCGCTCTGAACCTGGCACTTAACGCTGCCGCTGCTGGTTATACCGTCGGCTTCTTCTCGCTGGAGATGTCGGGCAAGGAAATTGCCCAGCGTCTGATTTGCGCCTATGCCATGATCTCGATCAGTGATTTCCGCATGGGCCGCATTAGCCCCGAGCAGTGGGCCAATATCAACGAGGCCACGCAGACCTTATCCAAGCTGGATATTCTGATTGACGATACGCCCGGCACCACAGTGACCGAGATTCGCGCCAAGAGCCGTCGCATGCTCCATAACAAGGAGAAGGCCATCATCATCCTGGACTACCTGCAGCTGGTGAGTCCTCCGCCGGGACGCCGCTCCGAGAGCCGTACCGTCGAGGTTTCGGAGATGTCGCGTGGTCTGAAGATCATGGCCAAGGAGCTCAAGATCCCACTCATCGCGCTGTCGCAGCTCTCGCGTCAGGTCGAATCCCGTACCGGCAAGCGCCCGCAGCTTTCCGACCTTCGTGAATCGGGCTCCATCGAGCAGGACGCCGATATCGTTATGTTCTTGGACCGCTCCGCGGACGAGGCCGAGGCCTCGCGCGACGATCGACCCGACGAGGGCGTTACGCGTATCGTCGTGGCCAAGAACCGTTCGGGCCCGATCGGCGACGTCGACCTGATGTTCCTGCCGGCATCCACCAAGTTCTATGAGCTTGATGGGGCACATGCCGAGGAGTAGGACAGGCGCCCGTTGCACGGGTATACTGGGAATGTTTTGTGCTTCTGCGTGCCGGCGTGGCGCGTAGACAGGCCATGAATGTAAGGAGTAAACATGCCGTCAACCGTTTTGGTCGGTGCCCAGTGGGGCGATGAGGGCAAGGGTAAGATTTGCGACCTGGTCGCCGGCGACTTCGATGCTGTCGTGCGCTACTCGGGCGGCAACAACGCCGGTCACACCATCGTCGTCAACGGCAAGAAGTACGGCCTGCACCAGGTGCCTTCCGGCATCATGTATTCCGGCCACGTGTCGGTGATCGGTAACGGCTGCGTCGTCAACCCCAAGGTTGTCCTTGAGGAGATTGACATGTTCGAGGCCGACGGCATCACCACCAAGAACCTCAAGATCAGTGGCAACGCGCATGTCATCATGCCGTACCACATCGATCTGGATGGCGCCTTTGAGCAGAAGCTCGGCAAGAAGAACATCGGTACCACCAAGCGCGGCATCGGTCCGTGCTATCAGGACAAGATGGCCCGCATTGGCCTGCGCATGCAGGACATGCTGGACGAGACGCTGTTCCGCGACAAGCTGGAGACCGCTCTCGCCCGCGTGAACCCCGAGCTCGAGCTCATCTACAACCTGCCCACCTACACCGTGGACCAGATTTGCGACGAGTACCTGCCGATGGCCGAGCGCCTGCGCCCCTACATCACCGAGACGAGCCTGCTGCTCAACAACATGATCGACGAGGGCAAGGACCTGCTGTTTGAGGGCGCCCAGGCGACGCTGCTCGACATCGACCACGGCACCTATCCGTACGTGACGTCTTCCAACTGCACCGCCGGCGGCGCCATTACCGGCTCCGGCGTCGGCATGAAGAACGTCGATCGCGTGCTGGGCGTCATGAAGGCCTATATCACCCGCGTCGGTTCGGGCCCCATGCCCACCGAGCTTTCCTATGAGTCCGAGGCTGGCCACACGCTGACCGAGGAGGGCTATGAGTACGGCGTGACCACCGGTCGCCGTCGTCGTTGCGGCTGGTTTGACGGCCCTATCGCCAACTATGCCTCGTGCGTCAACGGCCTCACCGACATCGCCGTGACCAAGCTCGACGTGCTTTCGGCCTTCGACACCATCAAGGTGTGCGTGGCCTACGACGTCGATGGCGAGCGCTACACCAGCGTGCCCGAGCATCAGGTGCGCTTTGAGCATGCCAAGCCCATCTACGAGGAGCTCCCTGGCTGGAAGTGCGACATCACCGGTTGTCGCAGCTTTGACGAGCTGCCGCAGGAGGCTCAGGACTACGTGGCGTTTATCGAGGATCTGGCACACACCCGCGTGACGTTCATTGGCGTTGGCGCTGGTCGCGAGCAGATTATCAACCGATTCTGGAAGTAATCGGGACTATTTGGTTATTGCGATATACCCCTTTGCAGCCCGGGTGGGCGGCCGAGGGGTATATTTGCTTGCAAGGGGCTCGCGCGGAGCGGGCCATTCATCCATAGAGGAGGCACCCTTGAAGGCGGACACTCAAACCATCGACATCCTGTTGTTGGGCAGCGGCGGCCGTGAGCATGCTTTGGCAGCCAAGCTCGCAGCATCACCGCGCGCCGGCAAGCTCTACATCGCGCCGGGCAACGGCGGCACCGCGAGCTGCGGCGAGAACGTTGTTCTCGACGACTGCGATCCTGCGGCCGTGGCGGCGTTTGCGCAGAGCCACGGATGCGGACTCGTGGTAATTGGCCCCGAGGCTCCGCTCGTGGCGGGCGTGGCCGACGCCGTGCGCGCGGCGGGTATTCCCTGCTTTGGCCCGGGTGCCGAGGGCGCCCAGATGGAGGGCTCCAAGCTGTTCTCCAAGCAGCTCATGGAGCGTGCGGGCATTCCGACGGCAGCCTACGGCTCGTTTACCGACGAGGCTTCGGCTCTCGCCTACGTACGCGAGCAAGGCGCCCCGCTGGTCGTCAAGGCCGACGGCCTTGCCGCAGGCAAGGGCGTTATCGTGGCGACCGAACTTGAGCAGGCCGAGGAGGCCGTGCGCGAGTGCTTTGGCGGCACCTTTGGCGATGCCGGCAACACCGTGGTTATCGAGGAGATGCTCGTTGGTCCCGAGTGCTCGCTGCTGGCCTTTACCGACGGCAAGACCGTGCGCCCCATGGCCACCTCGCAGGACCACAAGCGCGCGCTTGAGGGCGACCTTGGTCCCAACACCGGCGGCATGGGCGTCTACAGCCCGGTGCCCATCGTGACTGACGAGGAGCACGCCACCATGGTGAAGGTCATGGAGCAGACCGTGGCCGAGCTCGCTGCCGAGGGTATCGACTACCGCGGCTGCCTGTACGGCGGCTTTATGCTCACGCCTGCCGGCCCCAAGGTGCTGGAGTTCAATGCCCGCTTTGGCGACCCCGAGACGCAGGTCGTTCTGCCGCGCCTTAAGAACGACCTGGTCGAGGTCATGCTCGCCTGCGCCAACTGCGAGCTCGATCAGATTGAACTCGACTGGCGCGACGAGTGGGCCGTGGCCGTTGTCCTGACGAGTGCGGGTTATCCCGGCAGCTACGAGAAAGGCAAGGTCATTACCGGTATCGCCGATGCCGAGGCCATGGAGAACGTGACCGTGTACCACGCGGGCACTGCCGTGGTGGACGGCCAGCTCGTGACCAATGGTGGCCGCGTGCTTGCCGTGACCGCGCTGGGCGATACGTTTGAGAACGCCCGCAACCTTGCCTACGAGGCCTGCGAGAAGATTGATTTTGAGGGCAAGACCCTGCGTCACGACATCGGCCTGCGCGCGCTGCGCGGCCGCGACGCCTGGGATGCCTAAAATCCGAGAGGAATGAGACGGATGGACGAGAAGAACGAAGAGCTCGTGGACGCGCAGATCGTCGAAGAGGACAGCCGCGTGTATGGGCACGCCGAGGGCGAGCCTGGTGGCGAGGTCGCTGACGAGCCGGCGCTGGTGCTGGGCGATGACGACCCGCACGATGCCGAGCTGCACGAGAAGATTCTTTCGGAGGAGTGCGCCTGGAAGGGCAAGATCCTCGACGTCCACCGTCTTGAGGTTGAGCTGCCCAACGGTCGCCGCAGCGCCCGCGATATCGTTCGCCATCCGGGTGCGGCGGCTGTTGTGGCACTGACCGAGAGCGGCAAGATCGTACTGGTGCGTCAGTACCGCACCGCCATCGACCGCGTGACGGTCGAGATTCCCGCCGGCAAGCTCGATCCAGGCGAGGACCCGCTCGATTGCGCCAAGCGCGAGCTGCATGAGGAGACGGGCTTTAGGGCTGGTCGCATTCGCTTTTTGACGTCGATTGTCACGTCCTGTGGTTTTTGCGATGAGATTATCCACATCTACTTGGCTACCAAGCTCGAGTTTGATGCGCCCAACCCCGATGATGACGAGTTTGTCAACGTGGACCTGGTGCCGCTGCATGAGCTGATCGACGCCGTACTCGACGGCAAGATCGAAGACGCCAAGACCGTCGTGGGCGCCTTGGCCTGCGACAGCATCGCACACCGCCTTGGGGGCACGGAGCTTTAACGAGTGGGGATAGCCCTGGGACAAGTACTACTGATTGCTTTGTCCCAGGGCCTTACGTTGCTGATATTTCTTTGAGGATCACATGCTGAAGAGGTTTCTTTCGTATTACGAGCCCCAGATGGGGCTTTTTGTTGCTGATACTGTTTGTGCTCTGGTGCTTGCCGCCATTGACCTTGCTTTTCCTATTATTCTGCGTAATTTGACCGGTGGGCTATTTACTCAGGGTCAGGCTGCCATTATGCAGGCGCTCGGCATGATCGCGGTGGGCTTGGTGCTGATGTATGCCGTCCGCTGCGCCTGCCGCTACTTTGTGAGCTATTGGGGCCACGTGATGGGCGCGCGCATGGAGTCCAAAATGCGCGAGGACCTGTTCGACCAGTATGAGCGCTTTAGCTTTGCGTACTTCGACCGCAACAGCTCGGGTGACATGATGAGCCGCGTGGTCAACGACCTGTTCGATATCTGCGAGGCGGCGCATCACGTACCCGAGTGGATCATCATCTGCGGCATCGAGATTATCGGCTCGTTTGTGATCCTCTTTACCATCGCCCCGGTGCTCGCGCTCGCCATGGCCGTGGTGACGGCGGCGTTTGCGGTCGTCATGTTTTGGCAGAACATGCGCATGCGCGAGGTTTTTAGCGACAACCGCAAAAAGATCAGTGGCATCAATGCGCAGCTGCAGGATTCGCTGGCGGGCATGCGCGTGGTCAAGAGCTTTGCCAATGAGGAGACCGAACGCTTCAAGTTCCGCGCCTCCAACAATCGCTATCTTTCGTCCAAGGAGAACATGTATCACGCCATGGGCGTCTATACCGCGACGTATGGCCTGCTCTCGGGTGTGCTCTATGTGATCGTGGTGCTGCTGGGCGGCTGGCTGGTCGCCCAGGGACAGCTGCAGGCGGTCGATATGGCGACCTTTGCACTCTATATTTCGCTGTTCTGCACGCCGCTCGAGACGCTCGTCAATTCGGCCGAAACGTATCAGAAGGCCATCGCCGGCTTTAAGCGTATGGACGAGGTACTCTCGACTGCCCCGGATATCCAGGACAAGCCGGGCGCCACGGATCTGCGGGTGACCGCCGGCGCCGTGGAGTATCACGACGTGTGCTTTAGCTACGAGGATGTTGAGTTGGGCGAGGGCGGCGCCGACGGACGCCCTGTTATCGACCATATGAATCTGTCCATCAAGCCCGGCCAGACCATCGCGCTGGTTGGACCCTCGGGCGGCGGCAAGTCCACGACCTGTTCGCTGCTGCCGCGCTTTTATGACGTGGCTGCCGGATCCATTAGCATCGACGGTCAGGACGTGCGCGATGTGACGCAGCAGAGCCTGCGCCGCGCCATCGGCCTGGTGCAGCAGGATGTCTATCTGTTTGACGGTACGATTGGCGAGAACATCGCCTACGGCAAGCCGGGCGCTACGGCGGAAGAGATCGCCGAGGCCGCCCGTCGCGCCAACATCGATGCCTTTATCGAGTCGCTTCCACAGGGCTATGACACGGTCGTGGGCGAGCGCGGCAGCCGTCTTTCGGGCGGACAGAAGCAGCGTGTTGCCATCGCGCGCGTGTTTCTCAAGAATCCCAAGATCCTGATTTTAGACGAGGCGACGAGTGCTTTGGATAACGAGAGCGAGGAGGCGGTGCAGGAGTCGCTCGAAGAGCTGGCACGCGGCCGCACCACGATTATCATCGCCCACCGTCTTTCGACCATTAAGCATGCCGATGAGATTGCGACCGTTGAGCATGGTCGCGTTGTGGAGCGTGGCACGCACGAGGAGCTTCTCGCCCGTGGCGGCACCTATGCCCGTTACTATCGAATGCAGTTCGAAGGTGCGCGTGCGCACGAGCTCGACTGATTGATATGACAGGAAGTTTATGGCTGACAAGAACCCTTTGACTCCGGAAGAAGTGACGGAGTTATTCTCCGAAATCGATGCATCCGGCGTCTTGGATCCTACGCTCGCCAAAAAGCGTACCGAGCGCATGCGCGAGAAAGAGGCCGCCGTCAAGCGCGGTGACAAAGCGGCGCTAGCGCAGCTGCGCAGCGAGGACCGCGCGAGCCAGGCAAAACATATCGACCCGCTGTCCGAGGACGATCCTTCGGGCTCGCAGGTGAGCCATACCATTACGAAGACCGCGATGGCCGTGGTCATCGGTATTTTGGTGCTGATCGTGGGCATGCAGATTGGCTACGGCGTGATGCGTCGCCTGAACACCGCCAACCTGTCCGAGAGCGTTTCGGTCGATACCGTTTCGACCGCGCTGAAGGGCGGCCTTGAGTGGGGCAATGGCTTTACGCAGTTCCCGCTCGATTTTACCGTCGATGAAGCCGATGAACGCACGGGCACGGTCGAGGTGACGGTGTTGGACACATCGTCTGCCAACGAGCTCGAGCTGCTGTCCAACGGGCAGATTCAGGCCGCGGCGCTTGCGACCAACGCGTTGCTCAACGATAAGATCGACCGCGTGGTGTATAACGTTCACGCCTATATCGACGAGAATAGCAACATTCAGCACGATTCCTTCTTTGGCATGTTCCCCGCGCGCGGCCACCAGAGCGCCATTTTGACGTTCGTGTGGACCAAGAGCTCATCCAACGCCACGAGTATCGACTGGAAGATGCGCATCGTGAGTATGGATGACACCATCGCCGAGCGCATTCAGAAGCAGGTGAACTCGGTGTCGTCGTTGATTGAGGACCCGGTGGTGAGCCAGACCAAGATTGACGAGGAGAAGGCCGAACGTGACCTGGAGCATCGTCTGCATGGCCGCGAGATTTTCCGCGGCGGCAAGCCCGATCGCACACCGTCCAAACTGCTGGAGCAGGATAAGAAAAAGTAAGACGTCATCATCCCGCGTGAGCCACAAGCCCCGCGGGATGATTTTTAATCCTCGTCCTAGAAAAATCATTATGCATAGAAAGTCATAATTATCATTTCGTAAACATTTCGATGAAATTAACGCCATGAGGCATGCTTACGGTTACAATACCGCGAGGCCTAACTACACACCTTTAAGCCGGTCCTGTGAGACCGGGAAGGAGAACTATGGCGAACAACCATACCGCGGGCGCTGCCGCCCGCACCTTCGCGCCCAGCGAGCTTTGCCAGCGTATGCTGGCCAAAACCAGCAAGGGCACCTGTGGTCCCTGCATCCTGTATCTTGAGGATGGGACCATTTTTTATGGACGTGCATGCGGCGCCGAGGGCACCGCGACCGGCGAAGTCTGCTTCAACACCTCGCTCGAGGGCTACTTTGAGGTCATGACCGACCCGAGTTATGCCGGCCAAATCGTAACCATGACCTATCCGCAGATCGGCAATTACGGTATCGACGAGACCGACGTCCAGTCGGCCTTCCCCGGCGACGCCGTGCGCCCTGCGAGCGCTCCGGCTATGCGCGGCATGATCGTTCGCGACATGTGCGCCACGCCTTCTAACTGGCGCTCGGCCGTCAGCGTGCCGGAGTACCTGCGCGCTCACGGCATCGTCGCTATCGAGGGTGTCGACACCCGCGCCCTGGTGCGCCATCTGCGCGATAATGGTTCCAAGATGGGCATTATCTCGACCGAGATCTTCGACGTCGACGAGCTTGCCGAGCGTCTGGCCGCAGCGCCCACGCTGGTAGGCGAGAACCTGGTCAAGACCGTGAGCTGCCCTGAGCCCCACGCCTTTGCCGCCGTCGACCTGCCTGCCACGCATGACTTTGCACTTGCGGCTGCCGCTCCTGCCCGTCACAAGGTGGTCGCCTACGACTGCGGTGTGAAGCGCGGTATTCTGGAGGGGCTGGTCCGCGCCGGCTGCGACCTTACCGTCGTGCCGTGGGATACGCCCGCCCAGCAGGTGCTCGACATGAATCCCGACGGTGTCTTTTTGTCCAATGGCCCCGGCGACCCCGACGCCGTGGTGGAGACCTACGAGCAGGTGCAGCAGCTGATCGGCAAGGTGCCGGTCTTTGGTATTTGTCTTGGTCACCAGATGATCAGCCTGGCCTGCGGCGCCCAGATGGAAAAGCTTAAGTTCGGTCACCGCGGTGGCAACCAGCCGGTCATGAACCTGGTGAGCCGCCGCGTGGAGATCACCGCGCAAAACCACGGCTTTGGCCTGCTGTTCCCCAGTCTGGGCAAGCTTGTCCCCGAGCTTTCGGGCGGCGAGACCGAGCATGCGGCCGATGGAGATCTGCGCGCCTGGGTGCGCCGCGGAATCGCGCCGGTCGTGATGAACGAGCGCTTTGGTCGCATTCGCCTGACGCATGTGAACCTCAACGACGGCACCGCCGAGGGCATCCAGCTGCTCGACGCCCCGTGCTTCTCGGTCCAGTACCACCCCGAGGCTTCGCCTGGCCCCACCGATGCCCACTATCTCTTTACTGCCTTTACGCGACTCATGGACGGCGAGGAGAACTACCTGGACATCGATCCCGCGAAGGACCGCCTTGCCGGCTGGAACTTTGCTGAGTCCGAGACCGCTGAGACCGAGGAGAACTAACATGCCGAAACGTACTGACATCAAGCGTATCCTCGTCATTGGTTCGGGCCCCATCGTCATCGGCCAGGCCTGTGAGTTCGACTACTCCGGCGCCCAGGCCTGCAAGGTGCTCAAGGAGGATGGCTTTGAGGTCATCCTGGTCAACTCCAACCCGGCGACCATCATGACCGACCCGGGCTTGGCCGACCGCACCTATGTCGAGCCCATCACTGCCGAATTTATCGAGCGCGTAATCAAGAAAGAGCGCCCGGACGCGCTGCTGCCCACGCTGGGCGGCCAGACCGGTCTGAACGCCGCCGTCGAACTGGCAAAGGACGGCACGCTCGACAAGTACGGCGTCGAGATGATCGGCTGCGACCTGGCCGCTATCGAGCGCGGCGAGGACCGCAAGCTCTTTAACGAGGCCATGGCCGAGATCGGCCTGGAGGTCGCGCGCTCGGGCTATGCCTACAGCGTGGCAGACGCCGAGGCCATCGCCGAGCGCGTGGGATATCCTTGCGTACTGCGTCCGAGCTTTACCCTCGGCGGCGCCGGCGGCGGCATCGCTCACACCCACGAGGAGCTCGTCTCCATCGTGAGCCAGGGCCTGGAACTCTCGCCCGCCCACGAGGTGCTGGTCGAGGAGTCCATCGAGGGTTGGAAAGAGTACGAGATGGAGGTTATGCGTGACCACGCCGGCAACGGCATCATCGTGTGCTCCATCGAGAACCTCGACCCCATGGGCGTGCACACCGGCGACTCCATCACTGTGGCGCCGGCGCAGACGCTCTCCGACCTTGAGTATCAGCGCATGCGTGTCGCGTCGCTCGCCATCTTGGAGAAGATTGGCGTCGAGACCGGCGGCTCCAACGTGCAGTTTGCCGTGAACCCCCAGACCGGTCGCTTGATCGTCATCGAGATGAACCCGCGCGTGAGCCGTTCGTCCGCGCTGGCCTCCAAGGCCACGGGTTTCCCCATCGCTAAGGCCGCCGCGCGCCTGGCTGTGGGCTACACGCTCGACGAGATCGTCAACGACATTACCAAGGCAACGCCTGCCTGCTTTGAGCCCACGATTGACTACTGCGTTGTCAAGGTGCCGCGCTTTGCCTTCGAGAAGTTCAAGGGTACCGACCCCACGCTCACCACGCGCATGAAGGCAGTGGGCGAGATTATGGCGATTGGCCGCACCTTTGAGGAGGCCTTCGGCAAAGCCATGCGCTCGCTGGAGGACGGTCACCAGGGTATCTGCGCCGGTGGCAAGGAGGGTGCCGACAAGCTGAGCGACGACGAGCTCGCCCAGGCCGTGGGCACCCCGACCGAGCACCGCATCTTCTTTGTGGTCGAGGCCCTGCGCCGTGGCTGGGACATCACCCGCATCCATGCCATCTGCGGCATCGATCCGTGGTACCTCAACCGTATCAACGACATGGTGCAGGTCCAGGAAAGCATCCGCGGCCTGCGTGTGGAGGATATCGACGCCGACGCGATGCGCTTGCTCAAGCAGTACGGCACGAGCGACGCCGAGATCGCCGCGCTGACCGGCTCGGACGAGCGCTTTGTGCGCGCCTATCGCAAGGGCCTTGGCGTGGTTCCCAGCATGAAGACGGTCGATACCTGCGCTGCGGAGTTCTCGAGCGCCACGGAGTACCACTACAAGACGTACGAGAACATCTACCGCACGAGTCCGGATGCCAAGAAGTGCGTGGCTCCCGACGAGACCACGCCGGCGGACAAGCCCAAGGCGATGATCCTGGGCGCCGGCCCCAACCGTATCGGCCAGGGTATCGAGTTCGACTACTGCTGTGTGCATGCGAGCTATGCGCTGGCGGCCCGCGGATTTGAGACCATCATGGTCAACTGCAATCCCGAGACCGTCTCGACCGACTACGACACGTCCGACCGCCTTTACTTTGAGCCGCTTACCTACGAGGACGTCATGGACGTTATCGATGTTGAGCGCCCCGACGGCGTCGTGGTGACGCTTGGCGGCCAGACCCCGCTTAAGCTGGCGCGCATGCTCGAGGAGAGTGGCGTCAACATCATGGGCACCAAGCCCGATGCCATCGACTTTGCCGAGGACCGCGAGCGCTTTGCCGCCCTGCTCGACAAGCTGGGCATCATGTACCCGCCGGCGGGTCAGGCCACCTCGTTTGAGGAGGCCGAGGCCGTCGCCGCGCACATTGGCTACCCGCTGCTGGTACGTCCGAGCTACGTGCTGGGCGGCCGCGGCATGATGATCGCCTACGATGCCGAGCACCTGCGCGATTACATGGCCGAGGCTGCGCGCATTAGCCCCGACTACCCGGTGTATCTGGACCGCTTCTTGGAGGGCGCGATCGAGTCCGATGTCGACGCCCTGTGCGATGGCGAAGAGGTCTATATCGGCGGTATCCTGGAGCATATCGAGGAGGCCGGTATTCACTCCGGCGACTCTGCGACCTGCATCCCGCCGTTCAGCTTTAGCGAGAGCCTGCAGGCAAAGCTTCGCGAGACCACGCGCCGCATCGCGATGGCGCTGGGCGTACGCGGCCTGGTTAACGTGCAGTACGCCATCAAGGGCGAGACCGTTTACGTGATCGAGGCCAACCCGCGTGCCAGCCGCACCGTGCCGTTTATCTCCAAGGCCACCGGCGTGCCGCTGGCCAAGTGTGCGGCGCGTATCATGGCGGGCGATTCCATCGCCAGCCTGGGCCTGCCGAGCGACGAGCGTCAGCTCGATTGGTTCTGCATGAAGGAAGCCGTTATGCCCTGGGGTCGTTTCCCGGGCGCCGACGTTATCCTGGGTCCCGAGATGAAGTCGACGGGCGAGGTCATGGGTATCGCCAAGAGCTATCCCGAGGCATACGCCAAGACGCAGCTGGCGATCGACTACAAGCTGCCCGACCCGAGCGCCGGCAAGGTGTTCATTAGCGTGTGCGATCGCGACAAGCGCCACATCCTTTCGGTCGCGCGTATCCTGCGCTACCTGGGCTTTGACATCTGCTCCACCGAGGGTACGGCGCGCGTGCTGCGTGGCGGCAACGTGACGTGCGAGGTCGTGGAGAAGATTAGCGGCCCGCATGACGGCGAGCGCCCCAACATCGGCGACCTCATCGCCGATGGCAAGATTGCGGTGATCGTCAACACGCCGTACGGCCCAGGTTCGCGTGGCGACGGCTATCTGTTGCGTACCGAGGCAGTGCGCCGCGGCGTGACCTGCGTGACGGCGATGTCTGCCGCCAACACGTACGTGAGCGCCATCGAGGCGGTGCGTGAGGACCAGCAGGGTCACGGCAGCGCCAACGACATGGGCATGGACGTCATCGCCCTGCAGGACCTGCCGCAGTACACGGTGTAGTGCGACCCCTCCGTCCCGGCCTTCGGTGACTCGGGTGCACCGTGTGCTGTGGAAGGGGCTTTGCGCGATGACTAGGGCTGAATAAAAAGTGAGTGTGGGATACG
>USBK01000043.1:0-14868 GCA_900552895.1 uncultured Collinsella sp.
CCCCGCCTCTTACCCCACATCTCTGCGCGCTACCCCCGGAGCTCCCCTATGGGGAGCTCCGGGGCACCCTTCCTAGGGTGCCGTGGCCAAAAAATGGCAGATATGAGTACTGTCACCAATTTAGTAACAGGCAATTTTGGCCTCTCGGACAGATTTTGCGCTCAATGTCGCTAACCTGATGCTTAGTTATTCCACATTTGTTTATTATCTTCTTACTTTATGCCGCCTCCGAGTCCTAAATTCCTTGATTTTGCTGTTACTGATTTAGTGACAGTACTCATATTTGCCATATTTTGGCCAGGGCATATGATTAACCCCCTATTTTCGACGTGAATTAGACCGGCTTAAGCCCAAAACACGCCCGCAGCGTGTTAAGCAACGCCTCTTGCTTCTTCCTGCGGGCATCGACACGATTCCGGTACCGCTTTCGCATACGCTGGTGGATGCGCCATGCGAGCGCTTCCATCGCTTCCATGTCGCAGAGCATTTCGTTGTTGACCGTCGCGACCTCGATTCCCATAGTAATCAAGCCCGTGTTGCGTTTTTCATCATGGATACGTCCCCTCCGGGAGGAATGGCCCAGCTCACCGTTGTATTCAAGGTCAAACCGGGCTGCTTCCTGATACGCATCGCAAACTGCATGCGGCATCCCCGAGATTGCCTGCGCGCGGTCATCGAACTCGATCTTGTAGTCGGTCTTAAAGGGACCGCAGTCAAATCCGCCATAGGAAAACGGAAGCGAAAACAGAGCGAGCATGATGCACTCCATGGGCGAGAGCAGGTTTTCTGACAGGTAGGGACACAGACGCAGCAGCTGTTTGGCCACATTCCCCTTGCATGCCGCAAGGTAATCTGCCAGGCGATCGGGCGTCAGCGCCGGCTCGGCTTCAAAGTAGCCCACGTCTGCTGGCTGGTCCTTGTCCTTTGCAAGTTTATTCGTAACAGGCGAGGTGTAGGGAGGCAGATACTTCCCGCGGTCGCTCAGTGAAATCTTAGAGCACAGCTCCTGGGCCAGGGCAAATGCCTGGATACAGCCAAGTTCGCGCGCAACGGCAAGGCAGAGGGCCTCGGGAGACAAGCTGTACACCCCCGGTTCCACCTCTAGAATCGAGCCGGCGGGCAACCCGGAACACACGGACCAGCCTACGCTAGGCATGCGGCGGCGCTGCGCCGCAGATCCCACCAGCAAGCACAAATCCTCTTGCACCTCGCCGCTTGCGGCTCCAATTCGCACCAAGTCGGGAAGATAGATGTCCTCGGTCGAGGGCGACGACGTGCGCAGCACACGGCGCTCTTCATCGGGATTGAGGTCCTTCCAGCTGATATAGCCCATCTGCCGGCGCTCGGCGCGCATCATGCGCAGCGCTGAAGCGCCTGTTAGGATTACGGAAGCCGCTAGCTGTTCGCCTGTCGGCTCGTTGCGCCGCTCAATCTTCACTGCCACAAAACCACCCCTACCAAACACGTGCGATAGCAAGGCCATCGACTGCCGCAGCGCCGGCGCGCTTGAGTTCCGCCGAAGCCGTGGCCATCGTCGCGCCCGTGGTGATAACGTCATCGATCAGCAGCAGGCGGCGGCCGTGCACGTCCTCAACCGTCTCGTACATGCCTTGGGCACGCTCGCGGCGCTCCTCACGACCGAGTTCGCGCTGGTCGCCATGCCCGTACTTGACGAGAGCATCGAGCAGGGGAACACCCGACAGCTCGCAAAATGGGCGCGCAATAGCCTCCATATGATCAAAACCACGCCGCCGAAACGCTGCCGCCGTCGCAGGCACAAACACCACCGCATCCGCACCGGACAGCACACCTCCTAAGCGTTCGGGCACCACGACCTGGGCATGCAGGGCGGTGTCGTAAAGCAGCTCCGCCAGATACGGAGCCAGACGTCGCTCGCCCGCATCCTTGTACGCTTTAATGATGCGCGGCAGCGGATGCGCGTAGACGGCGCACGCCAGGCAGCGGTCGAGCGCCTCCGACATTGCCGAGGACGTGCCCTCGACCGAACATTCAGTGCACAGCAAATCCCCAAACGGGGCGCCGCATCGGGTGCAGCTATGACGTGGGTCGATGAGCGTGAGCGCAGCCAGGCAGTCTTGGCAAATAAGCGCACCGGCGCGCTCGCAGCCGGCACATCGTGTTGGCGACAATGCCTCGAGCGCCTCGCGTGCCACCCGCTCGGCAAACGGTAGCAATTCGTCCGCAAACGGTAGGGCGCCGGCACCCTGCAGACGGCTCAATATGTTCAGATGGCTCTTCAAGACACAACCCTCCCTACGTTCGGTCGCAGGGAGGGTTGTTGATTCAGCGCTATGATACCCCGATGCGCTCGGGGCAAGGCGAGCTAAATCCGCTCGCGGGCGTTATTCGCCGGCGGGCGGTTGTAGTGCAGACGAAGACGGGGTCGAGCCCTCGCCACCGTCCTGGCGCGGCTTGCGGGATCGGCGACGGCGACGGCGCTTTTGACCCTGGTCGGCCGAGCCCTCGCCACCGCGATCCTCGCGCGGCTCGCGCTCGTCGCGAGCGGCGCCACGCGAAGCCTTGGCAGCAGCTCCCCCGCCATCTCCGGGACGGCGGCGCGTGACCTTGACCTCGCCATCCGAGACCTGATCGGCCACGGAGGGCACTGAAGGCTTCTGCTGTGCGCCCGAGGAATGGCGACGGCGCGGACGCGGCGCGCGCTCCTCCTCGCCACGCGACTTGCCGCCCTTGTCGACGGGCGCATCGGAGGCCGAGGGACCCTTGGAAGCGGCACCAGCCTCGCGAGCAGCTGCGGCGCGGAAGGCGTCCTCGCGCTCCTCGCTCGACAGATGACGGCGACGACGGCGCGTGGGATTCATGCCACCGCCGCGATTCTGCTGCTGGGGCTGTTGAACCTCGCGCTCGCGAGCGCCGTTCTTGCCGGCGGCTGCGGCCTCGCCGGCATCGGCAGAGCCCGCACGCTTGCGGCGGCGACGGCCGCCAGCGGCCTCCTCGGCCTCAGGCGTTGCGGCATTGCCACGGCCCTTTCCGCGGCCACGACCCTCGCCCTGCCCCTGACCGGCGCGAGCATCGGAATCGGCATCGCGACGACGGCGCTTGGGCATCGACGTGCCAGCAAGACGGTCGGCGCTCGACAGGCCATCGCCCACGTCGACGCCGTTCTCGCGGTCGAGCTCCATGAGCGCCAGGCGCATCTCGGGCGACTCGATGCGCTCGAGCACATCGCGCGTCACGCAGTCGGGGCGGCAATTGCAGCCCTGCTCGGCAGCCTTCTTCTTGCAGCCCTCCGAGCAGGTCATATCGGCCAGGTTGACCTTAAAGACCTTGCCGTTCTCCAGGCGCAGCACCAGCTGCTCGCGCGGCGTGTCATATTCCTGAATACGCGCCTTGCCGAGCGGCGTATCGATGAGCGTCTTCTTTTTGGGCGCGCGGCTCTTAAAGTCCTTGTAGGCCTCGAACTCGTAGCGCAGGCAGCACATCAGGCGGCCGCACACGCCGCTGATCTTGGAGGAATTGAGCGGCAGGTCCTGCTCTTTTGCCATGCGGATCGAGACGGGCTCAAACTGTCCGCCAAAGCGCGTGCAGCAGAGCTCCTGGCCGCACTGGGCATAGCCGCCCACCAGGCGAGTCTCGTCGCGCACGCCGATCTGGCGCATGTCGACGCGAATGTGCAGCGTCGAGGACAGATCCTTGACGAGCTGGCGAAAATCGACGCGCTCCTCGGCGGCAAAGTAGAACACGGCCTTCTCGCCGCCAAACAGGTACTCGACGCCGACCGGCTTCATCTCGAGGTCGAGCTCTTTGACCAGACGGCGGAAATCGACCATGGCCTCGTCACCCTGGATGGCCAGGTCGTCGGCAAGCTGCAGGTCGATGTCGCTCGCCACACGCAGCACGGGCTTGAGCGGCTGGCCGATCTCGTCTTGCGGTACCTCGAAGGGATCAGCCGTGACCAGGCCGATCTCGGTTCCGCGCTCGGTGGAGCAAATAGCGTAATCTGCCTCGAGGATATCCAGGTCCTGCGGGTCAAACCACAGGTCGCGCGAGGCGTAGGTAAACTTAACGGGTACGACTAACGGCATTTCAGTGCCTTCCTGATATCGAACAGCATGACCTCGATGGCCAGCTGGGGAGTAACGTTTCTGGCGATGTTGCGCTCGGCGGTCGCAACCGCCTCGAGCGCCTGGGTGGCACCCGCAACATTGGTCGCGGCGGCAAGCCGACCGATCGCGTCGCGCACGTCCTCGTTCACCACGTCGGTTGCCTCGTCCTGAAGTGTCAGCAGCACGTCGCGCATGAGCGTCCGCGCGCTCGCCAGCGCTTCCATGATACCCGAACGCCCGCGCGCGTTGAGTTCGCGCTTGTTGCGGTCCTCAAGCTGCTTCAATGCTCCACGCGACAGGTAGTCGGCATTTTGCTCGAGTACCTTTTCCTGCGTGGACTTGACCTCGGCGAGCGGCGCCTTGACGGCGACGATGAGCGACTTGGCGCGACTGAGCACGTCGGCCTCGTCGGCGGCAATGAGTGAGTCGATGGCACGGACCATCTGACGGCGGGCGTCCTGGCGCTCGGCGCTCTTAAGAAACTCGTTGCCGCGTGTGGGGCTTCCCGCCACGGCGACCGCCATGCGGCAACGCGCAGGGTCCTGACCGGTGGCGCGGCTCACGGCCTGCGCGGCGACGGCGGGCGACACCAGCCGAAACGGCACGCACTGGCAGCGGCTCACGATTGTGGGCAGCATCACGTCTGCCGAGGTGCCCAGCAAGATGAACATAACGCCCTCGGGCGGCTCCTCGAGTGTCTTGAGCAGTGCGTTGGCGGTGTTGGCGCGCAGTTGCTCGGCACGGTCGATGATGTAGACCTTGGCCTTGGCGCGAATGGGTGCCAACGGCACGTCATCGAGCAGCTCGCGGGTCTGGGCAATAAGGTAGCCCGTGGCGCTCTCGGGCGTGTAATAGTGCACGTCGGGATGCGTATGCCGAGAGACGCGCACGCAACTGTCGCATGCGCCGCAGCCGTCCTGCTCGCACAGGAAGGCTTGGGCGAGCGCCCACGCGGCATCGAGCTTGCCCGCGCCGGGGGCGCCCAAAAACAGGTAGGCGTGCGATGCACGGCCGCTGGCGACGGCATTGGTCAAAAAGTCGCGCACGCGCTCTTGGGTGTCGAGCTTGGCCAGCAGGCTTGCCTGAGCGGGGGCCATGTTACTCGGCCTCCTTGGCAAGCGCGGCGGCGACAGCATCCTGGGGGATATCGAGACCGTACGCGCGAACCTGCTCGACCGTCTTCTCGAAAACTTCCTCGACGGTCGTAGTGGCGTCGATGAGCTTTACGCGGTTTGGCTCCTCGGCAGCAATGGCACAAAATCCCTGGTACACACGCTCCTGGAATGCCATGCCCTTAGCCTCCATGCGATCTGCCGCGCCACGGGCTGCCATGCGTAGCGCCGCCTGCTCGGGCGTGATGTGGTAGACGAGTGTGAGCGCCGGGTGCGTTCCCGCGACGGCCAGGTTGTTGGCGTCGCGCACCATCTGGCGGTCGAGGCCATCGGCAAACGCCTGGTAGCAGGTCGTGGAATCGTAGAAGCGATCGCACAGGACCACCTTGCCGGCCGCAAGGGCGGGGGCTATGACCTCGTGCACCAGCTGGGCACGCGCAGCCTCGTAGAGCAGCAACTCGCAGGTGTCGCCCATCGCCATATTGGCGGGGTCGAGCAGCAGGGCGCGGATCTTTTCGCTGATGGCGGTGCCGCCCGGTTCGCGCAGGCTCACAACCTGGTGGCCAGCGAGCTCGAGCGCGCGGGCAAGCAGGCGCGCCTGCGTGGACTTGCCGGCACCGTCGACGCCCTCGAGCGTGATAAAGCTATGTTGAGCAGGCTCAAAAGCCATGGGCGCAGCCCCTTCCTACAAGGCGCGTAAATGCAGATATATCAACCAAGCCATGATACCCCAGCGTCCGGCGCACCCCAAATCGAACCTAGTCATTAGGGCGGCAGTTAGGGACAATCCTAAACTGCCGGCAGAAAAGGAACGTCCCCAACTGCCGGCTAAAGTTGCGGTGAAATAGGGACTGATTGAAGCTCTGAGACCGCCAAACAGTCCCTATTTCACCGCAACTTATGATGGGGAATTTTGGATGCTGGGTATAATCGTCGTATTGCATTGAAATGTGGCGAAAGGAGTGGCAATGTCTCGGTATTGCGCCTCGTGCGGCAAGCTTCTTGCAGATAATGCCAAGTTCTGCACCTCGTGCGGTGCACCCGTTGAGCAAACAGCCGCGAGCGATAGCCAGCCCGCTTTTGAGCAGACCGGCTCCCTTGATACGCCGCAAGCCAAGGCGGACGACCCCCTCGCCTATAGCCCCGACCCCGCCGCAAGGACCGAGGCCGTCGAGACCACGCAGCGCATACCCGTCGCGAGCGGCTCGCCCCAACAGCAGCCGGCTCCCGCATACGCGCCCGCTTCGCCACAGACCCCCGCTCCCAAAAAGAGCGGCACCGGGCCGCTTATCGCCGTTATCGTTGTGCTGGTGGCGATCATCATCGCCCTGGTCATCTTCTTTGCAATCAGACCGTTCGACAACGCCGCCACGCAGACGACTGCCGAGGTAGCTAAGCTGCACCATGACGTCGACGACGATGACCTAAAGCCTCTCGGCGATCCCAACAGCCTGTACGACGATGATGACGATGACGACGAGGATGGCGGCGAAGCAACGCTCTCTGAGCAGAACCTCTACCGCCGACTGAGCGAATACTACGACCTGCTCGAAGATCTCGACAGCCAGGTCCGTGGCTGCGCGCAGAACTTCAACGGCAACTATCTGGAAGAGGATCGAACCACCCGTCAAAATCTCGCCGACGTCGCCGAGCGCACGGAGGACACCATCGAGCAGTATTACGACATCGTCGAGGACCTGGACGTCCCGACGAGCTCCAAGAACTACAGCCCCTGGAAGGACATCATCGCCCTGTACGACGACCTGGATCACCGCATTGACGCAATCTGTGATGCCTGGGAGATCAGCCTGAAATACGCCAAGCCTGCGGACCACAAGAATGAGATCGTGGCGCCGCTGTCGCGCGACAACGTGGCGGGCACCAATGACAATAAGTACCGCCTGGACTTTGAGGAGCGCTATCCCGGCGCCAAGCCTGTCGAGGTGAACTAGCGCTTTGTCGTTCCCGAGCCGGTAGTTAGGGACGTTCCTAAACTGCCGGCAGAAAAGGAACGTCCCTAACTACCGGTCAAAAAAACGAGCAAGGATCGCGGGGTCCTCGCTCGTTTTTTTTGGGCAATGTTTCGACTGCGCCGTTACTTGTCGGCGGTTGTTTTCTTGGCAGTCGACTTCTTCGCGGTCGTCTTCTTGGCGGCAGTGGCTTTCTTAGCCGTGGTCTTCTTGGCCGTCGTCTTCTTTGCCGAGCTCGCCTTAGTCGCGGTCTTGCGGCCGCGGGCGGGCTTCTTCTCCTTGGTCGGGCAGTCCATGTTCACGCAGATGCGCCACGGGCCGCGCGCCGTGTTGACCACCACGATGGGGGCGCCGCACTCGGGACAGGTCTCGCCCGTCGCCTCGAGCTTGCCACGCGCCGGCAGCGGATAGCTCACGCCGCAGTCATCGTAGTTGGTGCAGCGGATAAAGCGCTTGCCGCTCTTCTCGCTCTTGTGCGCGATCAGGTCGCCATGGCGTCCGGCCTCGGCACACACCTTGCACTCGCCCACTTTAAGGTCGGGCTCGTAGTTGGTGGGGCACGTCGGGTTCACGCAGATCTCGAAAGCCTTCTGGCGGAACGGCTGACACTTGATGCGCGGCGCGCCGCACTCGGGGCACACGGCGGCCTCGCCCTCGAGCGGGCTCACCTTGACGCCACTCGGCACCGGATAGGTCACATCGCAGTCGGGCCAGCCCATGCAGCCGATAAAGCTGCCGCGGGTCTTGGCGCTCGTCTTCATAACCAAGTCCTTGCCGCACTTGGGGCAGGCGCCCACGCGCGCATCGGCCGTGACGGCGTCGCTGATAGCATCGCCCAGTTCCTGCGTATGCTTGAGCAGCTCGTCGAGCACACCGGCCAGCAGCGCGCGCGAGTGCGTCACGACATGCTCTTCGGTGTCCTCGCCGCGCTCCACGCGGGTCATGTCGCCGTCGAGCTCGCTGGTCATATCGGGGCTCGTGATGCGCGGGGCAAACTGCGACAGTGCATCGATGATGGCGATGCCCAGCTGGCTCGGCTCCACGGGATCGTTTTTGAGATAGCGCACGGCGTACAGGCGCTCGATGATGCTCGCGCGCGTGGACTTGGTGCCCAGGCCGCGCTTTTCCATCTCCTGCACGAGCTTGCCCTGGCTGTAGCGTGCGGGCGGCTCGGTCTGCTTGGCCTCGAGCTTAATGTCGAACACGTCGACCGCATCGCCCTGCTCCAGCGGCGGCATCTGCTCGTCGCGCTTGAGTCCATACGGATACGCCTCACGGAAACCCGGGGTCACGAGCACATCGCCCGAAGCCACGAACGGCTCACCATTGACGTCGAGCTCGAGCTTGGTGTTCTCGATGGTCGCGGGACCCATGAGCGTTGCCAGGAAGCGACGGGCGATGAGGTCGTAGAGCTTGCGCTGGCCACCGTCGAGCGCGGACGGATCGCCCTCGCCCGTGGGATAGATAGGCGGGTGGTCGGTGGTTTCGACTTTGCCGCGCGTGGGCTTCATGGGGCCGGCGAGCACCTTTTTGCACACGGGCGCCAGCGCCGGGTTGATCTTTGCAAGGTCGCTCACCACGGCGCCCAGATCGAGCGTCGCAGGGTACACGGTATTGTCGACACGCGGGTAGCTGATGAGACCGGCCATGTAGAGGGACTCGGCGATGCGCATGGTACGCGCAGGTGAGATGCCCTCGGCTGCGGCGGCAGCCTGCAGCGAGGTGGTCGCAAACGGCGTGGGCGGCTGCTGCTTGCGCGAACGCTTGGTCACCGCGGCGACGGTTGCCGTCGCAACGCCGTCAACGTGGCCGTACGCCGCCTCAGCAGCATCCTTGTCGGTAAAGCGCGCCGTCTTGTGCGCAATCTTAAAGCGGTCGTCCTCGGCAGCACCCTGTGCGGCGCCCATGCCGCGGATCTGCCAATAGTCCTCGGGCACAAACGCCATGCGCTCGCGCTCGCGCTCGACCACCAGGGCAAGCGTCGGCGTCTGCACACGGCCGGCAGAGCGCACGTTACCAAAGCCGCCAAACTTGGCGAGCGTCAGGTAGCGCGTGAGCACCGCACCCCAAATGAGGTCGATGTGCTGGCGGCTCTCGCCGGCGTCGGCCAGATTCTGGTCGAGCGAGACGAGATTATCGAAGGCCTGCGTGATCTCGGCCTTGGTAAACGAAGAATACTGGGCGCGGGCGACCGGCAGGTCGGGCGCAACCTCGCGCACCTTGTTGAGGGCGTCCGAACCGATCAGCTCGCCCTCGCGATCGAAGTCCGTGGCGATGATGACACTGTCGGACTTCTTGGCGAGGTTCTTGAGCGAACGAATGAGTTCCTTCTCGGCCGGTAGCTTAATGACGGGCGCCCAGGTGAGGTAAGGCAGGCTCTCGAGTTTCCAGCCCTTGATTGAGATGCCATCGGCAAGAAACGGCTTGCGCTTGGTGTCGTAGGGCGGACGCGCCAGGCCATCGGGTATGTCGGCCGGCAGCATCTCGCCGTCCTCGGTGACCGAATACCAGCCCAGCTTTTTATCGAACAGCACGCTGTCGCAAAAATCGGGCGCTAGGATGTGACCGGCAAGGCCGATGGTCACGCACTCCTCGCCCTTCCACTCAAAACGGTAGATGGCGGTGTTGTACACCTTGTCCTTTTTGGGCTTGCCCGTGGACAGACGCTCGGCAATCTGACGCGCGGCGTCGTTTTTCTCGGCGATGATGAGCTTCAAAAGAGGCTCCTATCTCGTATCTCTGCGGCTACGCCCGCCCGTATGGCGGCCGACTTACGCCCTTGCTTGCTCAATCTGCCCGATGAGCCAATCGCACCAGGCATCCATGCCCTCGCCCTTGCGCGCGCTCACGGCAAACCGCGGCGCCTGCGGATTGAGGCCATCGAGTGTCTTAGTATACCTATCCATGTCAAAATCGAAAGCCGGGGCCACATCGACCTTGTTGAGCAGCTGCGCGCCGGCGTGCTGAAAGATGCCCGGGTACTTGATGGGCTTGTCGTCGCCCTCGGGCACCGAGAGAATCATGATGGACAGGTTTTCGCCCAGGTCAAAGTCGACTGGGCAGACCAGGTTACCCACGTTTTCGATAAAGATGACGTCGATGTTTTCCAGACCCACGGCCTGGTCGAACGCGTCAACGGCCTCCATGATCATGTTGCCCTCGAGGTGGCACAGGCCGCCCGTGTTGATCTGGATGGCAGGCATGCCGGCTTCCTTCATGGTGATGGCGTCGACGTCCGAGGCGATATCGCCTTCGATGACGGCGCAGCGCAAGCCGGCCTTGTCGCGCAGGCGCTCGTTGGTGCCCAGAATCGTTGTTGTCTTACCCGAGCCGGGGCTCGACAAGACGTTGATCACGTAGGTGTTTGTCTCATTAAATCGCTGACGCAGCTGATCTGCCAGGCGCTCGTTGCGCGACAGGATCGGCGACGCGATATCAATCGTTTTCTCGGCCATACTCGGCGCTCCTTACTTCTACCATTTATACCCCGTCCCCAGGTTGCTGGCGGGCTAATCGTCGGGGGTCTCGATCTCGATACTTGCGATGTCGAGTTCGCGGCCGTGCAGCAGACGCACGTTGGAGCCGCCACACTGGGGACAGCGACAATGGAAACGGTCGTGATCAAAGACCTCGCCGCAGTCCAGGCACTCGCTTTGTGGATGGACCTCCTCCACGGCAAGCTCGCAGCCGCGCGTGAGCGGGTCCTCGTCGCGAAACGTCTCCCAGGCAAAGTCGAGCGCCTCGCGCACGACCTCGGTCATATCCCCGATACGCAGCGTTACCAAAACGGCGCGCGAGGCCCCCGCCCCACGCGCCGCGCGAATCACTGTATCGAGTATGCCGTTGACAATGCCAACCTCGTGCATACCGATTTACTCCTCGTCGTCCTCATCGTCCGAGAACAGGTCCAGACGACTCACAAACAGGCCCTCCTTGCCCTCGCGCGCGGTAATGACCACACGGGCGATGGCGAGCGAAATCTCGTAGAGCGAGAGCAGGGCGCCATACATGAGACCCAGCGTAACGGGCGAGCCGTCGGGCGTGATCACAGCCGAACCCACGAGCAGGCCAACGTATACATAACGCCAGGCACCGCGGAAAGCAGCGTAGGACACGATGTGGAAGACGGACAGATAGAAGATGATGAGCGGCAGCTCAAACGCCACGCCAAAGCCGATCATAAAGAGCAGCTCCATGTTGACGTAGTTCTCCAGATCGGGCAGTGCCGTAGCGACGGCCGAGGTCTCGCCGATGAGCCACTCAAAGCCCGCAGGAATGATGATGAAGTAGCAGAAGATGGCACCCAGGAAGAACAGCACCGTCGAGGCGAGCACCGTGGGCACGACCCACTTGCGCTCGTTGGGGCGAAGCGCCGGCAGGAAAAACGCCAGAATCTGCCAGATGATCATGGGCGTGCACATGACCACGGCCATCTTGATGGCCAGCGAGAAGCGCAAGCCAAAGCCGCCGAGCGTGGTAGTGATGTAGAACTTACCGTCCGGCACAAAGGAGCGGATGGGATCTTCCAGGATGTCGAGCACAACAGGCGTGGCGAAATACAGCACGATAGCGGCGGCAAACACCGACACGACCACGATGGTCAGGCGGCGACGGAGTTCTCCCAGGTGATCGAAGAGCGGCATACGCGCAGGTCCGATAGGCATTACTCATCGCCTCCCTTCGAGGCGTCGGCGGCGGCAGCGTCGTCCTCGGCCTCGAGCTCGCGAGCGAGCTGGTCGACGACGGCCTTGCGCTTGCGGGGACGACGGGCGTAGAGATCGGCCGTCGTGGGCTCTGCCGGCTCGGGCTCGGGCTCCGGCTCTGCAGCAGGCTCGGGCTCGACGGCAGGCTCGGCGGCAGCGGCAGGCTCGGCCTCGGCACCCTCGGCCTCGGACTCCTCAGCAGCACCCTCGCCCTCGGCGGCAGCCTCGCTCGCGGCCTTCTCGGCAGCAAGGCGGGCACGACGCTCGGCAAAGGTCTCCTTCTTGGCGGGCGCTACCGTCTCGGCGGCATCCTCGTCCGCATCGGAATCGTCATCGACGGCAGCCTTCTTGGGCTTGACCGGAGCCGAAGCGGCCTCGCTTACCGGATCGATGATCTCGGACTGGACAACCGCCGTCATCTTTTCCTGCGTCTCGCGGAACTGACGGATGGCACGGCCGATCGTACGGCCCATCTGCGGGAGCTTATCCGGGCCAAACAGCAAAAAGCCGAAGACCACGATGATTGCCAGCTCACCTTCTCCAATACCAAACACACATACCTCCAAGGCTCGATGTGATTCGAGCCCGCACCGCGCCATTCGGCCGGAACTCGTCTATTCATTCGGTCAAGTATAGCGCCCGGACGCCAAAACGTCCGAGCGCATCACAAACATATGCCAAACGGCACGCCCTTTTGGGGACAAAGATTATGCAGCGGTGATCGAAATCTCCTGGTCGACGCCCAACAGCTGAACCACGCGCATCACCGGGGGCTGCACGTTGACGCAGCTAAAACGCTTACCATGATCAGCTGCGTGGTGTGCGGCGCCCACAAGCACGCCAATGCCCGTCGAATCGATGTAGCCCACCTGGGCAAAATCGAGCTCAACGGCCTCAGTGGGCTGCTCGAGCGCCAGGTCGATGGCATTGCGCAGGCTATCGGCGTTAGAGATATCGATCTCACCGGTCACCTTAATGGTGTAGAGCTCTGGCGTGGGGTTGGTAGAAATACCCAAATCCATGTATACGCTCCTTTACGTATCGAAAGTGCGGATAGTACTGGGCGCGAACTTGCGGGGCCCTACGCGTTAGGCGCGCTCGGCACGCGCAAGCTCGGCAGCGACGAGCTTGACAGCCAGCACCAGCACATCGAGCGCAGCCTCCAGGTCCTCGACCGCGGGATAGCTCGGCGCGATGCGGATGTTGGTGTCGCGCGGATCCTTGCCATAAGGCCAGGTGGCACCAGCCGGCGTGAGCTTGACGCCCAGATCGGCACAAAGCGCGGCGACCTTCTGGGCCGAGCCCTCGGGGCCATCGAAACTCACAAAGTAGCCGCCGCGGGGGTGCGTCCAGGTGGCGCAGCCCGTGTCGCCCAGGCCCTCGGTGAGCTTGCGCTCGACGGCCTCAAAGCGCGGGCGCAGGAACTCGGCATGCTTTTTCATGTGCTCCTTAACCGCCTCGATGGTGGGAAGGAAGCGCACGTGACGCAGCTGGTTGAGCTTGTCGGCGCTGATGAGGCCAGCCTTCAGGCGCTTGGAGAACTCCGCGATAACCGCGGGGCTCGCACCGATAAAGCCGATGCCGGCGCCCGGGAAGGTGATCTTGGACGTCGAGGCAAAGGCCACCACACGGTCCTCGGTGCCCGCCGCGCGAGCGAGGTCAAAGATGTTTGCGAGCTCGTCGGTCTCGTCGTACAGGTCGTGCACGCAGTAGGCGTTGTCCCAGAAGATGCGAAAATCGGGCGCGGCCGTGGGCATCTCGACCAGGCGACGCACGGTGTCCTCGCTAAAGGTGATGCCCGTGGGGTTGGAATACTTGGGCACGCACCAGATACCCTTGATGGAATCATCGGCGGCAACGAGGCGCTCAATCTCGTCCATATCGGGGCCGTTGTCGGTCATCGCGACGGGAACGTTCTCGATGCCCAGGTCGGCGGTGATGCCAAAATGACGGTCGTAGCCGGGGACGGGGCACAGGAACTTGACCTTCTTGCCGTCGTGCGCGGCCTCGTAGGCATCCCAGGGCTCGCTGCCGCACGAGCCGCAGCGCCAGAACATGCCGGCGATGTCATGCTCGATCAGGAGGCTCGATGAGCCCAGCACGAGCGTCTGCTCGGCGGGGCAGCCCAGGAACTCCCCTGCCAGCTTGCGAGCCGAGGGAATGCCCTCGAAGCAGCCGTAGTTGGAGCAGTCGACGCTGCCGTCGTGCAGATCGGCATCGGCGTTGAGGATATCGAGCATGGGGCGCGAGATGTCCACCTGGGAGGGCGACGGCTTGCCGCGGGCCATGTCGAGCGCCAGGCCCTTGGCCTTGACCTCGGCGACCTCGGCTTTGAGCGCCTCGATGGCGGCATCGAGTTCGGTGGTTTCCATCTTCTGGTAGATCGTCTGCATGGGGTGCGACCTTTCGCGAAGCGGTACGTTGCAGTTCGTCTAAGTATAGACCGCCATCGTCGCAACGTTATGAAGCCGTGATAGATTAAGTTCATCGCAATCAATTACGAATCGCCGCGCATGCCGGCGTGGGGCGCCCAAGGAGGCACTATGGAGTACGGATCGTTTCAGGCCGAGGAATTCGGCGACTTGCAGCGCCTGGTCGACGGACTGTTTTACGACCGCCACGCCATCGACCGCCTGGATCTGATCGTACAGGCCGAAATCTTGGACCTGGCGCCCGACCTCATGGAGATCGTGAACCTTTTGCCGCCCGGCTACTACGACCGCCAGTCACTTTGCGACCAGCTCAACTCCGCCTTGGCCGCCCACGGCTGGGGCGCCGTCTACGGAACGGTGGAATAAGCCTCGAGGCCGGCGATTTGGCCCGCTTCCCGACCTTGGCGAGGCTTGTTTTAGGGCTTGTGGCCAAAAAAGGGCAAATATGAGTACTGTTACCTTTTTAGTAGCAGCGATTCTTGGTCGAAATCGGCAAAACTCGACTTGAAACTGGTGGCGCGCGCAGACGTGGTGTAAGAGCGTCCCGAGGTCCGTCGCTGCAAGTC
>USBK01000044.1:0-14691 GCA_900552895.1 uncultured Collinsella sp.
GGCAAAGCCCCTGGCCTCCCCGGCGGGTATACGGGACGGCGACTACAGGTATTCGATCTGGGCGCCTTCCGTGTCGCACGTCAGAATGTGCGTGTCACACTTGGGGAACTGCTCGCGCAGCTTGACCTGCAGGAACTTCGCCACGATGGTGTCGTCAGTCACGGCCATGAGGGTCGAGCCGGAGCCACTGATCCAGATGGTCTTGGCGCCTCCGTTAAGGCAGGTGTCGCGCACGGCGTTGTAGTCGGGGATGAGGCGGCGGCGATAGGGCTCCTGGATGCGGTCGTCGTTGGCGGCGGCAATCAGGTCGAGGTCACCAGTCTCCAGGCCGCGCGTCATGCCGGCGATGCGGCCCATTTGCCATACGGCGGTGGAGAGTGGAATCTCCTGTGGCACAACCTTGCGGGCCTCGCTCGTATGCACCTCGTAGGGCGGAATCACGGTAATAAAACGCAAGCGATCGCTCACCTCATAGCGCAGGCACTGGGGGAGCGAATCAGTCGGCGTAAAGGAGCAGACGGCGCCGCCCAGGATGGCGGGGGCGACGTTATCGGGATGGCCCTCGACCTCGGTGGCGATGCGGACGAGTTCGGCGCGGTCGACGGTGTGGCCTGTCAGCGCGGCGGCAGCCATGATGCCGGCGACGACGCAGGTGGAGCTGGAACCCAGGCCGCGGGCGACGGGCACGTCGGTCTGAATGTCGATAGCGACGGGGAAGGCCGGCTCGCCCCAGGCGGCCAGAGCATCGACAAAGCTCACATAGACCAGGTTATTCTCGTTTTGAAACTCCTCGGGGCAGCCCGTGATGGTGAGCTTGTCGGCACGCTCAAAGGTAAAGTGCGAGTAGAGGCTGACGGCCATGCCGAGGGTATCGTATCCAATGCCCAAGTTGGCGCTGGTTGCTGGGACGGTGATTTTGATCATGTGGGTCCTCCTGGGCGGGTCTGGCCGTTTAGTTCGCTGCTCGGGCAGTCCTGGCTCGCTCGGAAAGCACATTAAGTGCTTTCCGGCTCGTGCGGAACTCGCGACGAACTAAACGGCCAGACCCGCTCGCATGCTCGTCATTATCCCGAAAGCTAAATAAAAAGAAGGTGCGCCGGCTTTCGCCGGCGCTTAATAAGGGATCTAGTCGGTGCTCATTCGTTTTGCTGCAGACTCGACGTAGCCGGCCATCTCATCGACGTCGCAGACGTCTTCGAAGCGGACGGGTTTGGATTCGAGTTCGGCGAGCTGGGTCGGGGCGACCGTGTTGGTGGCCTGCTCGAGTACGCGCATAGCCTCAAAATCATCCTCGGGAACGTCGAGGCCCAGGGCGTCGCAGCAGGCGCGCGGGAACTTGTAGGGGCTGGCGGTCGAAAGCAGCACGCGAGCCTTGGCGCCCTCGGCGGGAGCGACCTTTTCAAAGACGTGATAGCCGCAAGCGGTGTGCGGGTCGATCACGTAGCCGTTGGCGTCCCAGCAACTCTTGATGGCAGCGCGGACCTCGTCCTCGCTGGCCCAGCCGCAGCCAAAGACGCTCTGAATCTTGGCCAGCAGCTCGGCGGGTACCTCGTAGCGACCGGTCTGTGCCAACTGCTCCATAAGGCCGGCAACGAGTTCGCAGTCGCCATCGGACAGGAAGTACAGCATGCGCTCCAGGTTAGAGCTGATGAGGATGTCCATCGACGGCGAGATGGTCGTGAAGAACGGGCGGTTACGGTCGTAGACGCCGGTGGTCAGGAAGTCGGCAAGCACGTTGTTCTTGTCGCTCGCGACGATGAGCTTGGCGACGGGCAGGCCCATGCGCTTGGCGTAGTAGCCGGCCAAGATATCGCCAAAGTTGCCGGTGGGCACACAGAACTCTACGGCGTCGCCAGCCTCGATAGCGCCGGCGCGCAGCAGCTGCGTATAGGCGGCAAAGTAGTAGACGACCTGCGGTACCAGACGGCCGACATTGATAGAGTTGGCGCTCGAAAGCACCGTGCCGGCGGCTTCCAGGCGCTCGGCAAGCTCCTTATCGGCAAAGATGCGCTTGACGGCGCTCTGGGCGTCGTCAAAGTTGCCGCGGATGCCGCAGACGGCGACGTTGTCGCCCTCCTGCGTGGACATCTGCAGGTTCTGGACGCGGCTAACCTTGCCCTCGGGATAAAAGACGGTGATGCCTGTGCCCGGAGCGTCGGCAAAACCGGCGAGTGCGGCCTTGCCGGTGTCGCCCGACGTGGCAGTGACGATCATGATGCGCTCGGAGCCGCCGTCCTTGGCGGAAGTGCGGGCCATGAGACGGGGAAGCATTTGCAGGGCGACATCCTTAAAGGCGCTCGTGGGGCCGCCAAAGAGCTCCATCACATAGGTCTGAGGGGCGTCAGCGCCCGGCGCAGCGTCGAGTTTGACGAGCGGCGTAACCTCTTCACTCGCGAACGTGCCGCGGTATGCTTCGTCGACACACGCCGAAATTTCTTCGGCCGTGTAATCATTCAGTAACATTCCCAACACATCTTGAGCGATTTCAAAGTACGATTTATCTGCAAGCGAGCTGATATCGACCTGCTGGGTGCCGAGCTCGTCCGAGACAAACAGACCCCCGTCGGGAGCGATGCCGGTACGGATTGCCACCTTACTTGAGCACGATAAAGTGCGTCCTCGTGTACTATGATAAGTTCCCATATAACACTGCTCCTCGGATGCCTTGGTCCCAATCGGTGAAACCATGGTATCAGAGCGTGCAAAATAGGTTCGCAGAGGCTTTTTAGAAAGGTAACCTCCAGCCCATGATTAAGATTGCCAAGTTTGGCGGCTCGTCGGTCGCCGACGCCGAACACTTCAAGAAGATCAAGGCCATCGTCGATGCCGACCCGGCTCGCCGTTTTGTGGTGGTTTCCGCCTGCGGTCGCCGTTTTAAGGGTGACACCAAGGTGACCGACCTGCTCTATCTGGTCAATGCGCACGTTAAGTACCACGTGTCGTGTGAGGAGCTGCTTGAGGACATTGGCCAGCGCTATTTTGATATCGCTGACGAGCTGGAGCTCACCTATCCCATCCGTGAGGAGTTCGCGGCCTTTGCCGAGCGCGCCCGCTCGGGCGGTTACTCCACCGAGGAGCTCGTGAGCCGCGGTGAGTACTTCACCGCTCGCCTGATGGCCGAGTACCTGGGCCTGCCGTTCCTGGATGCCGCGACGGTCGTTGCGTTCCATCACGACGGTACGCTCAGCATGAACCGCACCTCCGAGCTGGTGCAGGAGTACGGTCAGCAGGGCGGCTTTGTTATGCCCGGTTTCTACGGCGCGACGCGTGAGGGCCAGATCAAGCTGCTCGATCGTGGCGGCGGCGATATCTCGGGCTCGATTTTGGCTAAGTGCCTGGGCGCCGACCTATACGAGAACTGGACCGACGTCTCGGGTTTCTATTCTGCGGATCCGCGTATTGTTCCGGAGGCTCAGCCCATTGCGCGCGTTACCTACGAGGAGCTGCGCGAGCTTTCGTACATGGGCGCAAGCGTCCTGCACGAGGAAGCCGTGTTTCCCGTGCGCGAGGCAGGCATTCCGCTGGTCATCAAGAACACCAATGCGCCGCAGGACCCCGGCACCATCATTAGCGAGACGGCTGATGAAGGCGAGGCGGAGCCCATCATTACCGGCGTGACCGGCAAGCGCGGTTTTGTCGCCATCAACGTCGCCCGCGACCGCACCAAGCCCCGCGTCGGCTTTATGCGCCGTGCGCTTTCGGTGTTCGAGCGCTATGACGTTTCCGTCGAGCACATGCCCACCGGTGTCGACCGCTTTGGCGCCGTGGTGCAGGAGCAGGATGTGCACGATTCACTGTACTCACTCGTGGGCGACATCCAGCAGGAGGTCGAACCGCTCGAGATCGAGGTTGTCGAGGGCTTGGCGCTCATCGCTACCGTCGGCCGCAACCTGCGCGGTCGTGCAGGTATCTCGGGCCATCTGTTTGGCATGCTCGGCCAGGCCGGCGTGAGCGTGCGTATGATTTCGCAGAGCTGTGACGAGATCAACATCATTATCGGTGTCGAGGAGAAGGACTTCGACCTAGCGATTCGGACCATTTACCGTGCCTTCTCCGATGAGAACGGCATTGTGAAGGTCTCCGACCTGGAGGCTCCCGCGCCGGTCGATCCCGCTCTGGCCGCGCTCAAAAAGTAGCGACTGCTCGGTAGATTTTTGGGTCATGTCTCAAAAAACTAAGGCGGGGCGTTTCGTTTCGGTTTCGTTTCGACGGGGCGGGTTTCGTGTCCGCCCCGTTCTTGTATACACTGGCAACAATATTCGGCCTGCTTGGCGTGCGGGCGATAGCCACAACCTTTAAAGGGGGAAGCATGAAACAGTACACGGTTGCTATTTTGGGCGCCACGGGAGCCGTGGGCACCCAGATGCTCGAGTGCCTCAACGAGCAGGAGTTTCCGGTCGGTAAGCTCAAGCTGCTAGCGAGCGCGCGCTCTGCAGGCAAGACCGTTGAGTTCCGCGGCGAGCAGGTTGTGATTGAGGAGGCTTGCCCCGAGGCCTTTGAGGGCTGCGACATCGTACTCGGCGCCGCCGGCGACGATATCGCCAAGGAGCTGCTGCCTGAGGCCGTCAAGCGCGGCGCCGTCGTAGTCGATAACAGCCACGCCTTCCGCATGGATCCCGAGGTGCCGCTGGTCGTGCCCGAGATCAATGCCGATGACATTGAGTGGCACCACGGCCTGATTGCCAACCCCAACTGCGCGACTATCATCGGCCTGGTTCCCACCTGGCCGCTGCACCAGCTTGCCGGCGTGAAGCGTATGATCGTGTCCACGTATCAGGCAGCTTCGGGCGCTGGCGCGCCCGGTATGGCCGAGCTCGAGGCTCAGCTGGCCGCTCTGGGCCGTGACGAGGAGATTCCCGAGCCGCGCGCCTTTGCCGCCCAGCTGGCGAGCAACCTGATTCCGCAGATTGGCGGCGTCAAGGAGGAGGGCTTTACCTCCGAGGAGATGAAGTTGCAAAACGAGGGCCGCAAGATCATGCACCTGCCCGAGCTGCGCGTGAACTGCACCTGTGTGCGCGTGCCGGTGCTGCGTTCGCACTCCGAGAGCATTACGCTCGAGTTTGAGCGCGACATCACGGTGGAAGAGGCCCGCGCTGCGCTGGCTGCCGCTCCGGGCGTGAAGCTCGTTGACGACATGGGCGCCGAGGATGCGCACGACCGCTTCCCCATGCCGATGGACACCTCCGACCAGGACCTGATTTGGGTCGGTCGCGTACGCCGCGACATCTCGAACCCCGAGGCCGCGCGTGGCATCACCTTCTGGTGCTGCGGCGACCAAATCCGTAAGGGCGCGGCAACCAACGCCGTCCAGATCGCTAAGCTGCTCTGCGAGTAGTGTGACCTGTCCGGCGGGGGCCGGGCTTAGTTTTCA
Organism: uncultured Collinsella sp.; assembly: GCA_900552895.1. Lineage (GTDB taxonomy): Bacteria > Actinomycetota > Coriobacteriia > Coriobacteriales > Coriobacteriaceae > Collinsella. The sequence continues at coordinate 5,372 of USBK01000044.1, forward strand.
GAACGTCCTCGACCATGTGTGGCGCCTTGTCCTGCTCCTTCGGAGCCGCGGACAAGGCGCCACACTGGTCTGCGGAGTGTTCTGAAAGCTAAGCCCGGCCCCCGCCTGCGGTGACTCGGCTGCGAGCAGTCTGCGATGGGGCCGTGTTGGTTGGGGCCGCTGGCCTGATGTGGGGGCGCGCGGCTGTTGCGGGCCCTGGTCCCGGTGGCGGCCTCGGCGCTTTGCGCCTGCCGCCTTTGGGGACTGTGGGGCGCGGCCGGCAGCTGCGGCGCGTTGCGCCTGCTGCCTGCGGGGACTTTGGGGTCGTGCGGCAGCTGCGGCGCTGCGCGCCTGCTGCCTTGGGTGACTTTGGGGTCGATTGGGGTTGTCTGCACAATTCGCGGTATTATGTTGCGGAGTTTTGAAAGGAGCCGCTGGTGGTCACGACGACGTTTGCTTCGCCTTTGGGCGAAATCTTGCTTGCCGCTGATGGCCGCGGTCTGACGGGACTTTGGTTTGAGGGGCAGGAGCATTTTGGCTCCACGCTTCTCAAAGAAGATCCCGAACATGTTGAAGGCGCCGATGCAGTTTCTGGTGCTGGCGGCATGTCGTCGGTGAGTCCGGCAAATGGTGCGGCGTCTTCGGTGCTTGAGCGTTCCTGGGCTTGGCTGAATGCTTATTTTGCAGGGCAGGAACCTCGGTTTACGCCGCCGTTGCATATGATCGGCACGGCGTTTCAGCGTGAAGTTTGGTACGAGCTGCTTTCTATTCCGCGTGGCGAGGTCGCTACGTATGGCGAGATCGCCCAGCGTGTTGCGGCTCGACATCGTGTACCGGGAAACGAGGCGCCCGTTGTGTCTCCCCGTGCCGTGGGGACTGCGGTTGCACGCAATCCCATTTCGATTATCGTGCCGTGCCATCGCGTGGTTGCCGCCGATGGTTCGCTCAACGGATATGCCGGCGGGCTTGACCGCAAGGAGTGGCTGCTTCGGCTTGAGGGCGCGTACGAGGAATAGTGCCCGAGCTCTTTGCATGATAAAGGTGCCGCGAAAGGGTGAGTTGCTGTTCTATCGTCTCCGGCGTGCGGACAAGCGTTTGACATCTGCGCCTTAAGTTTGGCTAAGCCATATCCTGCGTATTTAAAAACGCGCAGGTTGAGCGGCTAAGGCTGCGCTAAGGCGGTTGACGGTGCGCTATCATCGGCAGTATCGAAACCTGTATAGCCGTGCGCCAAAGGAACAACTATGAAGCTGATGCTTGCCGAGGACGAACCCGGCCTCTCCCGCGCCCTTACCGCGATTCTTCAACATAGCGACTACGAGGTCGATACCGCGCTCGATGGTCTGACGGCGCTCGAGTATCTGCTCGCCAACGACTATGACGCCGCAATTCTGGACATCATGATGCCCGGCATGGACGGTATCGAGGTACTCAAGCGCACACGCGCCGCCGGTAAGCGACTGCCCATCATCATGCTCACGGCAAAAAGCGAGGTGTCCGATAAGGTCGAGGGCCTGGATGCCGGTGCCAACGACTACCTGACCAAGCCGTTCGCCGCCAAGGAGCTGCTCGCACGCATTCGCGCCATGACGCGTGCCGCGACGGCAATTGACGCCACGACGCTCAGCGTGGGCAACGTGCGCCTCGACACGGCATCGTGCACACTCGTGGGCCCTTTGGGCGAGGAGCACCTGGCCAATCGAGAGTTTCAGCTTATGGAGCTCTTTATGCGCAACGCCGGCACGCGCATGCCCACCGAGCGTTTGATGCTCGAAGTTTGGGGTGAGGACGCGCCCGAAGGCGCTAACGTGGTGTGGGTCTATATCTCGTACCTGCGCAAAAAGCTGACGGCGCTTGGTGCCAACGTGGCCATCCGTGCATCGCGCAACCAGGGCTATTCGCTCGAGGTTGTTGAGGAGGGCGAATAGGCGTGAGCGCGAGTGCGTGGTGGAAGCGCACGACGGCAAAGCTCGGCATGGGCGCGGACTCGGGTAATCCGGGGCGCGCCGATGCTGCCAGTGCAATGGGACGTCGCCTGCGTCGTAAGTTCATCCTGGTTGCCATGGGTGCCGTGACCGCCGTGCTTACGCTTATCATCGCCGGCATCAATATCGTCAACTACTCGCATGTCTGCAAGATGGCCGACGCTCGTCTGGACTATATCTTGGCGGGCAAGGACGGCATCGATTGGACGGATGAGCCCAAGACCGATCTCGGCGAGGATGTGGGCGCCGGTAAGACCGCTGCCGGTGACAGGGTGGTCATGCGCACCGGGCACTTCGAAGGTATGACGGCGGAGTCTCCCTTCGACACGCGCTACTTTACGGTGTCGATTGCCGGTGGGCAGGTGACCGATGTCAACACGGCCCGCATTGCCGCGGTGGGTGCCAAGCGTGCTGCACGCATCGCTGCAGGACTATATTCCAAGGGTTGGACCTCGGGCTTTTCTGGTAACTACCGCTATACGGTTACGGTTCAGGGCGACGAGACCACCTATGTGTTTGTGGACTGCTCGCGCGAGCTTGCAAGCTTTCATTCGTTTTTGAGCGCGAGCGTGGCGATTAGTTGCATTGGCTGGCTGGCGGTGTTGGCAATTGTGGCGGGTGCCTCGGGCGCGGTGATTCGGCCGATGGTCGAGAGCTACAGCAAGCAAAAGCGCTTTATTACCGATGCAAGCCACGAGATCAAGACGCCGCTGGCCGTGATTGATGCCGCCAATGAGGTGCAAGAGATCGAGAGCGGCGAGAGCGAGTGGACGCAGAGCATTCACGAACAGGTTGCACGGTTGACGGCGCTCACGGAGCGTCTGGTGTTTTTGGCTCGCATGGACGAGGGTTCGGCGGGCTTTACCATGATATCGATCGATCTTTCGGAGGCAGTGGACAAGGCGGCGTCGCCGTTTGAGTCGGTGGCGGTTTCGCGTGGCAAGCGTCTGTCGACGTCGATTGCGAGTGGCGTGCGGGCCCATGCCGATGCTGCAGCGGTGGCGCAGGTGGTTGAGCTGCTGCTGGATAACGCCACGCGCTATGCGAGTGAGGGCAGTGTAATTGAGTTGAGTCTGCGTGCCGTCTCACGCGGTGCAGGCAAAGGTTCGGCCGAGCTTGTCGTTTCGAACGCCGTGGACGAGCTGCCCGAAGGCGACCTAGATCGATTGTTCGACCGCTTCTATCGTGCGGACGTGTCGCGCAGCTCCAAGACGGGCGGCTCGGGCGTGGGCCTATCCGTGGTGCGTGCCATCGCCGAAGCCCATGGTGGGAGCGCTTCTGTCTGCGGCCACGGCAACCAGATCACCTTCACCGTCCGCCTCTAAGACCTGCCAAAAAAGGGACAGGTTTATTTTGGCAGGTTTTATCTGTGCAGACGGCAGCGGAGGCTGGCGGTGATCGGCGCCATGAACGCCACCGACCCAAATAAACGCACCTCTAACTGCTAAAATATGGACATCGTTGTTCGGCTCCCGAAGGAAAGGAGACGGTCATGCAGTACGAGATCGGCGGAGGGGCTTTCCCGGTTGTTACGTGCAACCTTAGCGACGGCGAATCCATGATCACCGAAAGCGGTGCCATGGTCTGGATGACCCCCAACATGGAGATGTCCACCTCGGGCGGTGGCATAGGCAAGATGTTCTCTAAGGCTTTTTCGGGTGAGGCGTTGTTCCAAAACATTTGGACCGCGCACGGCGATGGCATGATTGCGTTTGGCTCTTGCTTCCCCGGCCGCATTATACCGATCGAGATTGGCCCTGGTAAGAGCTGGATTTTGCAGAAGCGTTCGTTCCTTGCCGCGGAAAGTGGTGTTGAGCTGAGCATCCACTTTAACAAGAAGGCAAAGACCGGCGTCTTTGGCGGCGAGGGTTTTATCATGCAAAAGCTCACGGGCTCGGGTATTGCCTTTGCCGAGATCGACGGCGACCTAGTTGAGTATGAGCTTGCTGCTGGCCAGCAAATGATTGTAGATACCGGCAACGTGGCCGGCTTTGAGGAGACGGTGAGCATCGACGCGCAGATGGTCAAGGGCGTCAAAAACATCATGTTTGGCGGTGAAGGCGTGTTTAACACTGTGCTCACCGGTCCGGGGCGCATCTGGCTGCAGACAATGCCCATTCCCAATCTTGCGGCAGCAGTGGCTTCGATGACCAACAACAATAACTAATCGCGTATAGGATGACGCGCGCGGCGGGCCCGGCCTGTCGTGCACGTTTTTTGGTGGCAAACGCCCTGTTTATCGGGTGCGGCTGTGCTCCTGCAGCGCATAGATCGACTTATCCATGTTGAACAGGTAGGCCACGACGCAGACAATAAAGAACGTCGGCAGACTGCTAAAGCCAAAGACCTCGCAGCCAATAAAGATGGGCGCGAGCAGCGTATTGGTGGCGCTGCCAAAAACGGCGGCGTAGCCCAGCGCGGCGCAGAGCTCGACGGGCATGCCGAGAATCCCGGCGAGTACGACACCCAGGCTGGCTCCGATGGAGAACAGCGGCGTCACCTCGCCACCCTGATATCCTGCGGCAAGCGTGGCGATGGTGAGTACGAATTTGAGCGCCCAGTCCCAAGGCATGATCGACGCCTCGCCGTTGTCACCCAGTGCCGCGGATATCAGGTTGGTGCCAAGGCCGCAGTATCGCCCCTGCCACAGCACGAACAGAATCGCCGACAGCGCAAGGCCCATAACGGCAACGCGTATGTAAGGGCTGGGGAGCAGCCGCACTGCAAAGGTCTTGGCATGGGCAAGGCACCAGGCAAAAGCTCCACCTACCATACCAAACGCGATACCCAACAACGCCAGCCGTCCAAGACCGGGGAGGTCGAGCGCATACGAGGCGGTAACGGCGACCTCAAACTTCTCGAGCCCCAGAGCGCCGGAGGTCATGCTTGCGGCGAGCGAGGCTGTAAGCGCGGGAAACAGCGCGCGGTATTCCATGCGTCCCGCGACCAGTACTTCGATCGCAAAGATCGCGGCGGCGAGGGGCGTTCGGAAGAGTCCGGCAAAGCCGGCGGCCATGCCGATAAGCAAAAACGTGTTGCCGGGGTCTCGGAAAGGTAGACGTCGGCCGATCCAATGCGAGACGGTTGCGCCGATCTGCACGGCTACGCCTTCTCGTCCCGCGCTGCCGCCAAAGAGATGCGTGGCCCACGTGCTCAGCATAATGAGCGGCACCAAACGTGGGGAGATGGTGTCCTCGCGTCCGTGGCCTACGTCGAACACCAGACTCATGCCGCGGTCGGTGCCCTTGCCCCAGGTGCGGTAGGCAAACACGATGGCAAGGCCCGCAAGAGTGAGAAAGGGGAGCAGCAACGCGCCGTGCTCGTCACGGAAGGCGCCAATTGCCAGGAGCACACGACCAAAAAGGGCACAGATGGCGCCAACGATAACGCCGATAGGGATTCCGACGGCGCCCATGAGCACGAGGCAACTATAGGTGTTGACCAGGCGTTTAATTCTGCTCGATGCGCTGCTTTCCGACACTTCTCCTCCAAAACAAAAAAGACTCCTGCCGCGGCGTGATGCCCAAGGGATATCACGCAACAGCAGAAGTCATCAGCAACAAGGCGGTTTAGGGCGACGCGACAGTTTTACTGACGCACCCAACGGAGACAATCATTCCGCAGCGGCATCATAGCGGCGGGCGCGGTTTGGGTCAAATGGTTGCCTTGGGACAGTCTTGGCGCCCGCCCGCGCCCTCGTTTCCCCATATAAAACCTGCCAAAATAAACCTGTCCCTTTTTGGTAGGTGGGAAATGGGTAATACTAAAGAGTTATCCGACCAGATGGGAATTAATCGATGGCCTATATCGAATTCAAAGACGTCATCAAGGCATACGGCGAGGGCGATGCCCGCATCCACGCGCTCGACGGCGCGAGCTTTACGGTCGAGCGCGGCGAGCTCGCCATCATTTTGGGTGCTTCGGGTGCCGGCAAGACCACGGCCCTCAACATTCTGGGCGGCATGGACACGGCAACTTCTGGCACCGTGACGGTGGACGGGCGTGACGTGAGCTCTGCCAACGAGGCTCAGCTTGTGGAATACCGTCGCGCTGACGTCGGCTTTGTCTTTCAGTTCTACAATCTGGTCCCTAACCTGACGGCGCTTGAGAACGTCGAACTCGCGGCGCAGATCTGCCCCGATTCGCTCGACGCCGAGCAAACGCTTCGCCAGGTTGGCCTGGGCGACCGCCTCGCTAACTTTCCGGCGCAGCTTTCTGGCGGCGAGCAGCAGCGCGTATCCATCGCCCGCGCGCTGGCTAAGAACCCCAAGCTGCTTTTGTGCGACGAGCCTACGGGTGCACTCGACTACAAAACCGGCAAGCAGATCTTGCAGCTGCTACAGGACACTTGCCGCAAGCAAGGCATTACGGTCATCATCATCACCCACAACTCTGCGCTGGCGCCCATGGCCGATCGCCTGATCCGCTTTAAGAGCGGCCGCGTGGAGAGCGAGACGGTCCAGCAAAATCCTGTGCCTATCGAGACGATCGAGTGGTAGCGCCCATGAATCAGGACCGCCAAAACAGCCAACGCCGCGACGCGCAGAACACGGAGCGCGAGCAGGATTTTACGACCTACCGTACCGCCCAAAGCTCAAACGATATGGTGCCGACGGTTTTTCGCCGTGGCATCTACCGCACGATTCGCGGCAGCCTCAAACGCTTCTTGTCTATCGTTGTGATCACCGCGCTTGGCGTGAGCGTGATGTGCGGCCTTAAGGCGGGCTGCGAGGACCTGTGTGATTCGGTCGACGCCTATTTTGACCAGCAGAATGTCTATGACATCAACGTGCAGTCGACCTATGGTCTGACCGATGACGATCTTGCCGCGATCCAAGAGGTCGATGGCGTCGAGACGGCCGAGGGCATCTATACCGAGACCGCCTATACCGCCGTGGGTACGACGCGCGAGCGTGTCGTCGTACAGAGCCTCTCCAAAGAGAATATTGACCAACCGGTGCTAGTACGCGGCGAGCTGCCCGAGACTTCGGGCGAAGTGGCAGTGACCTCACGTTTTTTGAAGGCTTCGGGCAAGAAAATCGGCGATACGGTGAGCTTTGCCGCCAACGATGCGAGCTCGTCGAACCAAAGCGCCAAGGACCAGTTTGCCGATGGGGACTACACCATCACGGCCGAGGTTCTCGATCCTACCGACGTGAGCTCCGACTCGACGGTCAACGCCTTTCGCGCTGCTTCGACTGCGGACTACAAGTTCTACGTGAGCGAGGATGCCGCGACATCTTCTTCCTACTCCGCTGTCCACGTGGTCGTCGAGGGAGCCAAGAGCCTCAACTCCTATTCGGATGCCTACTCGGCAAAGATCAATGAGGTCAAGGGCAATATCGAGAAGATCCGCGAGGAGCGTGAGAAGGCGCGCGCCCAGGAGCTGACGGTCGACACACCGGCGAGCTTGGACGCGGCTGAGCGTCAGGCGAATATGGTCTTTGGGATCGAGCAGGACAACATCAATCGCATGGCCGAGGGCAGCGACGAGCGTGCGCAGGCGCAAGCCGACCTGGACCAGCGCCGTGCCGCCGCCGACCAGCAGTTTGCCGATGCCCGCGCCGAGCTCTCTGACCTGGGCGAATGCACCTGGTACATCCAGGACCGCGGCAATATCGCAAGCTACTCGAGCGTGGAGAGCGATAGTTCCTCGATCGAGGCCATCGCCACGGTTTTCCCATTCATCTTCTTTATCGTCGCCGTGCTTATCAGCCTCACCACCGCCACCCGCATGGTCGAGGAGGAGCGCACGCTTATTGGCCTGTACAAGGCGCTCGGCTATTCACGCGGGCGCATCCTGTCCAAATACGTGGACTACTCGCTGTGGGCGTGTCTGATTGGTGGCGTGCTCGGCAACATCATCGGCTTTGTGGGTCTGCCGCTGTTCTTGTTTACGGTGTTCGACGACATGTACTCGCTGCCCCAGATGCTGCTTTCGTACGACATCGTGTCCTCAATCGTTTCGGTGGCGCTGTTTGCCGTGGGCGTGGTGGGCGCCACGATTATCGCCTGCCGCCACGAGATGGCCGAGACCCCAGCCTCGCTCATGCGCCCCAAGGCTCCGCGCGCCGGCTCGCGCATCTTGCTCGAGCGCATCGGCTTTATCTGGCGCCGCATGGGCTTTTTGAACAAGGTCGCTGCACGCAACTTATTCCGCTACAAAAAGCGCGCCTTCATGACCATCTTTGGCATTGCGGGCTGCACGGCGCTTGTGATTTGCGGTATGGGCATCCGTGATACGTCGGTCGCGCTTTCGCCCAAGCAGTACGGCCACATCACGCGCTACGATCTGCTGGCGGTTGCCAATCCCGACGATTTTTCGCAGACGTGTGCGGCACTGGATGAGCGCGGCGCGGCCAATGATTCCAACGTGACTGTGACTTCGACGCTGCCGATTATGACCGACAACGTTACCTTTACATTCGGCGGAAAGAGCGAGACCGTGCAGCTGATCGTGGTGCCCGATGACCGCACGAACGACCTGAACGACTACGTGCGCCTAGAGGACGAGTCCAAAGAACCGCTCGCCCTGCGTGACGGGGATGTGTATTTGAGCAAGAGCTCTCAGCTGGTGCTGGGGATCAAGCCGGGCGATACGGCACACGTCCAGGATTCGTCGCTCAATGTTGCCAAGGTCAAAGTCAGCGACATCTCGCTCAACTATCTGGGCAACACGCTTTACATGACGCAGGGCACCTATGAGCGCGCGTTCGGTCGAAGTGCACGCCTTAACGGCGTCTTTGTGCTGCTTAAGGGTTCGTCGGCCGACCAGATTGCGTTTAGCAAGAATCTTAAGAGTGACGGTTGGCTTACGATTTCGAGTACGGCCGAGCATTGGGAAAACTATGAGGCGAACTTTACGATTATCAATTCGGTCGTGGTGCTCGTGACCTTTATGGCGGCGTGCCTGTCGTTTGTGGTGGTGTTTACACTGTCCAACACGAATATCTCCGAGCGCGAACGCGAGCTGGCGACTATCAAGGTGCTGGGCTTCCGCCGTGGCGAGGTGCACCACTACGTCAACAAGGAGACGTTGATTCTCACGGCGATTGGCGCCGCACTGGGCGTGCCACTGGGCGGCTTGCTGGCCGAGAGTTTTACGTACATTTTGCAGATGCCGTCGCTGTACTTTGACGTCGAAGTCGAGCCGCTAAGCTACGTGCTCGCCGTGGTGCTTTCCTTTGGCTTTACGTTTATCGTCAACCTCGCCACCAACCGAACGCTCAACAAGATCGACATGGTCGGCGCCCTCAAGAGCGCCGAGTAACCTGCCTGGGATTCAAGCTGTAGCGAGCTGTAAGGTAGCGCGCAGAGATGTGGTGTAAGAGGCGGGGAATGCCCCGCCTCCGCCCT
>USBK01000045.1:0-14523 GCA_900552895.1 uncultured Collinsella sp.
ATCCCCGTCCCAGAATAATCATCGGGATATACTGCTGGGCAGACGAAAGGAGCGCCGACGATGCTTAATGGGTGCGCATATATATTGACGGTCGACGTGGGCAACACGTTCATTCGCTTTGGCCTGTTTGCAGAGGATTCGGCCGCGGCGCAGGAATGTCCGCTTGCGACATGCGAGATCACGACGCCGTCGAGCATTACGGCCGACGAAGCGCGCATGCGACTTATGCAGGTCATGGGCGCGCTCGCCGCCGATGCAGGTGTGCCCGGGGTGCTTGCACCCGCCGCGGCCGTGCTGAGCTGTGTAGTCCCGGCGCTCGAGCGCCCGTGGAAGGCGGCACTTTCCCGCACCTGCACGGGGCGCGTGCTCACCGTGGGGCCGGGACTTAAGACCGGCATACCCGTGCACTACGACGATCCGGCCGAGATCGGCCCCGACCGCATCGCCGATGCCGTGGCGGCCCGCGCCGTCTACGGCTCGCCGTGCATCGTGATTGACCTGGGCACGACGACCAATATCGAGGTCATCGACGTGCACGGTACCTTTGTGGGCGGCGTTATCGCGCCAGGCCTGGCCCTCGGCGCCCGTTCGCTTTCGGCGGCAGCAGCGCGCCTACCCCAGGTTGAGCCCTCGGCGCCAACGCACGTCATCGGACGCAACACGCGCGAGGCCATGCGCTCGGGTGTGGTTTTGGGCGAGGTAGCCCGCATCGACGGAATGCTCGACATGGTGCTTGCCGAGATGCGCGCGACCAAGGCCGCGGGGGAGGGCGATGTGCCCATCGTCATTACCGGCGACGATGCCGAGGCACTTGCGGCGCTGGTCGGCCATAGCCTGACGGTAGACGACGCGCTGACGTTGCGGGGTCTCGCCGAGCTCTACCGCATCAACCAAAAGCCCCGCTGCGCGTAGGGCGAGGGGCTGGTGGGATAAGCGCCCCTACCTTTCACCTGCTACAATGGGCCAAACTATTGCGATTGCGGAGGTGTCTGCCATGTCGGACGATCTTCATCAAACCGCGTCGGGCAAGCGCCTGGACGTCATTAGCTGGGACGAGTTCTTTATGAGCGTGGCCATCGCCGCGCAGCGCCGCAGCAAGGACCCCAACACGCAGGTGGGAGCGTGCATCGCCAGCACCAACCACCGCATCCTTTCGGTGGGTTACAACGGCACGCCCTCGGCGCTCAACGACGACTTTTTCCCGTGGGGTACGAGCGATGACCCGCTGCAGGACAAGCACAACTACGTGGTCCATGCCGAGGCCAACGCCGTGCTCAACTACCGTGGCTCGCTCAAGGACCTCGAGGGTTCCACGGTCTACGTCACGCTGTTCCCGTGCCACGACTGCGCCAAGATCCTGGCGCAGGTGGGCGTGGGTGAGGTTGTCTACCTGGACAACAAGTACGCCGACACCGATGATGGGCGCATCAGCCGTCGCATCCTCGACTCCTGTGGCATCAGCTACCGCCAGGTTATCGTCGATGTTCACATCGGCACCGAGGGACAGGCTCGGCAGTAGCGCGTGGCAACGCCAGCTGGCAACAAAAAACAGCCAAAAGAGACCCGTCCCAAATTGACCGCTCGTGAAAGTCGTGTCCGCACGCATGGCTGGCGCCTAAGCGGGTACATGGCTGTAGTAACATAGCCCCTGTCCGCGGGCGCGCCCGCGTAATTGTGAGAAAGGAGCCCCTGTGGCTGTTAACGAAGAGCTGCTTAAGAAGGTTCTTGAAGAGATTCGCCCCAACCTGCAGGCCGACGGCGGCGATATGGAGTATGTGGGCGTTGACGACGAGGGCGTCGTCAAACTGGAGCTGCAGGGCGCTTGCGCCGGCTGCCCCATGAGCTCGCTGACCCTGTCCATGGGTATTGAGCGCATCCTGAAGGAGCATGTGCCCGGCGTTACCCGTGTCGAGCAGGTCAATGCCTCCGGCGAGACCGACGACCTGTACGACGAGTACGCGCCGTTCTAAGATGCGAAAGCTGCGGACGGCATACTCCGCATAGACGTTACGCCCAAATATGCGGCTGCGAGCGTAAGGCCCGCGGCCGCATTTGTATGTAGGGAGTAGGAGGGTCGACATGCTCAACGACTTCTACCATATGCTTGATCCCGTCGCGATTTCGGCGGGGCCCATCACGATTTACTGGTATGGTCTGGCCTATGTGGTCGGTGCCCTGCTCACGGCGGTCGTCATGTACCGCACGCAGCGTCGCTGGGGCTTTAGCATCACGATTGACGACCTGACGAGTGTCGTGGTCGGCGTGGTCTTTGGCCTTATCATTGGCGCCCGTCTGTTCTACGTCATCTTTTACGGCGACGGCTACTACTGGGCGCACCCGCTCGAGATCTTTGCCACCAACGAGGGCGGCATGAGCTTCCACGGTGGCCTGGTCGGCGGCATCTTGGGCGGCATCATCGTGTGCCGCATGTATAAGCTCGATGCATGGACGTTGGCCGATCTTGCCGTCATTGGCGCTCCGCTGGCCCTGTGCCTGGGCCGTTGTGCCAACTTTGTCAACGGTGAGCTGTGGGGCAAGCCGACCGATCTGCCCTGGGGCGTGGTCTTCGGTGGCACCGCGGGCGATATGCCGCGTCACCCCTCCCAGCTCTACGAGGCATTTCTTGAGGGCATTGTGCTCTTTTGCATTCTGCAGGTGCTCAGCCGCAAAAAGCCGCTGCTGCCCCAGGGCACGTTTATGGGCGTGTTTGTGATGGGTTACGGCATCGTCCGCTTCCTCGTCGAGTTCGTGCGCGTGCCCGACGCCCAGCTTGGCTATCTGCTGGGCGGCGTCATCACGATGGGTCAGCTGCTGAGCCTTCCGCTCGTTATTGCGGGCCTGGCGCTCGTCATCTTTGCCCGACACCGCAATCGCCCCCAGCGCATCTACCTCGACGCTTAACCACCACATACGACCACAAAGGGGGCAGGCACCTTTGTGGTGGTTTGCTGGGCAATGATGACAGAACCGTAACGTTTCCCCAGATAAAACCTGCCAAAATAAACCTGTCCCTTTTTGGTAGGTTTCTAGAAAGGCTCTTTGGACTGTGAAGGATTCCGATCTCTCCACAACGGCTGCGCGCGACGCTGCCCGCATCGTCTGGTTTAAGCGCTACCCCGCCAAGCAGACGCTCATCGCATTTCTGCTCGCGCTGTTGGCGACCACGGCGTTTTCCATCGATCCCGCCCCGGTGTCGAGCAACGCAGTCTTGGCGATTGACCCCAAAGCCTCGGGCATGCTGTACGTGTGCTACGAGGTGCTCCTCTCGTTTGCCGGCCATACCGACGCGGTCATGCTGCTTGCGCTTGCCTGCCTGCTCACGCTGCCGTTTCGCTACGTGTTCTTTGGCCGTGGCGACACCTGGCGCCCATCGATTATTCTGCCGTCGCTGTTTTTCGCCATCTGCATGGTGTTCGGCCGCAGCTACGACCTTATCGACTCGGCCGAGATTGTTCTTGGCGACAAGGCCCGCATCATCTGCGCCTGGATTGGCGGCGCGGGCTGGATGCTCCTAGCGATCGTGGCCTTCTATCTGGCTTTTGAGTGCCTGGATTGGCTGAGCTCTCGGCGCATTCCGTTTTCCGAAGCGCACTTTGGCCGCGTATGGCGTGTGGCTCACGCCGTGCTCTCGGTCCATCCCTTTGCCGGGCCCTTCCTGGTGCTTATGATCGCCTGGGCGCCCACGCTCATCGCTTCGCTGCCCGGCCTTTTTATGGGAGATACGGGTGCGCAGATTCGCCAGTGGTTCAACTATCCCAATGGCACGAGCGACTACCTGCGCCTGCTCAACCCCAACGTGCTGCTCAACGGGCACCATCCCGTAGTGCACACGGCCATTATCGGCTCGTGCGTTCAACTGGGGCTTTCGCTGTTCAACAGCGCTAACGCGGGCCTCATCATCTATACCTGCGCTCAATTTGTCATCACGGCTGCCTGCATGGCCTATTCCATTTCGTCGCTGCGCAAACTGGGCGTGAGCCTGCCGGTTCGCGGTACGATCCTGCTGTTCTTTGCGTTTATGCCGATGTTCTCCAACTACGCGGCGTTGCTCACCAAAGACGTGCTCTTTGCCGACGCGTTTTTGGTGCTGCTGGTACAGACCGTCAAGCTCGTGGCATGTGGCTTGCCCCGTCGTGATGCCAATGCCGAGCGTGCGGGCGAACAGAGGCCCGTGCTCTTTGCGCGCCACGACTGGCTGTTGCTTGCGCTGGCTGCCATGGGTTCCACGTTTTTGCGCAATGGCGGTCTGGTCTTTCCGTTGGCGGCCTGCGTGATTGCGGCGGCGTTTTGCGCATGGGATGTACATGTCGCCCGTCGTGCGGCTAAGCAGACGGGCACCGCGGTCTCATGCGCCACGCCGCGCTTCCGCTGGGTTGGCGTCCTCGCGGTGCTCGCACTCTGCCTTGCCTCTAATATGTACTTCACCAAGGTCTTTATGCCGGCGCACGACATCACGCCTGGTTCCAAGCGCGAAATCCTCTCGATTCCGTTCCAACAGACGGCTCGTTTCGTCCAAAAGCACGACGGCCTCAACTCGGGCGTCAACCCCACGGTAAAGGAGGACGGCACCATCGTGGAGGCTCCTTGCGACGGTTTGGTGACCGACGAAGAGCGTGCCGTGATCGACCGTGTGCTCAAGTACGAGAATCTGGGCCGCCGTTACAACCCCGACAAGTCCGACGCCGTCAAAAATTGCTTTAACGAGTACGCCTCGCAGGAGGACATCAAGGCCTATTTTGAGGTGTGGGCGCAGATGTTCAAAAAGGATCCCGAGTGCTATATCTCGGCGCTCATCAATAACTACTACGGCTACTTTTATCCGAGTGCCCGCGATGCGTGGGTCTACAGCACGTCGCGCAGTGCCGAGATTATGGCACGCCCCGATAATCTCAAGTACTTCGACTTCCATCCGGTCGATAGCAAGGTTGTGCGCTGGTGCGACCACCTGATCAACTTGTATCGCGTGGCAGTACAGCGCATCCCGGTTATCTCGCTCACCATGAGCTCGGCCACCTATGTGTGGATCATGATCGCCGTGGTGGTCTACCTGTTGCGCCGCCATTCGTGGCGCGGGCTGGCCATTTGGGTGCCGCTGCTGGGTGTGCTCGCCGTGTGCCTGATCGGTCCCTGCAACGGCTCGACCTACATGCGCTACCTGTATCCGGTCATCGCCTGCATGCCCTTTGCCATCGGCGCCACCATCACCCGCAGCGACCTCCTCTGGTCCTAATTTGGTGCAAAGGGGACAGGTTACTTTGCACCAAAGGGTGGCATCATCACGACGCCTTCATTTTGGGGTTTATCTCGCAGGCCAGTAGGTATATCATAACGACGTTTGTTTATATTGCCCGAGCATCTGCGCTGGGCTTTAGGTCGAAACCGATAGGAGACACGTATGTCCGGACACTCTAAGTGGGCCACAACCAAGCATCGTAAGGGCGCGCAGGACGCCAAGCGTTCCGCCCTCTTCTCCAAGCTGAGCCGCAACATCACCGTTGCTGCCCGTCTCGGCGGCGACCCGCTGCCCGAGAACAACGCCAGCCTCGCTGCTGCTGTTGCCAAGGCCAAGGCTCAGTCCATGCCTAAGGACAAGATCAAGTCCGCTATCGACAAGGCTTTTGGTTCGGGTGCCGATGCCGCCGTCTACGAGAACATCGTGTACGAGGGCTATGGTCCCGCCGGTGTCGCCGTCTACGTTGACTGCCTGACCGATAATCGCAACCGCACTGCCGCCGATGTCCGTTCCGCCTTCTCCCACGCTGGTGGCAACCTGGGCACCTCCGGCTCCGTCGCCTTCCAGTTTGAGCGCAAGGGCCAGATCGTCGTCGCCAAGGAGATCCTGGACGAGAATGCCAAGAAGGAGACCATGATCGCCAACGGTGCTGCCGGTGACGAGGATGAGTTCATGATGGCCATCGCCGAGGCCGGTGGCGAGGACTACGAGGATGCCGGCGAGGAGTGGATCGTCTGGACTGCTGCCAACGACGTCATGGCTGTCTCCAAGGCGCTCGAGGAGCAGGGCGTCCAGGTCAAGGGTTCCGAGACCACCATGGTCCCGACCACCCCGACCGAGGTCTCTGGTACCGACGCCAAGAAGGTCCAGCGCCTCATCGACCGTCTTGAGGAGCTCGACGACGTCCAGGACGTCTACAGCACCATGGACATGACCGACGAGGTCATCGCTGCCCTCGAGGAGGAGTAGCGCCAGCACGGATTGAGCCGTGCATATCTGGGCATAATGAAGCGAGCATGCAAGCCTCGTGGAATAGATGAGCCGGATCCGCGTGCGTAGAGCACCGGACCCGGCTCTTTTATAATGATGCGAACCGTTCTGCATTTCGAGAGCCGAGATTTGAAGGGAGCGCCGCGTGCGCGTACTCAAACGAGCCCTAGCGATCGTGTATCTTGCCGCCACCATCGTGGCACTGGGTACGCTTGTCTGCCAGTTTTGGGGGCCGTATACGTATCGCTTTATGCTGCTGATGCGCGACCCCATGCCGCGCATCGTCGTGACGGCGTGCGCCGGCGTCGTGGCGATCGGCGTACTGCTGAGCTTTTTCCGCCTGATGTTCGCCCGTCGCGAACCGTCCTGCGTGCATCCGGCGGGGGAGCGCAATATCGAGGTTACCCTTGCGGCGCTTTCTTCGTGCGCCAGGGTTGCTGCCGAGCGCGACGACCGCGTGATGGTCGAGCATGTCGAGGCTCGCGTCCAAGGCCCCGACGATTCGCACGTCCGTTTTAAGGTCGAGGCTATCGCGCTTGACGATAAGGACGTGGCATCTCTGGCTACCGCGATGCAGCAGCGCATCGAAGAAGCCTGCGATACCATGCTCGGCGCGCCGGGTACGACCGCGCGCGTCCGTTTTTTGCCGTCCAAGACTACCGTCCAGACCGTGGAGGTTTCCGGTGAGTGATACCAATCAAGATAAGACCGCTCGTACGCCGCGCCTGACGATTGACCAGAGCGCCACGTCGGCGAGCGAACTTGTTGATTCCAAAGCAGAGGCAACCGAGTTACAAGACGCGGCAGCCGCGGATTTTGACGAGGCTATGGGTCTCATCAAGGGTACGGGCGCTGCCGTCTGGAGCTATGCTGTGCGTCATCCCAACACCACGCTCGGCGCCGTCGCCGGCTTTATCCTCGCCGTGTTGGTGCTCACGTTGGGCCTGTGGGACACGCTCGTCATTGCATTCTTCGTGCTGATCGGCGCTGTGATCGGCCAAATTCGCGACGGCGAGAACGGGATCGTCAACTTCTTCGGCCGTCTGTTTAGCGGCCGCTAATATGTATTCGACTGTCGCATCCGCGGCAGGCATAAGGAGGAACCATGGCTTTTAATACGAAGGTCGATGTAGCCGATACCGAGCTCGAGGAGAACGAGGCAGTCGTCGCCGAAGCTGAGGATGTGACGCTCGAGGACGAGGCTCTCGTCGAGGCCGAGTCCGATACGGATGAGGACGACGAGGAAGCAGACGAGTCCGAGGACTCGCTGACCTATTCCAACGGCGTGATCGAGAAGATCGTTGCCATGGCCACTCGCGAGGTTCCGCACGTTCTGGGCATGAAGGGTAACCTCATGCACTTTGTGCAGGAGCAGTTTGGTGCCGAGAATCTGACCAAGGGCGTGACGGTCGAGGTTACCGATGACAATCGCGTGGTCGTCAACATCTCCGTCATCATCGAGTACGGCGCCTATGCGCCCGCGATCTTCGACGATGTCAAGGCACGTGTCACCGAGCGCCTTGCCGCGATGACCGGCCTTGAGGTGGCGGGCGTCAACCTGCGCATCGAGGATGTCATCACCCCCGAGGAGTACGAGCACCGCACCAGCCAGCACGAATAACCTTCCAAAAAGGGACAGGTTTGTTTTGGCAGGTTTTATCTGCGAAAACATTAAACGGCCGACCGCGCAAGCAAAAGCGTGGCCGGCCGTTTCTGTACACTCCCGATGTAGTCATACCGCTCGTCTAACTAAGGGTTGCAATCCCCACGTTCCGCGTTACTCTAATGGGCGCAATGTTTCCAAATTGTTAACGAGGGGTTGCCGTAATGGCCGACGAGCACGAAACAGAAAGCAAGGCATGGGCAATTGAGGCCGCTGCGGCAGAGGCGGCGTCGCGTGCTGCCGAGGAGGTGCATCGTCCTCCCGTAGTGCCGATGGAACGCGTGGTCGATCGCGATGTTATCGAGCGGGGCGAGCGCGCTGGTCGCAAGCGCAGCCAGGAGCCGGGCTTTCCGCGCTTTTTTGCCGAGCTCAATTTGGGCCTGATCCTCACGGCCTTTGCCATCGTCGCGTTTAAAACCCCTAATCACTTCGCTTTTGGCGGCACCTCGGGCGTGTCGGTCATTCTGTCCACGCTGTTCCCGACCCTGCCCGTCGGCGTCTTTATGTGGATTATCAATGCGGTCCTGGTCGTTCTGGGCTTTATCTTTTTGGAGCGCAAGGCAATCCTGTGGAGTGTCTTTGCCTCGTTTGCGCTGTCCGCCTATGTTTCGCTGTTTGAGCTCTTTATTCCGACCGATGTCTCGATGACGGGCGATATGTGGCTCGACCTGTGCTTTGCCGTGATTCTGCCGGCGCTCGGCAGCGCCATCGTCTTTGATATTGGTGCCTCGACGGGCGGCACGGACATCCTCGCCATGATTCTCAAACGCCGCACGACGCTTGAGATCGGCCGTGCGCTGCTGCTGGTCGATATCGGCATCGTGACCATCGCGGCCTTCTTGTACGGCCCGCGCGTCGGTCTGTATTGCGTGCTCGGCCTGTTTGCCAAGACGCTTGTGGTCGACAAAGCCATCGAGAGCATCCACCTGCGTAAAGTCTGCACGGTCATTTGCTCCGAGCCCCTTAAGGTCGAGGAGTTTATCGTCAAGCATCTCAACCGTACGGCGACTATCAGCCGCGGCTACGGTGCTTTCTCGGGCAAGTGCGTGACGGTGATCATGAGCGTGCTAAGCCGTCGCGAGGCCGTGCAACTGCGCCGCTATGCGCGCGAAGTCGATCCGGGTGCCTTTATCACGATTGTCGACAGCTCCGAGATCGTCGGCAAGGGTTTCCGCGGAACGAACTAACGCGGTCGAGCTCATCAAACAATCGAATAGCGCCCTGCGCATTGCAAATGCGTCATGTTGGAGTATTTGTCCCCACATTGGGTGATAATGATGCCAAAGACATCGTTTGCGATCCAGATGATTCGCTCAAGATACGAAGGGATGATCTCGATGTTCTGTTCGCAGTGTGGTGCCCCCATGGGCGACAACGATAAGTTCTGTGGTGCGTGTGGTGCCCCCAATGCCGGTGCCGCAGCCTCTGCCCCTCAGGGTCAGCCCCAGCAGTTTGTTCCGCAACCGCCCGTGGCGAATGCGTCCAAGGGCTGTGTGGCTCAGGCGTTTGAGGACATGACCAAGACGCCGGGCGTGCTGCAGCGCGTGTGCCAGATCGCCTTTTTGCCGGCGCTGATTTGTGTTGTGTCGGTGCTCGTGCTGTTCATTCCCGTTATCGGCGGTATCGCGGCTGCCATCGGCTTTTTGGCAGCTTGCATTGCGAGCGTGTGTGGTTCCGGCTTTGGTATTGAGTGGGGTCGCGATCTGTCGCTCAAGGTTGATGACGGTATGGATCGTCCACTCATGCGTTCCACGTCGTTTGGCCTCGGAGTCTTTTCGAGCGTTATCTCGGTCGTGCTCGAGGTTATCGCTGCCATTCCCGTTATCGGTGTAGTGCTTTCGCTGGTGGAGAGCGTGGTAATTGGCGCCGCGGGCTCGTATTCGTATTACGGCTCTTATGCACTCGAGGCAGCGCTGTTCGGCTCGCTTGGCCTGCTTGTCCTGGCTATGATTGCCACGGCGGTCTTGGGGGTCTTCTTTAAGATGTTCGCCGACATTGCCGTGATGCACTTTGCGGTGACCGGTCGTGTCGAGAGCGCGTTTTCGCTCGATAAGGTCTGGGCGGCCTTTAAGCACAACAAGACCAAACTGTTCTGCGCTTCGTTCCTTCCCGAGTTTTTGACGGGCCTGGTCGCCAACGTTGTCACCTGGATCCTGACGTTCGTCTTTGGCACCATTGCCTCTGTCGGTATGTATAGCTACTACTACCGTCCTACGGCTATTGAGGCGCTTGTTACCGGCGGTGGCATCACGCTCGTATTGTTCTTGGTGCTGACGGCGTTTGTCACGGTATTCCTCACGGTCTTTGGCAAGATGCTCAAGCACCGTGCCGTTGGCTATTGGGTTGCGCGCTACGCAAGCGAGTGGGCCGACGAGGACAAGGACGACGTCCTGACTTTTGTGCTGCCGTTTGAGAAGAAGTCTGCTCCGGCTGGTTTTAGCGCCGACGCAGCGCCCGTATCCGATTCCGCTGCGGCGCCGGCGCCTGCGCCCGAGCCCGAGCCCGTGCCTGAGCCTGAGCCTGAGCCTGAGCCTGAGCCTGAGCCCGCGCCCGTGCCTGAGCCCGAGCCCGCGCCCATGCCGGAACCGGAGCCCGAGCCTGCACCTGAGCCCGAGCCTGCGCCAAGCTCCGACGAGGACCCGCAGGACGAGTAACCCTGCCACCTGCCATTTGGGGACGGGGTAGAAACGGTAGAAATAGCGCTTGACAAATAAGCGGGGGCGGACGTGCCGAAGCGTCCGCCCCCGCTTTGATATCGCGATGCGGCTATGACTGCGAGATGGTCGTGGATCGACTACTCGTCGTGCTTCTCCTCGCGGCGGGCGGCGGCGCGAGCGTCGTGGATGCCCTTGATTGCGGCGTGTCGGGCGGTGCGGGCATCGTGCATGGCGTCGCGGGCCTCGGCGGCCGTGGCCTTGGCAGAGCGCAGTTTGGCTGCCAGGTCGGGATTGGTCTCGGCGACCGCGGCAATCGTGGGGCCGTCGAGCTCTTCTTGTGTGGGCTCGGCCAAAAAGTCGATGGCATATTGGGCGGCCACCATGGAGCCCTTGGCCAGTACCGACTCGTCAATCTTGTAGAAGCAAGAATGTTGGGCGTACGTGGCGCCAATCTGGGGGTTGCGCGTGCCAACAAAGGCGAGCACGCCCGGTACGCGGCGCAGGTACTCCGAAAAATCCTCACCCGAGAGTGTGCCGCGATAATGGCCTTGGCCGGTGGGGCCCAGGCATTTGATTACTGCCTGGCGGCAGCGCTCGCTCGAGGCGGCATCGTTTTCGACCTTGTAATTGGCGATGGTGTAGTCGGTGAGCTCTGCCTCGGCGCCCAAGGCGGCCGCGGTATGCTCCACGATGCGGCGCATGAGCTCCGGCATTTCCTCGTGGGTCGAATCTCCGTAGGTGCGCACCGTGCCGGCGAGGTAGGCCGTGCCGGCGATAACGTTGCGCGCGGTGCCGCCGTGCAGCTCGCCGACGGTAATGACGGCCGGCTCGTAGGGACTGATCTCGCGCGAAACGATGGTCTGCAGAGCGTTGACGATCTCGGCGGCAACCATAACGGCGTCGTGACCGCGCTGGGGCATGGCGCCGTGGCACGAGGTGCCGCGGACGTCGATGCGGAACCAGTCGGTATTGGCCATGCGCGGTCCGGGCTCACAGCTCACGGTGCCGGCGTCGACCTCACTCCAGATGTGCGCGGCGTAGGCGCCATCGACGCCGTCGAGCACGCCCGTGCCGATCATGAGCTTGGCGCCCTGGCCGTTTTCCTCGCTGGGCTGGAAGACGATGCGGACTTCGCCGTGGATGTCGTCGGTCATATGGCGCAGGATTTGCAGCGTGCCGAGCATCATGGCGATGTGGCAGTCGTGGCCGCAGGCGTGCATGCAGCCCTCGTTGACGCTGGCAAACTCCTCGCCGGTCTGCTCGGTGACGGGCAGGGCGTCGATATCCGCGCGCAGCAGGATGCGGCGGCGCGGCGTGCCGTCCTCGTGGTAGGCATCCGACGCGGTACCGCGAAGCGTTGCCACCAAGCCGGTCTTGAGCGGACGCTCGTAGGGGATATTCATGGCGTCGAGCTGGTTGGCGATGTCGGAGGTCGTGCGCTCCTCGGCAAGGCTCAGCTCCGGGTGCTTATGGAAGTGCCGGCGCTGCTTGATGATATAGGGTTCAAACTCGGTAGCGATATCTTTGATGGCTGCGGTGACGTCGTCAGCCGCGCGAGCCTCGGTCGCCGCCATAATCTGCTGTGCCTTGGTCTTCGTCATGGTCGATTTGCTCCTTGCTGGGTTGATCGCAAAATCGTACAGGCTCTCTCCAGTATGCCACCTGCCGCTAGGGCTGGTAAAGTTGCCGTTTGCCGCTTGGGGTTTTGTTACAAGGGCGGGGGAGTACACTCGGGGGTGTTGAATTTCCTGCCAGAGATGGGGATGCCCATGCAACATATCGATCGGATTATCCGCTCCAAGAACGTCTTTACCGCGCAAGACGGCATCGATACCGCCCGCGAGCTGGCGATTGCCATCGCAGGCGACCGTATCGTCGCAGTCGGTGCGCCCGATGACGTGATTGCCGCCGCGCCTGCCGCCACGCCGGTTATCGACTACGGCGAGCAGTTTGTCTGCCCAGGTTTCCATGACGCTCATCTGCACTTCTTCCATACCTCGGTCGGCTCCTCGCCGTACATGCTCATGGATATGGGCACGTCCGAGACTGCGCTGGTGCAGCACGCGCTCGAGTTTTCCAAGGACCTGCCCGATGACGCTTGGGTTGTGACGCAGGGCTGGCGCGACTACCGTTGGGACCCGCCCGAGCATCCTACCAAGGCGTCGCTCGATGCGGCATTCCCCGATCGTCCCTGCGTTATGTATTCGGGCGACGGGCATACGCTTTGGCTCAACAGCCGCGCACTCGAGGCGCTCGGCGTCACACGCGACAGCGAGCCGCCAGCGGGCGGCAGCTACGACAAAGATGCAAATGGCGAGCTTACGGGTATCGCCCACGAGGCGGCTGCTATGCAGCTGCTGCCGCGCTGCCTGGAGTGGCTGGGCGAGGACCGCATCGCGAGCGCTTACGCCGACCAGATGAAGCGTATGGCCGAGCAAGGCATCACCTCAATCTGCGATATGTCGCTCATGCCCATGCCGGGCTGCGACTTTATTCGCGACGATGTTTACGACAAGCTGCAGGCCTCCGGCAAGCTGGGCATCCGCGCCCATCTGTTTCCCACGCTGCTGGATGACCAGTCGCGCTTGGAAGAACTCCAGACCCGCTACGCGAACAACGCGCTGCTCTCGGCGCCAGGCTTTAAACAGTTCTTCGACGGCGTGTCGAGCGAGCATACCGCATACCTCACTGAGCCCTATACCAACCCGCGCTTCCCGGGCGACCAGGGCCGCCTGACGGTCCCTGTCGAGCGTATGCGCAAGTTGGTTTTGGCGGCAGCCGAGCGTGACCATACCGTGCGCATCCACGTTATCGGCGACGGTGCCATCCATGCCGCACTCGATATCTTTGAGGAGGCGGCAGAGCTCTACGGCTTGCCCCAGCACGGCCACAATACGCTTGAGCACCTGGAGAATCTGCTGCCTCAGGACATCGATCGTCTGCGCAAGCTCAACGTCATTGCCTCGAGCCAGCCTTGCCACATCACGCTCGACCCGGGTGGCCCGGAGCGCGACCTGGGCCTGGAACGCAGCCGCATCATGTGGCCGTTCGCAACTTATCAGCAGCGCGGTATCCGTCAAGCTTTCGGTACCGACAGCCCCATCACGGCCGTTACCAGCATGAACGTGCTCTACACGGCTATCACACGCCAAGATCCCCGCAGCCACTGGCCCGAGGGCGGCTGGCTGCCGAGCGAGCGTATCGACGCGGCAACGGCCCTGCGCAGCTACACGCTTGGCAGCGCGTACGCAGCGGGCGACGAGCAAAACCTCGGCAGCCTAGAGCCCGGCAAATACGCCGACCTGGTAGTCCTGGACCAAAACCCGCTCACCATCGACCCCCAAGAGCTGCAAGCCACCAAAGTCCAAGCCACCTACCTATCCGGCAACCTGATCTACGAGCGCTAAGTATTCATGTCTTACCGTTTAACGCGGCTCGGGCAACTTTTTTTTGGGATGGCGCTCGAGCCGCGTTTGTTTGCAAATGGGGGAGGGTTCGTTAGGAGCGTCCCCGCCCTGCTTGATTTGGGCGCGCGGGGCGGAGGCGCTGCTGCCCCGCGCCCAATTTGGACAGCAGCAATGCTATCTCTAGGTGTTTTGCGTACTTTCCATTACGAATTGCATAAAAAGGCTGGGATGTTCTTCCGGATCCTGATGTACCCCCGTCCGCGCCGTGCAAAAAACGGAGTATTCAGCACCGCGAGCTCTGCCGGTGCCGCTGCAGTCGGGTGGCATTGCGGAGATCGACGTCATTTTGGGGTCCGGTGCGGCGCGAGGCACGCTTTTTTGTCCTGACGGGGTTTGCCCGTCGACCCAAATCGCCGGTCAAAGGCGTTCTTGGGACCAATATGGTGTGTCCGGCGCGTATGCAGCCGTCCTGGCCTGCTGAAAACTCCCAAAAATGCACGCTGCTCCCCAGAGGACCCGGTAGCGCGCAGAGATGTGGTGTAAGAGGCGGGGAATGCCCCGCCTCCGCCCTTT
>USBK01000046.1:0-13963 GCA_900552895.1 uncultured Collinsella sp.
GAGAGCACATTAAGTGCTCTCCGGCTCGTGCGGAACTCGCGATCGACCTTATATATTTGCCCTCCCCGGGGCTCCCGCACATCTCAACCTCGGCTGGGTTCTATCCCGGGTGCAGTTGCTTCGCTCCTGCACCACTTGGTTGATACGGCGGTTTGGCGTTGGATCGGTTCTTTCTGATATATGCTGGTTGCGGCTCTTCTTTTGGGAGGAGTCGCTTTTTTGTTGCTAGGAGGTTGGCCCGTGGTTGATGGGGATGCTCGCTCTGAGCTGCTTTCCACAGATTGGAACCAGGAATGGATGCGCCTACAGGCTGGTCGGCGGCGGGCTGATGACTCTTTTGCGTGGGATAAGCGGGCTCGGCATTTTCGGCCGCTTGAGACTGCTCCGTATGCCCGGGACTTTATGAAGCTGTTGGCGTTAAAGCCTGGTGAATCGGTGCTTGATATGGGGTGTGGGGCTGGGTCGATTGCTATTCCGCTTGCTCAGGCTGGGCATCCTGTGATTGCAGCCGACTTTTCCCCTGCTATGTTGGGCACGCTTGATGCTGGCATTGAGTACTATGGGCTCGAGGATCGCATTACACCGCTTGAGCTTGCCTGGGACGATGATTGGGATTTGGTTGGGCCGGTTGCCAAGACTGTGGATGTTGCCTTTGCCAGTCGTTCCGTCACCACAAATGACCTAAAAGGTGCGCTTGCCAAGCTTGACCGTGCGGCTCGTCGGCGTTGTGCTGTCACGATGGTCGCCAACTCCAGCCCACGCTATGACCTGCACCTAATGAACGCCATCGGTGCCTCGGTTACCTGCAGCAATGGCTTTGTGTACGCCTTCAACATCCTCATTCAGATGGGTGCCCTGCCGCAGGTTACGTACTTTGAATCGCCTCGTCGCGATACCTTCAATAGCCTTGAGGCAGGCGTGGCGGATTTTTCCCGTATGCTCGAGCATGGCAACGAGGATAAGATCGACCGCCTGCGCGACTACATCGCTCAACACATGATTGAGAACCCCCATGCCGGTGAGCCGGGCTCCAAGGGCGTGCCGCAGGGGCGCTATATGCTCGACCACGTCCGCAAGGTCCGTTGGGCGTTTATTGCATGGGAGCCGGTCTCTGCGCCCAGCTCATAGCCTGTTCGCAGCCCGCACCGCCCACTCACTCGGCATCCGCATTCTTTGCGAACTGGGCAAACGTACTCCACACCGCGCCGTTCCTGCGCTATCGTGGGACGGCTCACGTAGATTAAGGCCCCGTCGCGGGGCGCCCCATACATAGAAAGCGAGAACCCATGGCACTGACAGGAGCCCAGGTCAAGCAGCTTCGCAGCATGGCCCATCACCTCAACCCCGCCATCATCATCGGTAAGTCCGATGTCAACGAGGGCACCGTCGAGCAGACGGTCGCCTACCTGGAGAAGCATGAGCTCGTTAAGTGCTCCGTGCTCGATGGCTCCAGTCTTTCCGCCCGCGAGGCCGCCGAAGAGCTCTCCGAGCGTTGCCACGCCGAGGTCGTCCAGGTCATCGGCCGCAAGTTCTCGCTGTATCGCGAGTCCTCGCGCAAGGACATCGAGAAGATCAAGCTCGTCTAAGAGCCAATGATCCGGCGAGCCAGCATACATCAAGCTTGCGAGCGTCCGAGCAATTCGGACGCTCATTTTTTATCGCTCGACCAGCACGCGATTGAGCCGCCCCTCCACCAAGCGCTCGTATAGACGCCGCGTCTCGGGCTCGGGCACGCCATTGACCTGCTCCCTCAGATGGTGCATATGCCCGCTGTACAGCTCGACGATATCGCGCCGCCGCCCCGCCGCACTGTAGACGCGCATGGCGCAGCGCACCATATCCTCACGCGCCGTTTCCTGTCGAAGCCCCGACTCCGCCAGCCAAATCGCCGACTGCAGATCGTTTTCTTCTAGGGCGGCATTTGCTCCCTTAATCATGCAATCGATGTACTTTGACTGCATAATGCGCCGCATACGCAAAAAGTAGGTGGGGTTACAGCCATTGGGAACATACAGCGGTCCGGCATAAAGCTGCTCAATCTTAAGGCACAGCTCAACTAAATGGGGCCCGCGCGCGCCCGTGCGATTTCCCAAAACCTCGCGGCTTATCTGGTCAAACAGCCGTACATCGGTCTTGACGTAGTCGCCGTTGAGTCCGATGCATTCATTTTGGATGAGCACACACGACTTGCCATCCGGCGTCGGTCCCAAAGCCGACCGCAAGCGCGATATCGTCGAGTACAGGTTGTTGCGGGCGCTATTGAACTCGGCATGGGGCCACAGTTCCATGGCCAGCGTCTCACGATCGACGAGCGCATCCATGCCCAGCGCAAGCCGCTCGGCAAGTGTCGCCGCCTTCTTGCGGCGCCACATTTTGTCCGTGATGGGAAACCCGTCGCGCTCGGCGCGAAACGCGCCAAACATGCGAATCTCGATATGGTCAATGGTATCAACGGCTTCAACCTCGCCGGCCTGGAACAGGCGCTCGCCCTCCCCTTCCAAATCGTCGCGCAGCGAGTATCGCGACAGCTCGCGCACGGGAAGCTTCTTGCGAATCCTGGTCGCCGGCTCGCCCAGACAATGCATGGCAAGGCGCGCAAAGAGCCGATACGATGGCTCCAGAATCCCCGCGCGATTCATGGACATCCAGGCCGCAAGATCGCTATCTCGCCCCGCGCAAGCCAAATGCAGCGCCACCATCCATGCTTCTGCGCCACCAACCTGCGTCTGGCTTATATCGAGCAACTCCGCTTCCTCGCGCACCGAAACCATCGAGGTGTTACGCAGATACGCCGCGCGCTCCAGCAGCAATGCGTTATCGCGCATGTACGCAATCGACTCCTCGGCAAGTTTGAGCACTTGGACCGCACGGAACTTTGCATTAACCGGCCGTCCCTCTGCCAGCGACTGCCAGCCTTCTAGCAACAGGCCAAACAGCTGAATCTGGTTGTCGCGCATGCGCACGGCAAAACGATCGAGCTCGTTGAATGCCGCGTCGTCGGTTACCGGCAAGCCGGAAAGGAGCCGCCGTGCCGCCAACACCATGCGCACCCAGATAGCCATCGCCTTAAGCCCACGTACGTCGAGCGCCTCCCGCACCACTGTCATCTCGTCGTCGCGCTCGTCGGTTCCCGCAAACGACCCGTCAAAGAGCTCCACCAGCATGCTATCGGCCCGTATAACAATCCCCGCGATGTCGAGCTCGCAGTCGTAGGCCTTGCACGTTTTGAGCTGCTGTAGAACGCCGCCGTCATCTCCCCGCTCGGTCAGACAGCGCTTGACCTCGATATGCGCAGACAACATATCGAGTGCGGTATGGGATGTCTCGATTTCTGGCACGGCCAGGTTCGTAGGAAGCCCAAGCCCGTTGTCCCCATAGCAAACAGCCGTCAGTGTCTGGGCCGCCCTCCATGAAACAGGGTCTATTTCGCAGGCCGCCCGTTCGCCCCCGCGCTCGATAACCGATGCCATATAGCGAGCGAGCTTTGTATTGGACACGCTGACCGCTGCCAGATATACGCCGAGCGCCTCGGCAGGCGTTGGCTCTGGAGCCGGATCGTCGGCATCGATCGTGCCCAGCGCTGCTCGGCAGATATCGGCCCCGTGCCCCGTCAGAGCCAGATCGACCCCATACTGCCCAGCAAGTTCAAGGACCGCTTCACGGTCCAAAAAGGCGTCCGCCAGGCCCATCGCCGCATCGCATCTACCCGCCTTAAGCAAAATCCGGGCCGCCCTCGGAACAAGTTCAGGGCGAACCTCGGCCACCAACTTACGCAAACGCAAGCGTCCGTTATCCTCCGTGCCCAGACACGTAAAACTCCGCTCGGCGGGATCCAAGCCAAAGATCGGGTAGTCGCGTACAAAGTAGGACTGGTCGACCATCGACAGCCTCACCCCGCAAGCCTCGAGTTCTGCGATATTGCCCTCGCCCATCAAAATCATGAGACATGCCACGCAAAACAGTGCATTATTGTCGAGCGAAGCCAGATCGACAAGTGCCGCGCCATATACGTTGACAATCTCGTTTTCGAGCAGACCGGCTACGTCGCCTTGGCCATACAGACCCGTCTGCAATGCCGAAACGAGCTCGGGCACGCCCTGCGTGAGCTGATAAAAGTCGAGAGATGTGCTGATCGAAAACGCCGATGCCCACGCCGAATACTCATAGGCATGCACCTTGAGCATCTGCGCATTGATCTTAACCGAATCGCCCAGCCCATGAATCAGCTGACGATTTGAAGGACGGCAGGAGATAAAGACCCCTACCCCCATGGCGCGCAGGCCGCGAATCCTGTCGATGAGGTCTTCGGTATCGCGCTGATCGAGGTTTGGCACATTATCAATCGCGATAAGGGAGTGCGGTTTGTCTTTGAGTTCTTCGGTAACCACCTCGAGCTGCATAAACACCTCGCGCCCAGTGGCGCGATCGGCCTCGATAATCCGCACGGGGCCTCGCGTCGGGTCGCATTTAACCTCATGGGTGTACTGCAGCAGCACCGAGGTCTTCCCAAACCCGTCGGGCGCATAAAGAACCACGATGCCGGCCTTTCGGCCCTTGGCGATAAGCTCATTCATCAAGCGTTCGCGTCGCACCATATAGCCTCCGCCCAGCGGCATCAGCTCGAGGTCGTCTATACTGCCCAAATCGTTTACCATGCCCGCTCCTCAACTCGACCGTATGGACACTGTAACCGCAAGACCATACAAGCCGCGCTATGAATAGAGCGACCTTGTGTTCTAGGTTGTCTTTTGGTACGCAAGCGGCAAGTTTTTGTACAGCGAGGGCCGATTGTTATTAATCCCCCGACTAATCGGTCTTTAAGCAGGTAAATGAGCTTGTCAGCTTGTCCCATCTAAGCGGCAGTGTAACGCAGATGAACAAGGTTCAGCCATGTCATTCAACTCGCCTAGCACCCGCTACCGTCTACGACCTTTTAGTGGCATTTTTGCATAGAATCTGGTATGGAATGAATCAAGCTGTTGGGCATCCGGCATTCGTCAAGCTTGCGACAAGATTTTGGTCAAGCGGGCGGAAAGGGATAGCAAAAAGGCCCCCGCAAAGCGGAGGCCTTAGGCAAGGCTATGTCGAGATGCAGGATTCGCGCTACTCGCAGAGCGAAAGGGCGGCCTCGTCGGCAACGACAACGCAGTTGGTGTGCAGCTGCAGGATCGAAGCCGGGCACGCGGGCGTAACCGGACCATAGCACATGTCATGCACGGCCTGAGCCTTGGCCTCGCCGTTGGCGACGACCAAGATCATGCGGGCATACATGATGGTCTGGGTACCCATGGTGTAGGCCTGACGGGGAACATCGTCGATGCTGTCGAACAGGCGGCTGTTGGCCTGAATGGTGCTCTCGGTGAGGTCGACGCAGTGCGTGCCCTTGGAGAAGTGGTCATCGGGCTCGTTGAAACCGATATGGCCGTTGTTGCCAATGCCGAGCAGCTGCAGATCCGGGTAACCGGCGGCGGCAACGATCTTGTCGTACTCAGAGCAGGCAGCGGCGGCATCGGGGTTGGAACCGTCGGGCACATGCGTGTTGTTCAGGTCGATGTTGATGTGATCGAAGAAGTTCTCACGCATGAAGTAGTGATAGCTCTGGGGATCGTCGTGCGAAAGGCCGCGATACTCGTCCAGGTTGTAGGTGCTGACCTCGGCAAAGTCGACGTCGCCCTTCTCGTACCAAGCAGCGAGCTGCTTGTAGGCACCGATCGGGGTGGAGCCGGTGGCAAGTCCCAGCACACAGTCGGGCTTGAGGATAACCTGCGCCGAGATAATATTGGCGGCCTTGCGGCTCATATCCTCGTAGTCTTTAGCTTTAATAATCTTCATTACGCGTCCTTTCTCGTACAAGAGAGGCAAGGCTCCCCTTACAAGCACTTGCCCGCGGCCCGCGTCGGCCGCAACCAACGTGTGCGGCCACCAGGGCGAGGTCGCGTAATGTATGTGTCTCGTGTCTAGCCGCGTCGAGGCCCCTGCCCGTCCACGGTGACCCGAAGCCTTTTAGCTTCGGACAAGTCCCATCTTGCCACGGAGGGCGCCCCCTTTCAAGGGCGCCCTCCGTAAACGTGTTTGAATTGTAGGCTAATGGCCACGTGCACTTGCTAGCGCTCGCGAGCAACGATGAGCTGGTCCATCTCTTCGACATGCACGCCAACGGAGCCCTTGATGCTCGAGAACTCAACAGAGTTGCACACCAAGATGGGAACCGTCACATCGTAGCCCTCGGCAGCAATTGCCTCGCGATCGAACTCAATGAGCACATCGCCCTTATGGACGATGTCGCCCACTTGCGCATGTACGGTAAAGTGCTTGCCCTCAAGCTGAACAGTGTCCAAACCAACGTGGATGAGCACGTCCAAGCCATCGACCGTGTTAAGCGCAACAGCGTGTCCCGTAGGAAAAATGGCCTCGACCTTGGCATCAGCCGGTGCAATCACACGCGTGCCGGTAGGCTGAATCGCCACGCCCTGGCCCAAAAGGCCGGTGGCAAATGTCTGGTCGTTTACCTCGGAAAGCGGAATGACGTCGCCCGAGATGGGAGCATCCAGCGTAAGGACTCGACCACGCATACCAAAAGACCTTAGGACTTTAGTGAACATGCTCCCCCTCGGACATACCAATCGACCAAAATAGCCTTAACAGTTTACCACTTGGCACTCGTTTTTGACCATTAGGGAAGTTCGCGCTTGACAACCTCGACGATGTCGTCGACAACGCGCTGGGTCAGCTCGTGCGTCTCGGCCTCGGCCATAACGCGGACCAGCGGCTCGGTACCGCTCGGACGCACCAGAATGCGGCCGCGGCCGTCAAGCTCCTTCTCGGCAGCAGCGACGGCATCCCAGATGGGCTGGCAATCATCCAGACCAGCCTTGTTGTCGGAATGCACGTTGACGAGCACCTGCGGGTACTTCTTCATGATGCCGGCAAGATCGGTGAGGGTACGACCGGTGCGCTTGAGCACGGCCAGCAGCTGCAGAGCCGTCACCAGACCGTCACCGGTGGTGTTGTGCTCCAGGAAGATGATGTGGCCGGACTGCTCGCCGCCGATGACGGCGCCATCCGCGAGCATACGCTCCAGAACGTAGCGATCGCCCACGGCGGTCTGAACCATCTCGAAGCCCTGCTCCTTCATAGCGATGGAGAAGCCCAGGTTGCACATAACGGTCGAGACGATCTCGGAGTTGGCGAGCTTGCCGCGGGCGGCGAGGTCAGAACCGCAGATAGCCAGGATGTAGTCACCGTCGATCTCATTGCCCTCGCTGTCCACGAACAGTACTCGGTCGGCGTCGCCGTCGTGGGCCAGGCCGATATCGGCGTGGGTGCGCAGCACGAGCTCGCGCAGGGGCTCAAGGTGAGTGGAGCCGCACTCAACGTTAATGTCAGTGCCACAGTAATCGGTGTTGATGGCATGGACCGTGGCACCCAGGCGCTGCAGCGCGGCGGGCGTGGTCTGGCAAGAGGCGCCATGGCCGCAGTCGACGGCAACGACCAGGCCATCGAGCCTCAGACCATCAAGCGTATCGATGGCATGGTCGATGTATGCCTTGCGGGCGTCCTTCATCTTGATGATGTGACCCACGCCGGCACCGGTCGGAAGCGTGTCGGCAGCCATGGCCTCCTCGGACATGACCCAGGCGCTGATCTCTTCCTCGACAGCGTCGGGAAGCTTCATGCCCTTGCGGCTAAAGAACTTGATGCCGTTGAACTCCGGCGGATTGTGCGAAGCGGAGATGACGATGCCGCCGTCGAGCTCGTTTTGGACGGTGAGCAGCGCCACGGCCGGCGTAGGAATAACGCCGCAGCAGTGCGGGCGGCCGCCCTCGGCCATAATGCCGGCGGTCAGAGCGCTCTCGAGCATGGTGCCCGAAAGACGCGTGTCGCGGCCGATGCAGATGTCCGGACCAAGGAACTTGGTCGCCGCGCGGCCCAGGCGAAACGCGAGGTCGCACGAGAGGTCGGCATTGGCGACGCCACGGACGCCGTCGGTACCGAAGATGTTCTGGGGCATAGGATCGCTCCTTCCCAAGTGGGCAAAACGCAGCCGCCCACCCTAGTCGAAAAAGAAAAGCGGGACCCGCCGAGCAATCGGCAGGCCCCGCTTGTACATTGTATCTCGAAAGGAGATAAAACCTTAGCGCTTGGAGAACTGGGGAGCGCGGCGGGCCTTCTTGAGGCCGTACTTCTTGCGCTCGACCACGCGAGCATCGCGCGTAAGGAAACCGGCCTTCTTGAGGTCAGCACGGTAGTCGCCAGCGTTCAGAAGAGCGCGAGCGATGCCCAGACGCAGAGCGCCGGACTGACCGGAGATGCCGCCGCCATCGCACAGAGCGATAACGTCGAACTGACCGGCAGTGTCGGTCACCTTGAAGGGAGCAAGGGCGTTCTCAACGAGCTGATGACGGCCGAAATACTGCTCGGCGTCACGCTTGTTGATGGTCACCTTGCCGGTGCCGGGGACGAGACGGACGCGGGCGACGGCGTTCTTACGACGGCCGGTACCCTGGTAGACAACGGTGTTCTCAGCCATCTTTAAGCCTCCAGCTCAATCTTCGTGGGGTTCTGGGCAGCATGCGGATGCTCGGCACCAGCGTAGACCTTAAGCTTGGTCATCTGGGCACGGCCGAGGGTGGTCTTGGGCAGCATACCGCGAACGGCGCGCTCGATGACCTTCTCCGGGTGCTTCTCCATAGCCTGGCGGAAGCTCTCAGCCTTGAGGCCGCCGTTGTAGCCGCTGTGGCGATAATAGGTCTTCGTGTCGGCCTTGTTACCGGTAAGCTGGACCTTATCGGCGTTGATGACGACAACGAAGTCGCCACAGTCGCTGTTGGGCGTGAACTGGGGCTTGTTCTTACCGCGCAGGATCATTGCGATCTGGGTGGCAAGACGGCCCAGGACAGCACCATCGGCGTCGACGAGAACCCAGTTGCGCTGGACCTCGCCCTGCTTGGCGTAGTGAGTCGATTTCGAAATCACTTAGACTCCTCCATGTACAGTACGTGTTGTTACAGAGATTCACGGGGCTCTGCAAGTAACCCGTCCATATTACCCCGCTCGCCGTACGAGTCAACAGGTATTTTGGCTCCGACCAGAGTTTCTGCACATGTCATCCACGAGCCGTGATTTTTCCAACTCTTTAGCTGTTGTCATTTTTTGAGGGTTCGCCGTCGCTAGCGCTCAACGAACTCTTGGATTTCCGCGAGCAGGCGCTTTGCCTCCTGACGGCCCTGGATATACAGGTCCAAAAGCTTTGCCGGATCGTGCTCGACATGGCCGACCTCGACCGGCTTTTGCGGAGCGATGACCAGCGCGCGGCCCTCGCGCTCATACTTCCACAGGTGCATGCGCTGGAGGTTATAGCGGTCGTGGCGCGTCTCGATAGCCTCGAGCAGGTAGGGGTAGTCGGCATAGCGGGCGCGCGCGGCAGGCATAAACTCGTAGGGCTTTTTCTCGTACGAGCGGTCCTGCGTGACAATGACAACCGCGCGCTCGAAACCGGCCTCCTCCAGCACATGCTCGATAGGGACCGAATCGGCTACACCGCCGTCGACGTATTTGTGCCCGTCGATCTCGACCGGCGGCGTCACCAGCGGCAGCGAGGTAGAGGCGCGCACAGCATCGAGGTCGAGCACGGCGCTTTTGACCGGCAGGTAGGCAGCGGTTCCAAAGAGCATGTCCGTCGCGACGGCGTACATCTCGATAGGGCTGGCGTCGAACGTCTCGTTATCAAAAGGATCCAGGCGGTCCTGGACGTCGTTGAAGATAAAGTCGTAACCCACGATGGAACCCGTGGACGCAAACGACGCGGCGCCCATGTAGCGGCTGTCGTTGCAGAAGGTCAGGTTGATGCGATTGACGCGACCGATCTGGTGCGACTTGTAGTTGACGCCGTTGAGCGCACCGGCCGAAACGCCGTACACCGCCGGAATTTCGACACCGGCCTCCATGAGAACGTCGAGCACGCCGGCGGTAAACTGCCCACGAAAACTGCCACCCTCCAAGACGAGCGCGACCTTGCCGGCGTTCTTTGCCTTATCTTCTGCAGTCATATTGACCTCCTGCGATTGCGTTTTGGCTTTCTTCTACCCAGTTTTGGAATGGAGGGCGCGCAGGTTTTTTTGAGGCGGCAGGTGAAGCGGAAAGTGTGTCCCAGTTTGAGGCGGAATTCCGGGATGCGCTTTCCGCTTGGACCGCCGTTGGGAAAGCGCGACCCGTTCTGAGCGCGGATTCCGGGATGAACTTTCCGCTTGAGGCGTCTTCCGGAAAATGAATCCCATTCCGAGCGTCGATTCCGGGATGCAGTTTCCGCTTGAAACGTCATCCGGAAACCGCATCCCAGTCTGAGCCGGAATTCTGGGATGGATTTTCCGCCTGGGGCGACGTTGATGCGGGGCATGGCAGGCTGCAGTCCGATCGGCATCGCATCTGCATAGGGTTGAAGCTTTGCGCGGAGAATCCGCATATTTGCTTCGCAAATACGCACCGGCTTCGGCCGCCTGCCGGCGTCCTCGCCCGCTCGCTACAAACGCTTCGCGTTTGCTTAACGCTCGCGCCCTGCACAGAGTTCGATTCTCCGCGGTGCGGATTAGAAATAAAAAGGCAGGTAGATACGAATATCTACCTGCCTGTTACTTATGGTGGAGGCGCGGAGAATCGAACTCCGGTCCACGAAAGCCCCCTGATTGGCATCTCCAAGCTCAGTCGCTGGTTTTGTCTCGGACGCTTTGCGCGCAGCGACACGCTCGCGGCGTCCTAACCGGTTCGGTCTTAGCCCGCGCCATACCGATTACGTGCGCAGGAGCATTCCCCTAAAATGACGTCGCGCCGGTGTCGGGGAAATCACCGGGTTGACGCGCCGCTATAAACTAAGCAGCGAGAGCCATAGGCTCAAAAGAAGAGTTGTTGTCAATTCAATTTGACGGTACCCCTGTTTAACGAGGCGAGGAGACCTCGGCTTGCTTCCTCTCTCAGAGCTATCGTGTCGAAACCAGTCGCCCCCGAATGTCGGGAAAGTCTGGATGGCATTGGGTACGAGCACCCAACGCCCGTCGACTTTTCAAGGAACATGCGGGGCGAGCCCCGCTTGTGGAGTGTTATCTTACCACGTTCTGAAAGCGGACAGCTGTTCTATGCACGAGCTGTGAAGACCCCAATGTGCGCCACACTTCGCACTTTTGCTACCGATCGCGTCACGTATATTTTCGCCAAGCAAAATTGACCCGTCGAAAGGACCGTTATGGATACCAAGCAGCAACTCGTCAATGCCCTCGCAGGCCTGGGCTCAACCATTACCGAAGCTATGGATGTCATCGAGGGCTTTGTCCCCTGCGGACATCCCGCCCTCACGGTATCGAACGCACTCGTCGCGCTGGACGTTGACGATGATGCAGCTCTCACTCAGCAGCTTGAGACCGTCGAGGGCTTTATCGACCACGTGAGTGAGAACCGCGGCGTGGCCGCCTACCACGGTATCGAGGTCGAGCTCGCGGGTCCCAAGGCCGATCTGTTCGCAGCAATCCGCGAGGTAGGCGCCCTTATGCAGACCGAAGGCGTCAAGAACACCCAGGTCAACGAGTGGGTCTACCGCAGTCTGGCAGCACTCGACAGCTCCAACGAAAAGGCAGCCGAGCAGCTCGCAGAAAGCCCCGCCATCAAAGCTGCACTTGTCTAAAAAGGCCTGCGCCCGGACGACACCGATGCCGTCTGGGCGCAGGCCAGATAACGTGGGTGAACACGTCTGTTAACGCAGATATGCCTTGGCGTTGCCCAGGCTGTAGGCGATCGTTGAGCCGTTGTGCAGCAGTGACGACGTCTGCGGAGTGATCATGCCGGTAATGCCCAGCGCCAGGAGCGCCGAGTTGGTGAGCATCACCTTGGAATACGAACTCGTCAGACGATCGATAAGCCCCTGACTCATACGGCGCAGGCGCACGATCGCGGCAAGATCCGTATCGGTCAGGATGATGTCGGCAACCTCCTTGGCGATGTCGCTTCCGCCACCCATCGCCAAGCCCACGTCGGCCAAACCGAGCGCCGGCGAATCGTTGACACCGTCGCCCACCATGGCAACGTGGCGCCCCTCGCCCTTAATGCGCTCCACATACGCGTACTTGTCCTCGGGCAGCAGCTCGGCCTTAAACTCGTCGACCCCTGCCTCGCGAGCAATGCGCTCGGCCGTGCGCTCCGAGTCGCCCGTGAGCATAACGACATGCTTAACGCCCAACGCGTGCAGGTCGGCGATGGCCTCACGGACGCCGGGCTTGAGCGGATCCTCGATGCCGAGCACGCCGACGACCTTGCCGTCGACCGCCAGATACAGCGGCGACAGGCCTTGCATCTGGAGCTCGATTTGCTCCTTGGTGTCGGACTCGAGCTGCGCACCCTCGTCCTCAAATACAAAGTGCGCCGAACCGATAATGGCGCGACGCCCCTCGATGGACGAAGCGATGCCGTGCGCCACGATGTACTCGACCGCGGCATGGCGCTCGCGGTGCTCGAGCCCGCGCTCGAGGGCGGCGTTGACCACGGCACGGCTCTCCAACGGGCCACGGCTGGTGTCCACCACAAAGTGATCCCCCTGCCGATGGATGTGCTGCACCTGCGTGTCGAAGCGGAACTCCGTGCCGTTGGCGGCGGCGTTTTCCGCCAAGGCGATGGTCAGACCAAAGGGACAGAGAATGGCGCTGGTAGGGGCATACAGGGCCGCCACCGCCTGTTGGGACAGGGCGGGCTCCATCCGGTGCAGGGCCTCGCCCTCCACCAGCTCCAGTCCCTCCACGCCGTTGGCAAGACCCCGCTGATAGAGGGCCTGCAGCTTCTCACGGTCCGCCGGATCCAGACACAGCACCAGCGCTCCGCACCGGCGATAGGGGAAGTCCAGCTGACGGGACAGGGCCTCCATCATGCGGCTGCCCTCCACGTTGAAGCGGGCCTTCCGGGTGCCGGGCTCGGCATCGAATCCGGCGTGGACAATGGCGGAATTGGCCTTGCTGGTGCCGGTGCAGACGTCCTCATTGCGCTCCACCACACAGACGCGGCCGCTGCGGCGGCTCAACTCCCGTGCGATGGCGCAGCCGATGACGCCGCCGCCGATGACCAGTACATCATACATGATCCATCTCTCCTTTCTAAAACAAAAAAGCCACGCAAAAACACCCGGCGTCTCCTCCGGGCAATTCTGCATGGCTCAGCATCTCACTGCATGACTGGTTCTTCAATCACATTATATTATAACAGACCGTCTCCTGCTCTGTCAACCGGTCCCGAAAAAAGTCTTTTCCGGCGTTTTCTCTGTTCTTAACAGGTTTTTAGCGAAATCTTAACGTGAAGTATGGTATAATCAGGTCAGAAAAACCTGAGGGTCGGGAGGTAGCAGGGATTTGAAGAAACCGCACATCCAATGGCCGGAGCAGTGGCTGCGCCGAAAGCGTATCCCCTCCATTGGCTTTTCCTACTCCGGCAAGGACTTTATCATCTCCATGAGCCTGTACACCCTGTCGGTGGTGCTGTGCCTGATCCTGCGGGGAGCCAGCCAGGACGGCGACACCGGGTATGTGTACATGATTTTTCTGCTGGACGTGTTTTTGACGGCGCTGCTGACGGAGGGCTTCTTCTTCAGCCTCATCATCTCCATCTTCGCCGTGCTCAGCGTGGACTACATCTTCACCCCGCCCTACTGGAACGTCAGCTTCACTCTGTCGGGATTCCCGTTGACCTTTCTGGTGACCATGACCATTTCCGTTGTGACCGGCATCGTTACCAGCCGGGCCAAGCAGATGGATGAGGTGCGGCGGGAGGCGGAGCTGGAGCGGATGCACGGCAACCTCCTGCGGGCGGTGTCCCACGACATCCGCACGCCGTTGACGGGCATCGTGGGGGCCACTAATGTGCTGCTGGAGCAGGAGAATACCCTGACGCCGGAGCAGCGCCATGAGCTGATCCGCAACGCCAACGAGGAGGCCCA
>USBK01000047.1:0-12507 GCA_900552895.1 uncultured Collinsella sp.
GACTTGCAGCGACGGACCTCGGGACGCTCTTACACCACGTCTGCGCGCGCCACCAATGAAAGTGGATAATCTCCCGTTTTTGGGCTGTGCTTTGGGCAAAAGTGGGAGATTATCCACGCTCATCCGGTAAGCGTCCAAAAATCCACGCTCATTTGCCGTGTCCCTGCCGTATCCTCCTCGCACCAGTTTCTGTCGAGTCGGTGCTTCTTGCGGGTTGCCCGTATAATGGTTTGCGTATGAACCGCAACCAAGGAGTTCCAGTTTATGGACCAGAACCTTTTTAAATTCGACCTGATTGCCGAGGATCCGACGACGCACGCGCGCGCCGGCGTACTGCACACCCCGCACGGCGACATCGAGACGCCGATCTTTATGCCCGTGGGCACCAAGGCAAACGTCAAGGGCATTCCTACCGAGACTGTCAAGAAGCTCGGCGCCCAGATCGTGCTCGCCAATACCTATCATCTGTCCATGCGTCCCGGCGAGGATACCATCGCCGAGCTGGGCGGCCTGCACAAGTTCATGAACTGGCACGGCCCCATCCTCACCGACTCGGGCGGTTTCCAGGTCTTCAGCCACAACGATGCCGTCAAGCTCACCGATGAGGGCGTGCGCTTTATCGTCAACGATTACGACGGCCGCCACGTGTTTTGGACGCCCGAGGACAACATGGAAATCGCCATGAAACTCGGCTCCGATATCTGCATGCAGCTCGACCAGTGCCCGGGCTATCCCGCCACGCGCGCCTACGTTGAGCGCGCCGTTGAGCTGTCGAGCATGTGGGCCGAGCGCTGCTATAAGGCGCATACCCGCGATGACCAGGCGCTCTTTGGCATCGTTCAGGGCGGCATGCACCTGGATCTGCGCCTGCGTTCGCTGCGCCATCTGGAGGAGTGCGGCGACTTCCCGGGCTATGGTATCGGTGGCTATTCGGTGGGCGAGGATCACGAGACCATGTTCGAGACCCTGGCGCCGCTCGTGAGCGAGTACATGCCCAAGCATAAGCCGCGCTACCTGATGGGTGTCGGCAACCCGACCACGCTCGTGCGCGGCGTTGGCGTGGGCATCGACATGTTCGACTGCGTGCTGCCGACGCGCACCGGCCGTATGGGCACGGCATTCTCCAGCGAGGGTCGCCTCAACTTCCGCAACGCTCGCTTTGCGCACGACGACGGTCCCATCGATCCCACCTGCACCTGCCCGGTGTGCACGGGCGGTTACAGCCGTGCGCTCATCCGTCACATGGTCACGCAGAAGGAGATGCTCGGCGGCATTCTGCTTTCGATGCACAACATCTACTACCTGCTCAACCTTATGCAGCGGGCCCGCCAGGCCATTATCGAGGGCCGCTACGGCGCGTTCGTGAGCGACTGGATGAACAGCCCTGCGGCGGTGGATTACTAAGAGCAGCACGGGCGCTTGCAGAGCGCGGGCAACGGCAAGGGGCGAGCGCCGGCCGGTCATCACGTTTGCTAACACCGCTTGCGCGACCGATGACCGATAGCTTGCAAGCACTTGATGCATCGTGGGTACCATACCGAATAGTTGATGTTCGGGCGGGTGTTTGGCGCACAGCGTCGACCCCGCCCGTTTTTCTTTTTCTCGATAGGAGTACCCATGATTAAGAATGAGAACGTCGAGGGCGAGCCTGTCTACGACGAGACGTACCGCCGCGGCCCCGTGGTCATGCGCGGCCCCATGATTCCTAAGGACAACACCTACGCCAACCTGCTGGCGCCCGAGGACTCGACCGACTGGCTGCATGCCGACCCGTGGCGCGTGCTGCGCATTCAGGCAGAGTTTGTCGATGGTTTTGGCGCGCTTGCCGAGCTTGGTCCTGCAGTGACCATCTTCGGTAGTGCCCGCACGCCCAAGACCGATCCGCTCTACAAGGCGGCACGCGCCGTTGGCCGCAAGATCGCCCAGCGCGGCGTGGCGGTTATCACCGGCGGTGGCCCCGGCATCATGGAAGCGGCCAACAGGGGAGCGGCGAGTGTCAACGGCAAGTCAGTTGGCCTAGGCATTGAATTGCCGCACGAGCAGGGGCTCAATAAATACGTGAACCTTGGCATGGACTTCCGTTACTTCTTTGTGCGCAAGACCATGTTCGTCAAATACAGCTCGGGCGCTATCGTGTTTCCCGGTGGCTTTGGCACGCTCGACGAGATGTTCGAGGTGCTCACGCTGGTGCAGACGCACAAGGTCAAGCGCATGCCGCTCGTGCTGGTGGGCAGCGAGTACTGGCAGGGCCTGTTCGACTGGCTCAACGGTCCGGTGATGGACGCCGGCATGATCAGTCCGCTCGATCCGGAGCTGGTGCACATTACCGACGACCTCAACGAGGCCGTTGACATTGCCCTGAGCGGGCTGATGTAGAGTAGCTAAAATGGGACGGGGCTAAAAAGACCGGTGCGTAACGTTACATGCCAGTCTTTTTAGCCCCGTCCCAAATGAACTGCTTCCAAGTTGCGGTGGAATAGGGATTGATTGGCGGCTAATAAGCCAAAAACAGTTCCTATTCCACCGCAAGTGGTAAAGGTGCCCCTAGTGGATGGGCTGGTAGCGGGGGCAGTAGCTGATGGCGATGGCGTCGACGCCTACATGGGTGGCGATGGTGCAGCCGATGGGGCCGGTGCCGGCGTCTACGTAGTCTTGGCCCGCGAGCGCTTGGCTGACGAGCTCCTGCTCCTCGGCGGCGCCGGTCGTGAGCACGCGCACGCTGGAGCCCGGATGTTCGGCCAAAAACGCGAGGCAATCTGCCATGGTGTTGGCGACGATGCGCTTGGCGCCGCGGCCCTTTTTGATTGCCTTGATCTCGCCCGATTTCCACTCCGGCGAAACGGCCAGGCGAATGTTGAGCATCTGCGTCAGCTGGCCGGCGAGCTTGGGGGCGCGGCCGTTTTTGACCAGGTTCTCGAGCGTGCGGGGAATCAGCAGCAGGTGGGCTTCGGGCAGCGTCGCGCGGATCTGCGCCTCGGTCTCGTCCAAGCTGCGGCCGTCCTCGCGCATGGCAAGCGCGTACTCCACCAGCAGGCCCTCGGCGCCCGAGCCGGTGCGCGAATCGATGCAGCGCACGTCGAGCTCGTGGGTCTCGGCGACCAGGCATGCGTTGGAATAGCAGGCGGACCACTCGCTGCACAGCGAGATAAAGATCGCGCTGTCGTGGCCATCGGCGCGCACGCGGTCAAACAGCGCCTTGAACTCGCCGGCGCTCGGCTGCGAGGTGTGCGGCAGCTGCTCGGAGCCGGCCATGCGCGCAACGTATTCCTCGGCGGTGATCTGCACCTGGTCGAGCAGGTCCTCGCCCTCGATAATCACATGCAGCGGAATCACGTAAATGCCGAGCTCTTGGGCGCGGGCGGGGGAGATGTCCGACGTGGAGTCGGTTATGATGGCAAAAGACATAATTGCACCTTTCGTTGGGGCGCGGCAGCGCCGCCTTCTGAAAGCAAAGTGCGACAAGTATAGTGGAGTTGCTCTACATTGCTAGGTTCAATTGTTGAATAGTCAACAGTTTGAAGTGGTGGTGTGGAAATCATCAACTGGGGAAGAGGGGTGCCGATGGCGGCATTGCAACTTTGCGAGCGGCCGGTTGTGCTGTTCGATTTTGACGGCACGGTGGCCGATACGGGTCGGGCGGTGATGACCTCGACGCGCAAGACGCTGGCTGCGCGCGGGTTTTCGGAGGCGCAGATGGGTGACCTGCGCCGCATGATCGGGCCGCCCCTGTGGAAGAGCTTTCACGACTTTTACGGCTTTTCCCGCGAGGAGTCGCTTGTGGTGGCCGATGAGTATCGCGCCTTTTTTGATGAGCTGGGGCCGGAAGAGTACCCCGTGTTCGATGGGATCCCCGAGCTGCTGGATGGGTTGACCGCCCGGGGCAAGCGCATGGCCGTCGCGACGTCGCGCATGGAGGCAAAGTGTATCAGCATGGTGCATGAGCTGGGGCTTTCTCAGTTCGAAGCCGTGGTCGGCATGAATCCACCGCAGGGGCGCGAGACCAAGGCAGATTCGGTTCGCGATGCGCTGGCGGCGCTAAGCGCGACCGCCGACGATGCCGTGATGATCGGCGATCGCTTTAACGATGTGGAGGGCGCACGCGCGATGGGCGTGCCGTGCATCGGCATCTATTCGGGCGCGGCGGCGCCGGGCGAGCATGAGGCGGCGGGTGCCGATGCGGTGGTGCACTCGGTGGCCGAGCTTGCTAAACTTTTCGCTATCTAATGACGTCATGTGAGTGGCGGGCGTGCCTGCCGCTCATTGGTAAGGAGGTCGTCCATGAATCAGGTGGAGCAGAGCGTTGCCGAGTATGTCGATGAGGTCTGGGAAGATGTCGTCGCCGATATCGAGCGGCTGGTGAGCTATCCGTCCGTGGCGGTTTCTGCCAATGCGGAGCCCGGCGCGCCGTTTGGCCGTCCGGTTCGTGATGCGCTCGATTGCGCGCTCGGCATTGCGCAAAAGCTCGGCTACCAGACGAGCGACGACGAGGGCTATGTGGGCATCGCCGATATTCCCGGTCGTGGCGACAAGCAGCTCGCGACCATTTGCCATGTGGACGTGGTGCCCGCTGGCCCCGGCTGGAACACCGACCCGTTTGCGATGGAGCGCCGCGAGGGCTGGCTGCTCGGCCGTGGCGTGATCGACGACAAGGGCCCGGCCGTGCTGTCGCTCTACGCCGGCGCCTATCTGCTTAAGCACGGTATTACCCCGCGCTACACCTTCCGCGCGCTGCTGGGCTGCGATGAGGAAGTGGGCATGTCCGACGTTCACCATTATCTGGAGAACCACGCAGACCCCGACTTTCTGTTTACGCCCGATGCCGAGTTTCCGGTCTGCAATGCCGAGAAGGGCCAGTTTGGGGCGACGTTTGTGAGTTCCAAGATCGACGGTGGGCGCATCGTGTCCTGGAGCGGTGCCGAGGCGAGCAATGCCATTCCGTCGCAGTCTATCTGCGAGCTTGCGATTGCCGCCGATGAGCTGCCGGCGCCGGTCGAGAACGCCGACCGCCTGGAGATCACGGCGCTCGACAATGGCCATGTGCAGATTTTCGCCCACGGTATTGGCGGCCACGCTTCGATGCCTGAGGGCACCATCAATGCCGTCGGCCTCATCGTGGCGTATCTGCGCGAGGCCGAGGACGCGTTTGGTGCACGCGACGAGCGCCTGCTGACGCCTGCCGAGCACGAGTTCGTCAAGTTCCTGGCCTTTGTGCATGCGGATGCCTATGGCCGCGGCCTGGGTATCGATGCGACGAGTCCTGCGTTTGGCCCGCTTACCTGCAACGCTGGCGTCATCCGCGTGGCGGATGGCCATATTGAGCAGGTCATTGACGTGCGCTTCCCCGACAGCACGAGCGCCGACACCATTTGCGAGCAGCTCGACCCACTCGTGGGCCGTTTTGGCGTGATGTGCCAGCTGGGTCGCGCGAAGGTGCCGTTCTCGGTATCTGCCGACGATCCGGCCGTGAAGGCGCTTATTGATACCTATAACGAGTTTACGGGCAAGCATGCCGAGCCCTTTGCCATGGGCGGCGGCACGTACGCGCGCAACTTTGCCCGCGCCGTATCGTTTGGCCCCGAGGAGACCGGTCTGGAGCTGCCCGCGTGGGGCGGCCAGATGCACGGCCCCAATGAGTGCGCCAACGAGGAGCAGCTCAAGCAGGCGCTCAAGATTTACATTGTTGCGATCCTCCGTTTGAATGAATTAGAGCTTTAAGGTCTCGCGGTTTCCAATCTAAGTTGCGGTGGAATAGTTCCTAGAATGGGCCATTTGATGGCCAAGCAGGAACTATTTCACCGCAACTTTGTTTTTATTGGTGTAAAAGGCTGGTCATGCTTGGTGGCGGGTTTGTTATTCGTTTGTAAAGCCGAGCCGCGCTTGCGGTAAGGGTCTATCAAATGACCGTAAGAAACCGCAGATAAGGCGGTCGTCGCCCGATCGGGGTCGTATCGTTCCTTTCAGCAAAGCGGGCAGGGTGCCCGCGATTCGCATGTATGAAAGGAAGATCATGCTCGATCAGGCTTATTCTCGTCGTCAGTTCCTCGGCCTCGCTGGTGGTCTTGCCAGCATCGTCGGTCTCGGTCTCGCTGGTTGCGGCGGCTCCGGCGCATCCGACGCCGCCGACAAGGGTAGCGCCGCTGCTGCCGAGTCCGTCTCCGGCGAGGTGACCTACGACGGCGCCTCCTCGTTCCAGGCTCTCGTCGAGGCCGCTGCCGAGAAGTTTATGGATGCCAACCCCGACGTCTCCGTCTCCGGTTCGGGCAACGGTTCGGGCAAGGGTCTGACCGCTGTCGCCGCCGGCACCGTTACCATCGGTAACTCCGACGTCTTCGCCGAGACCAAACTCGAGGCCGATCAGGTCAAGAACCTCGTCGACCACGAGGTGGCCGTCGTGGGCATGGGCCCCGTCGTCTCCAAGAACGTCAAGGTCGACGACCTGTCCCTCGAGCAGCTCAAGGGCATCTTCTCCGGCCAGATCACCAACTGGAAGGAGGTCGGCGGTGACGACGCCAAGATCGTCGTCCTCAACCGCAAGGCCGGCTCCGGCACCCGCGCCACCTTCGAGGCCGCCGTCTTTGGCGACGAGGCCGTCGACTTTAAGGGCGACGCCGAGCTCGACAAGTCCGGCGACGTCCAGACTCAGATGGGCAGCACCGACAACGCCATCTCCTACCTCGACTTCTCGCACTTCGATGACTCCAAGTTCAACGCCATCAAGGTCGAGGGCGTGGAGCCCAAGAGCGCAAACGTCACCGACGACTCCTTCAAGATCTGGGCTACCGAGCACATGTACTGCGCGAAGGACGCCGACGAGGCCACCAAGGCCTTCTTGGAGTTCATGCTTTCCGACGACGTCCAAGGCAAGCTCGTCGAGCAACAGGGCTTTATTCCCGTCTCTGCCATGAA
The DNA here is from genome assembly GCA_900552895.1 of uncultured Collinsella sp. GTDB lineage: Bacteria > Actinomycetota > Coriobacteriia > Coriobacteriales > Coriobacteriaceae > Collinsella. The sequence continues at coordinate 6,907 of USBK01000047.1, forward strand.
GGTCGTCAAGGACGCCAGCGGCAAGGTTTCCGCTAAATAAGTAATCGCCCCCGGAAAGGTTTGCAATGGCAAAACAGCTGCCAAAGCGCGACCTTGAGAACGTGGGCCTGGGCGTCACGGGCGCGTGCGTAGCGCTCGTGACGCTTGTCGTTGCCGCGCTCATCTTTATGGTCGCCCAAAAGGGCCTCTCGGCTTTTCTCAAGGACGGCGTTTCGGTCGTCGAGTTCTTCACCGGCACCAAGTGGGACCTGGCCAACACAGCCGAGGACGGCCTGCCCTACACCGGCGCCCTGCCCTTGATCGTCACCTCGTTTGCGGTCATGGTACTCTCCACGCTCATCGCACTGCCCATCGCCATCGGCTCCGCCATCTTTGCGGTCGAGATCCAGCCTAAGTTTGGCTCCAAGGTCTTTCAGCCGCTTATTGAGCTTTTGACCGGCATTCCCTCGGTTGTCTTTGGCCTAATCGGTTTTCACGTGGTCGTCGGCCTCATGAAGAGCGTTTTCCACGTGAGCACGGGCCTGGGCATCTTGCCCGGCGCCATCGTGCTGGCCGTCATGATCCTGCCGACGATGACCACGCTTTCGGTCGATGGCCTGCGCGCTGTGCCCGACAGCTACCGTCAGGGCTCGCTCGCGCTGGGCTACACCCGCTGGCAGACCATCTGGCACGTGGTGCTCAAGTCCGCCATGCCGTCGCTCATGACCGCGGTCATCCTTGGCATGACCCGCGCCTTTGGCGAAACGCTCGCCGTGCGCATGGTTATCGGCGGCATCGAGGCCATGCCGACGTCGCTGCTGTCGCCTGCCTCGACCATTACCACCACGCTCACCACGTCCATGGCGGTCTATGCCGAGGGCTCGGCCCAGGACGACGTTCTGTGGGCGCTCGGTCTGCTGCTGATGGGCATGAGCCTCATCTTTATCCTGATCATCCACCTTATCGGCCGCAAGGGGGCGAAGGCTCGTGGCTAGCACGCGCATCCATATCGACGAGGCGAGACTCGGGCGTGTCCAAAAGCAGGACCGCATCGCCACGGGCGTGTTGACGGCGATCGTCGCCATCGTCATGCTCATCGTCGTCTCCATGGTGGCCTACATCCTGTTGGAGGGCATCTCGACGCTGTTCCAGCCGGGCTTCCTCACGCAGCCCGCGCGCGCCAACGGAACCCAGGGCGGCGTGCTCTACCAGCTGTTCGACTCGTTCTATCTGCTGCTGATTACCCTGATCATCTCGGTGCCCATCAGTTTAGGCGGCGCGGTCTTCCTGGTCGAGTACGCGCCCGATGGGCCTATTCGCGACATCGCCTCGACCGCCATCGAGACGCTGTCCTCGCTGCCTTCCATCGTCGTGGGCATGTTCGGCTTTCTGGTGTTTTCGGTGCAGCTGGGCTGGAAGTACTCCATCATCTCCGGCGCCGTCGCGCTCACCATGTTCAACATCCCCATCCTGGTGCGCGTGATTCAGCAGGCGCTCGAGGACGTGCCGCAGGCCCAGCGCGATGCGTGCCTGGCTATGGGCCTCACCCGCTGGGAGGCCACGCTGCACATCCTGATTCCCGAGGCCATGCCCGCCATCGTGACCGGCATCGTGCTTTCGGCCGGCCGCGTGTTTGGCGAGGCCGCGGCGCTGCTCTTTACCTCGGGCATGAGCTCGCCGGTTCGCCTGAACTTCTTGAGTTTTAACCTGTCGAGCCCCACCTGCGCCTGGAACGTGTTCCGTCCCGGCGAGTCGCTGGCCGTGCACATCTACAAGATCTATGGCGAGGGCAGCCCCGAGGCCCAGCAGATCGTCTGGGGCATCGCGGCACTGCTGATGATTTGCGTGCTGCTGTTTAACGTAGTCGCCCGTATCGTGGGCAAGCAACTGGCAAGGAAGATGACGGCCGAATGAGCGAGATGAACACAACGCCCGCAACCGAGGCGGCATCGTCCGACACCCAGGACTTTTTGTCGAGCGTGGGGGAGAGCGAGAAACGTGTTCGCGTGAGCGGCAAGGCCGTGAGCGACGAGGTCGTGGTCTCCACCAAGGACGTCAACGTGTACTATGGCGACCACCATGCGCTGCACGATGCGTCGCTCGACTTTCACAAGGGCGAGATCACGGCGCTCATCGGGCCTTCGGGCTGCGGCAAGTCGACCTTTTTGCGCAGCCTCAACCTTATGAATCGCGAGATTCGCGGCTGTCGCGTGGAGGGCGAGATCAACTACCGCGGCCGCAACGTGAACACCAAGACCGAGAACACCTACGAGCTGCGTCGGTCCATTGGCATGGTGTTCCAGCAGCCAAACCCGTTCCGCAAGTCCATTCGCGACAACATTACGTTTGCGCCCAAGCGCCACGGCATCACCGACCGCGACGAGCTCGACCGCATGGTCGAGGAAAGTCTGCGCGGTGCCGCGCTGTGGGACGAGGTCAAAGACAAGCTCGACAAGAGCGCCTACGCGCTTTCGGGCGGCCAGCAGCAGCGTTTGTGCATCGCGCGCACGCTTGCGCTCAACCCCGACGTGATCCTGTTTGACGAGCCCTGCTCGGCGCTCGACCCCATCTCGACGCTGGCGATCGAGGACCTCATGTCGTCGATCGCGGCCGACCGCGCCATCGTCATCGTGACGCACAACATGGAGCAGGCGTCGCGCGTGTCCAACCGCACGGCGTTCTTCTACATGGGCGATATGGTCGAGTACGACGAGACCGACGAGATTTTCCAACGGCCCAAGGATAAGCGGCTGAATGATTACCTCACCGGCATGTTCTCCTAGTCCGGGACATGCTTGAGGCCTGCGGCGGCCACGGTTGTCGCGGGACTGATTGGAGAGGCGGGTCATCTCTTGCGGGAGATGGCCCGCCTTTTTGTGTCGTGTGCTGGTGCGCTTGCCCAAAACCACCACAAAGGTGCCTGTCCCCTTTGTGGTGGTTTTCGCTATCATGGACAACGTTGAATTTCTACGAAGGAGCAGGGCATATGGCGATTCTTTTGGGATGCGATTCCGTCAGCCTAGAGTTTCCCACCAAGCATATTTTCGATAGCGTGACGCTCGGCGTGGGCGAGGGCGACCGCATTGGTATTGTCGGTAAAAACGGCGACGGCAAGTCGACGCTGCTGAGCGTGCTCGCCGGCACGCTGGAGCCCGATGACGGACGCGTGACGCACCGCCGCGGCACCACGATCGGTCTACTCGGCCAAAAGGATCAGCTTGTCGACACCGATACCGTGCATCATGCCGTTGTGGGCGACACGCCCGAGTACGAGTGGGCGTCGAGCCCCCGTACGCGCCAGATCCTCGCCGGCCTCATTAGCGATGTGCCCTGGGAGGGCATGGTAGGCGAGCTTTCGGGCGGCCAGCGCCGTCGCGTGGACCTCGCGCGCCTGCTGATCGGCGACTACGACGTGCTCATGCTCGACGAGCCCACCAACCACCTGGACATGCGTACCATCAACTGGCTTGCGCGTCACTTAAAGGCCCGCTGGCAGCGCGGTCAGGGCGCCATGCTCGTGGTCACGCACGATCGCTGGTTCTTGGACGAGGTCTGCACCAGCATGTGGGAGGTCCACGACGGCCAGGTCGATCCCTTCGAGGGCGGCTACTCGGCATACATCCTGCAGCGCGTGGAGCGCGACCGCATGGCCGCCGTCACCGAGGAGCGCCGCCGCAACATGGCGCGCAAGGAGCTCGCGTGGCTGAGCCGCGGCGCCCAGGCCCGTTCCACCAAGCCCAAGTTTCGCGTGGATGCCGCTCGCGAGCTGATCGCCGACGTGCCGCCCGTGCGTGACGAGCTGGAGCTCAAGCGCCTGGCCGTGAGCCGCCTGGGCAAGCAGGTTATCGATGTGGTCGACGTGGACGCCGGCTATGCGGATGCCGATGGCACGTCCAAACAGGTGCTCACCGATGTGACCTGGCTCATCGGCGCGGGCGACCGCTATGGTCTTTTGGGCGAGAACGGCGCCGGCAAGTCGACGCTGCTCGACGTGATCCAGGGCAAGATCGCGCCCCTGCGCGGCCGCGTGAAGATCGGCCAGACGGTGCGCTTTGGCGTGCTGTCGCAGCAGCTCGAGGAGCTCGAACCCTACATGGGCGACACGATCCGCGAGGTGCTCAGCCACTATAAGAAGTACTACGTCATTGACGGCAAGGAGACTTCACCCGAGAAGCTCTGCGAGCGTCTGGGCTTTACGACGCAGCAGCTCTGGAGCCGCATCGGCGATCTTTCGGGCGGCCAGCGCCGTCGTCTGTCGCTGCTGCTGACGATCCTGGACGAGCCCAACGTGCTCATCCTGGACGAGCCCGGCAACGACCTGGATACCGACATGCTGGCGATTGTCGAGGACTTGCTGGACGGCTGGCCCGGCACGCTGATTCTGGTGACGCACGACCGCTTTTTGATGGAGCGCGTGACCGACCAGCAGTGGGCGCTGCTCGACGGCCACCTGACGCATATGCCCGGCGGCGTCGACCAGTACCTGCGCCTGTGCAATGCCACCGCCGAGGGCGAGCCCGTGGGTGCACCGAGCGCCAAGACCGGTACGTTCGACACCGGTGCCGCGGCAGCTGCGGCCGAAAAGCCCAAGTCGAGCGGTCAGCCCAACGGCCTTTCCAATGCCGAGCGCCAAAAGCTCCGTCGTGAGGTGAGCTCGCTCGAGCGCAAAATGGAGACGCAGCGCGCCCGCGTGGAGGAGGCCGAGGTCGCGATGGCTCAGGTCGACCCCACCAACTACACGGCGCTGGGCGAGCAGCAGGCAAAGATCGACGAGGCCCACGCCGCCATGGACGAGTTGGAGATGGCGTGGCTCGAGGCGAGCGAGAAGCTCGAGGGCGAGGAGTAGGCGAGGATGATCAAGGCCGCGTTTTTCGATATCGACGGCACGCTGTTGAGCTTTAAGACCCACCGGATTCCGGCGTCGGCGCAGCAGGTGCTCGACAGCTTTCGCGAGCAGGGGATTGCGTGCGTGATCGCCACGGGCCGTCCGACCTACCAGATGCCGGACTGGCTGTTCGACTTGGGTTGGGATGCGTACATTACGCTTTCGGGCCAGCACTGCTTTGATGCCGAGGGGGTTTACCGCAGCTGTCCGATTGACCCGGACGACGTTGCGGTGATCGTGGGCCAGGTGGCCGAGGGGCGCTACGACTCGCTGTGCATGCAGGGCGAGAATTCGTTTGTGAACCGCCTGTCCGAGCGCGTGGTGACGGTTGGCAGTAACGCGGGGATTGTCTACCACGAGGAACCGTTTGAGCACGCTTTTGACGCGCCGGTTTACCAGTTCTGCGCCTTTGTGGACCCTGCCGACGAACATATCGTGACCGACGCGGTGTCGCATTCTCTCACTACGCGCTGGTGTGATTTGTTCTGCGACATTATCCCTGCCAACGGCGGTAAGGACCTGGGTGTCGCGGCGACGCTGGAACGCCTGGGTGTCGACGCGAGCGAGGCGATTGCCTTTGGCGACGGCGAGAACGACCTGTCGATGTTTGCCGCCGTGGACGACGACGGCATCTACAACGCCGCCAAACACTTTGGCCTGCTGTAGCTGCGGATTCGGCATCTGGGGACGTTCCTTTTAATATGAGCAGGACATTGTCAAGAGGCAAAATCGGGCCT
>USBK01000048.1:0-10976 GCA_900552895.1 uncultured Collinsella sp.
CGGGTGCCCTACCGGGAGTAGCCCCGACGGTTGACAAAACTATAGGAACACCCAATGACTACCTAACCGTTTAGCGGTGCGGCGGCTGAATGGGCAGGCTGAGCTGGTATCCTTATGCGAAACTGTCTCAACTCGATAGGATTTCATGTGAAACCTTCCGCCGTCCTTCGCTTGGCTCTATATCGCACCCTGGCCGTCGCGCTTGCCGCGCTCGCCATACTGAGCGCCGTCATGCCCGCCCCCGCCTTTGCCGCCGACTCCGACCAGCAGGTCAAGACGGTCCGCGTTGGCTGGCTCGTCAACAACAAAGGCTTCCAGGAAGGCATGCCGGGCGAGCGACTCTCGGGGTGGGGCTACGAGTACCTCCAGACCCTCTCGTATTACACAAAGGGCTGGCAATACGAATACGTTAGCGGCACCTTCTCCGAGCTTATGGACATGCTCGAAGCAGGCGAAATCGACCTCATGCCCAACATCTCGTATTCGGCAGAACGCGAGCAGAAGCTGCTCTTTTCCTCGAACCCCGAGGGCACCGAGCGCTACTACATCTACGCCAGGCCCGACCGCGACGATCTGGCCAAGGGTGACCCCCAGGCGCTCCAAGGCCTCACCATCGGCTGCAACTCTGGCGTTATGCAAACTATCGTCGGCCAGCAGTGGCTCGCCGACGAAGGCGTCACCTGCACCTATAAAGAAATCGACACCGGCAGCGCCCTCTTTGAGGCGCTTGCAGACGGCGAGGTCGACGCCGTCATCATGAACGATACCATTTCGTCGCCCGATGCGTCACCCATGTTCTACGTAGGCTCGAGCGACTACTATTTTGCCGTTCCCAAAAGCCGCCCCGATCTGATGAACGACATCAACGCCGCCATGACGACCATCGCCCGCGATAACCCGCGCTATAACGAGGAAGTCAAATCGAGTTACTCGACCCAAAACAGTGGCTCGTCATCGCTCACCGGCCCCGAGACCACCTGGCTCAAAGCAAACGGCAATACCATCACGCTCGGCTATCTTAAAAACCAACTTCCCTACTGCACGCAAAATGACGACGGCGAGATGGAAGGATCGCTCGCCTCGCTTGCAACGACGTTGCACGACAAGTTTGGTATTACGGTCAAAACAATCGCACTCTCGAACAACAGGCAAATGATCAAAGCCCTTTCCAACGGAACCATCGATGTCGCCCTGCCATTGTTTCGCGACTACTGGCTCGCCGAGCAGACAGGAGTCATCCAGTCAAACTCGATGGGAACGGTTTCGCTGACCGCCATTCACAGTGGCAAAAACCTGAACAGCGACCTTAAGAACATCGCTTGTACAAAGAGCACAATCGTTAACCGTTTTGAGCTCGAAAGTCTCTTCCCGAACGCAACAGTAACCGAGTACTCGAATGACGGCGAGGTGCTCAAAGCCCTCAATGAGGGGAAGGCACGTTGCATCATTGTCCCCAGCACGCGCCTGGAAACTCTCCGCGACACCTACGACATCGAGGATTTCGAAACACAGGAACTCACCAACACGGCGCAGCTATCGTGTTTAATTTCGCGCGGCAAGCCCGAGCTGCTGGGAATCATCAATAAGGGCATCGTCAATGCAGGTGAATCGCTCTCTGCAAACAGCTATTTCCCCACATCGTACTCGGCGCAAGAATCGGATGCGTTCCGACTTCTCTACCGCAACCGCATCGTCATTGCGGCAGTCGTCATCTGCATTTTGCTCACCGGCATCGTCATCCTTGTCTGGTCGCTTTACCGCGCACAGGAGGAACGGCAGAAAGCCGATGCCGCCAACGCCGCCAAAACCGCTTTCCTCACGCGCATGAGCCACGACATCCGCACGCCGCTCAACGGCATCCTGGGCCTTATCGAAATTGAGGAATTGAGAGAAGGCGACATGCAGGTCGCCCGCGAAAGCCGCGCCAAGGCGCGCGTTGCCGCCAATCACCTGCTGTCACTGATTAACGACATCCTCGAGATGGGCAGGATCGAGGAGCGCAAAGTGACGCTCGAGCACGAATCATTCAACCTTAAAGAGCTGTGCGACAATGCGCTCGTACTGTGCAAGCTCCGCGCATCGGACCGCGGCATAACCATGCTCGACACCAGCGAGCCCTACGCTGTCGACCAATATATGATCGGCAGCCCCACCCATATTCGGCAGATCCTTGTCAACCTGCTCGACAACAGCATCAAGTACAACAAGCACGGAGGCACCGTCACGTTCTCATCGACCATCAAGCCGGTCGACGACGAGCACGCCGTGTTTTGCTTTAGCGTCTCGGACACCGGCATCGGCATGTCGCCCGAGTTTCTAAAGCACATCTACGAACCGTTTGCCCAAGAGGGCAACGATGCCCGCAGTAAATTTCAGGGAACTGGCATGGGCATGCCGATCGTCAAATCGCTCATAGACATGATGGGCGGCACGATTGAGATTTCGAGCGAGGTCGGCATGGGAAGTACGTTCAACGTCCAGATTCCGCTCGATATCGACAAGAACCCTCAGGCAAGAGAAGGTGCGGACGAGCAGGCGATCAGCTGCTCGCTTGCCGGCATGAACGTTCTTTTGGCCGAAGACAACGAGCTCAATGCCGAAATTGCCCAGGCCCTGCTCGAAAGCGAAGGCATCGTCGTAACTCGCGCCGCCGACGGCAAAGAAGCGGTCGAACTATACACTAGTCGTCCCGCCGGCAGCTTCGATGCGATCCTGATGGACATCATGATGCCGGGTATGGATGGCTACGAGGCAACTCGCGCGATTCGTCTGAGCGAGAAGGCCGATGCAGCCGACATCCCCATCATCGCGCTCACCGCCAATGCCTTTGCCGAGGACGCCAAGGCGGCACACGATGCCGGCATGAACGCCCATCTGCCCAAACCGCTCGACTTTAACAAGCTCAAAAACATACTCGCCTGTATCAAGAAAAACGGGGCTGTTTCGCTATAGTTTGTGCTCAACCACCATGCGCAGTAGAAAGGAAGCCAACGATGTTTAGGCCCTTACGTCGAAAGAAACGCGCCATCACCGACGAGAAAGCGCGCGAGCTGCTGGCAACCTGCAAGCGCGGCGTCTTTGCCGTTAACGGCGATGATGGCTACCCATACGCCATTCCCGTCAACTACTTCTTTGACGCCGAGCACGACAAGATTTATTTCCATGGCGCCAAGGCTGGCCACAAGGTCGATTCGCTCAAGCGTGACGATAAAGTCTGCTTTACCGTGTACGGCAACGAGTGGTACAAGGACGATGACTGGGCTCCCTATGTTATGAGCACCGTGGTCTTTGGCCGTTGCCGCCTGGTAGATGAAGCGCCCGCGTTTATCGAGGACAAAGTCCGTCAGCTCGCGCTTAAGTACTACCCTTCTGCCGAAGAAGTCGAGGAGGAGATCGCCAAAGACATAAAGGGCGTCCAACTCTACGAGATTACGATTGAGCATCTCTGCGGTAAGCAGATTCACGAAAAGTAAGCCCCTCAGCAAGCCTCATCAATAGCAATATGGCCCGGTTCCAACCCACCTTGGAACCGGGCCATATGCTTATGAAGCGTCGGCGGCTATGTGCGCAAGCGCCTCAACGAGCTCCTGCGAACTCACTGGTTTACTCAGGTGCGCGTTCATGCCCGCCTCACGCGAAAGCCTGCGATCGTCGGCAAAGGCGTTGGCGCTCACGGCGATAATCGGCGTGGTCGCGGCATCCTCGCGATCGAGCGCTCGAATCCGACGCGTGGCCTCAAGGCCATCGATACCGGGCATCATGATATCCATCAACACCACGTCGTACTCGTGCGGCGCGCTCGCGGCAAACATCTCGACGGCAGACTCACCATCCTTAGCATGCGTCACGACGGCACCGGCGCGGGCGAGCGTAAACTGTGCGATCTCGGCATTCAGGTCGTTATCCTCTACGAGCAAAACGCGCAAGCCCTGGAGCGCATCGCCGTCGCCCGCATTCACGCGCACTGCCTGAGGAATCTCGGAGCACTTGCACTTCTCAAACGGCAGACGTATGGTAAACGTCGTCCCCTGCCCCAAGATGCTCGAAAAGCTCATGGTTCCGCCCATAAGCTCGACCAACTGTTTGGCAATAGGCGCACCCAGGCCAGTTCCCGATGAAGCGCCTTCCACCTGCTGCTCCTCGCGACAAAACGGCTCGTAGAGGTGCTGTTGAAACTCCTCACTCATGCCAATACCGTTATCGGCAATCGTGTATTCATAGACAGGAACGCCATCCGCTGGCTCCACCTCGCGGCACGCCAGGCGAACATAGCCGCCCCGGCGATTGTACTTGACGGCATTGCCGGCAATATTGAGCAACAAGCGTTTGAGGTGCGTCACGCTCACCCGCGCATAGGGATGATTAAGCGTCTGCTGATCGCAGATAATTGTCACCAGGCGCTCCTCGGCCTGGCGCTCCAGAATATCGCGCACCTCGTGGTTGAGGGTCACCAAATTTGTGGGAACAAGCTCCAGGTCGACCTGCCCGCTCTCCAGGCGACTCATATCCAGGGCCTCATTCGCAAGGTCGAGCAGCAGTCCCGATGCCGTCCAGATCTTTGAGCGGCACTCGGTCTGCTTTTGCAGATCGTCCGCATTGGCATCGCCGACCTCAACCATGCCGCGAATGCCGTTGATGGGCGTGCGCAGATCGTAGCTCATGCGACGCAGGAACTCCGTCTTTGCCGAGTTGGCAGACGAGGCCTCACGCGCCGCCTTTGCCAGCTTGTCGCCATAGTCGCGCTCCTGCTGCAGCAAGTCCGCCAAACGTCGACGATCAGCGCGGCGACGCACCATCACAACAGTGGCTACAACACCGCTGTAGAGCACCAGCACGCCGGCAGCGACAGCCGCGACGACCTCAAAGTAGCGCTGCGCCGAGGCATAGGTGTACACGTAGAATTTTTGCGCTTTGCCGTATGTGCCCAAATACCACTCGCCGTTGACGTTGACCAGTCGGACTTTGCCGGGCAGGCATCGATCCTTAATTTCGTCAACAATGATGGCGTCCGTCGCGGGCAGGTCGAACACGCCCAATACGGTAGGTTCGACGGCATTGGTCGCAACGACCTTGCCATCGTTTTCGATCACGATATTGCCGCTATCGATGGTTTCATAGCCATCAAGCAGGCTCTGCAGTTTGAGTGTATTGCTTGCAACTGCCTTCGCGCTCTGATGCCTTACCGAGATAACGATACCCTCGCCATCCTGCCGGGTTACACAGCCAATGTCTGCGACCGAATCATCCGCAAGCGTGATGCGGGCGGTATAGGACTTAAGCGGATGGGTTGCCACCTCCAGCACGGGTGCCTCTTTGAGATACGTAGCAAGCGACTCGTAGTCCACGCCATCCGTCGAGGACTCGGACACCAAATTGCCCGATGCGTCCGTCACGATCAGTGCGCTCACGTTGAACTGGTCAGCATATTGCTCCAGCGCGGCATTATCCACCGAGCCGTCGCGCTTTATATCGCGCGCTACCTCTCCGGCAATCTCCATCACGCGAATCAGGTTTTTGGTCACATAGGCGCTGTTAAACGCATCGTAGGAAAGGCTCTGCGTCGCCACGTAGTCGACAACGTCGGCAAAGCGCTGCTCGGCCTGGGCCGTGGTGTAGCCGTAGCTCATCATGCCGGCGACAACCGAGAGCGCTATACCCACCAGGGCGGCAAGGAGCCATACCCAGGTCGAATGATTGCCCTGCTCCTGAGCGGTGTAGTCGGGCGCATCGATCACGACAGGCCCTCCATATTCAAAAATGGTGAGGGGTCATCAAAGTACTTTGACACCAGGCGTTCCATGGTGCCATCGGCAAGCATTTCTTGGTAGGCATGGGTGAGTTTAACGTCGATCCCGCGCGTGTCGTTGATATCGAAAGCGGTGCCCAAACCAACCTCCAGCAGCGGCTCGTTCAGAATGCGATACGTCACGCCATAGTCTTTTTCATAGGTGAGCAGCGAGGACTCATGTGCGGCGATAGCGTCGACCAGGCCCTCGACGAGCGCCGGGTTCAGGTATGAGCGGTCCGAGAAGCTGTAAAGCTCCTTGATTTGCGGAACCTTTTCATTGGTACGGTTGAGTAAAATGCCCTCGGGCTTGGTGGTGGACTGCACCCCCACGACCCTGCCCTCAAGATCGGCGAGCGTGTAGATGTCGCTTTCGGGATTGACCGCGACCACCTGGCGGCTCGCAAGGTACGGACCGGCCCAGCGATACTCGCTTTCGCGACCCGTCATACTAAAGCTACCCATGACACAATCGAGCTCGCCGCTCGCCAGCAGCTCTTTCTTCTTTTCCCAGTCAATCAGCTGGTATTTTGGCTTGTAACCAACGCGGGCCAACGCCTCGGTCAATATCTCGACATCCAGGCCAACGATATCGCCGTACTCGTCGGTATACACAAACGGTGGGTAGAGGTCGCTGCCGACGTTGAGCGTCTTAAGGTCGTCGTCTTTGACCTGAGAGGCATCCAGGCCTTTTGATGCAGACGTCGAGGCTTCGTCATTCGACCCAGAACAGCCAGCTATCGCTACGACAAAAGCACTCGCCACTGCAAGCGCAACAAACAACGAAACGGCAACCGAGCGACGGGGTCTTTTCATCGAGCTCCAGACGATCCTGTTTACAGACTGAAATGCTAGAAATAATAGCAAATGGAACCACTCGAGCGCCCAATGGTTACAGATGCCTTACCATACGGGGCCTTCCAGCCGACGCGGCAGAAGGCCCCGCATGCAGAGCACACTTACCGTGCATTAAAAACGTAACGGTCCAGGCGGTCGCACGCTTCCCTCACGCGCGAAAGCGGCAGCGCCAGATTCACGCGAATGTGGCAGGGTCCATGGAACGGGCGGCCGTCCTGATACCCCACGCCCACGCGTGCCCCCTCGTCGAGCAGCCACTGAATATCGCGGCCATGCTCGTGGCACCACTCGGTGCAGTCCAGAAACACCATATAGGTGCCCTGCGGACGCGAATAGGACACGCCCGCAAAATGCTCGTCAACGTAATCGCAGAAGTACTCGATATTGCCGGCAAGCACCTGGTTGAGCTCGTTCACCCACTCGTAGCCTTGCGGCTGGTAGGCACCGATAAGTGCATGCATGGAGAGAACATTCATCTCGTTGTAGTGAGTCTTGTTGGACACGGCGCACACGCGGTCGCGCAACGTCTCGTTATAGATGATGTGGTAGCTGCCGACCAGGCCCGCCAGGTTGAACGTCTTGCTCGGCGCATAGAGGGCAACCGTGCGCATGCGGGCATCCTCGCTCACCGACTGCGTCGGGATATGCTTGTGACCAGGCAGGATGATATCGGACCAAATCTCATCCGAGATCACCACGCAATCGTGCTGGCGATAGATGTCCATGGCGCGCTCGATCTCGTCGCGCTCCCATACGCGGCCGCAGGGATTGTGCGGCGAGCAGAACACCGCGGCATGAATGTGGTTTTGGGCGAGCTTTTGCTCCATGTCCTCAAAGTCCATACGCCACACGCCTTGGTCGTCGAGCCTAAGCGGGCTGTGGACAATGCGATAGCCCGCAGCCTCGATGGACTTGGTAAAGCCGATGTAGGTGGGACTGTGGACCAGCACCGTATCGCCCGGCTGGACATATGCGCGCAACGTCGACACGACACCGCCCAGCACGCCGTTTTCGTAGCCGATATGCTCCGGCGCCAAGCCCTCAACGCCGTTGCGACGGCTCTGCCATTCGATGATGCGGTCGAAGTACTCGGGACGCGGATTGAAATAGCCAAACATGGGGTGCTGGGCGCGCTGAATGATGTACTCCTGGACCGTGGGCACCGTGGCAAAGTTCATGTCCGCCACCCACATGGGGATGCGGTCGAAGCCCTCGTCGGGTGCGTTCGGGGCCATACCGGGGATCTCACCCCAAGAGTCAACAGCGATGGCGTCCGTACCGTGGCGGTCGATAAGCGAAGTAAAGTCGTATTTCATGCTGAGCTCCCGTGCAAAGCGGATTGTTTCGGTAGGCGTTATTGTCCACCAGCGTAGACGGTTTTTGCACGGGTTTTGGTCTTAAAGTTGGCGGGGTCGGACGAATCGCCGGTTAGTCCTGCGCCTCTTTGACGGCGACCACCGTTAGCCTGGTTCCGTCAACGGTAAAAGACACGTCGAGTCCGGCGTATGCCAAGTGATAAACGCGGTTTGGCTCGTGCTTGCTGCCTGCGCGGCGCGGATCTTGGCGAAGGACCTCGACCAGGCCGGGGAGCTTTGCGGGCGCGACCATGTCCTGCAGCGTTTGCGGGAGCTCGACATCGAGCTCTTGCCACGGCGCATCCTCAATCCAGCCACCAGTCGCATCCGGGTGACAGTCTGCAAACGGAATGTAGGGCTTGATGTCGTAGATGGGCGTGCCGTCGCGCAGATCGGCCCCCAGCACATGGATGATGGGACCATCGTCGGTGAGCTCAACACGGCTGAGCTTGACGCAGGTAAGACCGATGGGATTAGGGCGAAACGGACTGCGTGTGGCAAACACGCCCACGCGTTCGGCTCCACCCAGACGCGGCGGGCGCACGGTTTTCGACCATTTTGCGTTGGTGCCGGACCTGTCCCGCGTCTTGGCATCGGCGGCAATATCCTTGGCCGTGCCGCCGGGCGTGCCGTTTTCAAAACGCCACAGCAGCCATAAGTGAGAAAAGGAGTCCAGACCCTCAACCGCTGCGTTGGAGGCAAATTCCGGCTCAAAAACGATACGTCCCTGCAGATGGGGCGCCAAAAAGCTGTTGCGTGGGATGCCGAACTTCTGCGGCAGGTCGGTGTGTATGTGTGCAATAGGTTCCATGTCGGTCATTGTACGGCATGGAGGTGTGGGGCATTGCGCGCAATTCTTCGCCGCGGTCCCCCGTCGTGCAACCAACGGTTGCTTGGAAGGGCACCTGCTGCCGCGTATGCTTAAGCCATCAACCAGCAGAAAGGAGCCGTTATGGCCTTTGCAGAAAAGCTCATTGCTGTCCGTCGCGCCCATCACCTTACCCAAGAGCAGCTTGCCGCCAAGCTCTTCGTCACACGCCAAGCCGTCAGCCGTTGGGAGCGCGACGAGGTCACACCGGGCATCGACATGATGAAGCTCATCGCCGCCGTAACCGGGGAGCCGCTGTCTCACCTGCTCGAAATGCCCGAGCACTATTGCCAGAGCTGCGGCATGATACTCACGCCCGACGACTGCGGCACCGACGCCACGGGCGCCACGACCGACCATTACTGCAAGTGGTGCTACGACCACGGCAAGTACACCTACGACACCACCATGGAGGCAATGATCGAGGATTGTGCCCCGCGGCTGGCACAAAACACCGGCATGTCGCTCGACGAAGCCGTCTCGCTCATGGGCGCCGTCCTGCCACAACTGGAGCGCTGGCGCACCGTGCAGGAAAACGAGGAGCGCTACGGCGCCGAAGCACGGGCGCGCTATGGCGATGAGGCTATCGATGCAGCAAACGAAACGTTACTGGACATGGATCCTCAGACATGGAACGACATGAAAGAACTCGAGCGCGCTATTCTGGGTCAGCTCTCGATTGCCATGGGCGACGGCGATCCAAAGAGCAGCGAGGCCCAAAAACTTGTTGCGATGCATCGTCGTTGGATTGGCCTCAACTGGGGAAGCGAACCCCAAGACGAGGCATACCTGGGGCTCGCTCACGGCTATCTTGCCGACCAGCGCTTTGTCGACTACTACGACAAGCCCTGCGGCGCCGGGGCCACAGCGTTTCTGGTCCAGGCCATCGAGTCATCGCTGGCTTGCGCATAGACCGCGGCGGCTTTGGGTATCTCAATCGAAACCTCAACCGATTGGAGACACCATGGCTACTGATCATGAGCTCGTGTTGTACGTTATGACCGGCTGCCCGTATTGCATAAAGGTCAAGCGCTTTTTGGCCGATAACGTCGTGACCATTCCCGAACGCAATATCTCGACCGACCCCGATGCCGAGCAGACGCTCATCGCCGTCGGCGGCAAACGCCAGGTTCCCTGCCTATTCATCGACGGCGCACCACTCTACGAATCGAGCGACATCATCGCCTGGGCACAGAACAACCTGCTCTAGCACTCATTGGGGACGCACTTGAATGAGTAGTTTCACTCATTGGGGACGTACTTAAATGAGTAGTCGCTAAAGAACGTCCCCGATGACTAGTCCCCCGCCGAACCCAAACATGTACGCCAGCATCCAAAGTCGACTTTTTTCGACATCTTTGGATGCTGGCGTACAGCTTTTTTGCGCGGGTCCCTCACAACCACTCGTTGGGGACGCACTTAAATGAGTAGGTGGTTGATTTCCGATCTCAGCCGAACACATTGAGCAAATAGGCCGTTCCCGCACCTAGCCGAACGCCCCCGCGGCCCCTCCCGGGGCCCGGGGGCGCCGTTTCCCAGTTGAAGGAACGGTGGAGATGTGTTTCGATGGGTCCGGTGGCCATGCTCCGCCCGCCGCCCGGCACCTCTTCCCAGACTCAGCCGGACGGTCGGTCAGCCTATTCCGTTTTCCCTCAGGCTAGGACAGCGGGGCATCGCCCCTCTCTGCGCGCGCCCGCGCGATGAGCCCCGGCGTCAGGTCGAGCTCGCCGACGGGCACGTCCTCGACGCCGTACGCCTCCAGCAGCGCCACGGCGTCGCCGCCGAGCATCGCCCGGAAGGCGCGGGCGGGCGTCGCGAAGCCGAGCGCGCCGCGGGGCTCGGAGTTCACGTGCGACATCGCGAGCGACAGGTCCGCCGGGACCAGCCTGTCGAACCTGAGGCCGCGGCCCTTGGGCAGCAGCTTCCTGATCTCGACGTGGTTGCGCTCGCAGGCGCCCTTCTGGTCGCTGCGCCCGGGGTCGCAGTAGAACAGCCTCGTCTCGCCCGGCCCCTCGCCGATCAGCGCGGCGATCGCGCCCTCGTCGGAGAACTCGGTGTTAGCGCTACTGTAAAAACAACCATTTTGACCAACGCTCAACAACCAATCATG
>USBK01000049.1:0-8910 GCA_900552895.1 uncultured Collinsella sp.
CACGGGTGTTTCACACTCCCCCGCCGTCGCTTCTATCGCATCGTTGAAAGGATGCAACCATGCTGCTACCCGATTCCAAGACCGAGCTCGTCCGCCGTGGCAACAAGGTCGTTTACGACCTGGGCGACAAGATCGTCAAGGTCTTTAACGAGACCAAGCCTGTCTCCGACGTGTTCAACGAGGCTTTGAATCTTGCCCGCATCAATGAGTGCGGCATCCGCAGCCCCAAGGCTCTCGAGGTTTCCCAGCTCGAGAACGCCAACGGCTGGGCGCTCGTGACCGAGAAGGTTCCGGGCACCACCCTTGCCGAGAAGATGACTGCCGAGCCCCAGCGCTTTGGTGAGTACCTCGAGATGTTCGTCGACCTCCAGATCGAGATCCACGGCTACACCTCCCCGCTGCTCAACCGTCAGCGCGACAAGTTCGCCCGCATGATCGACAGCCTTGATCAGCTCAATGCCACCACGCGCTACAACCTTCAGGAGCGTCTGGACGGCATGACCAAGGAGTTCAAGGTCTGCCACGGCGACTTCAACCCCTCCAACGTCATCGTCGGCGACGACGGCCAGCTCTATGTGTGCGACTGGGCACACGCCACCCAGGGCTCCCCTGCTGCCGACGTTGCCACCACCTACCTGCTCTTCGCCCTCAACAGCAAGGACCAGGCTGAGGCCTACCTGGAGCTCTACTGCGACCGCGCCGACATGCCCATGCAGGTCGTGCGTCAGTGGACGAGCATCGTCGCCGCTTCCGAGCTCGCTCGTAAGCGCAACGTGAACGATGAGTTCCTGAAGAACTGGATCGACGTCGTCGATTATCAGTAATATCTGAGCGATTTATTTCGCATCGGAGGCACAAGAAAACCCCGCAGCTCATATGGGCTGTGGGGTTTTCCTTTTAGATATCGAGGATGCCACAAGATAAAAGGACGGCCCCACATCTCCCCGATCTGGAGAAACGCGGGGCCGTCCCGTATATCGAACTACAAGCGAAATCGTCGATTAACGGCGGGCCGCCTTAACAAGCTCGGCAACCTTGGCGACGACCTCGTCGATCGCCACGTCCTCACGCTCGCCCGTGGCACGGTCCTTGAGCTCCACAGTACCATTCTTGAGGCCACGCTTACCCAGAACGACCTGATACGGGAAGCCCATGAGGTCGTTATCGGCAAACTTAAAGCCGGGACGCTCGTCACGGTCATCGACGACAACCTCGATACCCTCGGCGCACAGGCCCTCGACGATTTGGTCGCAAACGTTAGCGCACTCCTCCTTCTTGGGATCGAGCGGAATCACCGCGACCTCGTACGGGGCAACGGAGACCGGCCAGACGATGCCGTGTTCGTCGTTGTGCTGCTCCACGACGGCAGCAAGCGAGCGGGACACACCAACGCCGTAGCAACCCATGATGAGCGGCTTCTCCTTGCCGTCCTCGTCCATAAAGGTGGCACCCATGGCTTCGGAGTACTTGGTGCCCAGCTGGAACACCTGAGAGACCTCGATGCCGCGGGCAGCAGAGAGCGGCTTGCCGCAGTGCGGGCAGGGATCGCCGGCAACGACGGTGACCAGATCTGCCCACTCATCGACGGTAAAGTCGCGCTCGGGGCAGGCACCGGTAAAGTGATAATCGACCTCGTTGGCACCGCAGGCCCACTGCTTGGACTCGCGCAGGCTCTCGTCGCATACCAGACGGATGCCCTCGGGCAAGTTAACCGGTCCGATAAAGCCCTTGTGCAGACCGTAGGTCTGGAGCTCCTCGTCGGTCATCATGCGATAGCCCTTGCCAAAGACGTGCTCGGCCTTGCAGTCATTGAGCTCGTGGTCGCCCGGGACAATGGCCACGACTGGCTTGCCCTCGGCATCGATCAACGCCAGCGACTTTCGCGTACCGTTCTCGGGGAAGCCAAAGAACTTGGCAACGGCCTCGATGGTGCCCGTGCCCGGAGTCTCGACCTTGGTGAGCGTACCGTCGCCGGGGCCCTCGGTCACGACGACCTTGGTGCTTGCCGCCTCGTCATCGGCAGCAAAGCCGCAATCGTCGCAGTAGACCAGCGAAGCCTCGCCGGCGTCGGCCAAAGCCATGTACTCGACGGAGGTATCGCCACCGATCTCGCCGGAGTCGGCGACAACGGGCAGAGCCTTGATGTAGCAGCGCTCGCAGATGTTGGCGTAGGCCTGCTTCATCTTGTCGTACTCCTCCTGCAGACTCTCCTGCGTGGCGGAGAAGCTGTAGGCGTCCTTCATGATGAACTCACGACCGCGCATCAGGCCAAAGCGAGGGCGGAACTCGTCGCGGAACTTGTCCTGAATGTGGTACAGGTTGACGGGCAGCTGCTTATAGGAGCGCAGCTCATTGCGCACTAGGGCCGTGACGGTCTCCTCGTGCGTGGGGCCCAGGACGAACTCGCGACCATGACGGTCGTCAAAGCGCACAAGCTCCTTGCCATAGGCGTCGATACGGCCGGACTCACGCCACAGCTCGGCATCGACCATGATGGGCATCATAAGCTCCTGGGCGCCGGCAGCGTCCATCTCGTCGCGCACGATGTTCTCAATCTTGCGGATCGAGCGCCAAGCAAGCGGCAGATAGGAATACAGGCCGGCGGCCTCCTTGCGGATCATGCCGGCACGGAGCAACAGGCGGTGGCTGGCGAGCTCAGCGTCCGCCGGATCCTCTTTAAGCGTCGGAGCATAGAGCTTAGACATATACATTGCTCGAGTCATTTACTTCTCCTCAATAAGCTTGTCGACCTCGGCCATAAGCGCGTCGACAATTTGGTCCTCAGCTACTTTACCAATGATCTGGCCATGCGAAAAGAGCAAGGCCTGACCACGTCCGCAAGCAACGCCCAGGTCGGCATCAGAAGCCTCACCGGGGCCATTAACGGCACATCCCATGACGGCAATCGAAAGCGGCGCGGCATAGTTCTTAAGCCGCTCGGTTACTTCCTCGGCGATGGGAATCAGGTTAACCTGGCAGCGGGCGCACGTGGGGCAAGAGACAATCTCGGGACCACGGCGACGCAGGCCCAGTGACTGCAAAATTCCCCAGGCGACCGGCGGCTCCTCAACCGGATCGGCCGTGAGCGACACACGCATGGTGTCGCCGATGCCTTCGGAAAGCAAGATACCCAAGCCTACAGAGCTCTTGATGGTGCCCTGAAGCTTGGTCCCCGCCTCCGTCACGCCCAGGTGGAGCGGAACATGCGGTATCTCGCGCGACAGGGCGCGATAGGTATCAAGCGTCGTCTGTACGCTATGGGCCTTGGCGGATAGCACGATGTTGGTAAACCCACGGTCCTCAAAGTGCCGCACAAAGCGCTCGCTCGACATCACGAGCTTTTCGGGCTGCGTGAGGTCGTCGCGCTCGGCAATATCTTGCTCAAGCGAGCCCGCGTTCACGCCAATGCGAATCGCGCAGCCCGCGGCACCCGCGGCATCGATGACAGCGTCAACCTTGGCCCAATCGCCGATATTGCCGGGGTTGATGCGCAGCTTGGAGGCACCAGCCTCGACAGCGCCAATGGCGAGCTTATGGTTAAAGTGGATATCGGCGACAATCGGCACCGGAGACTCGGAACAAATCGTGCGAAAGCCCTCGAGCGCAGCCTCGGTAGGCACGCTCACGCGCACGATATCGCAGCCAGCCTGCGCCAACGCGCACACTTGCGCAAGCGTTGCCTGGGCATCAGCGGTATCGGTGCAGGTCATAGACTGAACCACGACCGGAGCGCCACCACCGATCTGCACGCCGCCCACATGCACGGGGCGCGTCAACTCGCGAGGCAAAGGATGGGATAAAGACAATCCAAACACTCCCCTACAGAATAAATCGAAGGATGTCGGAACGAAGCATATAGACAAACAGCAGCGCAAAGAGCGCGATGCCGACATAGCTGACGATTGTCTGCACTTTGAGCGGCAGCTCGCGGCCCGCAATCTTTTGAATGATCTCGATGACCAGCTTGCCGCCATCGAGTGGTGGGATGGGCAGCAGGTTCATAAAGCCAAGCGAGAACGAAATGAGGGCGGCAAACGAAAGGAACGTGGCAGGGCCGGCAGCAGCGGCCTGTGAGGACATAACGCTAATACCCACGATCGAAGAAGACTGATCGAGAATCTCCATCGTATGCTGCGGCTGGAGCAGGCGCATCACGCCATCCGCTGTCTGCACGACATAGGAGAACGACAGGCGAGCCGACGTGATGGGGTCTAAACGGACCACCTGCGTAGAGGCATACACACCTAGGCGCTCGTCCTCTTTGAGCGCAACCGTGGTCGAATGCTGCTTGCCGTCACGCTCGTACTCGATGGCGATATCGTCCTTACCGGCGGCCTTGCCGATGGCATCGTAGACATCCATCCAAGTGGAACATGAGACACCGTCAACCGAAAGGATTGCATCACCGGCCTCGATACCCGCCTTGGCGGCAATAGACCCCTCGTCAACCTGACCGATCACGTTGGTATCCATCGGCACGGTGACACCCGCAATGGAATAGATGCTCATAAGGAGCAAAAAACCCGTCAAGATATTGACGATAATGCCCGCGAGCAGCATAAAGGCGCGCTTGAGAAAGCCTTGGCCAAGATAGGTGTGCGAGCGCTCTTGCGCAAGGAACTCGGCCTCGCCGCACGGCAGTTCCCATACATCGCCCTCGGCAGTCGCATGTTCGCGATCGAAAAGGCGACCATCAAAGGTGGTATAGCCTGCCGTGTCTCGCGGCAACGTCTGATATTTGGTGGGATAGTAGCTCGACAGGGGCTTCTCCCCTTCCTCATACCAGGGCGCGATGGAGCCCCAGCCCAGCAAAAGGGCGCATGCCTCGAGCACATCCTCCTCGGAAAGCTCGAGCTCGACAGCAAGGTCGGCCACGGTCACGCGACCATGACGATAGATAGCCGCGAGCACGCGATCGGCGCACGAAACATCGGTCGGATCCATACCGCAGATGGCAGCGTAGCCACCCAGCAGCAGCGGGGTCACGCCAAACTTGGTTCCAATGCGACGCGACGTGTAATGGATGTCAAAGCGGCACGGCAGACCCAAAAAGAACTCGGTCACACGGACGCCGCAGGCACGCGCCGCCAAAAAGTGGCCGCCCTCGTGCAAAAACACGAGGACGGAAAGCATCAGCAGGCCCCAAAAGACCGATGAGAGAACGCTCAGAACAGTATCCATAAAACGAAAAAGCAATCCTTATGGGTTAGGAACGGGTTGCGGCGAGCACCTGCGCAGCCTTTTCACGCGCCCACGCATCGGTGTCGCGAAGCTGCTCAAACGAATCGACCACCTGCATATCGTGGGCGTCCATGCAGGATTCCACAATGCGATCGATATCGGTAAAGCTGCAGCCATCGTGCAGGAAGGCATCGACGGCGACCTCGTTGGCGGCATTGAGCACGCACGGCATGGTGCCACCCGTCTTGCCGGCACGCTCGGCCAGTGCCAGACAGCGGAAGGTATCCATGTCGGCAGCATC
Organism: uncultured Collinsella sp.; assembly: GCA_900552895.1. Taxonomy (GTDB): domain Bacteria; phylum Actinomycetota; class Coriobacteriia; order Coriobacteriales; family Coriobacteriaceae; genus Collinsella. The sequence goes on from USBK01000049.1 coordinate 5,483, forward strand.
AAACGTGAGCTGCCCCAGCTCGCGGAAATCGATACGAGGCGCCGGAGTATCCCAACGCTCGGGATACGAGAACGCGAACTGGATGGGAATACGCATGTCGGATGCACCGAGATGCGTCATCACGGAGCCGTCGGCGAACTCGACCATAGAGTGAATCTTGGACTGACGCTGCACGACCACGTTAATGAAATCGAGGTCGCAGTTAAACAGATGCATGGCCTCAATGCGCTCCAGGCCCTTGTTCATGAGGGTGGCGGAGTCAATGGTAATCTTGGCACCCATGGCCCACGTGGGATGCGCGAGGGCATCGGCACGCGTCACGCGATCGAGCTCGTCGCGCGTGCGGCCAAAGAACGGACCGCCCGAGCAGGTGAGCCAAATGCAGTGGGCCTCGCGCGGGTTCTCCCCCAGATAGCACTGGTAGATGGCGGAGTGCTCAGAGTCGACCGGAATAAGCTGGCCCGGTTGTGCCAACGGCATAAGCAAGTCGCCACCGACGACGAGGGACTCCTTGTTGGCAAGGGCAAGGCGCTTATTCGAGGTCAAGGCCGCATGGCTCGCCTCGAGACCGGCGGCGCCCACAATAGCGACAAGCACGCAGTCGACATCGTCGCGATGCGCGAGCTCGCAAACCGCCTGCGCGCCAACGCCGAGCTTCGTTCCCTCGGGCAACTCCTGCAGCACGGCGTCATCGCCATGATCGACATCGGCCACGGCAACCGCCGGAACCGAGAACTCGCGGGCAGCGGCAACGAGCTCGGAGGTACTGGAGTTAACGGACAGCGCCGTCACCTGCAGGCGATCGGCATGCTGGCGGCACACATCGAGCGCCTGGGTGCCGATAGAGCCCGTACAACCCAGGATGGCAACGCGAAGGCGTCCATCGGGGCCATACGTCGTCTGGAAGGACATTACAGCACGCCTCCGATCATCAGCAACAGCTGCGCGGTGATGCAGCCGAAGATAAGCGAATCGCTACGATCGAGCATTCCGCCGTGGCCCGGGATAAGGTTGCCGGAATCTTTGACGCCCACACCGCGCTTGATGCGCGACTCGATAAGGTCGCCGATAACGCCCAGAATGGACACGACCACGCCGCACAGCAGCGCATAGGGCAGGCTGAGCTTGTAGAAGTGCGTCGCCCACAGGATGAGCCAAATCAAAACCGAGCCCAAGATGCCGCCGGCAAACCCCTCCCAGCTCTTTTTGGGAGAGATCTTGGGAACCATCTTGTGCTTGCCGATACGGCTGCCCACGATGTAGGCAAACGAATCGGAGACCCAAAGGGACGCGCAAACGCCCACTGAAAGCAGGGCGCCGGCAAAACCGGGCACGGCATCGCGCAGCAGCACGATAGCCGACAGCATAAAGCCAGTGTAGATGGGACCCATGAGCGTCACGGCCACATCAGAGATGCGGGTACGCGGCGACCAGACATACCAAATGCCCACAGCGAGCATCAAGGCAAAAAGCAGGGCATTCAGCAACATCGAATCGCCCAACGCCGACAGCGGAAAGAGTACGGCGGCAGCGATACCCATGCGCTCGTTAGCCATCTTGCCATCGAGCCTTGTCATACGGAAAAACTCATAGCAGCACAGACCGCTCATGACAGAAACAAAGATGGCCGTGGGCACGATACCCAAAACCAGGCACAGGATAAAGACAACGGCGTAGACGATACCGGCGGCGGCACGGGTAATAAAGCCCGCCAGCCACGAACCGGTGCCGCTCTTCGCTGCAGGCGCTCCCGCAGTGGCAGCTTTGCGCACAGGCGTCTTGGGAGCAGATGCCTTGGGACGATCGGACACGATTAAGCCTCCTCGGTCTTGCTCAGTCCACCAAACCTACGGTCACGGCCCTGATAGGCCAAAATGGCGTCGACAAGGCCCCAACGATCAAAGTCGGGCCAATAGGTATCGGTGACGTAGAATTCGGAATAAGCCACCTGCCACAACAGATAGTTCGAAAGGCGCAGCTCACCTGAGGTGCGAATCACAAGCTCAGGATCGGGAAGGCCGGCGGTATAGAGGTGGGAAGCCACCATGTCGTCATCAATTGCGGCAGGATCGATCTTACCGGCGGCAGCGTCGAGTGCAATCTGACGGACAGCGCGGGTAATCTCGGCACGCGCGCCGTAGTTGACGGCAAGCGCCAGCGTCATACCGGTGTGATCGGCGCACTCGGCAAGACCGCGTTCAAAAACGTCGCGGGTCTTCTTGGGCAGCGCGGAAATGTCGCCCAAAAAGACAACACGCACATTTTCGCGCTTCAGAAGCGGCAGCTCGTCGATAAACGTCTTGGCAAACAGATGCATCAAGACGTTGACCTCATGCTGCGGACGGTTCCAGTTTTCGGTAGAAAACGCATAGGCAGAAAGCACGTCGACGCCCAGGCGCACGCAGGCGGTAATGATCTCGCGCAGCGAGAGGATACCTGCCTTATGACCCTCGGTGCGTGCAAGACCGCGCGACGTGGCCCAACGACCGTTGCCGTCCATGATGCACGAGATATGGTGCGGAATGTTATTGAGGTCAAGGTCGGAAAAACCGACGCCCGCAGGGGCGTCGGCAAAGTACTCGACCAGTTTATGCTCGTCGTATTGCACCTTAGATCTCCATGACCTCGGCTTCTTTTTCCTTCAGAAGCTCCTCGACCTTGGCGACATACTCATCGGTGTGCTTCTGGACCTTGGCCTGCTCGCGACGGACATCGTCCTCGGTGAGCTCCTCATCGCGCTCGAGCTTATTGTTGAAGTCGCGACGGATGTTACGGATAGACACCTTGGCCTGCTCGGCGTACTCACGGCACTCCTTGACGAGCTCGCGACGGCGCTCCTCAGTGGGGGCCGGGAACGGCAGACGAACGACGGTGCCATCGGAGTTGGGGGTAATACCCAGATCGGAAGCGCCGATGGCCTTGACGATAGCATTGATGAGCGCCTTATCCCACGGCTCGATGAGCAGCATGTGAGCCTCGGGGGTCTTGACGGCGGCAACCTGCGTGACCGGCGTGGGGACACCGTAATAATCGACGGTGATGTCGGACAGAATGTTGGCGTTGGCACGACCGGTACGGACCTTGGAGAAGTTATGCTTGAGGGACTCGAGCGACTTGTCCATATGGGCGGTGATGTTCTCTGCCATGCTTAATCCTCCTGATAGACGAGCGTGCCGACGGGCTCACCCGCGAGCGCGCGCTTGACGGTGTCCTCGCCATCGATGTTGAGGACCAAAATAGGCATACGGTTATCCTGGCACAGTGCCGTAGCCGTGGAATCCATAACCTGCAGACCGCGGACGAGAACCTCGTGATAGGTAATCTTGTCAAAACGGACGGCATCGGCGCACTTGACGGGATCCTTGTCGTAGATGCCGTCAACCTTGGTGGCTTTAATCAGAATCTCGGCGCCGATCTCGCACGCACGA
>USBK01000050.1:0-7996 GCA_900552895.1 uncultured Collinsella sp.
GAGCGTCCGGCTGATAACCGGGAGGTCACAAGTTCGAATCTTGTCAGGTCCACCACTTTCTTTCGCAATAAACACCCCAGCGAGAGCCGAGTCGCCGCTGGGGTGTTTATTACTGTCTCCGTGGGGGTTTAGCTCAGCTGGGAGAGCGCGGGCTTTGCAAGCCTGAGGTCAGGGGTTCGATCCCCCTAACCTCCACCATGATGGACCTGTAGCTCAGTTGGTTAGAGCGTCCGGCTGATAACCGGGAGGTCACAAGTTCGAATCTTGTCAGGTCCACCATCAAAACCGTGAAGAGCTCTGGGGCGTTGCCTCGGGGCTTTTTTCTTACCTACTGAAAGTAGTCAAAAAAGCCCCGTCCCAAATTAACTACTTTGATTTTGTGTGCTGTGCGAAAGATTGGGTAGTATAGCTATTCAATGCGGCGGGCTGCCGCGTGTTAACCGCTACGTACCGGAGGTGTTCCATGGTTCGTGTCGACATAGAGACCATCGTCATGGCCGCCGGTCCCGTGCCATCGCTTATCGTGCTTCGCGAGCGCTGCAGCAAATCGGACTCCCCTGCGCCGCTGCGCTCCCTTTCCATCCAAACTGGTTCGTTTGAGGCTGCGGCTATTAGCCGCGGTATCGACAGCGGTCGTGCCGAGCGCCCGATTGCCCATGACCTGTTGCTCGACACGCTCGATGCCCTGGATGCAAAACTTGAGCGTATCGAGATTGTCCGCGCCGAGCCTCCCGTGTTCTACGCGACGGTCGTCGTTTTGGCCGGCGGAGGCGAGCATAGGATCGATGCGCGTCCGAGCGATGCCATCGCCCTCGCCGTGCGCAGCAATGCCCCCATGTTTGTTGAGGACGACATCATGAATCGCCTGGGCACTGTTTCCACCCACGCCGAGGATGTCGACGACGAGCAGGAGTTCGAGAAGTTCGACGAGTTCGTCCATACGCTCTCCCCCGATGACTTCTAAATGCTGGGCGGCAGGGTTGCGGAGTGTTCGCTGATGGCCAGCGGTATGTCGGCTGAGGCGGCGGCCATTGCGCGCGAGGCCCAGATGCGCTCGGAGGCATCCGAGGCGGCACGCATTGCCTATGTGACGCAGGCCCGCACGCTTCGCGAGCGCCGCGGCTCGTTTATCAAGATGGTTGTCGTCTCCGCCCTTGTCGCGGCAATCTGCTCGCGCCTTCGTGGTACAGTTGGTGCGCTTGGGTTTTCGATTTCAACAGGCTTGGTAATCTGGGGTGTGGTCGATGCAGTAATGCTGACCAACCAGATCAAGGTACTCGACAAGCGCGCGATGGATATGATGCGCGCCCGCGACGCTGCCGCCAAGATCGCTGCCGAGGCACAAGAGCTGTAACGACGCCAGACTCGATGGGAAGGTCTAAAGATGGCACAGGATATGCAGGACGCCGGTAACGTCTCCGCCGAGCTCGACGCCATGGTGTGTGACCTGATTGGTGCGTTCTTGGACGACCTTGCCGCCGGCGAGAACCCGGGCGTAGTTGTGGCGATCGAGGACGCTGCTTCCAACCGATATCTGGCGGCGCTCGACGAGGACGGCGAAGAGGCATGCCTCGAGGCGGCCACCAACTTTATCTCCGAGCACAAGATGGGTCTTAAGGACGAGGGCCTGGGCCGCATCGCCCGCTATGCCATCGGCTACACCGGTTGTGTCGAAATTGACGGCGGCTATCACGACGCCCTGCTCGTGAGCTTCTTCGAAACCACGCTCGAGAGCGGTTTTTCGGCATACGTGCTGTATGAGGGCATGGGTGCCGGCGATGGTTTTATGTGGAGCGACCCTGAACCTGCAGGTGAGGAAACCCCTCTCATCTAAAATCGCTAAAATAAACGAGTTTTCGGTAAAAGGCTCAATATTCCCGCTGAGCGTTGTGTCGCTGGGCGGGCCGCATACGCGTGCCGTTTGTATATGGATAGAAGATAGGGGAACTACATGCGCGTAGACAATCTGAGGAACATCGCCATCATCGCCCACGTCGACCACGGCAAGACGACGATGGTCGACAAGCTCCTGCGTGCCACGGACGCCTTCCGTGCCAACCAGCAGGTCGAGGACCGCGTCCTGGACTCTAACGACCAGGAGCGCGAGCGCGGCATCACGATTCTCGCCAAGAACATCTCTATCGAGTACAAGGACGTCAAGATCAACGTCATCGACACCCCGGGCCACGCCGACTTTGGCGGCGAGGTCGAGCGCGTGCTGCGTATGGCCGACGGCGCCCTGCTGCTGGTCGACGCTTTTGAGGGCCCCATGCCCCAGACCCGCTTCGTGCTGCGTCACGCTATCGACACCGGCCTTAAGATCATGATCGTCATCAACAAGATCGATCGTCCGGGCGCCAACCCCGAGAAGGCCTACAACGACTGCCTGGACCTTATGGCCGACTTGGGTGCCACCGACGACCAGCTCGAGTTCGCCATGGAGCACGTGGTCTACGCCAGCGCCATGAATGGCTTTGCCCGCCTTGACCCCAACGACGGCAACATGGACATGTACCCGCTGCTCGACATGATCATCGACGACATGCCCGCACCCGAGGTTGACGGGAACGCCCCGCTCGCCATGCAGTGCGTGACCATCGACCACTCCAACTTCGTCGGCCGTATCGGCATCGGCCGCGTGTACTCCGGCACCATCCACCAGGGCGACCAGATCCTGGTTGTCAAGAACGACGGCTCCAGCGCCACCGCTACCGTCAAGCAGCTCTTTACCTTCGACTACCTGGGCCGCACCGAGTGCCAAGAAGTCGGCGCCGGCGACATTGCCGCTGTCGTGGGTATCGACCGCACCGATATCGGCGATGTCTACACCGACCCCGAGAACCCTGTCGAGCTCGAGCCCATCGAGATCGACCCGCCGACCCTGTCCATCGTCTTTGAGGCTTCGACCTCCCCGCTCGTCGGCCGCGACGGCGACATCGTGGGCGCCCGTCAGCTCAAGGAGCGCCTGTTCAACGAGGCCGAGAACAACGTGACCATGAAGATCGAGGAGCTCGAGGACAAGAGCGGCGTCGAGGTCTCGGGCCGCGGCATTCTGCACCTGTCCGTTCTGATGGAGTCCATGCGCCGCGAGGGCTTTGAGTTCCAGGTCGGCCGTCCCCGCGTTCTGTTTAAGAAGGACGAGAACGGCAACAAGATGGAACCCGTCGAGCAGGCCGTCGTCGAGTGCCCGGACGAGTACTCAGGCAAGGTCGTTGAGGTCTTCGGTACCTCCGGCGGCATCATGACGAGCATGGATACCTCGGGCATCGTGACGCACCTCGAGTTTAAGATCCCGACCCGCGGCATCATGGGCCTTAAGAACCGCATCATGAACGTCACCCACGGCGAGGGCGTGTTCTACCACACCTTCCTGGAGTATGGCCCCTACGCCGGCGAGATCGGCAACCGTCAGAACGGCGCTATGATCTCCATGACCACCGAGAAGGCCGTTGCCTACGCCCTGGGTACGCTGCAGGAGCGCGGCCAGCTGTTTGTTGAGCCGGGCACCGAGTGCTACGAGGGCATGATCGTGGGCGAGCGCAGCAAGGCCGGCGACATGGTCGTCAACATCGCCCGCACCAAGAACCTGGGCAACCAGCGTTCCTCGACCTCCGATATCTCCGTCCAGCTGGTGCCGCCTCGCACCTTCTCGCTGGAGGAGGCGCTGGAGTACATCGCCGACGACGAGCTGGTCGAGATCACTCCCAAGAACATTCGCCTGCGCAAGCGTCTGCTCAACGCCACCGACCGCAAGAAGGCTGCCGTCCGCGCCGGCCAGGTCAACAAATAAGCGCTGGGCTTTATAGCGACTAACAAGAAAGGGCGTCGACCGCAATGGTCGGCGCCCTTTTTCAAGACTTTAGTCTGCTGGCCGCGCAGCGGCCAGCTTTAAACCACCCGCTACGCGGGTGGAGACAAACGGCTTTACAAAGCCACCCCTCCGACCGATATTGACGATTGTTCAGGCCGTCAAGAATTCGAGTCGAAGGGGTGGTCGCCATGGCCCAGAAGGCCTACAGCCTTTCCCACACGAAGTGGATGTGCAAGTACCATATCGTGTTCACGCCGAAGTATAGGCGCAAAGTGATCTACAACCAAATCAGGAGCGACATAGGGGAGATCCTCAGGAAGCTGTGCGAGTGCAAGGGGATCGAGATAATCGAGGGGCACCTGATGCCCGACCACGTGCACGTGCTGCTGGCGATCCCGCCGAAGTACAGCGTCGCGAGCGTCATGGGCTACCTGAAGGGGAAGAGCTCGCTGATGATATTCGACAGGCACGCCAACCTCAAGTACAAGTTCGGCAACAGGAAGTTCTGGGCGGAGGGCTACTACGTGTCCACCGTCGGCCTGAACGAGGCGACGATCGCCAAGTACATCAGGGAGCAGGAGTCCCACGACATCGCGCTGGACAAGCTGAGCGTGAAGGAGTACGAGGACCCCTTCAAGAGGGGGTGATGCTGCCGGTTCGACCGGCGCGCCACGGGTCAAGATGCACTAGGCCTGGACGAAGTCCGGGCCCGCGCCTTTAGACGCGAGCCCGGGGCCCGTGGGTTATACCCTAAGAGCAAACCACCCTTTTTAAGGGTGGTTCTGATTGGTCCAAGGGGAACAGGTTCGTTTGCACCACCACAAAGGTGCCTGTCCCCCTTGTGGTGGTTGGCGGCTAAGCGGTGGGGAGTTCCGGCGTATTAGCCGGCTGTTGCGACTTGAGGTGGGCGTTGCGCCAGATGATCTGGATAACGTAGCCGAGCGTGAAGACAAAGGCCACGCCGCTGATGAAATCGCCTACGAGGGGGATTGCCGTAAGCACGCCCGCGGCGATACCGCCCACGGCTGCCATGGCGTAGCGGTTCTGGTTGTGTCCGACCATGCGGGCGATTGCGCACCCCGCAAAGGCACTCGACACCAATGCGATGCCGATAACGCCGCACAAGAGGGCTCCGGCAAGCGACAGGCCAGCGATAGAGATAATCAGCAGTAGGACGGCGGGGGCGACAGCAATCGTACCCAGAAGACCGCTCACCCACAGGGGCGCGGGATGCTGGTGGAGCATACCGGCGGCGCTGGCAGTCGCACGCGGAAAGACGAGCTCGAGCAGCAGAGCGACAAAGCAGGTCGAGAGTGCCGCGGCGACGATGCCGCCGATGACATCGTTAACGGTGGAAGTACCCTCGTTTTCGGTGCGGTCGATCTTGAGGGCACCGACCTCGGCTCCCGCGGCGCGCTCGGGGTCCTCGGAGACGTGCGCGTTCACGGTGCCGGTGATGTGGGCGTTCTTGCCCAGGATGAGCTTGTCGGCCCAAACCTCGACATCGCCCTCGACGGTGCCATCGATGGTCACCGTATCGCCCGCGAGCGCTGCCGACTTGGTAGAGCCGCGCAGGGCAACCGTCTCGCCTATCGCATAGAAGCAGTTGGCGGTGCTGTCGGAATTGAGCACGACGTGCTGACCGACGACCGTGACGCTGCCATCAACCGTAGTCTTGGCAATGTCGATGGTGCGCGCCGCAAGACGAACGGCGCCGCCCACCGTGCAGTCGCGGATCGAGAGGGTATCGCCCGCAGCGATGATATCGCGGTCGATGGAGGTGTCGTCCAGGTTGAGGCTCTGACCTGCCCAGTACAGGTCACCTTCGACGCCGGACGGAGTGGCGTCGTTGTCGGTCGCAAGTACGTTGCCTGCGGTGTCCGTGCCGGCAAAAGCCGTAGCAGGAAGTGCGGTGAGCGCCAGAGCGATGAGCGCGAATAGGATGGTGATGCGGCCCCACGCTTTACGGCGTTGGGTCGACGGGAATTGATTGTGGGGCATAGTGAATCCTTCGTCAGATGCTCGATATGCACCTAACAGGGTACCCAACGCGTGGGCGCTCTAAAAGAACCTCTCGGTTGCATTTCGAAGGATGAGCCCGCGCAATCTACTTTTTGTGGTGCAAAAAGCGCGCGATGTCCTCTTCGGTGGGGCTTTTGATGTCAAAGCGCAGCGACAGCCAACGCAGGCCCATGGTCACTACGACGCAAACGACCAGCGCGACGACATTGCTGACCAAGCCACTCATGACGAGGCTTACATAGCTTGCCGATCCGGCGATGGCCGCGATGGCATAAAAGTTCGTACGTTGGAAAATGCCCGGTACCACGCCCATAAAGCCGTCGCGCAGCATGCCGCCGCCAACGGCGGTGAAAAAGCCCATCATGATGCACACGGCGGGCGCAAAGCCGTAGACCAGCGCCTTGTCTGCGCCGGTTGCCGCATAAATACCCACCGAGATGATATCGAGCAGGGGAATGAGTTTTTCGGGCTTGTCGACGATTGCCGGGAAAATGTAGATGATGGCCGCCGTGGCGATGGAGAGCGGTAACGCCATTGGTTGGTTGAGGATGTAGACGTTGCCCACTTGCAGCGTCATATCGCGCAAAAGACCGCCGCCCAGGCCGCAAACCACGGCGAGCGCGACGGCGCCCACCAGGTCGAGCTTGTGCTCGCGCGCGACCAGAACGCCCGAGATCGATGCCGCGACAACAGCGAACATCTCGAGCCAAAACGGGATGGCGACCATGGCATCCGAGGCGTGTGAGGTAACGGTCATAGCGGCGACGACGGGCAAGGTGGGGTCCTTTGTGTTGCGGGTTTAGACAATGCCCGTACATAGTACATGGTTGGCGGGTCTGGCGACCCTATAGCTCGGTAAACGGTCGGGACTGGATGCGGGCGTAGGCACCAAACGTGTACATCAGCCTCCAAAGATGTCAAAAAATGTCGTTTTTGGAGGGTGATGTACACGTTTGGTGTGGGGCGCTGAGATGCCGCTACTCGGAAGGCATGTCTTCGCCCTGCGCGCCCTTCCAGTTGCGGATAAGTGCCTTTCGCAGTTCGTTTTGCTTTCGCTGATACTCGGCATCCGTGCAGCGGGGCATACCGAGTGCTTCGCGGATATTGTTCATGGCACGGTGAAAAGCGAGTTGACTGGCAAATTGCGCTGAGGTGAGTGTGACAATGCGATAACCCATTTGGGCGAGCACGGCTTCGCGTTCCGCATCTGCTCCCTTACGGCCAGTCTCGTCGTGAAAGCCACCCTTATATTCGATGCCGAGCTCTCTGCGCTTATAGGTAATGAGGGCATCGATTTTGAGTGTTCGGGCTTTGGTGCAATGCCAAAGACGTTGAGGGATCTCGAGCGGTCGGTTGAGCTCGATGCCTCGAATGCCAACGCCGCCTTCGCTTGTTGGAAGTGAAAGGGCGATTGCCGATGCAGCCTCCATAGGCGAGACCGAGTGGTCGTAGACATGTCTGAGCGCGAGTCGCGCGCGTGTGGCACCGGGTTTGCCGGGGTGTTGATCGAGCAGTTCGACAATTTCGTCCTTGGAGGTGGTTGCTGGTTGCTCGGTATAAGGGTCAGAGGGATTAAGGCCCATGCGATAGTCGCCGCAAACTTCGTAGCCATACTCGAGGTATTCGATTCTATCCATCCACTCGGCGGCGAGCACGAAGGTGAAGGCTTCGTCGGTGATAAAGATGCCGGGCGTAAGCTCGTCAATATGGCCGTAGGGTAGGCTTTGGCCGAGAACATGGCAAGTGACGCCGTTGGTGCGAATTCGCTCGAAAGCAAACACTACGGAGATATCGATAGTCTTGAACATATCGGGCGGAATGCCGCAGTCGGTGAGGGCCTGTCGTATGCGCGCGATGCGTTGCTGGGTGGAGAGACCTCTTGCGCCTATCTGGTAGTCGTGTTGCGCGACCGCTTGAACCAGGCCTTGCGGCGCGTGATGGACGAGCCATGCAGTTTTATGCGAAATGAGAACAGGGGTATCCATTGGGGACCTCTCGCTCTGAGTCGATACCCAACTCTTATGTCCGTTGAGGTGGGGAAATATACCGGATGCTGGCAAAACGGTCGATCGTCCGTCGAGCACAATATGCAAAGGTGTACACCAGCCTCCAAAGATGTCGAAAAATGTCGACTTTGGATGCTGGCGTACACGTTTGGGTTCG
>USBK01000051.1:0-7157 GCA_900552895.1 uncultured Collinsella sp.
AACCCGCGACCCCAACCTTGGCAAGGTTGTGCTCTACCAACTGAGCCATGTCCGCCTGCGAGGATTTAATATACGGGATGATCCACCCAAATGCAAGAACTTTTTTTGAAAAGTTTTGCGACGCCCTCGCGAACCTCGCGAAGACATCAGCCACCACGGAAGGTGTAGGCAAACGCAAGCTCGCCGCAAGAGGCCCCCTACAACTCAGCGAGCATGATCCAGGCAGAGCTGTCCTGCGCGAGCCTGCCATCTGCAAGCGGTGATGAGGTGAGCAGGACCCTACCCGCCGGCAGCTCCACGGGTGCTGCACCGAAGTTCGTCACACACGCCCAGCCGTTGTCGCGGCGATAGGCGATGACGCCGCCCTCAGCGCCCTCGGCACCATCCGCAAGGCCGGTGCACCCGTCAAGATCGAGCCACGCAAGATCGTTGGCGCACCCGCGCAGCTTGCGCCGCAGCCAGAGGGCGTCGCGATAGAACGCAAGCATCGATGCCGGGTCCGCTTCTTCCCTATCGGCAGCGTAATCGGAAAACCATGCAGGCTGTGGCAGATGGGGCGCCGCATCGGCGTCCGCCGGTGAAAACCCAAACGATCCGCCCTGCGCGGGATCGTCCGCTGCCACCCACGGCAGGGGCACACGACAGCCGTCGCGCCCCTTCTCGCGCTTCGGTCCGTGCGTATTGGTCGCAGTGGGATCTTCGAGTGCAGCCCACGGGATGTCAGCCACCTCAAAAAGGCCGAGCTCCTCACCCTGATACACGTATGCCGAGCCCGGAAGCGCCAACTCAAGCAAAAGGGCTGCCCGCGCGCGGCGCTCGCCGAGTTCACGGTCCTCGTCATAAGACGACCCGTCGCGTAAGAGCCAGTCGAGCGCAATCTGATGGTAGCGCGTCGCCTTGATTTGCGGCAGGGCATAGCGTGTCGCCACGCGCGGCACGTCGTGGTTGGAGAGTACCCAGGTCGAGGCGGAATCGGATTCGATGGCCGCCTTCAAGCCCTTCTCGATTGCAGCGTGCATGTCATCATAGGTCCAAGTGGCCTTGGCGAACTCAAAGTTGAATGTCTGGCCAAGCTCGCTGGGGCGTGCGTAGAGATACTGGCGCTCGGGCAGAACCCACGCCTCGGCAACGGCGCTGCGCGGCGGATTATAGCGGTCGAACACGCGGCGCCACTCGCGATAGATCTCGTGGACCTCATTGCGGTCCCACAGCGGATGGGTGCCGTCGTCAACCATGTCATCGCCCTCGGCGAGATGCCACCGGTCGAGGTCATCGCGGTCGAGATCCTTGGCGAGACCCTGCGCCACATCAATGCGAAAGCCGTCGACGCCTCGATCGCTCCAAAACGCCAGGACGTCGCAAAAGAGCGCGTGAACCTCAGGGCATGACCAGTCAAAGTCCGGCTGCTCGGGCGTAAACATGTGCAGATACCACTGGCCGTCCGCAACACGCGTCCATGCGGGGCCGCCAAAGTTGGCATTCCAATTGGTGGGAGGTAGCTCGCCATGCTCGCCGCGACCATCGCGGAAGATATAACGGGCGCGTTCGGGCGATCCGGGGCCGGCGGCAAGAGCGGCTTTGAACCAGGGGTGCTGGTTGGATGAATGGTTGGGCACGATGTCGACGATGACCTTGATGCCGCGCGCGTGAGCCGCAGCGATCATGTCATCGAAGTCGTCAAGCGAGCCGAGACGTGGGTCGACATCGCAGTAGTCCGCCACATCATAGCCGCCATCGACAAGAGGCGAAGGGTAAAACGGGCTCAGCCAGATGGCCTCGATACCCAGCCGCTCAAGATAGTCCATCTGCTGGGTAATGCCCGCGATATCGCCCAGACCCGAACCAGTCGAATCCTTAAACGAGCGCGGGTAGATCTGATAGATCGCGGCATCGGACATCCATGAGCGCGAAGAAGACTTTTCTGTAGCCATGGGATAAGTCTCCCTTGCAACGAGGTTTTGCGAGATGCCCACGATGATACGCCCAAAGCGGACATTCGCGACAAACAACGCCACAGCCACGCCCCAAAACGATCGCCCCCTCTCGGGTTCAAGCCTCCTGGGACGAATCGACCGATCAGTGAAAAGAACGGAAGACCCACTTTCCCGGCCACGACAGCGAGCGGGCTCCGGGTGCCCCAGGTTGCCGCGAAAGAGGAGGGAAGCGTACTTTATGTACGCGACCGACGATTGAGGGGCAAGATGGGGTGCCCGGGGCTCGCGCAGCGTCAACAAAAAACGCGGTTCGTTAGAACCGCGTAAGATAGTTGGAGCGGACAACGGGGCTCGAACCCGCGACCCCAACCTTGGCAAGGTTGTGCTCTACCAACTGAGCCATGTCCGCTTGCGGGTTATTAATTTACGCGAGTTGTCCAAAAGACGCAAGTACTTTTTTCAAAAAACTTGTCTGCCGCATGTTCTTAGTAGCTAAACGCGCTAAAGCGATTGGCTAGGCACACGACTCCAGCGCTCCGCTAAACAGCTTCACCATCTGCACGCGCGTGCCGGCGCCGTCCGTACGACGAGCAACCTCCACGTTATCGACGAGCATACGCATAAGCTTGATACCACGGCCGCGCTCCTCTGATGCGACCGGTTCGCTCGTTTCATCGATAGAATAGCCGACACCTCGATCAAGTACCTCAACCACAACGCGATCGCCATAGGCCTGAACCGTCAGGACGCACCCGATACCGCCCGCATGCTCATAGGCATTACCCAGCGCCTCCCCCGACGCCAATGCGACATCGTAGCGCTCGTCACGGCGCAACGGAAGCGATTCAAGGAGTTCGGCGATGCGATGTCGGTAGTATGGAAGATTCTCGATACCCTGACGGACCTCGACGCTCTTACTCCAGCGAGGCAGCTCCCCCACCGGAATGGCGGGAATAGACTCCCGTGCCGGCCCCGCGACATGAAGGATATCGACAAGACGAGCAATCTCCAAAAAGCGAACAACTTCACCCGATGCATTGACGAGCGAAAGCAGGCCTTCTCGCCTCATGAGCTCACGAGCGCGCGTAAGCAGGAATGCCAAGCCCGTCGAATCGATAAAGCTAACAGCCTGACAGTTGATGACGACACGACGCACGCCGCGGCCAATCAAAGCATCCAACCGCCGACGCAGCGCAGGCACCGTGGCGATGTCGATATCGCCTGGTGGCGTCAAAACCGCTATGTCATTCCACTCATTCATACGACCATGGTTCCCCAAAAAAGCCCACTCGATGCATTCGTTTCCCCAACCGTACGGATTCAGCCCGCCCAGCGTCGTCTATGAACGACCCCGTAAAAACTCAAGGGACACCAATGCAATGTCATCGTCCAGCGCCGATTCGGTAAATCGGTCAAGCTCGCCCAAGACCTTGCCGCAAATGCCCGACACGCCCTCACCCGAGACAGAGAGCAGAAGGTCGCGAAGGCGCTGCTCGCCAAAGAAAGCACCCGAGCGGTCACGCGCTTCGATTGTTCCGTCGGTGTACATAAATAGCATGTCACCAGGAGCGAACGTAAACACGCCTGTCTCGTATACCATGCTCTCAAAGGCACCGATTACCCCCGATTGGCATCCAAGCAGCTCGACCTCCCCCCCACGGGCCTCGCCGCCACCCAGCGGCATCGACTCTGGCCTGATGACCATGGTCGGAGGATGGCCCGCCGAACAATACGTTGCGCGTCCGGCTTTAAGGTCAATCTTGGCGATAAAGGCCGTCACGAACGTCTCGACCCTCGAAAAGCCCATGAGCATGCTGTTAAGGGAGCGTGCCATGCGGGCCGGTCCAGCGCCCTCCCAGGCATATGCCGTCAGGGCCGTCTTGACGAGCGCGGACATCGATGCAGCCTCAATGCCTTTGCCAGACACATCGCCCAGAATCATGACGGCGCAATCGTCGGGAAGACGGATGAGCGTATAGAAATCGCCGCCGACCAACGCCGAGTTCGTGGCCGACAGGTACACCGAATCGGCGGCGATTCCCGGAACATCCCCCAGTGAATTTCTCATGCCAATCTGGAGGGTCTGAGCGATATGGCGCTCCTCACGCTTTTGAGATTCGCCTTCATAGATCAGTTCAAAGTCATGAGCCAAGTGCACCAAGTAATCATATTCAAGGTCATCAATCGGCTCTTGGCTACCATCACGAAGCAGCAGCGCGCGCGTCGTCGGGCCCTTCGCAACAGAAGCAGGAACGATCGCGTCGTTACTGTGCTTGCCATCGCCCTCAGAGCGCGGGCGCCCCGCCTCGATGCCGGCGTCGACGTAGAGACCCTGGCAAGGCAGGCCATGCGCTCTAAGCCAGCCTCCCATAGGCATCGATTCGTCAACGCGAGTTATACGGACGTGTTTAAGGTCCTCGGCACTCGTGCCGCCCAAAACAGATGCCTCAAAGCCATCAGGGGCAGCCCCCAAACGTGCCGCTGGCGCCGTCGTGGAAAAGAAAAGCTTCTCGGGATCGTCCGGCAAAGCAACGCGACTGCCGCCTTCAAAATCTATGACGTAGGAATCCAGACTGGCGTCATACTCAATAGGGCAAAAATGGCAGTTGAGCATATTGCAGATCTCGGACGATACCGCCTGGGTAGCCGCGGCGGAATCGTCTAGAAAGGTAAACAACTCATCCCGCAAGACATTGAGCGAGCGGCCAAGCTCGGCCGTGCGACGGGAGCGAAGGCTCGATGCCATGCCGACCAGCTGGATAGACAGGTAATCGCAAATGACCTCGAGCACATTAACGTCATAGGCGAGCGGTGCCTGGGGGCGTTTCCAACCAACTTCCAGCACGCCGAGAATCTGCGTACCGTAAAAAACGGGAAGACAGATTTCACTGCGGTACGGAGGCATATCCTGCATGCGCAACAGGTGCTTAGAACGATTATCCAGGTCCATGAACATACCGGAGGCGGCCTTATCGCCCTCAAGGTCCTGTTGAATCGACAAGCGACAAGCACGCGACTCGCGAAGAACATACGTCGGAATGCCAGCGCCATACGGCAAAAACTCGGGCAGGTAGCTGTCGAGCAGCTCCTTGGAAACACCGCGAAGCTTAAAGCCGCCGCTCTCAGAAAAATAGATAGCGGCACCCGAAGCATCGAGCGTTCCTACAAGCTGGTTCAAAACGGTATCAAGCAGGCTGGGTAACTCATCGGAGCCCACAGTGCTCATAATGACCGAGAGCGTGCCAGAGAGACGCTTGTTCGCCACTCTAAGCTCCGATAACGCACGCTTGAGTTGCCGGTCGTGAGAATACTGTTCCTCGATACTGTGAAGCGCCACCAGGACACGTGGTGCGCGGCGCCCAAAGATGCGTGGAGGCGTTACGGAGCCCGCACGAACCAAGACGGGAATAAAAGAGCCGTCACTCAGTTTGAGCATCAGTTCGTTCTCGGAGCCATCAGTTTCAAATGGCAGACGATGTTCCGTCGCACGTTCAAAAGAGGACGAGTACAGGACGTCTTTAACATCTCCACCGATGACGTCGGCGCGTTCCTCGCACATCAAACCAAGTAAGCGATTATTCACATGCAGAATGGTTCCGTCGAGCTCGCAGATGATGACAGCATCGCTCGTGATCTCGACTAGTTGGGCAACGTCTGCCCACTCGTTGCGTTCAAGCGTTTCCATCGTGGACCCCACCGTCTATCGGTAACAAAAAAGCCTCCGAAGAGGCTTCTCAAATGCGATGGTGTCGGAGGCGGGACTTGAACCCGCATGACCAAAAAGCGGTCACTAGCACCTCAAGCTAGCGCGTCTGCCAATTCCGCCACTCCGACATGCTATGTTGTTGATTCGCGCTTCGTTTTGTTGGACCCGCGCGTTCAACGAGGAAGATAATAACCTATGATTCGAGAACTGTGCAAGCACTTTTTTCAAAAAAGTTTACGAATTTGTAAATGCGCTGGTAGACGGACCTGTTCGGGTCGGAATGAGGTTGCTTTCCAACGCGTCCTCGGGCATGCGGCATTATTTTGATTCGCGCTTCGCGCTACAAAATAATGCCGCCCCCTGCGGAATGCGTTGGAAAGCAACCTCATTCCGGCCCTAGGAGTATGTACTCCGGGTACAGTTCTCAAATATGTTCTGGGGCTGATATAAATTTAGTGGCTCGGCTTTGCCGAGCCCTTATATAAGGAGGCCGGAGCCAAAGCTCCGGCCTCACTAACTTTCCTATTAGATTAAGTGAGCGATCAAGGAATCTCACTCCCCTCTGCCGCGTTAACGCAGGGCCCGCCCTGGTGTTGCTTTTCAGAACATTCCGCACTGATATTTTCTGTATTGAAGACGTCGATGATGCACCCGTATACCATTGACGTCGACACCATCAGATGCGGACCGCGCGGTGACCCCACATTCCGCTGGCGCCCACAGGGCTGCCCTCGTTTCCTGACATGTCCCGCGCGGGCCGCGGCGAGCCGAGACCGCCGCATGACCTAATAGGAGCATGGAGCGATACCGCGGACCCGAACAACCGCATTCTATCGCGCCCCGTCAGTGTGCCGTCTGCCCGGTCCAGGCGAGCACGGAAAGAGCGGAGCGAGACATGAGAACCGAATCGACACCCGGCGCCCGCGGGCCGGTCTTCTGCGGGGTCGACACCCACGCCGACTCGCACTGGCTGTGCGTCCTCGACTGGAGGGGCCGCAAGGTCCTGTCCCGCCAGTTCCCCGCCGACGCGGCGGGCTACGAGGCGCTCGCCGGGGCGATCGCGGCGGCCGGGGAGCCGGCCTGCGTCGCGATGGAGGGGACGTCGTCCTACGGGGCGGGCCTCACCAGGCACCTCGCGTCGCTGGGGATGCCCGTGCGCGAGGCGCTCTCCCCGGCGAGGATGCAGAGGAGGCGCCCGGGGCAGGGAAAGTGCGACGAGGCGGACGCGGAGAGGGCCGCCCGCGCGGCGATGTCCGGCTCGAAGCTCGGGACCCCCAAGAGCCAGGACGGGTGGGTCGACGGGGTGCGCTGCATGCTCGCGGCGCGCTCCGGGGCGGTGAAGGCGCGGACCTCGGCGATAAACACCGCGAGGTCGCTGCTCACCACCGCGCCGGAGGGGCTCAGGTCGAGGTTCCGCGGCATGGGAGGGCCGAGGCTGATGGAGGAGCTCCCCTCCGTGCGCTGTTAGCGTCAATATATTTTTCACCATTTTCACCAACGTATTTTCGCCAATCGCG
>USBK01000052.1:0-6713 GCA_900552895.1 uncultured Collinsella sp.
ACTTTTTGAATAATTTTCGAGCCGAGCCGACATAACCGGTGTAGCCTTCACGCAGCGAAGCTGTTGGAATAAATGCGACTTTTTTATTTTCAATTTCTTCCTTTATCAGACTTCCTACACTTGAAAAGTGAGAACATAAAAACAGTTTCATCAATATTCTCCTTTATATATAAATTCTTATTTGTTGAACTAAGCCGAGTATACCATACTCTCCAATGAAAGAGCGCCCTGATATAGCGAAATTTTGCCGTTTTCCTGCGTACGTGCGTACACACTCCACAGGAATTCTAAGGGGCCTGCCCCCTTAGCACACGGACTTTGGAACATAGTCTAGTGTGTTACGCCTTGCCAGAGGTGTACAGGCTCCCGGTATGCACGTACGAAGCAATTGCCATCAATGCGCCATATAAGTGGCGATCAAGTTCGCATAAAGCGACCTTGATCCCGCAAAACAAAAGGCAGGATACCATCACCACGATGATACCCTGCCTCTGTTCGTTCCTGTTTACCGTTCCGAGTACGAACTGAATGCTGGAGCAATATAAAACCACCAGAAAGGTGCCTGTCCCCTTTGTGGTGGTTTTGGTAGGTTAGGCGAGGAGCGTGTGGCCGTAGGCGTTGGCGGCCTTGATGGCGGCGGCGAACTTCTCGTCGGTGAAGGGCTCCGGGTTGCCCTGCTTCCACTCGTTGGTGGCGTGCGCATATTCGCACAGGGCCAGGATATCGGCCTCGGAAAGCCCGACCTGCTCCAGCGTCACGGGCAGTCCCATCTGCTTGTTAAAGGCGGCGTAGCGCTCAAGGTTCTTGGTATCGCCCGTATAGGCAAACAGTACCAGCACGCCTAGGCTTACGACCTCGCCGTGCAGGTAGGAGCCCTCGCGAGGAATGCTGCAGGTGGCGTTGTAGAATGCGTGCGCCACGCTCGAGTTGTAGTAGTAATCGTTCTGGTTGGTCAGGTTCGAGACGTAGCCCGTGTTGACCACGATGTCGAGCGCGATCTGCTTGACGGCCTCGGTCGACAGGCTCTGGCGAACGTCCTCAAGACCCTGGACGCCATAGGTAAACAGCGGCTCGGAGCAGGTGTGTGCGAGCGCCAGGCCAAGACCTGCGGTGTGCTCCAGGTTGCCGGCGCTCGTGGCGTACTCGACCTCTGGCTGCTTGGACAGGGCATCGCCCACGCCCGCCCAGAAGTACTCCGCCGGAGCCTCGGCGATGATCTTGGGGTTGATGAAGATGTGCGCGGGGCGGTTGGGGTACGAATAGCCCTCGAGCGAGCCGTCGTCGTTGTAGACGACGGCAATGGCGGTCGCGGCCGAGCAGTTGGAGCAGATCGTCGGTACTGTAAAGACGATCTTCTTGAGCTCGATGGCCGCCGTCTTGACGGTGTCGAGCGCTTTGCCGCCGCCGCATGCGATGAGCACTTCGGCCTCTCGGCAGGCGGGGGAGTTTACGACCTTGGCGATATTTGCGCGCGTACTGTTGGTGCCGTAGACGCGCGTCTCCAGAATCTCGACGTCGGTACCTGCCAGCGCAGCTTCGATACCGGGAAGTGCTGCGGCCAGTGCTCGTTTACCACCAATGATGGCGACCTTGGTTGCTCCGTACTCGGCCAACGCGCCGTGCAGCTCGTCAAAGCAGTCTTCGCCAACGGTATAGTCGCTCATTCCGATCGTGCGCATAGCAATCTTCTTTCGTTCGATAAAGTGCTTACAGGTATTTTGCTCCAAGTGAGTGCTTGCGACCGCGAGAAATTACTAAAGTATGAAACCGATGTTGAGGGTTTTTCGCCGGCGTTGACCGTGCTACCATACAGCGCATAAGCGTTGATGGGGACGAGTAGTCGGCCGTCCGTGTGCTACAGAGAACGGGGAGCGCTGAGAACCCGTGCATGCGACCGATGAAAATCACCCCGGAGCTGCGGTCCCAACGGACGCGCCGTACAGGCACGTCTTAGTAGACATCGCCGAGATGGTCGTCGATACAGGCCAGCCGAGTAACGGATGCGAGCGCGCTGTAATGCGGGTGAGGGCATCTAAGCTGGGTGGTTAAGCGAAGAGCTTTTGCGGGCAGACGGCCCGTTTTGTGGCGCTTCGTCCCAGCTTGCAGGGACGGGCGCTTTTTTTGGTGCCCAGAGGGCGTGCGCGCCCATGACAAGAAAGGGGTACCGTGGCAAACGAGTACAAGCAGACGATGAATCTGCCCAAGACCGGTTTTCCCATGCGTGCCGGTCTTTCCAAGTCCGAGCCCAAGCGACTCAAGGACTGGCAGGACAACAAGGTCTACGAGCAGGTTCTGAAGAAGAACGAGGGTCACAAGAAGTTCGTGCTGCACGACGGCCCTCCGTACGCCAACGGTCCGATCCACATCGGCCACGCCATGAACAAGATTTCCAAGGACATGATCAACCGCTACTGGATGATGCAGGGCTATGAGGTTCCCTACGTCCCCGGTTGGGACTGCCACGGCCAGCCGATCGAGCACAAGGTCGAGGAGAAGCTTGGCACCGAGAAGTT
The DNA here is from genome assembly GCA_900552895.1 of uncultured Collinsella sp. Taxonomy (GTDB): domain Bacteria; phylum Actinomycetota; class Coriobacteriia; order Coriobacteriales; family Coriobacteriaceae; genus Collinsella. The sequence continues at coordinate 2,514 of USBK01000052.1, forward strand.
CAACCAGACCCCCACGGCCAAGATTCGTGAGCTCTGCAACGAGTTCGCTGTCGAGAACATCGAGCTGCAGAAGGCCGGTTTCCGTCGCTTGGGCGTGCTCGGCGACTGGGACAACCCCTACCTGACGCTCTATCACCAGCATGACGCCGCCGACATCGAGGTTTTCAAGGCGATGTTCGATAAGGGCATGATCTATCGCGGCCACAAGCCGGTTCACTGGTGCAAGCACTGCCACACTGCGCTGGCCGAGGCCGAGATCGAGTACTCCGACGAGACGAGCCCGTCCATCTTCGTGCGCTTTGAGATGACCTCCAAGCCCGCCGGCCTCGAGAACTTCGACGGCCCGGTCGACTTCATCATCTGGACGACTACGCCGTGGACCATCCCGTCCGACCAGGCCGTTTCCCTCAAGCCCGGTGCCGCCTACGTCGCCGTTGAACACGAGGGCCGTGCCGAGGTCATGCTCGAAGACCTGGCTCCCAAGTGCTGCGAGGAGTTTGGCTGGGAGTATACCCCGGTCATGGTCGACGGCAAGCCCTACGTGGTTCCTGCCGAGACCTTCCACCACATCCACTACAAGCAGCCGATCTTTGACGGCGTTGAGGGCGTGGCGCTGCTGGCCGATTACGTCGGTGTCGATGACGGTACCGGTATCGTCCACAACTCGCCTGACTACTTCGCCTGCCTCAAGGAGGGCATCACCGACATCTGCATGCCGGTCGATGACGACGGCAAGTTCTACACCGGCGAGGAGTTTGGCACCGGCGGCCCCTTTAGCGGCATGGATACCGATGAGGCCAACCCGCACATCATCGAGTTCCTGCGCGAGCGCGGCACCCTGGTCCTCGAGAAGAAGATCACGCACAGCTATCCGCACTGCTGGCGCTGCAAGCACCCGGTGCTCTTCCGTGCTACCGACCAGTGGTTCGTCTCGATGGACAAGACCGGTTTGCGCGAGCAGGCTGGCAAGGAGGTCCGTGAGAACGTCAAGTGGTATCCGGCTCACGCCGCCAACCGCATCGGCGCCATGGTCGAGCAGCGTCCCGACTGGTGCATCAGCCGTCAGCGCAACTGGGGCGTGCCTATCCCCAGTTACACATGCGCCGACTGCGGCGAGAAGGTCATGAACGACGCCACGCTCGACGCCGTCATCAAGCTCTTCCACGAGAAGGGCTCCGACGCCTGGTTCACTGACGCTCCCGAGAGCTACCTGGGCGAGGCCTGCGTCTGCCCCAAGTGCGGCGGCCATCACCTCAAGGCCGATAAGGACATCCTCGACGTGTGGTGGGACTCCGGCGTCTCCTGGAAGGCCGTCTGCGAGTATCGCCCCGAGCTGGAGTATCCGGCGGACGTGTACCTCGAGGGCTCCGACCAGCACCGCGGTTGGTTCCAGAGCTCGCTGCTCACCTCGGTGGGCGCCAACGGCCACGCTCCGTACAAGGCGGTCGTCTCGCAGGGCTTCACGCTCGACGGCCAGGGCCGCAAGATGTCCAAGTCGCTCGGTAACGTCATCGACCCCAACAAGGTCTGTGACGAGATGGGCGCCGACATCATCCGCCTGTGGGTCGCCTCCGTCGATACTAGCTCCGACGTCTCCATCGACCACGAGATTCTCGCTCGTACGTCCGATGCCTACCGTCGCTTCCGCAACACGCTGCGCTTCCTGCTTTCCGAGCTCGAGGGCCAGTTTGAGCCCGAGACCGACGGCGTCGCTTTTTCCGACCTGCTGCCGCTCGACAAGCTCATGGTTGCCCGTCTGGCCCAGGTCCAGGCCGAGGTCGACGACGCTTACTCTTGCTACGAGTTCCCGCGCGCTTACCGTGCGCTTTACGACTTTGTGGTTACCGAGCTTTCCAACGTGTACCTCGACGCCCTGAAGGATCGTCTGTACTGCGACAAGCCCGGTTCGCTCGAGCGCCGCAGCGCCCAGACCGTGCTCGCTGAGCTCTTCTCGATGCTCATGCGCGATCTGCAGCCGATTCTGTCCTACACCGTCGACGAGGCCATGGCCTATGCGCCTGCCGGCTGCGTCGATCACCAGAAGTACGCCGCGCTGCTCGATTGGTACAAGTCGCCCATCACGGTCGACGAGGCCAACGAGTTTGAGGGCGTGCTCGAGGCTTCGCTCGAGCTCCGTAGCGCCGTGACCAAGGCCCTTGAGGACGCCCGCTCCGCCGGCACCTTCACTAAGAGCCAACAGGTCCGCGTCAAGGCGGTCGTTCCCGCCGAGATGTATGCGCTGCTGACCGGCGACAAGGCCGTCGACCTGGCCGAGTTCTACATCGTCTCCGATGTTGAACTGACCCAGGGCGAGGAGCTTTCCGTTGCCATCGAGGCTGCCGAGGGCGAGTGCTGCGACCGTTGCTGGAACTACCGCACCACCGTCGGCGAGTACAACGGTCACGCTCACATCTGCGAGAGGTGTGCGAACGCACTCTAGTTACGCGGTTTTACCAAACCGCGTAACGGCTCGACGCTGCAAACCCGCCAGAGCGGCAATCTGCCTTTCAGCTTCGGCGGCATGACCAGAAGGTCTATGCCGCCTTGCTTCAAGGCACCTTGCTCGCTCTGGCGGGTTTTCGCTCATATGACCCAATCCGCTGTCAAGGGCCACAATGGCCCCGCCGACCGCTTGCAATCGGTCGGCGGGGCCTGCCGTCCCGGTCCGCCCCCCGGCATGTCATCGACGCCTTCGGCTCAGTCTCATATCCGCGGATACCGTTCTGCCGGCCCGCACTCCATTCCTTCGGCGGGGTTCCCCAAGTCTGTCGGGGCGCATGCGGAGGGCTCCGCGCGCACAGCGAAATAGGGGGTGTCCCCGAAGGCCGCCCGGCTCGCCGGGGCGGGGGCTATGTCTATTCCGCGCCCTCCCGGCACATCATGCCGAGGGCCCAGAGCCACCTCACGAGCTCGGCCGCGGTGGCCGCGTTGGCCTTCGCTTGGGGCATGCCGCGGGCGAGCATCTCCTCGCGCCGCCGCAGGAGCCGCTCGGACCCCTTCCTCCCGTGCATCCTTATCTCGAGGGGCACGCCCGTGTCCCTCGGCATGAGCTTCGGCTGGTGCCGTGCCGCGGCGTAGCACCATGAGCCCTCGACGGCCAGCTTCCTCACGAGCGCGTTGCCCGCACCGCTGATGCCTCCGAGCCGCACGGAGTCGCCGCTCGACCTCTGACTCGGCGCGAGGCCGAAATAGGCCGTGACCTGCCTTCCGGAACGGAACCTCGTGAAGTCGCCGACCTCGGCCGAGAAGGCTGCGGCCAGCGCGAAGGCGCAGCCCTTGATCGACTGGAGGGCGGCCACCTCCGCGGCGATCGGGCTGGCATCCACGGCCGCCCTGTACTCGGAGAGCAGGTCCGCCCGGGCCTCCGCCGCGGCCTCGACCTCGTTCCTCAGGGCGGCGAGCGTCCGGACCCCGCCATCGTCCTCCGGCCTGACCTTGTCGAGCCACCTCAGGAAGTCGTAGGTCCAGTACTTCCTCGGGTTGCCGGCGGGCGTGGTGCCGCCGTAGGCGAACCCTCGCTTTGCGAGGAAGGCGAGCAGCCGCTGCTTGGCGGTCGCCAGGCGCGCGGTCGCCCCGTCGTAGGCGCCGGCGAGGTCCCTGATGCCCTCGACCTCGGGGGAGGGGACCCATACGGGGGAGATGTCGTGGGCGAGTATCGCCTTGGCCATCCTGGCGGCGTCGTTCCTGTCGTTCTTGGAGGCCGAGTCGGCGGCCGACCTGGGGATCTTCGAGACCGCGGCGACGACGCACTCGACGCCGAGCCCGGCGAGCTCCCTCTGCGGGGCGAAGCCGAGGTAGCCGCTCTCGTAGGCCGCGAGCGACGGGTCGGGGAACCCGTCCATCCAGGCGGCGATCTCGCCCCAGGGGTTGCCGGGGAACCTCCTCGTCACGGCCTCGCCGGTGTCCGCGTCGAGGGCGCAGACGGTGGTCGACCTCAGGTGGACGTCCATCCCGAACGCGGTAGAATACTTTGGCATGGGAGCCTCCCAACCTCGTTGCGGCGCGGCTGCGCCTATGGCGCTTCAACATCATTGTCGCAGCCCCGACCCGCGGTCACGAGCGGGGGCTCCTATCTTTTTAGTGCCCTCGGATTGGGTCATAGTGTCTGTTGGTAGCGAATCATCGGCTATTTCGTTGCTGGTCAATATAAGATATTGATTTGCGTTAAACGTAATTCGATGTTTTTGAGGGTAGGGGATT
>USBK01000053.1:0-6425 GCA_900552895.1 uncultured Collinsella sp.
AAGAAGTCCGCCTAGTTTTACCGATGTGACAAAGGGACTGTCCCTTTGTCACATTGTCGTCTCCTTATTGATGCTGGGAGCGCCAGGTGGTGGGGGTGGTGCCGGTGTGTTGCTTGAAGGCTTGGGCGAAGGCGGCCTGCTGAGGGTAGCCTAGACGCTCTGCCACCTGCGCTATCGTGAGCGCGCTATCGGCCAAAAGGTCCTGTGCTCGCTCCATACGGCGTCTGCGAATGTAGGCGCCCAGGGACTCGCCAGTTTGGGCTTTAAAGGTGGCGCATAGCTTGGAGCGGCTTGAGAAGAGCGCCTCGGCCACCTCGTTGATACCCACACGCCTGCCTTTGTCGAGCGCACGCTCAATCATTGCCGTTGCTTCTTCGGCAATGGTTATGCTGGCGCGCGTGTCTATCGCTCGCTGCGCTTGCCTGTGGGCCGCGCGTGAGCATGCGAGTTCGGCGACCATAGCCTCCACGATGCCTCGCATATAGACATGCCCGCCTACGGCGCGAGCGCGGTCCTCGTTGATTCGGCGTAGTGCGTGGCAGATGGCAGACGCTGCCTCCTCGTGCCATGACTCGGCAAACGCCTCAAAGACCCCCGCGAACTCGGCGGGATAGCGATGCTCCAACTCGTCAAAATAACCGGGCAAAAAGAGCACCGAGCGCGAGTGATAAAGCTGCCCTGCAAACAGCGGGCTTAGCTCCTCACCGCAGCTATCTTGGACAAAGCTGCAGATCGCGCTGTTTGGCCACGGTCCATGCAGCGGCTTGAGGTTCGCAGGCGTTATGCCGGCTTCGGGCATGCACATGAGCGTGGGCGCGCTGACCTCGCTCACGCACGCGTACGGTTCGGGCGTGTATTCGGCTAGCTGCATGTTGTGCGTCGGGGTAATGAAATGCTCCATGACGATGCAGGTGGGGGAAAGGGGCATGATCCATGCGCGTCCGTGTGCCCGATCGTTTGCCACCTCGCCGGTAAAGACGGTGCCCTTGCCGGAAAGCTGCAGACCAAACTGCTCAAACTGCGGTGCGTAGAGCTCGGTTATATCGGTTGCTGCCCGCCGCATTTTCAAAAGCGTCCCCTTCCTTTGCAGAAACGTCCACGCCTGCCTCGATTGTGTGTCTTGGCTAACACGCCCATGATAAGTTTCTTACGGTTAACTCTCAAGCCGTTAGAAAGGAATCTCATGGCAAAGGGATCAAAAAAGGAAGGCGGCGGCATCGGCGAGCTACTTGCGTATGCCGGTGACCGTAAATTCCTAACGTATTTGGGCATGGCCCTCTCGGCGTTCTCGCAGCTGTTGAGCTTTGGCCCGTACGTGTGCATCTGGCTTGTTGCGCGAGACCTGATCGCTGTGGCGCCTAACTGGAGCGAGGCCACCGACATCGCGATGTATGGTTGGTGGGCTGTGGGCTTTGCCCTGGCGAGCATTGTGGTTTATTTCATGGGACTCATGTGCACGCACCTGTCCGCGTTTCGCTGCGCGTCCAATATCCGCAAGGCTACGAGCGAGCATCTGCTTAAGCTGCCGCTCGGCTACTTTGACACACACGCCACCGGTGAGCTGCGCCGTATCGTAGACGGCTGCGCCGCCTCCACCGAGACGCTGCTCGCGCACATGCTGCCCGATATCGCCGGCGCCACCGCCATGGTCGTGGGCCTGCTCGTGCTGCTTTTCGCCCTCGATTGGCGTTTGGGCGCGGCATGCTTAATCTCGGTCGTCGTTTCGTTTTGCGCCATGGCCACCATGATGAGCGGCAAGGGCGCCGAGTTTATGAAGGCCTACATGGGCGCGCTGGTCAAGATGAACAAGACCGGCACCGAATACGTGCGCGGCATCCCCGTGGTCAAGGTGTTCCAGCAGACGGTCTACTCCTTTAAGGCGTTCCATGATGCGATCGCCGAATACGCCGACATGGCGCAAAACTATGCGGGTACGTTTTGCCGAGGTCCGCAGGTGCTCAACCTTACCGCGCTCAACGGCCTTGTGGCATTCCTTTTGCCCGTGGCGCTACTGTTGGCACCGGGCGAGACGGACTTCGCGCACTTTATGGTCAACTTTACGTTTTACGCAATCTTTTCGGCCGTGGTGCCGACGGCCATGACCAAGCTTATGTTTGTGGGCGAGGCCTCTCAGATGAGTGCCGATTCGCTGGCGCGCATCCGAAGCGTTATGGATTCCAAGCAGCTCTCCGTGCCTGCCCAGCCCAAGCACCCTGTTGGCAGCGATGTGCGCTTTGAGGACGTGAGCTTTACCTACGAGGGTGCCGAAGCGCCTGCCGTCGATCATGTGAGCTTTAGCGTTCCCGCAGGTAGCACCCTTGCGTTGGTTGGTCCCTCGGGCGGCGGTAAGTCGACCTGCGCAAGCCTGATCCCGCGTTTTTGGGATGTTTCCTCGGGTCGTGTGCTCGTGGGCGGCGTAGACGTTCGCGACATGGATCCGCACGAGCTCATGGACCAGGTCGCCTTTGTGTTTCAGACCAACCAACTGTTCCGCCAAACACTTGCTGATAACGTGCGCGCCTCCAAGCCTGGAGCCACTGACGACGAAGTGCGCGCGGCCCTCTCCGCGGCCCAGTGCGACGATATCGTGGCCAAGCTCCCGCAGGGCATCAATACCATGCTCGGCGCCGGCGGGGCGTACCTTTCGGGCGGCGAGGTCCAGCGCGTGGCGCTCGCCCGCGCAATCCTTAAGGACGCGCCCATCGTGGTGCTCGACGAGGCCACAGCCTTTGCCGACCCCGAGAACGAGGCGCTCATCCAGCGTGCCTTTAGCAAGCTGGCGGCGGGCCGCACGGTCATTATGATCGCGCACCGGCTTTCGACCGTGGTGGGGGCCAACAAGATCGTGGTGCTCAACCAGGGTAGTGTGCAGGAGGCCGGCACCCATGCCGAGCTGCTGTCCCAAAACGGCCTGTACGCCAAGATGTGGGCCGAATACGAACAGGCCGCGAGCTGGAAGATCACTGCTGCGGCCGCGGATGTCGCCGCCGCGAAGGGAGGCGAGGCCTAAATGTTCGCCTCATTCCAAAAGAAGTATTTCCTATCCGATAAAGGCATCGCCGGCGTTAAGCGCGGCATTTTCTGGACCACGCTCGCCAATCTCATTACCATGGCCGGCATGGGCTTTTTGTTCCTGGTCATGGCCGGCTTTGTCGAGCATCTCGTGCATGGGGCCGACCTGCCGGATGCCCTTCCGATTGTGGGCGGCCTCCTGGTCTTTTTCGTGTTGCTCTTTGCCTCTAACTGGCAGCAGTATTACTACACCTACTGCATCTTTTACGAGGAGTGCGGCAAGCAGCGTATGGAGATCGCCGAGCGCCTGCGCAAACTGCCGCTCTCGTTTTTTGGCCGCCGCGATTTGGCCGATTTAACCGAGACCATCATGGGCGACGTCCAGGCCATGGAGCACGCCTACAGCCACGTGCTGGGAGAGCTTTGGGGTGCCATCATCGCAAGCGCCATTGTGTTCGTGGCGTCGCTGTTCTTTTGCTGGCAGCTGGCGATCGCGGCGTTTTGGAGCGTGCCCGTGGCCTTTGCCGTGCTGTATCTGACACGCGGCCCCATGGCCCCGGTGTTCGACCATGTGCGTGCCGAGAAGGTCAAGGTTACCGAGGCGATCCAGGAGACGCTCGACTGCGTGCGCGAGATCCGCGCCACCAACCAGGAGGCTCATTATCTTGAGGGGCTCAACGCCGTGATCGATGCCGAGGAGCGCGAGACCACCAAAGGCGAGCTCGCCAATGGGCTTTTGGTCAACTCCGCCTTTGCCATCCTGCGCCTGGGGATTGCCACCACGTTGGTCACGGGCGCTGCGATGGTCGCCTCCGGCCAGGTCGACTTTTTGATGATGTTTGCCTTCCTGCTTATGGTGAGCCGCATCTATGCGCCCTTTGATCAGGCGCTGATGCTGATGTCCGAGCTGTTTGCCGCCGAGTCGTCGGCCAAGCGCATGCGTTCCATCATGGAAGAGCCCGTGGCGCGGGGCAGCGAGCAGTTTGAGCCCGTAGGCCACGATGTGGTGTTCGATCACGTGGCATTTGGCTATGGCGCGGGCGAGGACGGCCGAGCCGGCGAGAAGGTCCTGACCGACGTGAGCTTTACCGCCAAGGAAGGCGAGGTCACGGCATTGGTCGGTCCTTCGGGCTCCGGTAAGTCCACGGTGAGCCGCCTGGCCGCGCGCTTTTGGGATGCCACCGAAGGCACGGTCACCGTGGGCGGCGTGGATGTTGCAAGCGTGGATCCCGAGGTGCTGCTGCGCGACTACGCCATTGTGTTCCAAGACGTGCTGCTCTTTGACGACACGGTGATGGGAAACATCCGCCTCGGGCGTCGTGGCGCCACCGATGAGCAAGTGCTTGCGGCTGCGCGTGCCGCCAACTGCGACGAGTTTGTGAGCCGCATGCCGCAGGGCTATGACACTATGATTGGCGAGAACGGCTCCAAGTTGTCCGGCGGCGAGCGCCAGCGCATCTCTATCGCCCGTGCGCTGCTCAAAGACGCGCCGATCGTGTTGCTGGACGAGGCGACGGCGAGCTTGGATGTAGAGAACGAGACCGTGGTGCAGCAGGCGCTCTCCCGCCTGCTTGCAGGCAAGACGGTTATCGTGATCGCCCACCGTATGCGTACGGTGGAAAATGCCGACAAAATCGTTGTACTCAAGGATGGTGTGGTTGCCGAGCAGGGCGCCCCGGCACAACTCAAGGCAGCAGGTGGAGAATTCGCCCGCATGGTGGCGCTGCAAAAGGAAGCAGCTACCTGGCAGTTGTAAGAAGGGGCAAAGGGACAGTCCCTTTGTCACATTGGCAATCGGTTACTCCGCATCGTTAATTTTCAAAAGGTTAGCCATGGCTGACCTATATAGTTAGATAAAATTGAGATATTTCAAAAGCGTGCTCGAGCAAACTTGTTTACTCGGGTGCTAAGGCACCATGCCGCGTCCAATGCGGCAAAAGGGAGAGACATCATGAAGAAGTCCACGTTCAACACCCTGCTTGTTGGTGGCGGTTTTCTGCTTGGTACGGCTGGCATCAAGCTGCTCACCAGCGCTCCGGTAAAGAACGCCTGCGTGCAGGGTATCGCGTGCGGCATGCGCATCAAGAACGGCTACCAGGACATGGTCGAGCAGGCCAAGGCTAATGTCGACGACATGGTTGCCGAGGCGGCCTACATCACCCAGAGCGAGGCCGCTGCTGACGAGGCAGCCGAGTAACGCTCCCAGGCACAAACTATGAGATTCTCGATTATCAGCGAGATCCCCGGCAGGACCCGTCTTCAATTGGCGGGTCCTGTGCCAGAGAGCGATCTCGATGCACTTCTTAAGCTCAGCGGCGATATCGACGGCGTGCACAAGGTGCGCGTATATGGCCGTATTGGCCAGATGGCGCTCGAATACGACGAGCCACGTCGCGCGAGCGTGCTCGACGCCTTGGGCGCACTCGATGCTCAAGCTATCGCCGATGCCAAGTCGGGCTATGTGATGCAGCTTGAGCCGCGCAAGCACAAACTCGTTATGGACCTGGCGACACTCGTCGGCGCCCACTACGCGCGCCGCTGGTTCTTGCCGACGCCTCTGCGTGCGGTGTTTGTCGTGGCCGGTTACATGGCATTTTTGCGCGCTGCCCTTCATGAGCTGGCGCAGCCGCGCCTGACCGTTCCCGTGCTCGACGCTTCGGCCATCGGTATCTCGTTCGTCAAACGCGACGTCGATACCGCGGGCCAGACGATGTTCCTGCTCAATGTGGGCGAATTGCTCGAGGACTACACCCGCGCCATGAGCGAAAACGAGCTCATCAACTCGCTGCTCGACGTGCCCGACAAGGCGCAAAAGGTCGTCGGCGACACCGAGGTGAGCGTTGCCGCGACCGAGCTTGAGCCCGGCGATCTGGTCGCCGTGCGCACTGGCATGTCCATTTGCATCGACGGTGTTGTCGAGCAGGGGAGCGCCATGGTCAACCAGGCGACCCTGACCGGCGAGCCGCTGGCCGTTGAGCGCAGCGTGGGCGACGACGTGTTCGCCGGAACCGTCGTGGAAGACGGCAGCATCTTGGTTCGCGTGCGCGCTAACACGGCTCAGACCAAGTTGCGTTCGATTGTCTCGCTCGTGCAGACGGCCGACTCGCTCAAGTCCGAGGGCCAGTCGCATATGGAGGACCTTGCCAACAAGATCGTCCCGTGGAACTTCCTGCTTGCGGGCCTGGTTGCGCTTACCACCCGCAGCCTTATCAAGACCTCGGCGGCGCTGATGGTCGACTACTCGTGCGCACTCAAGCTCACGGGTTCCGTCGCCGTCATGACCGCCATGAGCGATGCTGCCAAGATGGGCGTCATGGTCAAGGGCGCGAAGTACTTTGAGTCGTTTGCCAAGGCTGACACCATCGTGTTTGATAAGACCGGTACCCTCACCCGCGCCACTCCGCAGGTGGTGC
>USBK01000054.1:0-6078 GCA_900552895.1 uncultured Collinsella sp.
CGCACGCAAAGGAAAGCACTTAATGTGCTTTCCGTCTTGCGCAGGACTGTAGAGCGGCAAACTTAACCGCCCCGCCCGGCAGGCGAGCGGACAGCGAACGACATCTGTCCAACAATTCGTGCGAAACACAATGAAAAACCGTTTGATGTGAGTTAATATAAACAACGTCTTGAATCTGACTCCTGCCACATGCATGACAGGGGTTAAACACAAAAAAGGAGTCAACTATGGTTTCTGAGAAGGCTACCCTCGTTAATCCTCAGGGTCTGCACATGCGTCCGGCTGGTCTGTTCGCCTCCACCATGGGCAAGTACGCCTGTGACGTGACGGTCGTCACCCCCGAGAAGGAGGTCAACGGCAAGTCCCCGATGGCCCTCATGGCTGCTGGTATCCCTTGCGGTACCGAGGTCGAGGTCAAGTGCGACGGTGCCGACGAGGCCGAGGCTCTAGCTGCTGCCATCGAGCTCATTAAGAGCGGTCTTGGCGAGTAGAACTCAAACGGGTCGCATGTTGAACAATTAAGTTCATACTTGGGGGCGCAGTGACCTGTATCAAGGTAGCTGCGCTCTTTTGTCATGGATATGGCAAAACGCTTTATCACATGGCACGGAGAGAGGAATGGGAATGTATCAGGGAGTCAACGCATCCGAGGGCATCGGAATCGGCACCGTTATGGTCGCCGTCGATCCCGACTTGACGTTTGAGCCGCACGAGGTTGCTGATTCGGCAGCAGAGAAGGAGCGCTATCAGACCGCTCTTTCGGTCTTCTGCGAGAAGACCCAGGCTCAGGCCGACCACATGAAGGAGACGGTGGGCGAGGCCGAGGCCGAGATCATGAGCGGACACATTGTCCTAGCTCAGGATCCGGGCATGACCGACGCCATCAACGCCGCCATTGACGGCGGCACCTGCGCCGAGCAGGCGCTCATGGACACCTCGACCATGTTCGAGAACATGTTCCTGTCCATGGACGACGAGATGTTCCGTCTGCGCGCGGCCGACATCGCCGACATCCGCACCGGTATTCTGGCCGAGCTGCTGGGCAAGGAGGTCGTCGACCTCTCCGTCCTGCCCGAGAACACCGTCGTTGTCGTGCACGACCTCACGCCGTCCATGACCGCCACGATTGATAAGGCCCACGTTGCCGGTATCGTCACCGAGACTGGTGGCCGCACGTCGCACTCCGCAATCATTGCGCGCGCCCTCGAGATCCCGGCTGTCCTTTCGGTTTCCAACAGCTGCACCGCACTGCGCAACGGCATGACCGTTGTCGTCGACGGTGGCAAGGGTATCGTCGAGGCCGATCCCGATGAGGAGACGCTCGCCGCTTACACTGCCAAGGCCGAGGCTTTCGCTGCCGAGAAGGCGGCTCTCGAGGCCTTCCGCGGCAAGCCGTCCGTGACTGCCGACGGCATCAAGAAGATCATTGCCTGCAACATCGGCAACCCCGATGACGTGCCCAACGCGCTCGATCACGATGCCGAGGCTATCGGCCTGTTCCGTTCCGAGTTCCTGTTCATGGACTCTGCTGAGCTTCCTTCCGAGGAGGAGCAGTTCAACGCCTACCGTAAGGTCGCCAGCGCGCTCAAGGGCGCTCCGGTCATCATCCGCACGCTCGATGTGGGTGGCGACAAGGAGATTCCGTACCTGCACATGGTCAAGGAAGAGAACCCCTTCATGGGCTTCCGCGCCGTGCGTTACTGTCTGGCCAACCCCGACCAGTACAAGGTCCAGCTCCGCGCCCTGCTGCGCGCCAGCGCCTTCGGTGACGTCAAGATTATGATCCCGCTCGTCACCTGCGTCGAGGAAGTCTTGGCTGTCAAGGAGCTCGTCGAGCAGTGCAAGACCGAGCTGACCGAAGAGGGCCGCAAGTTCAACGAGAACATCGAGGTCGGCATCATGGTCGAGACGCCTGCAGCCTCGCTGCTCGCTGACCGCCTGGCCGAGGTCGCCGACTTCTTCTCCATCGGCACCAACGACCTGATCGGCTACACCATGTGCGCCGACCGTGGCAACGACACCATCTCCAACCTGTACCAGGTTTACTATCCCGCCGTGCTCCGCTCGCTCAAGAACATCATCGAGAGCGGCGTGAAGGCCGGCATCATGGTCGGTATGTGCGGCGAGGCCGCTGCCGATCCGTTGCTCGAGCCGCTGCTGATCAGCTGGGGCCTGGAGGAGTTCTCGATGAGCGCTCCGTCCATCCTGCGCGCCCGCAAGACCATCAGCCAGTGGACCAAGGCCGAGTGCGACGAGCTCGCCGAGAAGGCGCTCGCCTGCAACACCGCTGCCGAGGTCAAGGCACTGCTCGAGTCCGCAGCTCGCTAATTTGGTATCAGAGGTAACCGCGTGGTTGGAATGGGCCGGCCACGCGGCCCTCACATATACAGGGGGTACTGTAAATGTTCTACACGCTAACCGCTAACCCGGCTGTCGACATGACGGTTTCGAGCTCTCCGCTCGAGCCCGACGAGAACGTCCGCACCGGCTCGGCCAGCTACACGGCTAACGGCAAGGGCCTCGACGTGTCCTTCGCCTTTAAGAAGATGGGCGTCGACACCGTCGCGCTCGGTTTCTTCGCCGGCTTCACGGGCAAGTTCATCGTCGAGGAGGTCATGAACCTGGGTTGCCTCTGCCGCCCGGTCTGGACCGACGGTATCACGCGCATTAACACCTACGTCAACGATGGCCAGCACGAGTACGGCATCCTGAACCCGGGTGCTCCTATTACGCCGCAGCACCAGGAGGAGCTCTACAACATCCTGGACACCGCGGGCGATCTCGAGTGCCTGATCGTTTCCGGCTCCGTGCCTCCCAAAGCTACGCCCGACTTCCTGGCTCAGGTCATGGAGCACGCTCAGGCTCGTGGCGCCGACGTCGTCCTGGACCTGTCCTCCGACAAGCTCAAGGAGCTCGCTCACAAGAAGCCGCTGCTCATCAAGCCGAACCATCACGAGATGAAGGCCATCTTCGGCGTGCCGGTCGACACCGACGACGAGGTCCGCGTTGCCATGAAGATGGCTCACGACGCTGGCGTTCAGAACGTGCTGCTCACCCGTGGTAGCCGCGGCGACGCTTACTTCTCCAACGGCGAGGATATTTGGTACGCCAAGCGTGAGTTCAACATCAAGCTGGTTTCTTCTGTCTGCGCCGGCGACTGCACCCTCGCTGCGTTCCTGCACAAGTGGTACAGGGATCGCGACAACGTCGAGGAGGCCATGAAGCTCGCTATGGCCACCGGCGCCAACGTTGCCGAGTCCGTCGGCATCGGCGACTTCGGTCACGTCGACGAGTACAGCAAGCGCGTTGCTGTCCGCAAGCTCGATCGTCAGTAATCGAAACGCGACATATTCGTGCGCATGCGGCGCCCCGGTTTCGGCTGGGGCGCCTTTTTTGTTCCGTTATTGGAGAGAGATGCTCTGCCGTACTTCATCGCTTCCACACCGTTCACCGAGTTGTCCTAGCCTTTTACCGTTGGGTGGAATATACTTTCATTAACACGTTACTTCGTGAAAGGAACATTCATGATTTACACGCTCACTGCAAATCCCGCCATTGACTACAACATCGCCTGCGACGGCCTTGCTGCCAACACCGTCACGCGTACCCGTAACGCCGTCTACACGCCCAACGGCAAGGGTCTCAACGTCTCGTTCACCCTCGATCACTACGGTGTCGACACCACGATCCTGGGCTTTTTCGCCGGCTTCTCGGGCGAGTTTATCGTTAAGGGCGCCGAGGCCCTGGGCGTGCCCGTCAAGCCCGTTTGGACCGACGGCATCACGCGCGTCAATGTGTTCCTCAATGCCGGACCCGACACCGAGTACAACATGGTCAACGCCGGTGCCGCCATCAACGAGGCCAACGAGCAGGAGATGTTTAAGCTCATCGATTCGCTCGATGACATGACCTGCCTGGTCATCAGCGGCTCGCTGCCTCCCAACACTTCCGAGGGCTTCTTGGCCGAGGTCCTGCGCCGCGTCAAGGCCAAGGGGGCCGAGTTCGTCCTCGACATCTCGAGCCATCAGCTGGCAGACCTCATTGCCATGGAGCCGCTGCTGATCAAGCCCAATGACGACGAGCTGCTCGACATCTTTGGCATTAAGGTGAGCGGTGGCGACGATGAGTCCGTCAAGGGCGCTATGGCCGAGCTGCACGCTAAGGGCGCCAAGAACGTGCTGCTGACCCTCGGTGGCGCCGGTGCGTACTTCTCCAACGGCGAGCACATCTGGTTTGCCAATCGCACCTTCGACGTCAAGCTGCTGTCGACGGTGTGCGCCGGCGATTCCTCGCTCGCTGCCTTCCTGTCCGTATGGCACGACGCTCCCGAGCGCGTCGAGGATGCCCTCCGTCTGTCGATGGCCACCGGCGCCAACGTGGTCGAGTGCCCGGGCCTGGGCGACTTTGCCAAGGTGGACGAATATAAGAAGCACATCGAGGTTCGTCAGGTCTGCTAGCCGCATCGAAAAATCGCTGCCGAACACCCGCTTTGGATCTCCGAGGCGGGTGTTTTTTGCTCGCTGAACGCATATGGCGTCTGCTGTCTCGTTTTATGGAATTGACGACGCGATTGCGTGTGCGCGCTTTCTCGTTTCTTGTTAGACTTCTTGAGAACCATCGATTAACGCTCACAAGTGCAGGAGGCCATAGGCATGTGCAATGTTTCGCTCAACGGTAATCAACCGTCCGATGCGTCCCTGTGCGTTCTACGCGCGCTTGAGGCGGCTGGTCTTGAGGCTTGGTACGTGGGCGGTTGGGTGCGCGACGCCCTGATGGGGTGCCCCAGCCACGATGTTGATATGTGCTGTAGCGGCCTGTGGCAGGAGTCCAAGGCGGCGCTCGAGGCCGCCGGCATCGCGGTTGTGGAGTCTGGCATTAAATTTGGCGGAATCACGGCTATTTCCGATGGCGAGCGTATCGAGGTCACCACGTACCGTTTGGATGGCTTTTACACCGATGGTCGCCATCCCCAGAGTGTGGAGCGTGCGGCGTCGCTTGAGGACGATCTGGCGCGTCGTGACTTTACCGTTAACGCTATGGCCTGGCATCCCGAGCGTGGTCTTGTCGACCGCTACGATGGTCAGGGCGACCTAGACCGCAAGCTCATCCGCGCCGTTGGAGATCCCAAGCGTCGTTTTAACGAGGACGCGCTTCGCATGCTGCGCGCGGTGCGTTTTGCCTGCCGTCTGGATTTTATGATCGAGCCTAAGACTAAACAGGCGCTTGCCGAGTGCGCGCCGCTGCTCGATGCTGTGGCGCGCGAGCGCGTGGGCATTGAGCTCGAGGGTATCCTTTCGACCGGCCACGGGGGAGACGCCATGCTGCGCTACCCCGAGCTCATCTGCGCCGCCGTGCCCGAGTTGGCAGCGGGTCGCGGGTTTGATCAGCGCAGCGTCTATCATGCGTTTAACGTCTACGAGCATATCGCCCGCGTGCTGACGGTGGCAGGGGAGCTGGCGCTGTGCGACGGCGTCGCGCCCTCGTCGAGCCTTATGTGGGCGGCGTTTTTGCACGACGTTTCCAAACCCGAGTGCTTTACGGTCGATCACGACGGCAGCGGCCACTTCTACGGTCATCCCGAGCTCGGCGCCAAGAAGGCGCGTGTCATCATGGATCGCCTGGCGCTCTCGCACGATTTGGTGCGCGATGTGTGCCTGCTCATCAAATACCATGACAAGCCGCTGCGCCCCGAGCGCTCCTGCCTGCTCAATATGATGCGCTCGCTTTCGGGCGAGGGCGTCGATACGCCGCGTCTGATGGACGAGCTCATGGACCTTAAGCGTGCCGACACGCTCGGCAAGGCGCCCTCGTGCTTCTATTACGTCGAGACGATCGAGGAGATGCGTACGCTCGCGCACGATCTGCTGCAGGCGGGGGAGCCCTATACACTCAAGATGCTTGCCATCAATGGTGGCGACCTGATCCGCGCCGGCGTCAAGCCGGGGCCGGAGCTGGGACAGCTTCTCAACGCCGCCCTCGACGCCGTGATCGAGGACAACATCCCCAACAACCGCGAAGCCCTCCTGACTCATCTCCACCTAGGGTAGCTAAAATAGCCCCGTCCCAAAAAGACTACCC
>USBK01000055.1:0-5379 GCA_900552895.1 uncultured Collinsella sp.
TTTTTATCAGGTTGCGGACGGGCTATTTCGTCGCGATGAAGAAGAGGTCGAAACATCCTTCGGCCGCCGGTGCGATGCGGTAGTCGTCCATGCGGATCGAAGTGGTCAGCGCCTCGTTCTGCCGCAGCAGCCGACGTCGGTTGATGCGGTTGAGCAGGTCGTAGGGGAGTTGCAGCAGCCGGCGCGGCAGGCGGTGCTGGAGGTCGAACAGGTCGAAGCGGGCGATGCGCTCCACACTGCGGCGGTTGTGTTCGTAGTACTCCATCACGCGCTCGTTGCCGAAGACGCCGTGGGTCTCGACGGCGGAAAATGCTTCGGAAAGCAATCGCCGCAGTTCGTCGATCCGGTATTCACGCACGTGCCACGGGTTGCGTGTGAGCGACATCGGAGCGTTGGGCGTGGTGAGGATCAGCCGTCCGCCCGGCCGCAGCACACGGGCGATTTCACGCACGAACGCTGCGTCGTCGTCGATGTGTTCGATCACCTGGAAGGTAATGACGAAATCGAACGATTCGTCCCCGAAGCCGAGCGGAGGCACGCACATCCGTCGGAATTCGACGTTGGCTGCGTGGCGGTCTCCGCCGGCGGCGTATTTGTCCACCGTGACGAACCGGTCGCAATGCGGCGCGACGAGTTCGATGCCGTCTACCTGGCCATCGGTGCCCATAGCGACAAGAAGCTCGGCCTTCCGGGCGAGGAAGCGCTCGGCGTGGAGTCGGCCGTCAAGATGCTGCGCGCCATCGGAGACGACGAGCTGCCCGACCTGAGCGGCCAGCGCGTGTGCGTCATCGGCGGCGGCAACGTGGCCATGGACGTGGCGCGCTCTGCCGTGCGCTGCGGCGCCGAAAAGGTAAGCATCGTCTACCGCCGTCGCATCTGCGATATGACGGCTCAGGACGCCGAAATCGCCGGCGCCCAGGCCGAGGGTTGCGAGGTTCTGGAGCTTACGGCCCCGCTCGCCATCGAGACGGGCGAGGAAGGTCGCGTGAGCGGCCTGCGCGTGCAACCGCAGATTATCGGCGAGCCTCGCCGTGGGCGTCCGGCCCCGCGTGCCGCAGCCACGCCCGAGCGCGTCATTCCCTGCGAGCGCGTGTTTGTGGCCATTGGCCAGGACATCGATTCCAAGCCGTTTGAGGACATGGGCATCGCCTGCAAGTGGGGTTGCGTCGTCACCGATTCGGACGGCGCCGTGCCCAACTTCGATGGCCTCTTTAGCGGCGGCGACTGCCAGACCGGTCCCGCCACCGTCATCCGTGCCATCAACGCCGGCCGCGTGGCTTCGGCAAACATCGACCGCTACCTGGGCTTTGACCACAAGATCAAGCTCGAGGTCGAGCTGCCGACCGTGCAGTTTAAGGGCAAGCACGAGTGCGGCCGCTGCGAGCTGGGCGAGCGCGAGGCCGGCGAGCGCATTCACGATTGGAATCTGGTCGAGCAGGGTCTCACCGAGGAGGAGGCGCGCCAGGAGGCGAGCCGCTGCCTGCGCTGCGACCACTTTGGCTTTGGCGCGTTCCGCGGAGGGAGGAACCTGGAATGGTAGAGCCCAACAACACCACCGTCAGCGACAACACCGAAAACGGAGCGCATAACATGGTCAAGCTCACTATCGATAATTGCGAGGTCGTGGTTCCCGAGCACACCACGATCCTGGATGCGGCCAAGTCCGTCAGCATCCAGATTCCCACCCTGTGCTACCTGCGCGATCTAAACGAGATCGGCGGCTGCCGCGTATGCGTGGTCGAGGTTGAGGGCTGCGACCAGCTGGTTGCCGCCTGCAACAACTACGTGCTCGACGGCATGGTGGTCCACACCAACAGCCCCAAGGCCCGCGAGGCGCGTCGCACCAACGTGCAGCTGCTGCTGTCCCAGCACGACTCGCGCTGTACGAGCTGCGTGCGCAGTGGTAACTGCAACCTGCAGACCATCGCCAACGACCTGGGTATCTTCTATCTGCCGTACGAGCAGCACCTGGCGCGCGAGGGCTGGGACTTCGATTTCCCCATCATCCGCGATAACGACAAGTGCATCAAATGCATGCGCTGCATCAAGGTGTGCGAGAGCGTGCAGGGCTTAGGGATTTGGGACCTGACCAACCGCGCCACGCATACCGCCGTGGGCACCCGCGGGCGTGCGCCGATCGGCAAGACCGATTGCGTCGCGTGCGGTCAGTGCATCACGCATTGCCCGACGGGCGCCCTGCGCGAGCGTGACGATACCGAGACCGTGTTCGACGCCATCGCCGATCCCGACAAGATCGTACTGGTGCAGATTGCGCCGGCCGTGCGTAGCGCCTGGGGCGAGGAGCTCGGCATTCCGCGCGAGGAGGCCACCGTTGAGCGCCTGGCTTGCGCCCTGCGCCGCGTTGGCTTTGAGTACGTGTTCGACACCGATTTCTCGGCCGACCTCACCATTATGGAGGAGGGCTCCGAACTGCTCGAGCGCCTAGGGAAGGCCGTCAAGGGCGAGGGCGACACCCACGGCTGGCCCATGTTCACGAGCTGCTGCCCGGGCTGGGTACGCTTTGTGAAGGCACGTTACCCCGAGTTTGTCGACAGCCTGTCCACGTCAAAGTCGCCGCAGCAGATGTTCGGCGCCATCGCCAAGACCTACTACGCCAAGGTGCTGGGCGTGGAGCCCGAGCGTCTGTTCGTGGTGTCCGTTATGCCGTGCACGGCCAAGAAGGCCGAGCGTGCGCTGCCGAGCATGATGGGCGAGGGCGGCGCGCCCGACGTGGACGTTGCACTGACGGTGCGCGAGATGGTGCGCATGATCCGCGCGAGCCACGTGAGCGTGGACACGCTTACCGAGGAGCCGCTTGATACGCCGCTGGGCTTTGGCACGGGCGCGGGTGTGATCTTTGGCGCCACGGGCGGCGTGATGGAGGCCGCCGTGCGCTCGGCCTATTACCTGGTGACGGGCAAGAACCCCGACGCCGACTTCTTCACCGACGTGCGCGGTCTGGACGGCTGGAAGGAAGCAGTGGCCGATATCGAGGGCACCAGGGTGCGCGTCGCCGTGGCGCACGGACTGGGCAATGCCGCCCGCCTGCTCGACGCGATTCGCGACGGTTGCGTGAGCTATGACTTTGTCGAGGTCATGGCGTGTCCTGGCGGCTGCGTCGGTGGCGGCGGTCAGCCCATCCACGACGGCTGCGAGCTGGCAGCTGAGCGCGGCCAGGTGCTGTGGGGCCTGGATGCCGCTGCGGACATTCGCTTCTCGCACGAGAATCCCGATGTCCAGGCGTGCTACCGCGAGTTCTTGGGCGAGCCACTCTCGCCGCTGGCCGAGGAGCTGCTGCACACCGACCATCACGCATGGACGATGCCTAACGAAGGGACGTGCTAACGATGCGCGCGTTTACTGTTGAGATGACGCGCCGGGGGTTTGCCTCGGCGCTTGCCGCGGGTGCGTTGTCGCTTGCGCTGGTTGGCTGTGGTGGCGGGTCTGCCGGTGCCGGGTCCGCCGCGGGCTCGGCTGCCGGCGGGGCTGCGGGCGCCGCGGGGCCGGTCGAGGTGCACGTCGCCTCGCTCAAGGGCCCGACGTCGATCGGTCTGGTGAGGTTTATGGACCAGGCGGCGAGCGGCGAGACGGATAACGAGTTCGACTTTGCGATCAGCGCCGCAGCCGACGAGATCGTGCCCAAGGTCATTCAGGGCGATGTCGACATTGCCCTGGTGCCCGCCAACGTGGCGAGCGTGCTCTACAACAAGACGGAGGGCGCGGTGCAGGTCATCGACATCAACACGCTGGGCGTGCTGAGCGTTGTGACGGGCGACGCGAGTGTGACCTCGTTTGGCGATCTGGCGGGCCATACCGTCTATATGACGGGCAAGGGCACCACGCCGGAGTACGTCATGAACTACCTGCTGGAGCGCGCGGGCCTGACCGGCCAGGTGACGCTCGAGTTTAAGAGCGAGCCCACCGAGGTGCTGTCGGCCCTGCTTACCGATCCGTCTGCTGTGGGCGTGCTGCCCGAGCCGTTCAAGACCGCCGCCATCGCCAAGAGCGAAGGCAAGCTGTCGGCTCCGGTAAGTCTGACCGATGTGTGGGATGAGCTGGCAGGTGACACGGGTTCGCGCCTGCTGACGGGCGTGACCGTGGTGCGCCGCACGTTTGCCGAGGAACATCCCGAGGCCGTGGCGGAATTCCTGAGCTGCCACGCGGCGAGCGTTGAGGCCGTGAACGCGTCGCCGGCGGACTGGGCCCAGGCCGTGGTCGATGCGGGCATCGTGGATAACGCCGCGATTGCCGAAAAGGCGATTCCCGGGTGCATGCTCGTGTGCCAGACGGGGAAGGACATGAAGGCGGCGCTCGGTGGGTACCTGCAGGTGCTGGCCGATGCGGACGCGAGCGCCGTGGGCGGCAAGCTCCCGGCTGATGATTTTTACTACATGGAGTAGCCCGTGCATGCGTTTGCTCGACAAATGACAGAGCGTATGAAGGCGGTGGCGGCAGCAGGTGCCGTTGCCGCCTTTTGGCTTGCCGTGTGGGTGCTGGTGGCGGCGTTGGTAGCGCAGCCGCTGATCTTGCCGGGGCCGGGTGCTGTTGCCTTGGCGCTGCTGCGCCTGGTGTGCGATGGCGGTACCTGGGCGATTTTGGCGGGTTCGGGCGCGCGAATATTGGGCGGACTGGTGTTTGCCGCGGTGTGTGGCGGCGTGCTTGCCGGGATTTCGTCACGGTCGCGGGCGTTTGCGCGCCTAGTGGCTCCGGCGCTGTCGTTTGTAAAGGCGACACCGGTTGCCTGCGTGGTGGTCCTGCTGCTCATTTGGCTGGGGTCGGCACGTGTGAGCATCGCGGCGGTCTTTTTGATGGCGCTGCCGGGCGTATATTTCTCACTGGTCGAAGGCTTGTCGCAGGTGGATAAGCCACTGGAGCAGATGTTTCGTCTGCATGGCGTGCGGGGCTGGCGACTGTTTTGCGCCCACACCTGGCGCGAAGTCCTGCCGTTTGTGCTTTCGTGTGCGCGTGCCGTGATCGGCATGAGCTGGAAGGCCGGTGTGGCAGCCGAGCTGATCGGCATGGCGGTGGGCACCGTGGGTGAGCGCATCTATCAGGCGAAGCTTTTGATTGAGACGGCCGACCTGCTGGCTTGGACCGTGCTGGTCGTTGCCGCCTCGTGGGCGTGTGAGCGCGTGCTGGTGTGGCTGCTGCGGGTTTCGGGGCCCGTGGCGTGGGGTGCGGCCGTGCGGGCGCATGGGCGTGCGGGCGGCTCTGCTGGCGGCGGGGCTGCGGCGGAGCTTGCGCTCGCCGTGGGCGATCGCGCGCCCTGGGCGCCGGCGCTCGCCGGACTGGTGCTCAACGTGCCCGCGTCTGGGCGTATCTGTGTGATGGGCGCCTCGGGTGCGGGCAAGTCGACGCTCCTTGCCCTTGCGGCGGGGG
>USBK01000056.1:0-4773 GCA_900552895.1 uncultured Collinsella sp.
GTCGAGCGCCGCGGGCCAGGGCGTCCTGGTACTCCTTGACGGCCTTGAGCCTCTGCATGGGCTTAAGGCGCTCGAACATGGTGTTGCCGTGCAGGTGATCGATCTCGTGCTGCAGACACACGCAGAACAGGTCGCCCGAAGCCTCATAGCGAATCAGGTTTGCGTCCAAGTCGTACGCCTCGACGACGACATGGTCGGGACGCTCGATCTCGCAGCTAATGCCAGGGATGGACAGGCAGCCCTCGCTATAGGGCACCAAATGGTCACTCTGCTCAACAATGACAGGGTTGATGAGCACGTACGGGTCGTAGTCGTTCTTGTCGCTGTAGTCGCAGTCGATGGTGACGAGCTGAATAAGCTCGCCGATCTGCGGAGCAGCCAGGCCGCAACCGCCGTTGTCGAACATCATCTTCTTCATCTTCTCGGCAAGCGCCTCGATCGCCGGGGTGATCTCCTCGATCACGGCGCACTCCTGACGCAGGCGAGGGTCGGGCGACAGTACGATTCCGTTGGCTTCCATGGCCATCCTTTCGGGTTGTTACATCAAATCATAGGCATCGACGTCAACGCTCACGCTCACGCCGCGCACAGAGCCCACCTCTTTGAGGCAGGCGTCGATATCATCAGAGACATGGTACCCCACAGGCGACTTCACAAGCAGATGGAAGCGGTAACGGTCCTTGGCTCTCTCGATTACACACGAAGCCGGGCCCAGCACCTGGGGCACGGCGCTCCCCGCCCGCAAAAAGTCGGGCGCGGCGGCATGCCAGCGGCGCTTAAGAAGCTTTGCAATGCGCCCAATGAAGTCCTGCGCGTCGTCTCGGTTCGCCGACCACACCAAGATGTTGACCAGGCGAACAAACGGCGGGTACAGCGCGTCGCGGCGCTGGTCCAGGTCGTAGTCGGTAAAGATCGAACGGTCGTGCTCAGCGACGGCGCGAATGACCGGATCCTCGGGCAGGTAGGTCTGGATGATGACCTCGCCGGGACGATCGCCGCGACCGGCACGGCCCGCGACCTGCTCCAGCAGATCGTAGGCGCGCTCCCCTGCGCGGAAGTCCGGCAGCTTGAGGGCGAAGTCGGCATTGACCACGCCCACGAGCGTGACCTCGGGAAAGTCGAGACCCTTGGCGATCATTTGGGTGCCCAGCAACACGGCGCAATCGGCCGCATCGAACTGCTCGAGCAGCTTTTTGTGCGCATCCTTGCCGCGCGTGGAATCGGCATCCATGCGGATGATGGCGACGTCCTCGGGCAGCATCTGGTGCAGCGCGTCCTCGATCTGCTGCGTGCCCAGACCCATTTTTGCAAGGTAGCGACTACCACATTTGGGGCAACGACTCGTGGGCGCGGGATACGGCTGCACGCGCCAGGAGGATCCGCATGTGTGACATTGCAGCGTGTGCGTGCGCTCGTGATACGTAAGGGCGGTGGAGCAGTGGTTGCAGGTGGGGACGCAGCCGCACTCGCGGCACATCAGGAACGGCGCAAAGCCGCGGCGGTTATGCAGCAGCACGGCCTTCTCGCGCCGCTCTACAACGCGCTCCAGGCCTTCCATCAGCGGTTTAGAGAACATTGAGCGGCTGCCGTGCGAAAACTCGCGGCGCAGGTCGGCAATGCGAACCGTGGGCAGGACCGCGTGCCCCGGGCGTTCGGGCATCTCGACGCGCGTCCACGTGGCACCGCCGTACGTTCCGCGACGGCAGCGGTCGAGCGCTTCGGCAGAAGGCGTGGCGGAGCCCAACACGAGCGGGCAGCAGTAGCGCCGCGCCATCTCGGCCGCCACCTCGCGCGCATGGTAGCGCGGACTGGAGCCCTGCTTGTAACTGGTCTCGTGTTCCTCGTCGATGATGATGAGGCCCAAGTCGTGGAGCGGGCAAAAGAGCGCCGAGCGGGCGCCGACCACCACGCGGGCCGCACCGCTGGCGACCATATCCCACTGGTCCAGACGCTCGCCGGCCGAAAGGCGCGAATGGAACACGGCGACCGTCTCGCCAAAGCGCGAACGGAAGCGGCCGACGGTCTGGGCCGTCAGCGAGATCTCGGGCACGAGCACGCAGGCCGAACGGCCGGTCGCCAGCACGCGCTCAATCGCCGAGAGGTAGACCTCGGTTTTGCCGGAGCCGGTGACGCCGTCGACCAGCACCACGTCGCCATGAGCGTCCAGACGGGCGCGCTCAATCTGCGCGAGTGCCTGTTGCTGGCCGTTGGTAAGAGAGACCGGCGCCTTGCCGCTTGCCGAGGACAGCGTGGTCTGCTCGCTGCAACCGCGCCAGGCACGGCGCTCCTCCACCACCACGACGCCGCGTTTTTCGAGCGCCTTGATGGTCGCCGACATACTGTTATAGAGCAGGTTGAGGTCGCGCGTCGTGACCGGGCCGCACTGGAGCGCCTCGATGAGCTGACGCTGACGGACCGCGGTCTTTGGCGGCGTGTAGTCGAAACCCTCGGGCGTGAGCATGACCCAGCGGTTTTGGATGGGTTTAACGGCAGGGCGCTCAACGGTCCACACGCCGTCATCGCCCTTGACCACGCGCGGGCTTCCGCCCGGAGGCAAGAACAGGCGCAGGCACTCGGAAAGCGTCGCAACATACTCGCGGCTCATCCAACGTGCAATACGGGCGGACTCGGCGCCAAAGAGCGGTTTGCTGAGGATGGTCTCGATGGGCTTGATGCGCGCGGTGTCGAGGGTAATGTTGCCTTGCAAGTCGCCCAGTTCGGGCGCAATATCGACGATATAGCCTGCGGCAGCACGGTTACCAAAGTGGACCAGGACCGTGGATCCGATCTGCGCCTCGTTGGCAAGGGACCGGGGGATACCGTAGGCGAATGGCTCGGACAGCGCACGGGTCGGGATGTCGAGGACCACGCTCGCGTAGGCGGCAACGGGCTCGGGCGCGGACTCGGGCTTGGCCTGCTCGGCCGAGCGGTCGGGCTTTTCGAGGGCCTGTTTTGGTTCCGGCGAACCAAACAGCGAAAGTTGCTCGGCCATGGCCCCAGCACCTCCTATCCCATACGTCTACAGAAACAAGAGCCCCGCTCTGAGTGAACGGGGCTCGGATACATACATTTGCGCAGCGATTACAGCGCCATCGTGCGGGCGCGGTCGATGCGCGCCAGGCAGTCGTCGCGGCCGACGAGCGCCATGGTCTCGCCCAGCGGAGGACTCACCATGTTGCCGCAGACGGCGACGCGCACGGCCTGGAACACCACGCGCTTCTTAAGGTCCATCTGCTCGGGAAGCGGCTCAAGCGCGGCGTCAATGTTGACAGCCGTCCACTCGTCCACGCCCTCGAGCGCGGCCTTGGCGGCATCCAGAATGGCACCCATGCCTTCCTTGGCCAGGCCCTTGTTGACGGACTTCTCGTCATACTCAAGCGTCTCGGCCGTAGCAAAGATGGGAGCGGCGACGGTCACGGCGTCGGCCGGCATCTTGGTGCGCGGCTTAACGATGGCAGCAAGCGCATCGATCCAATCCTCGCCGTACTCGACATTACCCTCGATAAGACCCGCCTCGTGCAGCTCGGGGACCATGATCTCATCGGCAAACTGAGCATCGGACATGCCATTGATGTACTCGGCATTAACCCAATCAAGCTTCTTGGGGTCGAAGGTCGCCGGGTTCTTGGAGATGCGGTCGAGCGAGAACTTGCTGGCCAGGACATCGCGCGGGATGATCGTGGTCTCGCCGTCGAGCGACCAGCCGAGCAGCGCCAGATAGTTGACGAAGGCGTCGGACAGGTAACCGGCGTCGCGGTACTCCTCCACCGAGGTGGCGCCGTGGCGCTTGGAGAGCTTTTTGCCGTCGGCACCCAAGATCATGGAGATGTGGGCGAACGTGGGCACGGGCGCGCCGAGGGCCTCGTAGACCATGACCTGACGCGGGGTGTTGGACAGGTGGTCGTCGCCGCGGATGACATGGGTGATCTTCATCATGGCGTCGTCGACGACAGTCGCGAAGTTGTACGTGGGCGTGCCATCGGAGCGGAAGATGACAAAGTCGTCGAGCTCCTTGGCATCGAAGGTCACCTCGCCGTGGACGGCATCGTGGATAACGACGTCGCCGCGGTCCTCGGGCACCTTGATGCGAAGGACGTAGGACTCGCCGGCCTCGATGCGACGGCGGGCCTCCTCGGGATCAAGATTGCGGCAACGGCGCTGATAGCCCTGGAAGGGGTCCTTGCGCTCCTGCGCGGCCTTGCGGTCGGCGTCGAGCTGCTCCTTGGTGCAGAAGCAGGGATAGGCCTTGCCCTCGTCCCAAAGCTTCTGGGCGGCCTGCTTGTACAGGTCCAGGCGCTCGGTCTGGGCGTAGGGGCCAAAATCGCCGCCCACCTCGGGACCCTCGTCCCAGTCCAGGCCCAGCCAACGCATGGCGCGCAGGATGATCTGCGTGTTCTCGTCGGTAGAGCGGGTGGGGTCGGTGTCGTCGATGCGCAGGATGAACGTGCCGCCGTTTGCACGGGCGAAAGCCCAGTTATAGATAGCGGTGCGGGCGCCGCCAATGTGCAGCTTGCCCGTCGGTGAGGGTGCAAAGCGGACGCGAACGTCTGATGCCATGGAAATCTCCTCGATTGCAGGATGGATGTCTAACCGCACCATTATAAAGCATCAAAGCAACCTCCGCACAAAGGGCACCGACACACTCATTGGGGACAGACTTAAATGACCAGTCACAAGGAGTGCCCCAACCTGCCGGCATTTAGGGACGTTCCTAAAAGGCCGGCAGAGACGATATGAGCAGGACATAAAAACATTGAGAGCCCCTGCTGCATG
>USBK01000057.1:0-4538 GCA_900552895.1 uncultured Collinsella sp.
ACTGCTTCGGTCTGCGCCTGCTCAACCGCCGCGGCTGCTTCCCCAAGTTCGACAAGTTTATTGAGCAGACCAAGGATGTTTGGACCCACCTGGTCGACATCCGCAAGAGCTTCGAGCCGCGCGCCGAGGAGCTCGCCAAGAAGTATGCCCTGGCCCCCTACACCATGTTCATCGGCTCCGGCGCCCTGTGGGGCGAGACCATCCTGTTCTCGATGTGCATCCTCGAGGAGATGCAGTGGAAGCGCACCCGCTACATCACCTCGGCCGACTTCTTCCACGGCACCCTCGAGCTCGTGGAGCCCGGCGTCCCCGTGTTCCTGTTCATGGGTGAGGACGAGAACCGCAAGCTCGACGAGCGCGTCCGCGCCTTCCTCAACCGCGGCGTGACCGGCGACACCGACATCAACATCATCGACACCGCCGAGTTCGCGATCCCCGGCCTCGACGACGAGTTCCGCGTCATCGTGTCCCCGTGGATTCTGACGGTGCTCGTTACCGACCGCCTGGCTCGCTACTACGAGACGGTGACCAAGCACAACCTCAAGTATCGTCGCTACTATCACCAGTTCGACTACTAAAGAAAACGGGTGCGGGAACGCGCCGGGCTATTGAGAGGAACACAGAATGAGACAGTACATCATCGCCAGCCATGCGCACTTCGCTACCGGCATCAAGGAGAGCGTCGAGCTGCTCTCGGGCGCTCGCGACAACGTCCACGATCTTTCGATGTTCGTCGATGACCGTATAGACGTGGCCGAGGAGGCCCAAAAACTGCTGGCAGGCATGGCTGCCGACGATGATGTCGTCGTGTGCACCGACCTCTTTGGCGGCAGCGTCAACAACGAGTTCACCAAGATCGTCCAGACGCGTCCCCGCACGTACCTCGTTACCAACATGAACCTTCCTCTGCTCATTCAGCTGCTGTTCTCTGACGAGTCGGCGCCGGTTGAAGAGACGATTCGCGCCATCGTCGCTGCGGACGATACGCGCGTGAAGTTTGTCAACGACCTGTTGGTCGATGACGACGAGGAAGAAGAGTTCTAATCCGCAGCACCTACTGACACGCCGTAAGACGGCACAAGACCTTTGGGGGGTCACATTATGATTCAGCTACTTCGCGTTGACCATCGCCTGCTTCATGGCCAGGTCGCGGTTTCTTGGGTCCAGGGCCTTGGCTCCAACTGCATCTTCTGCGTGGGCGATAAGGTCGCCAACGACCCGGTGTGGAAGACGACGCTCAAGATGGGCAAGCCTGCCGGCTGCAAGCTCGTCATCAAAGATATGGCGAATGCCATCGAGGCCATTAACTCGGGCGTGACTGACAAATACAAGATGATCATCTGCGTCGCCACTATCGCTGAGGCAAAGCAGCTTGTTGAGGGCTGCCCGCAGATCAAGTCGGTCAACCTGGGTAACACCAAGCCCAAGGACGAGAAGCGTCCCGATGCCCGTCAGGTCTCTCGTCAGATCTTCCTGACCGCGGCTGAGGAAGCTGATGTGCGCGAGATGCTAGATCGTGGCGTTGAGGTCGAGATTCGACCCCTGGCCGATGACCCCAAGGTTGACTGCGCCAGCGTGCTCTAGGCGTTCAATTTCGAAGAGCCTTCGGGTTCTTCGTAGTGTCCTATATGGAAAGGGGGATGTATGCTTACCCAAGCAATCCTCATCGGACTTATCGCCGCATTTGGTAAGTTCGACTACCAGCTCGGTACGCTCTACGCGTTCCGCCCCATCGTCCTGTGCCCGCTCGTGGGCCTGGTGCTGGGGGACCTGCAGACTGGCCTTGCCGTTGGCGCCAGCCTGGAGTTGCTGTTCATGGGCTCGATCTCCATCGGCGCCTACGTGCCGCCTAACGAAACCGTCGGCGGCGTGCTCGCCTGCGCGTTTGCCATTCAGCTCGGTCAGGGTACCGAGACGGCCATCGCGCTCGCCATGCCCATCGCCGTCCTTGCACTGACGATCGGCAACATTACCAATGCCTTGTTCCCTGTGTTTGTCGATATGGCAGACAAGTTCGCCCTCAAGGGAAACCTCAAAGGCATCTACGCCGTTCATTGGGGAATTGGAATCTGGGGCTGCGTCGAGTACTTCCTGCTGTGCGGCGGCGCCTTCTATTTGGGTTCCGACGCCATCCAGGGCCTGCTCGACTTCATCCCGCCCTTCATCATCGACGGTTGCGGCGTTGCCGCCAACATCCTGCCTGCCATGGGCTTCGCCATGCTCGGCCGCCTGGTGCTCACCAAGCAGCTCGTGCCCTTCTACTTCCTGGGCTTCCTGCTGTGCTCCTACGCCAACGTGCCCGTCCTGGGCGTCGCCCTGATCGCCATCATCATCGGCATCGACAAGTTCGACCTGCTCGGCCTGGGCGGAGCCCAGCCCCAGCTCTCCGCGGAAGGGGATGAGGACGATGACTTCTAGTCCCGAGAACAAGATCACGCGCTCCGACCTCATCAAGAGCGCCGTCAACACCGGCGCCCTGGGCATGGAGTTCTCCTGGACCTACTACAAGCAGATGAACATCGCCTTCTGCCTGATGGTCGCCAACATGCTCAAGAAGATCTACGCCGGCCGCCCCGACGACTACGCCGAGGCCCTGCACCGCCACTGCGCGTTCTTCAACATCACCGTCCAGTTCGCCCCGTTCGTCGGCGGCATCGCGATGGCCATGGAGGAGAAGGTCGCCCGCGGCGAGATCGAGCCCGAGAGCGTCAACGACGTCAAGGCCGCCCTCATGGGCCCGCTGTCCGGCATCGGCGACTCCATCTTCCTGTCGACGCTGCGCGTGGTCGCCGCCGCGGTGGGCATCAGCCTGTGCCAGGCCGGCAACCCCTTCGGCCCCATCGCCTTCCTGCTCATCTACAACGTCCCCGGCTTCGCGCTGCGCATCTGGGGCGCCGTCAAGGGCTACGAGCTGGGCGTGGGCTTCCTGGACGAGGCCCAGAGGACCGGCCTCATGCAGAAGATCATGACCTGCGTGGGCATCGTGGGCGTCATGGTCGTGGGCGCCATGTGCAAGGACATGTTCTGGGCCAGCATCCCGGTGGCCATCGGCTCGGGCGAGGACGCCCAGACCCTCCAGGACATCCTGGACGGCATCATGCCCGGCATGCTCGGCATGATCGCCTTCTGGCTGTACTACTGGCTGCTGTTCAAGAAGATCAACCCCATGGTGCTGATCGTGGCCACCATGGTCGTGGGCATCGTCGGCGCGTTCTTCGGCGTGCTGGCGTAAGGGCCCGGCCTATTATCTGCCCCCAAGGGAGACGGCGACCCGTTGTGGTCGCCGTTTTTTATTACCGAAAGCTAGTTGGAGGTGCTTCGTGATTCGATCTGACAATCCACCCGATAATGGCGTGAGCGGGGCGATGTATCTATTTGGCACGGCGCTCTTGTGGAGTTTTATCGGCATCCTCGTTCGCGCCAATTCGCAGTCAGCTCTTTTGATCGGTGCCGTTACGGCAATATTTATGGCGCTCTTTATCCTGCTCGTCGGCAGGCCCGTCCTCCGCGTCAGTCGTCTTATTGTCCTTGTGGCCGTCTGCAACTTCGTGACGGGCACCACGTTTAACTTTGCCAACCAGCTCACGACGGTCGGCAACGCGATCGTCCTGCAGTACACCTCGATGATTTTCGTTATCGTGTATCAATCGCTCGCAACCCGCACGTTGCCCTCGCCTGCAAAGATTGCTTCCGTGGTGGTTGCTTTTACGGGTATGGGACTTTTCTTTTTAGGTGATTTGAGCGCCGAGGGCATGCTCGGCAACCTGCTTGCCGTCATTTCGGGCGCCACCTTTGGGCTGTGTTTCTTTTTAAACTCTCGCCCCGATGCGTCGCCCATGGTGTCCTCGCTCATCTCCTGCGGCATCTCGATACTTCCGATCGTCTATTTTGCCGGCGACCTAGGCTCTGTGAAACCCTTTGAGTGGGGGCTTATGCTGGTGCATGGCCTTTTTTGCAGCGGCCTTGCGAGTGTGCTGTATGCCAAGGGGATTGCGCGCACCAACGCGTTTGCGGCCAACTTGGTTTGCATGAGTGAGGTCGTGCTCGCTCCCTGCTGGTCGGCGCTCCTCTTTGGCGAGGTCTTTAGCTGGAACGAGTTCTTGGGCGCGGCGATGATCGTTTTGGTGATTGTGGCCATCTTGGCATCCGATGCTTTTGGCGACGGCTTTCTGGTGGCGCTTGTCCGCCATCGAAACAAAGAGCGCGCCTGACGGGATACGTCTGCCGTTTACGGTAAAAAACACTCCGCTGAGCGAGTGGTATTAAATAGTAAGAACCTGCATACCTATAATTGGTATCAAATCATTTGTGCCTGGCATGGGTGTTAGCAGCACACCAGGTACGCTTCGAGCCGTGGAATCGAACTCCCGGAATTGATATCAACAACGCGCGCGACGGGAGTGACGACGGTTCGAGATTCCTTATTGGGAGGAATTATGCTTGTCCAAGCAATCCTCGTCGGCTTAGTCGGAGCGTTTGGATGCCTCGACTACCAGCTCGGCACCCTCTACGCGTTCCGCCCCATCGTCCTGTGCCCG
>USBK01000058.1:0-4263 GCA_900552895.1 uncultured Collinsella sp.
AATGTGACAAAGGGACAGTCCCTTTGTCACATCGGTAAAACTAGGCGGACTTCTTCTTGCTGTCGGAGACCATCATGTAGACGGTGAGCACGACGGCGATGGCGGCAATCACGATGGCGCCGTAGAAGGACTGCTGGTAAGCGGCGCTGCCGGCCTCGGCGTGATACAGCACGGCGGTGATGGGCTGGCTGATCCAGGTAGAAGCGGCGTAGCCCAAAAACATGATGCCGTAGTTGACGCCGATGTTGCTGGTGCCAAAGGCGCCACCGGTGAGCGGCGGGTAGATGACGAGCAGGGCGCCAAAGCTAAAGCCGAGCAGGGCGAGCGCCACAAAGAACATGCTCTGTGTAAAGCTCATCGACATGATGACGAGCGCGACGATGGTCACGACAAGGCTGATGAGCAGCGACTTGTAGGCACCGATCTTGTCGATGATCTGGCCAAAGGAAAGGCGACCGACCAGGTTGGCGCAGGTGTTGACGGAGACGACCACGCCGCCGAGGGCGACGGCTGCGGCACTCGTGGGGTCGGCGAAGAGCTGGACGGCGGCGATGGAGGCAACCTTGCCCACGAGCAGGGTGCCCGCGGTGGCGGCGCAGGCGAAGGTGACGATGAGGACCCAGAAGCGCGGGGTCTTGACCATCTCGCCCGGGGTGAGGTCACCGAAGGTGCCGGCATGTGCGCCACCCTTGGGGGCCTCGAAGCCCTCGGGCAGCCAGCCAGCCTCGGGGGCCTTCAGGAACAGGGCGGAGGCGGCGATCGTCACAAAGAAGATGACGCCGAGCGCCTTGAGGGCGCCAAAGATGCCGAGGCTCGGGATGAGCAGCGAGGCGAGCACCGGGGACAGCACGGCGGGGCCGGCGGTCGAAGCGGCCAGGGTGATGCCGGAGGCGAGGCCCTTCTTGTCGATGAACCACTTTTGGCCGGTGGTGAGCGCAGGGTTGTAGCCCAGGCCGTTGCCGATGGCGGCGACGAGCGAGAACCACAGGTAGAACTGCCACGGCTCGGTGACGGTGCCGGACATGAACCAGCCCAGGCCGTAGCACACGGCAGCGGCGATCACGACGTTGCGCGGGCCGATCTTATCGGAGATGCGGCCGGCGAAGATGCCCGTCACGGCCATGATGGTCTGAAAGACCGGGAAAGCCCAGGTAAGGGCGCTGGACCACTCGGGGTAGACGGCGAGCAGGTTCTTGCTCACGACGGAATACAGCGCGATGGAGCTGATGAAGAACATGGTGACGCACGCGGCGGAAAGCACGACGGCGCGACCCTTGTTGGAGTTGGTGGAAGTCATGGGACTCTTTCTAATCGATGTGCAGGGAGGGGCGGGCGTCACCGCGCGGTGCCTCCCCGTCAGGCTGGTTTACTGGTCGGTCGGCTTTGCGACGCCGGACTCGTCGGACCAAAGCTCGACACCCTTGTTCTTGAGGTAGTTGTCGGCAAAGGCTCGGCGGCCGCCGGGCTTGGCGGTGAGGTCGCCCATCATATTGGAGAAGCCGCCGTCGACTTTGATGGCGTCGCCGGTGGTAAAGTCCGAGCGCTTGGACGCCAGGAACATGACGGCGTTGGCGATATCGCTAACCTCGCCGATGCGGCGCGTGGCGATGAGGCGGCTGCGGCTCTTCTCGACCTCGGGGTCGGCGTAAAAGCTCGCCGACATGGGGGTCTTGACAAAGCAGGGCTCGACGCAGTTGGAGCGCACGCCGTAGGGGCCCCACTCGGCAGCCAGCATCTTGGACATCATGTTGACGCCCGCCTTGGTGGAGCTGTACACGCCCGAGAACGTCTCGGGGGAGTGGCTGGCAACGGTCGAGATGTGCACCAGGCGACCCTGGCCGGCCTTAATCATCTCGCGACCAAAGCGCTGCGAGGTGATGAAGTAGCCGGTGAGGTTGACGTTGAGGACCTCGTTCCAGTCGGAGAGCGGCAGGTCCTCCATGGCGGCGAAGCGCAGGATGCCGGCGGTGTTGACGAGAACGTCGACGCGGCCGAACTCGGCGATGGTGGCGTCGACGGCGGTCTGGACCTCGTCCTCGTTGCAGGCGTTCATCTTGTAGCCCTCGGCGTGGATACCAAACTCGGCGGCGAGGTCGGCGGCCGCGGCCTTGGCCTTCTCCTCGTCCAGGTCGAGCAGGACGACGTTGGCGCCGTTGCGGGCGAACTCGCGGCAAATCTCGACGCCCATACCGCCGAGTGCGCCGGTCACGGCGCAGACATCGCCCTCGAGCTTAAGCCAGTTGCTCATAGGAACTTCCCTTCTTGTGCCTCCCTGCGGGCCGTTCCCATTAATCGACCCACGTGGTTTTCGCTGGTTATCGTATGCTTTGGATTTGCGCAGGTGAATTGCATATTTGTTAGAATGGTGTAAACCAATGGTTTATAGCTCGCAAAGCGGTTTGTGCTTAATTGAGTGTGTGACCTGCCAAAACGACCCCCTGTGACAGTACGTGGCCGCAGGCGCGAAACGGGAGATTGACGTGTACGATCGACGACTCGAGGCCATAACGGCCGCCGCGGAGCTGGGGAGCTTCTCGCGCGCCGCGGCAAAACTGCGCGTGTCGACCCCGGCGCTCGTCAAACAGGTGTCGGGCTTTGAGGCCGAGTTTGGCATCACGCTGTTCGAACGCTCGCATTCGGGCGTCAAGGTGACGCCGGCGGGGGCGTTGTTAGTGGACGATGCGCGTTCGATCATGCGCCAGTCCGAGGATGCGTTGCGCCGTGCCCGACGCGCGGCGGGCGTTGGCGGCGCCGTGCGTCTAGGCGTGTCGATGATGTGCCCGGGGCGCCATACACTCGCGCTATGGCCGCAGCTGCACGACATGGAACCGCGTTTGCGTTTTGAGATTGTGCCGGTGGGGGACCTTTACGATGAGCACGAGACCGTTATGCGCAGTCTGGGACGCGAGGTCGACGTGGTGCAGTCGAGTTTTTCGACCCCGCGCTGGGGAGACGCCTGCCAAAAGCTTCGCATCGTTACCGTGCCGTTTTATATCGACGTGCCGCGCACAAGCCGACTCGCGCGCAAGACGCGCATCACGGTTGCCGACCTGGAGGGTATGCGCCTGCGCGTGCTTCGTCACGGCAACGACGCCATGGACAGCCTGCGTATCGATCTTTTGGCCGACGGCGGCGTGGACGTGATCGACGTGGACAGCTTTGACTTTGCGCTTTTTAACGAGGCGGAGGAAAAGGGCGACGCGGTGCTCACCTGCGGAGCGTGGTCGGGCGTGCACCCGGCCTTTGTGGGCGTACCGTTTTTGTGCGGCCGCGAGGTGCCGGTCTATTTGCACTACCCGCTCGAGCCCACCCTCCAAGTCCAAAAATTCGTCAACGCCATGGCCCAACTCCTCAAGTAGCTCATTTGGCGCGGGTAGTCTTTTTGGGACGGGGCTTTTTTAGCTACCCAATCTGGTGCCGTCGAAGCATGACGCCGTATTTGGCACAGGGTAGCTAAAAAGCCCCGTCCCAAAAAGACTAACAAAACGAGGCCCTGGCCAAATGGCCAGGGCCTCACAAACTTTTATTCCGTTCTAAATGACGGGCTGATTGCGCGCAGGAGGGTGCCCCGGGGCGGCGGGGTATTTCCTCCGCGCGCAGTTTCGCAGCGAAGCGAGAATGTTTGAGCACGGAGGAATTACCCCGACGCCCCGGGGCACCCTCCGTCAGTAACCGTTCCTACTCCAGCTCAAACGCTCCCGTGTACAGTTGGTAGTAATATCCGCGCTTGGCGATTAGCTCGTCGTGGTTGCCGCGCTCGATGATGCGGCCGTGGTCCAGACAGATGATCGCATCGGAGTTACGTACGGTGGACAGGCGGTGCGCGATGACAAACGTCGTGCGGCCCTCCATGAGCTTATCCATGCCCGCCTGAACGATGGCCTCGGTGCGGGTGTCGATGCTCGACGTTGCCTCGTCCAGAATCATTGCCGGCGGATCGGCGACGGCGGCGCGTGCGATCGAAATCAGCTGGCGCTGGCCCTGCGACAGCTGCGCGCCGTTGCCGGTGAGCATAGTGTCGTAGCCGTCGGGTAGGCGGGTGATAAAGTCGTCGGCGCCCGCGAGCTTGGCCGCCGCGATGCACTCCTCGTCGGTGGCGTCCAGGTTGCCGTAGCGGATGTTATCCATCACGGTGCCGGTGAACAGGTTCACGTCCTGCAGCACGACGCCCAGGCTTCGGCGCAGGTCGGCCTTGCGGATCTTGTTGACGTTGATGCCGTCGTAGCGGATCTTGCCGTCGGCGATGTCGTAGAAGCGGTTGAT
>USBK01000059.1:0-3015 GCA_900552895.1 uncultured Collinsella sp.
GTCGTTGGGGACGTTCTTGTTTGACTAGTCGTTTAAGAACGTCCCCAATGACTACTTGCTTGCGAACAGCCAGACTAGGATGATCGCCAGGATTGCGGCGACGATGCAGACGATGGCGCCGGTGAATTTGATGCGTGAGTCGCGGGTGCGCTCTCGTACGTCGTCTTCGGCGGCCTCGAGCTGGTCGACTTCTTGCTCGGTCTCGGCGTGTTCGGCTTTGTCTCGGGCCAAGGATCCTGCAAGCGACTCAGTGATTTCTGGGTGGTCGTGCACCTCGGTCGCCTGTTCGATGATCGACTGTGCATGTGCGGCATCTGCTTGGGCGTTGGCGATGGTCTGCTCCTGCTCGCGGCGTGCCTTGTCCTCCGCGGCGATCTTCTCGCGCAGTTCGCGCTGACGAGTCGCGGCGGCGGTCTTCGCCGTCTGCAGCTCGTCGCGCGCGGCATCGGCTTCGGTCGTCACGGCTTGGTGCGCGCGTTTTGCGTCGGCGATAGGGGCTTGAGCCTGCTCGACGGCCTGCTCGGCTGCGGCAAGCGAGTGCTCAAGGTCGGCGGTGATGCGCGGGACATCTTCTTCGGCTTTACGCAGGGCATCTGCCGTGTCGGAAATCTGCATCGAGAGCTCGCTGGTGCGCACCGTATAGTTGGCGGGATTTGCCGAGGGATTGCGTTGCAGCTCGGCATACTCATGACGCAGCGTCTCGAGCTGGGCGCGCGTGGCGTCGACGGTTTGTTGTGCGGCGGCAATGCCGGCGTCTCGCTCTGCCTTCACCTTGTCGCGGATGCGCTTGGAATCCTCAAGACGTCGAACGAGGCGGTTGCCGGTCTCGCGTGAGCTCGCCTCGCGGGCCTCCACGGCGTCGAGCGCGGCCTTCAGACGGAGCTCAGTCGCGTCATCCTCTGTCTTCATTTGTTCGAGCTGACCCTTGAGCTCTGTCGCTTTGGAGGCGTGGGCATCACGATCAATCTCGGCGGCCGCTGCAGTCTTTTGGGCCGTGGCAATCGCCTGGCGCTGGTCGGCGACGATCTGGTCGTAGCGGCCTGCGATATCCTGGCGCGTCTTGAGTTCCTCGGCCTGATCGGCGATGCGCTGCTCAAGTTCGGCCAGGTGGGCGCGGGCATCGGCAAGTGCCTTTTTCGCGGCGTTCATCTCGCGCATGGCCGAGGCACCCTGGGCGATAAAGGTGCCCACGGCGTTCGCAGTGTTCGAGACAGCGGTCCCCAGATCGCGGCTCGCGGCGGGGGAGTGCGGGGCAGTCGGGCGAGCGGTGTCGGCAGCGTCCGCATCGGCAGTCTGCGGCACGGCGATATTGCCGGTACCGCCTTCGATCACAGAAAAGCCTGCTGCGTGCGGGTCGACCGCATCGGTGCCAATCGTGGGATGCTCGAGCTGCAGAAACGAGGGCATGGTGCTGCCCTGGTCGGCAACCGGAGTCTCGCCGGGTACGAAGGTCGAGGCTGCCTCGGCGGCCTCCTCTTCCTCGGCGTCAACGTCAGCGTCGGCCACGGCGTCTTTCATCGCTTTGACGGCATCCATCATGGAGTCCATGACGGCGTCGAGCTCTTCTTCCGAAGAAACCTCGATAGGGCCCGCAGCTTGCGGAGCAGTATCCTGTACGGGGTGGTCGTCCTGAGCGGGCGCATCGTCGTTTTGCTCGCCTGCATCTTCGGCGCCAGGGGTTTCCGCCGTAGCGCTTTCGTCCAAGAATGGGCCGTCGAGGTCAATATCATCGCAGGTCACAGCGTCGGCATCTGCAGTGACGTCTGCGGAATCATCAATATGCTGTTGAGTCTGGGGGTCCAGCTCGTCTGTCATAGGCACGTGCTCCTCATCGTAGTTTGTCACCCTATGATAAAGTCTCGCGCCGACATCCCGCGCGCTGCAGCAAAGTTTCAAAACGTGTTCGATGGCTCGCGTCGATAGCAAAAACTCGGCCACTTTATCCAGTTTGTACTTGACATTCCCTTCGCCGAAAGACGTTGCGCCGTTCGCCTGCCATGGGCTTTATTTTTCGCTTGAACCCGCTAAAGTTGCATTTCAGCTTTTGGCGCGTGAAGTTGGATGCGCGCAGTCGACGGGCAGGCCCGTCGCGATTTGAAAGGACTTTGTATGGGACTTTTCACTGGTAAGACCGTGATCGTTACCGGCGGCGGCAAGGCCACGCTTAAGGACGGCTCCGCTGGTTCCATCGGCTACGGCATCGATATCGCTTTTGCCAAGGAGGGCGCAAACCTCGTCATTACCGGCCGCAACGTTGCCAAGCTCGAGGCTGCCAAGGAATCCCTTGAGGCCGAGTACGGCGTCAAGGTTCTGCCTGTTCAGGCCGATGTTTCGGCTGGTCAGGACAACGAAGCTGTCGTCCAGAACGTCATCGACAAGGCCATTGAGGAGTTCGGCCGCATCGACGCCGTCGTCAACAATGCTCAGGCCAGCGCCTCGGGTGTGACTATCGCCGACCACACCATGGATCAGTTTAACCTGGCCATTTATTCCGGTCTGTATGCCACCTATCTGTACATGCAGAAGGCCTACCCGCACCTGAAGGAGACCAAGGGCTCCGTGGTCAACTTTGCTTCGGGCGCCGGCCTGTTTGGCAACTATGGCCAGTGCAGCTACGCCGCTGCCAAGGAGGGCATCCGCGGTCTGACCCGCGTCGCTGCCAACGAGTGGGGCAAGGATGGCATCAACGTCAATATCGTTTGCCCGCTTGCTTGGACCGCCGCGCTCGAGAACTTCCAGGATGCCTATCCCGAGGCGTTCAAGGCCAACGTCCACATGCCGCCGGCGGGTCACTACGGCGACGTCGAGAAGGAAATCGGCCGCGTTGTCGTTCAGCTCTGCGGTCCCGACTTTAAGTATATGAACGGCGAGACCGTCACCCTCGAGGGTGGCATGGGCCAGCGTCCGTAGGAGTTACGGCGTTTTACCAAACGCCGTAACGAGCCGACGCTGCGCGGTCACCAGAGCGACAACTTGTCATTCAAAGAGGGCGGCATGACCAGAAGGTCAATGCCG
>USBK01000060.1:0-2849 GCA_900552895.1 uncultured Collinsella sp.
CGAGCAGGGCAAGCTGTACTCCCGTATCGCTGAGGTCGAGGAGATCCTGCTGCACACCGTCATCGTCGACGAAAACGACGCGGGCACGAACGGCATCAGCATCGGCTGCCGTGTGACCGTGCAGGATGTGAAGTCCGGCCGCGAGCTGCCCGAGTATAAGGTCGTCGGCTCGCAGGAGGCCGACCCCATGCACCGCGCCATCTCCGAGGATTCCCCCTTCGGCAAGGCGCTCATGGGCGCAAAAGAGGGCGACGAGGTCATGGTGGAGGCCCCTGTCGGCACCATCGTCTACCGCATCGTCAAGATCGAACGTTAAGCTGTATTATATAGAGTAGGAGTAAAGAAATATCATGGCTGAAGAAAATATCCAGACCAACGCTCCCGAGCAGGACCTCAGCGAGATCCTGAAGGTCCGCCGCGAAAAGCTCGCAGCGCTGCGCGCCGAGGGCCGCGATCCCTTCAAGGAGACGCGCTTCGACGTGACGCACCACGCTCAGGACATCAAGGACAACTTTGACGCGCTTGAGGGCAGCGAGGTCCGCGTCGCGGGCCGCCTGATGAGCAAACGCGGCATGGGCAAGGTCAGCTTTTGCGATCTGCAGGACAAGTCCGGCCGCATCCAGCTCTACGCCCGCAAGGACGAGATGGATGAGGAGGAGTACAACCGCTTCAAGAAGTACGACATCGGCGATATCGTCGGCGTCGAGGGCGAGGTGTTCCGCACCCAGCGCGGCGAGATGAGCGTGCGCGCCAAGAAGATCACGCTGCTCAGTAAGTCTCTGCGTCCCCTGCCGGAGAAGTACCACGGCCTGACCGATAAGGAAGCGCGCTACCGTCAGCGCTATGTGGACCTGATCATCAACCCCGAGTCCAAGCGCAACTTCGAAATTCGTTCGAAGTTTGTCGCGTATCTGCGCCGCTACCTCGACTCCATCGGCTTTATGGAGGTCGAGACGCCGGTTTTGAGCCCCATCGCGGGCGGCGCGAACGCGCGCCCCTTCATCACGCACCACAATACCCTGGATATCGATATGTATATGCGCATCGCGACCGAGCTGCACTTAAAGCGCCTGATCGTCGGCGGTATGGAGCGCGTGTACGAGGTCGGCCGCATCTTCCGCAACGAGGGTATGGACACCAAGCACAACCCCGAGTTCACCACCTGCGAGCTCTATCAGGCCTACACGAACCTCGATGGCATGATGGACATCCTCGAGGCCATCCTCTCCGGCGCCGCGAAGGAGATCCTCGGCACTTATCAGATCCAGTGGCTCGGCAAGGACATTGACCTGACCCCGTCGTGGAAGCGCGTCACGATGGCTGACGCCGTCAAGGAAGTGACCGGCGCGGACTTTATGGCGATCGAGGGCGACGCCGAGGCCGCCGTCGCGCTCGCCAAGAGCGTCGGCGTCGACATGGACGGCGTGGACAAGACCTGGGGCAACGCCCTGTACGAGACCTTCGACCAGAAGGTCGAGGAGACCCTCGTCCAGCCGACGTTCATCACCATGTACCCCGTCGAAGTGAGCCCGCTTGCAAAGCGCAGCCCGTCTGACCCGTACCTCACCGAGCGCTACGAGATGTTCGTCTGCGGCTGCGAGATGGGCAACGCCTTCTCCGAGCTGAACGACCCCATCGACCAGTACGAGCGCTTCAAGGCGCAGGCCGAAAAGCGCGCCAACGGCGACGACGAGGCCGAGATGATGGACGAGGATTACGTCATGGCCCTCGAATACGGTCTGCCCCCGACGGGCGGCCTGGGCTTCGGCATCGACCGCTGCGCGATGATGCTCTGCGGTACCGACTCCATCCGCGACGTCATCCTCTTCCCGACGATGAAGCCGCTGGACATGCCCAAGAAGGCCGACAAGGCGGAAGCCGCTCCCGCCGAAGTGAAGAAGGAGGAGGTCATCGACTTCTCCAAGGTCGAGATCGAGCCGCTGTTCGCTGACCAGGTCGACTTTGACACCTTCTCCAAGTCTGACTTCCGCGCCGTCAAGATCAAGGCGTGCGAGGCGGTGAAGAAGTCCAAGAAGCTGCTGCAGTTTGTGCTCGACGACGGCACGGGCGGAGCCGAACTGCGTATCGCCGAATACAATCTCTACACGATCTGTCCGCCGGGCTGCCGCCTGACCGTTTCACTGCGGGGCTGTGCGCTCGGCGAGCGGAACGGCGTATTGCAGATCGGACTGCCGCCCGATGCGTACTGCCCCTACCCGACCGGCTACATCTCCTCGCGCGTACTGCTCGAACGGCTGCTGCATCCTACGGGCGAACGGCAGGAACCCCTCGCTACACCGTGCGAAATCGCACGACTCGGCACGGCGTCGTGCGGCCGTCTGGTTCGCATCGACGCCCTGCGGTTCCGCCCCGACGCGGAACAGGCCGTCCCGCAAACGTGGGAGGGCTACCGGCTTTTCGAAGACGCCGCGGGGCGGACGATCGCCGTCTATACGAGTGCTTACGCCCGTTTCGCCGATCGGGAGATTCCGGCGGGAGAGTGCTCGCTGACGGGTGTGCTCGAATACGGCACGGCCGGCAGTTACGGCAAACAATTCATCCTCCAAATGCGCGATGAGAACGACTGCACGCATTAGCCTCTGCGCACTGGCACTCCTTGCCGCCGGCATCGCAGGATGCCGCGACGACGACCGGCTGTCGTACGAAAAGGATGCGCAGGAGGGTGACGTTCCGCCGATCGGTGTCCAGAGCATCAGCGTCCTCAAATCGCTCTACCACGACCGCACGACCCGCATCACGCAGGAAATATCGATTCAGGGACACATCGTGGCCAACGACACCGCGGGCGAATTCTACAAGGAGATCGTCGTGGAGGACGACACGGGCGG
>USBK01000061.1:0-2495 GCA_900552895.1 uncultured Collinsella sp.
GGTTTTGGAAGTTCGCGAGGCCCACTTCCAAAACCTAACCAAGCCACCCCGGCCCTCGTCTGTGAACCCTTCCGCTGGGCGAGCCATAGACGCCGCGCACCGATGCGGTAAAACGGCGGCTTGAAATTGGTGCTATATTCGGCTTGAGTTGTTTAATACTAGAACGGGAGGCTGATATGGGGCTGTTCAAGAAGAAAAACCCGCAGGATGCCTTTGATCCCGATGTGTTTACCATCACGGATACGATTTTGGACCCACCGCGGTTTACATTTTTGCCGGCTATCTACCAGGATGCCACGCGCCGCAAGTGGGCCGTGCATCAGCGCGGCGGCGAGCCGAAGATTTTTGACTATGCGGACGTGCTGCAGTGCGAGGTTGTCGAGACCGGAAATCCCGAGGATGTGTCGGAACTTAGCAATCGCGAACTAGCTCAGCAGATTTTGATTAATCCAGCTCAGGCTACCAAAAACAACGCTGCCAAGCGTAATATATGCCTTGGTATGGGTGTCATCGTTGCCGTGCAAACCGGCGAGGATGAGATTTCGAAGCTTGAGATTCCGGTGACCGCGGGCGAAGTCAAGCGAGACTCCGGCCTATATCGGTCGTATCGGAACGTTGCGGAGCAGATCAAAGAAGCC
Source organism: uncultured Collinsella sp. (assembly GCA_900552895.1). Classification (GTDB taxonomy): domain Bacteria; phylum Actinomycetota; class Coriobacteriia; order Coriobacteriales; family Coriobacteriaceae; genus Collinsella. The sequence goes on from USBK01000061.1 coordinate 639, forward strand.
TTCGACGCCATGGGGCGTCCGGAGCAATGATGCCCGCAGCATCAAGCGGTTGAGGAGCCGTGCCCATGCCGAGTGAACTATATGCGATTCCGCCCAAAGATCGCGCCTTTGAGGGCATTCTTTGGTATATCAATCATTATGACCTGCAGGGTGGCGACCGGCTGCCCGCCGAGCGTGTGCTCTGTGAAGAGCTGGGCGTGTCGCGCACGGCGTTGCGTGCTGCGATCGCGCGCCTTATTTCGTGCGGAACTTTGGAAAGCCGCCGCGGTTCGGGCACCTATGTGTGTCCTCCCAAACCGCTGAACATCTTTCAGGAAACATGGAACTATACGCAGGCGGTGGAGAGGGTTGGCTCAAAGTCGACCGCACGCCTGGTTTGGTCCAAGGTCGTGTACGCCGATATCGATCTGGCCCAAAAGGCCCAGATCGACCTGGGCATGCCGCTCTTCTGCATTCGACGTGTGCGCGTGGTTAATGGTTCCCCGGCGTCGATTGAGACGGCCCACGTCAATCTGTCTTTGTGCCCCTCGCTTCCCGATCACGATTTTGAGCAGGAAAGCCTCTACGACGTTTTGCTCAAAGAAGGGAATGTCCATGTGACGCACGGCAAGGAGCATATTTCCATCAGCCGTCTGAACGCCGACGAGGCCAAGTTGCTGGGTGCTCAGGAGGGCACGCCGGTGTTTTACAAGGCTTCGCACGAGCGTGACGAGAACGATGGCTTTGTCGAGTATTGCAAGTCCGTGATTCTGCCGACCAAATATCGTTTTGCCGATAACGGCGAGGCAGACGGCGTTGCGACGAAAGTGGGTGTCGAATGGCTGATGCAGTAGAAGACTTGCCGGTTTACAAACATATTCGCCGCTGCATTGCGGAGCGAATCGAGCGCGGCGACTACCCGACGGGCTCGATGATTCCGTCCGAAAACGAGCTGGCCGAGGAGTTTGGCACGACGCGCCTGACAATCCGAAGTGCCATGGACGAGCTGGTCAAAAGTGGCCAGATTCGTCGCGTGCAGGGCAAGGGCGCCTTTGTGGGACACAAGTGGTTTGACGAGCACGAACGCAAGGGCGGCTTCCGTCAGTCGGTTCTGGCGTCGGGCGCGACGCCGTCGGTGCGCATTCTGGCGCGCTCCAAACGCTACGCCGGCCCGTATTACGCCGACCTGTTTGGCATCGCCGAGGACGATCTGCTTTACTCGGTGCGCCGTCTCAACTGCATTGATGGGGAGCCCGTGTCGATCGAGATGACGCTGATTCCGTGTCTGCTGTTTCCGGGCATCGAAGACGTGGACATTTCGGTCTTCAGCCTGTTCGAGACCTACGACATGTTGGGGCGCAAGCCGGACAAGTCGATTGAGAAACTCGATATTGAAGCGCTGGGCGCACGCGATGCGAGTTTGCTCAATCTTGAGCCGGGCGATCTGGCGCTCGTACTGGAATGCCTGACCTATGACTCGAGTGGGCAGGCGATCGAGCATGCCAAGTCTTTTAACCGCGGCGATGCCGGCGGATATACCTACAACTATTAGCGTCTAGAGCATCCTCGTGCACGGCGGGGTGCTCATTTTTTTACGGACATGTGTCGCATGACCGATGAGCGGCAAAAACTGACCGTCTACCGAGAGGGGAGGATGAAATCAAAAAATCGGTATTAAAAACGGCTAACCTGTAATCGTTCACTGGTATTAAGAACCTTTGAATTGTTGAGCTTAGGGCCAAGATGTCCACAAGGTTAAGCGGCGAGACGGGGCGGCAAGCCCGTTCATTCCGTGCGACAATTCAAACTGCTCGTGAAAGGAGCGGGAATGAAGGAGACCGAGAAGATCGAGATCATGCACTTCGACCAGGAGGGCTA